>NZ_VFVO01000020.1:0-84061 GCF_006442875.1 Mesorhizobium sp. B2-3-15 | reverse complement strand
TATCTGTCCCATAGCTTATCCCTGAATGAAGGATCAGCATGACTGATTCCCCCACACTCCGGGACTAGACACCTAGGCGACCATCGAAAAAACCAGCGAAAAAGATGTCGGCCGGACCGCAAAGCTTGGCGCTGCGATTGGATGTCATGGGCGTAACCGCATACATGACCAAAGCTGCAATTGAGGACCTCATCAAAGAGCTAGTCAGGATTTGCGCGTCTGATCCGGAGGAACTCCACGATGTGCATCTTGCGATGCACTTCGGCGGCTGGACGCCCTCAGGCGAATATATCGCGCCGAGTTTCGGCCATCACCATGGGCTTGGATCAATCCTGACCAAACTGCGCAACGAGCAACTGAAGGATAGCATGACGGAGGCGGAAATCGAACGCGGCATTACGCCAGATGAGGCTTATCGGGCTTTCGATATTACCATCATGCATGTGTCCCCCGAGGTGGTTCAGCGCGTGGCCATCGAAAATGAAACGGCCGAAAGCAGCAGTACTGACCAGCCGTAGGAAATCTAAATTATGGTGTTTCCGGTTTGATTTCGGACACCGTCGGCCACTCGTTGGCAGAGCAAACGTATCCGCATTTGCCACACACTATCTTGGCGCTCTCGTCATGGACGTCTTCTCCCGGCTCAAGGTCAAAGCCGGGATTTCCGCACTTTGGGCAAACTGAGTAACCGGTACGTTGAACAACCCTAACCCACGCCATTCCCTTGCTCCAGTTGACGGCAGATTTTAAGTCCCTTGTGTCTACCAATTCCGCCACGTCCGCAGGCACGTCCTTTTCAGATGCCAGACACAGCCCGTCAAGTCGTGTTCTGCGGTGGCCGAACGCGCACCCAGAGGAGGTGGCATAACGATACTGGCGCGATCGCGGAATTATCCGCGCCGCGGGCATCGGTAAATATCTGCGTGGCGGATCTGATCCGCCTAGGCCGGCGCCTCTCAGGCCAACCCATCCCCCCGCCCACTTGGGGGCGCCGGCCGCCTCCTTTCCAGCAAGTAGCCGCCGCCGTTGTAAACCTAGGCCGTAAACGGCACCCGTGGAACTGCGTTCAGAATTTGTAGCTGAGATTGATGCCGACCGTGTTCAGTTTCACGCTCTGATCGCGGTCGTTGAAGGGGGCTGGTGCCTCGTGGTTCTCTGAGCCGAAGTCGTAGTAGCGATATTGCGCGCCGACGACGAACTTGTCTGTCAGCGCGTAGTCGACGCCTGCGCCCACGGTCCAGCCGACATTTGTGCCCGTGTTGTCGAACCCTGGCCCCAAGGTCTGCGACGTCTCGATGCCGGCAAAGGCAATGCCGCCGATGCCATAGACCAGCAGGCGGTCCATGGCGAAGCCGGCCTTGGCGTTGACCGACCCGAACCATTTGATGTCGGCGCCAAATGTATCTCCCAGGCCCGATTGCGCCGTGCCGTCGACCGAGGAATAGTTGAGGTCCGCCTCGGCGCCCAGCACTGCCTGATCAAACTGCCAGAGGCCGGCGACATGGCCGCCGACGAACCCGCCACCGACGTCCGGCGTGATGGAAAACGGCGCGCCTTCCGTCGTGGTGATCTCGGAGCGGCCCCAGCCATATCCTGCCTGCAGGCCCGCATAGTAGCCGGTCCAGTCGAAGCCAGGCGCGGTCATCGGCACATCGACTGTCGCGTCGGCAGCAAATGCCGGCAAGGACAGGGCAAGAAGACCGGCACTTGCGACCATCAGGCGATGCATCGAACTCCCCGAGAAGAGTCATAGATCCCAGGTCGGAGCCTAACCTGATTTGCGGCAGAACGGAATCGGATTTCTGCAAACGCGGTTAGCGTCCTCGCGGGTCTCAAGGAGTTGGCGGGTAGCGTCCTGCCGCGATTGCGGTGGCGCGCGCCTCGTGCGAAACACCGCCATCGTGAGAGGATCCTTCATGCGCATCTTGTTCCGCTTGGTCGCGGCCGTCGCGGCGGTGGTGCTGGTCGGTCAGGCCGCCGTGGCCGAACCGCTGACGCTTATCACTGCCAAGGCCGTGGCCGTTCCCGATTCTGTTTCGGGGCAGGCCATGCTCAGCCTGAAGCTCACTCCCGACAGCGGCAAAGCCTTTGCCAGGTTTACGGGGGCAAATGTCGGCAAGATTGTCGATCTCAGCATCGACGGCGCCGTGGTGATGTCGCCGCGCATCGTGGAGCCGATACGCGGCGGCGAAATCATGGTCAGCGGCACGTTCAAGGGCGGCGAGGTCGAGCGTATCGCCGAGCGGATTTCAGCCGGCGACGCCAAGGTCGAAGTCGACGTGAAACCCGGGTAATCCGGCAATCTCCAGGCAAATCCATTCTTCCTCGCTGGCCAAAACGCCGTCGGCTTGGCACAGTCGGACAAACAGGAGTCTTTGATGATCAGGAAGCCGCCCGTCCGCGCGACGAAACCCAAACCGTGGACCGAAATGGCGACCGATCTGGTCGATGTCGCGATGGGCCGCAAACCCGCAGATCTGGTCATCCGCAACGGGCGCTGGGTGAACGTCCATTCGGGCGAGATCATCGCCGGCACCGACATCGCCATATCAGGCGGCCGCTTCGCCTATTGCGGGCCGAATGCCAGCCACACGATCGGGCAGGGCACCAAGGTGGCCGACGCCGGCGGCCGCTACCTCGTGCCCGGCCTTTGTGATGCCCACATGCATGTCGAGAGCAGCATGGTCACAGTCACCGAATTCTGCCGCGCCGTCATCCCGCACGGCACCACCTCGATGTTCATCGATCCGCATGAGATCGCCAATGTGCTGGGCCTGCCAGGCGTGCGGCTGATGCATGACGAGGCGGTGGCGATGCCCATCAACGTGCATGTGCAGATGCCGTCCTGCGTGCCGTCGGCACCGGGGCTGGAGCATGCCGGCGCCGAGCTGACGGTCGCCGATGTCGCGGAAGCAATGACCTGGGAAAACATCATCGGGCTCGGCGAAGTGATGAATTTCCCCGGCGTCGCCGCCAACGATCCCGTCATGTCGGGCGAGATCGCCGCCACGGTTCAGGCTGGCAAGACGGTTGGCGGCCACTATGCCTCGCGTGACCTTGGCTTGCCGTTCCATGGCTACGTCGCCGGCGGCCCAGAGGACGACCACGAAGGCACGCGGGCCGAGGATGCCATCGCGCGCGTGCGCCAGGGCATGAAGGCGATGCTGCGGCTGGGCTCGGCATGGTACGACGTTGCCTCTCAGATCAAGGCGGTGACGGAGAGCGGCATTGATCCGCGCAATTTCATCCTCTGCACCGACGACAGCCACTCCGGCACTCTTGTCCAGGACGGCCACATGGACCGGGTGGTGCGCCACGCCATCCAGCAGGGGCTGAAGCCGGTGACCGCGATCCAGATGGCAACGCTCAACACCGCTCAGCATTTCAAACTGGAACGCGAGATCGGTTCGATCGCGCCGGGGCGGTTGGCCGACCTGCTGGTCGTCTCCGATCTCGCCGCAATGAGCATCGACGAGGTCTATGCGCGCGGCGTCAGGCTGGCCAAGGGCGGCAAGCTCGACATCGATATCCCGGCCTATGATTATCCGAAGACGGCGAAGAACACCGTCAAGTTGGGCAAGAAACTGAAGGCCGGCGATTTCGATATCGCGGCACCCAAGGGCGCCAACGAGGTGCGGGTGCGGGTGATCGGCGTCATCGAGAACCAGGCACCGACGCGGGCCCTGGAGGCCGATCTGCCGGTCGAGGACGGGCTGGTCGCGATGGACCGCCGCAACGACGTCTGTCAGATCGCGTTGGTCGAACGGCACAGGGGCACGGGTGGCGTCACCAATGCCTTCGTCTCCGGTTTCGGTTACATGGCCGACTGCGCCATGGCCTCAAGCGTCGCCCATGACGCCCATCACATCATCTGCGTTGGCACCAACAAGCAGGACATGGCGCTGGCCGTGAACCGACTGGGCGAAGTCGGCGGCGGGGTCGTGCTGTTCTCCAGGGGCAAGGAACTGGCGCTGGTCGAAATGCCGATCGCCGGACTGATGTCGGACGAGCGGGCCGAGATCGTCACCGCCAAGGCCGAGAAACTGACCGAGGCGATGCGCAAGATGGGTTGTTCCCTGAACAATGCCTACATGCAGCACTCGCTGCTGGCGCTGGTGGTCATTCCCGAGCTCAGGATTTCGGACGTCGGCCTGATCGACGTGACGACGTTCCAGAAGGTCGATCTGTTCGTCTGAGACCAGCCGTCCGCTCGTGGCTGCTCAGCCGCCGGTGGCGATGGTCAGCACCTTGAACGGCGTCGTGATAATGACTTCGGCGGCGGAGCCGACGACCTTCCCCAGGCCCTGACCGATATTGGCGAGCTGTGCGGGGTTCTCGTCCGCGGCGAGCCCGGCCGGCGTGCGCAGCCGGTCGCCCAGCAATTGCACCAGGAACGGGTTGTCGGCGAATTTCGCGTGGTTGAGACCGCCGTCACCGCCTTTCGTTTTGGTCAGATCGACCACCGACACGCCATAGGAGGCGAGATCGGCGGCATCGCCATAGTCGCCGACGCGCGGTTTGTCGCCGGAGATGAACGAGGACAATTTGAGCGCCCGGTCGTCGCCCGAAAGCAGCACGGCGAACGGCTTGTTGGGTTTGCCATAACGGATCATCTGCTTCTTGAACACGTCGACATCGATGTCCGGTGAGGCAAGGATGACATAACCCAGTTTGCCGCCGAGATCGCGGTCGCCGGTGATGGCAAGTTGGCGCAGCGCCTCCATCGTCAGCCAGGTTCCCATCGAATGGGCGATGATGTCGATGCTCTTGACGCGCGTCTTGGCGAGCATCCTGAGCGTTGCCTCGAGATCGTCACGGGCGGCGGTGGAACTGTCCTTGTCGTAGATGTAGCCCGTCGTCTTGGCGCTCGATGCCCATGAGAACAGCACCGGAGTGCCCGGATATTTGGTGTCGTGGGCGATCTGCGTCAGCCGGTAGATGCCGTCGTCGAAACCATTGTTGAAGCCATGCACGAAAACCAGCGCCCGGTCGCCGCGCATGGCGATGTCGGAGCCGACCGCCTTGGCGAATTGCGGCGCGCCTTCGTAGAGGGTGACGTCCGTGGCCGCAAAATCCTTGGCCGGATTGCTGTTGGCGGAACCCTTGGCGCGCTCGATGTTGCCGACCTGATGGCTCTTCGGAACCGTGACATCGACCCGCGCGAAACTGGTGGTCAGGGAACGGTCGCCGTCGAAGACCTGTCGCGGGTCCTTCACCGCTTTCTGGCGGGTGGTGGCGACAAATATCTCATGGGTGGCCGCAATATCGGATGCCGGTACGGTGACCGTCGTCTTGTTGAGCAGATCATGCGTATTTCCGGCGCAGCCAGCGACCAGCAGCGCGAACGCGACGACACCGAAACTCTTCAAGCCCAAGGCCACGCGTCGGCTCCCGCATAGGGGGACGTCAAACGCATGACGTCGCTCGATACTCCGATAAGGCCAGAGGCGGGCGCGGTCCAGTTCAAAGTGAGCCGATCGTTCGGCGATGCCGGACAGGCACGGCGAAATCCGCTGCGCCGCATCTACTGCCCAAGCAGGCTGATGCGGTCGGTCACGTCCCGGTCGCTGGCGAAACCATCGTCCTCGCGCAGCCGCTGGCCGATCATCTTCACCAGTGCCGGATTGTCGGCGAATTTCGTGTGGTTGAAGCTGTCGCTGCCCTTGACCTTGGAGAGATCGACGACCGTCACGCCATAGGAGGCAAGGTCCGCGGCATCCTTGTAGTCGCCGACGCGTGGGCGCGAGCCGGCGATCAGGCCGGACAATCTCAGCGCGCGATCGTCATCAGACAACAGCAGGATGAACGGCTTGTCCGGCTTGCCATAGCGGCGCATCTGGCTCTTGAACACATCGACGTCTATGTCGGGAGAGGCGAGCACCACATCGCCGAGCTTGCCGCCGAGGTCGCGGTCACCGGTGATGGCGAGTTGACGCAGTGTCTCCATCGTCACCCAGGTTCCCATCGAATGGGCGACGATGTCGATGCGCCGCGCGCCGCTCTGCGCCAGCATGCGCAACGTCACTTCGAGCTGGTCGCGGGCGGCACTGGCACTTTCCTTGTCATAGACATAGTCGGTGGTCTTGGCTCCCGAGGCCCACGAGAAAAGCACCGGCGTTCCCGGATAACCGGAATCGTGGACGATCTGGGTCAAGCGGTAGACGGCGTCGTCGAAGCCGGTGTTGTAGCCGTGGACGAAGACCATGACGCGGCCGCCGCGTGCCGCTATGTCGGCGCTGAGCGCGCTGGCGAATTTCGGCTGCGTGTCGTAGCCGACGACTTCGGAAGCCATGAAATACTTGGCCGGATCGTTCGATTTGCCGCGTGAGCGCCGCTCGATCTGCCCGGTCTGGTGGAGACCGGGAACGGTGACGTTGACGCGGGCGTAGTTCAGCGTCGCCGAGCGTTCGCCGTCGAAAACCTTGTTTGGATCGTCGGAGGCCTTACGGGTCGTGGCAATGAAGATCGAGTGGTTGCCTGCGATTTCCGTCACCGGCGCGGACATGACCGCGCTGCCGAGCAGTTCCTCGGTTTTGCGGCCGCCGCAGCCCGCCACCAGCAGCGCAAGCGCAAGAATGCAAATCGTCTTCAAATGCACGTCAAAAATCCACTCGAGCCCAAAAAGGGCCAATCCACCCTCCGCGATATCTCCCCAGCAGGCGAAGTGCGGCGGAAGTAAGTCGTGTCCAGCCAAAATGCGGTCGGCGCCTCGCGACCGCGGGCGCAGTGTTGCGCGAAAGCCAAAGCGGGTGGCAAGGCCGCAACGTCGCACAAGTCAGGCACCTGCAACTGGCCGGATGTCGAACTTCCGCGTCCACCAATGCGCGGCTCAGCGCGACGAAGAGGCATGAACAAACGTCCCCAAGTGCTTGCTAGCATTTCGGGAAGGCGCCGTTGCGGGCACGGGCTCGACCGGGCAATGGTCTTGCGGGGCCGGATGTGTAATAGGGTTCTCCTCTAACTCGCCCGCGGGCGATCCCGGGATGATCTTGCCATGACCAGCTTTTCCTCGCGCGTCGCCACCGCCGCCTCCGCGATCCGCCAGATCTTCCCGGAAACGCCGCTGCAGGAAAATGACTATCTGTCGAAGAAGACCGGCGCGCGGGTGCTGCTGAAGCGCGAGGATTTGAGCCCCGTGCGCTCCTACAAGATCCGTGGCGCCTTCAACTTCTTCCGCAAGGCGCTTGGCGAAGGCAACCAGGCCGAGCTGTTTGTCTGTGCGTCCGCCGGCAACCACGCGCAGGGCTTCGCCTTCGTCTGCCGCCATTTCGGCAAGAAGGGCGTGGTGTTCATGCCGGTGACGACGCCGCAGCAGAAGATCGACAAGACCAGGCTGTTTGGCGGCGATTTCGTCGAGATCAGGCTGGTCGGCGATTTCTTCGACGACTGCTACCGCGCCGCCTTCGAATTCACCGAAAGATCCGGTGCCCACATGGTGCCGCCCTTCGATCACAAGGATATCATCGAGGGTCAGGCGACGGTCGCCTACGAGATCGCGGACCAGATGCCGGGCGGGCGCATGCCCGACATCGTCATGCTGCCGGTGGGTGGCGGCGGGCTCGCCGCCGGGGTGACGCACTATTTCGCCGATCAGGGCCGCGAGGCGCGTTTCGTCTTCTGCGAGCCGGCCGGCGCGCCGAGCCTGCGCGAGAGCCTCGCCGCGGGAAAACGGCTGAAGCTCGCCAAGGTCGACAACTTCGTCGACGGCGCGGCGGTCGCCGAGATCGGCCGCGAACCTTTGCGCTATCTCAAGGAGTTTGCCGCCGACAGCGTGCGGCTCATCCCGGAAAACCGGCTCTGCGCGACCATGATCGAGATGCTCAACATCGAAGGCGTGGTCCTGGAGCCCGCCGGCGCGCTGGCGATCGACGCGCTGAAGGATTTTTCCAGGAAGGAGATCAGGGGCAAGACCATCGTCGCCGTGGTGTCTGGGGGCAATTTCGATTTCGAGCGGCTGCCGGACGTCAAGGAAAGGGCGCTGCGCTTCGAGGGCCTGAAGAAATACTTCATCATCCGTTTTCCGCAGCGGCCGGGCGCGCTGCGCGACTTCCTCGACATGCTGGGTCCCGACGACGACATCGCCCGCTTCGAATATCTGAAGAAGTCGGCGCGCAATTTCGGCTCGGTGCTGATCGGCATCGAAACCAAGGATCGGCGCAATTTCGATCTCCTTGAGGCAAATTTCGAGGCCGAGGGCGTCCAGTATCAGGACATCACCGAAAACGAGACATTGGCCGGGTTCATCATATGAGCGGAAAGATCTTCATCGCCCTGTTTTCCGGCATCAATGTCGGCGGCAACCGCATCGTCAAGATGGCGGAGTTGCGGGCCTTCTTCGAGGATCTCGGCTTTTCCGATGTCGCCACCTATGTGCAGAGCGGCAATGTCGTGTTCCGGGCCGACAAGGGTGATGCGGCCGCGCTGACCAAACGGATCGAGGCGGCCTTCGAGACAAAATGGGGTTTCCATTCGCGCATCATGGTGCGCGATTTCGAATGGTTCGAAAGGCTGGTGCGCGAAAATCCATATCCGGAAGCGGCCGCCGACCACACAAAGCTCCACGCCTATGCGCTGGAGCGTGAGCCGACCGCCGACGAGGTGGCGCGGTTGGCGGAAAAGTGCACTGGTCCCGAGCGTTTCGAGGTCAAGGGCGACGTGCTCTACCTCAGCGCGCCGGATGGGCTCGGCAAATCGGTGTTCGCCAACCTCATTCCGCGCACGTTGAAAGTGCCGGGCACGGCACGCAATTGGCGTTCGGTGCTGGCGCTGCTGGAGATGGCGGGCAAGTCCGGCAGCGATTGATCCGTGCGTCTCGCCGGAAATGCGGGGCGGCGACACGCATGAACGAACTACGCCGCCTCGGCGCGTTTCCACTCGAAGGCCAGTTCTTCGCGGAACGCAAAGCGCTTGATGTGGTCGGCAACGACGCTTTCGAGGCGCTCGATCGAAGCGGGCTCGTCGGTCGACACCGTGATGTGCAGCGCTGCCCCGTCGGCGTCCATGACCGTACGGCCGAGTGAAAGGTCGATGATGCCGTGGTTGGGGTCGAACTCGACTGGAAACTTGTGCGCCCAATGCTTGCACAGTTGTTGCAGATAGCGGCTTGCATGGGCCGTGGCGACATTGGCATGGCTGGTCGGCATGAAGGTTCTCCGAAGCTCAATCTCATGACGAGGCGCCGCTCTTCCGGGCAGGCGCCATGGCTGCATAGATAGGCACAACCTCGCCAAACACCATCGAGTGGCCGCCGGCCACTCGAAAAGGTGATCGACTACCAGCTTCCGGTATTCGCCATCGATGCCCACGGCTCGGCCTTGGCCTTCGCTGGGCCTTTTTGCAGAAGCTCGATGGAGATGCCGTCAGGCGACCTGACGAAGGCCATGTTGCCGTCGCGCGGCGGTCGGTTGATGGTGACGCCATTGTCCATCAGATGCTGGCAAGTGGCGTAGATATCGTCGACCTCATAGGCGAGGTGACCGAAATTGCGCCCGCCCTTGTAGTCTTCCGGATCCCAATTGTAGGTGAGTTCGACCAGCGGCGCCTTCTCGTTGATGCCGCTCTGCTCGTCTTCCGAAGCGGCCAGGAAGATCAGCGTGAAGCGGCCCTGCTCGTTTTCATAGCGGCGAACTTCCTTCAGGCCGAGCTTGTTGCAGTAGAAATCGAGTGAGGCATCGACATCGGCGACGCGGACCATGGTGTGCAGATAGCGCATGTGTTTTCCTCGATCTGTTGGGTTGCGGCGCAACATAGGGTCGGCCCGGTCAAAGGGCAATCGTGAGGCGGCAAGCGGTGCCGGCAAAGAACAAATCCGGTATTCCCGCAATGAACCGTGAAAAAAGGCACGTCAGGTCTTGCACACACCGGAAGCCGCGGTGTTAATCTGGTGTCAAGAATCAGTTGCGGTGTTCTTGAATAAAGGGGGCATTCTTATGGGGGAAAAGGCCTCTTTGACGGGGCGGGCCAATACCCTTGGCGACGCTTTGACTCGCGATGAAGGCGGCGATGCCGACCTGGCCGAGATTGCCGGCGCCATCAAGTGGTTCGATGTGGCCAAGGGCTATGGCTTTATCCTTCCCGATGACGGTGTTTCGGGCGATATCCTCCTCCATGTGACTTGCCTTCGACGGGACGGCTTCCAGACTGCCCTGGAAGGCGCGCGCGTGGTCTGCCTTGTCAAGCAGGGTGAGCGCGGGCTGCAGGCGTTCCGTGTGCTTTCCATGGATGTCACCACCGCCGTCCATCCCGCGGAAATGCAGGAACAGCGCACCCACGTCTCGGTGACTCCGGAGAGCGGGCTCGAACGCGCTTTGGTCAAATGGTTCAACCGCACCAAGGGGTTTGGTTTTCTGACGCGCGGCGAGGGCACCGAGGACATTTTCGTCCATATGGAGACCTTGCGCCGCTACGGCATCACCGAGCTTCGGCCAGGGCAGGTCGTGCTTGTCCGTTTCGGCCGCGGTGACAAAGGCCTTATGGCCGCCGAAATTCACCCCGATATGGGCACCTTGCCGGTCTCGCACTAGGGCGATCCGGCCGAGGATTTCATATGACACACAGGAACGGGCTGACGGCGGGCGTGATGTGCGCTGTGGCTGCCGTCATGGTCGCCGCCGCCGCATTCTTCTATTTCCAGGTACCCAGCGCGGCCGATGGCCGGGCCATGATCCTTCCCGTCGATCCCGCGCCGCTGGTTGTGGCGACGAAAAGCGGAGATCGCTCGTTTTCCATTGAAGTCGCCGACACCGACGCGGAGCGGGAGGCCGGGCTGATGTATCGCCAGGAGATGGCGGACGACCATGGCATGCTGTTCGTTTTTCCGATCCAGCAACAGGTCGGCTTCTGGATGAAGAACACGCCGATGCCGCTTGACCTGATCTTTATTGGTCAGGACGGCAAGATCCGGGCTGTCAAACAGGGCGTACCGCAGTCCGAGGCCGTCATTTCACCTGGCGTACCCGTGCGTTTCGTACTTGAACTCAAGGCCGGCACGGCCGCCAGGAACGGCATCGAATATGGCAATCTGTTGAGCCATCCGGCCATCGGCACGGTCTCCGGTCCGAGCTCGCCGCCGGCGGACAAGGGCGATGCGCCAAGTGGCGGCGGCTGAATGCCGATGGTGGTGTAGCCGATGCAGTTTTTCTCTCATGACGGGTTCGATCTAGCCTTCCTCGACCGCCAGCCGGCATCTGGCGAGGGCGATCCGGTGCTCATGATCCACGGCTTTGCATCGAGCCATTATGTCAACTGGGTGTCGCCCGGCTGGTTCAAGACGCTCAACGATGCCGGCTACCGCGCCATTGCCTTCGACAATCGCGGCCACGGCTCGTCATCCAAGAGCTATGAGGAGGCCGACTATACACCGGCGAAAATGGCTTCGGACGCGGCAGCCCTGCTCGGTCATCTCGGCATCGAGCGCGCCCATGTCATGGGTTATTCGATGGGCGCGCGCATCGCGGCCTTCCTGGCACTGTCCGACCCGGACAAGGTGGCGACGCTGGTTTTTGGTGGCCTCGGCATCGGCATGATCGATGGAGTAGGCGATTGGGATCCGATCGCGGCCGCCCTTCTGGCCGAGGATCCGGCCGCGACCACCCATCCGCGCGGTCGCTCTTTTCGCGCCTTCGCCGACCAGACCCGCAGCGACCGCCGGGCGCTTGCCGCCTGCATCGTCACCTCACGGGAACTGCTTGATGAGCAGGATATTGCCCGCATCGCCCAGCCGACGCTGATCGCGGTCGGTACCACCGACGACATTGGCGGATCGCCGGACGAGCTTGCGGCGCTGATGCCGAACGCCAGGGCCTTCCACATCGAGGGCAGGGACCATATGCTGGCCGTCGGGGACAAGACCTTCAAGCAGCGCGTGCTGGAGTTTTACGCCGAAAATCCGCTCTGAGGCTCCGGAGTTTGGGGACGAGCATCTCGGGTCGCGAAATGATCTAAATCAGGTCAAGGCCTGCAGCGACCGCGCCATGTTCCGCCTTGCCTGCGGCTCGAACCGCTGCCGGAACTCCTGCGTGTGAAAAATATGCGGGCGGGCAAGGAAGCTTTTCAGCACCGCGCCGCGGCCGGCACGCCACATCGGCTCTTCCACCCAGCCATATTCGTGGCGAACCGCGCGTTCATAGGCGTCGAATGCATCCGGCGCGGCACCCAGGATCGAAAGATCCATGTCGAGGAACAAGCTGGCGTCGCGCGTCGCCGCAACGTCGTCGAACAGCGGCAACTGGTGCGTGGCGGTGGCGAGTATCATTGCGCTGACGCGGCTCAGGCGCCCGGCATCGATGCGGCCGGCGAGCTTTTGCTCGGCAAGGGCGGCACTTTGCGCTTCGTTGTCCTTGGCCCTGCTGTCATACACGGCGTCATGGAACCAGATCGCCGCTTCGACGGCCTCGGGGTCGTCCAGAAGCGTTCGATAGTCATCGGCCAGCTCCAGCATCGCTTCGATATGGGTGAGGTTGTGATAGTGGCGATCGCCGGCCTTGTAGAGGACCGAAAGCTCGGTTTTCAGGGCATCGTCGATCAAGGGTTCGTTTTCCATGGCTGCTTGAATTCCCGCGAACCAAATCCATTTGACACAGCACTAAGGAAAATTGAGTTCAATCATGCTATGAACTGGCTTATATGTGCGGCCAGATGGCAGGCAGACTAGCAGGACGCAGGACGAGACGTCGATGAACAGCATCAGCATTTCCCGCCAAAGCGCGTTGCAGCCGGTCGATCCGATCTGGCGTTCGATCCGCGACGAAGCGATGGAAGCGGTCAACCGCGACCCCTTGCTGGCCGCGTTCCTCTATTCCACGATCCTTAACCAGGAGAGTCTGGAAGAGGCTGTCATCCATAGGATCGCGGAGCGGCTTGCTCATCAGGATATCGGCTCCGATCTCATCCGCCAAACCTTCAAGTCGATGCTCGCCGACGACAAGGACTGGCCGACCACGGTGCGCGTCGACATACAGGCTTACTATGACCGCGACCCGGCTTGCGACCGGTTCATCATGCCGGTGCTCTATTTCAAGGGCTTTCATGCCATCCAGACCCACCGGCTGGCGCATTGGCTGTGGAACCACGGCCGCAAGGATTTCGCGCTTTACCTGCAGAGCCGTTCGTCCGCGGTCTTCCAGACCGACATCAATCCGGCCGCGCGCATCGGCAAGGGCATCTTCATCGATCACGCCACCGGCCTCGTCGTCGGCGAGACGGCGATTATCGAGGACGACGTTTCGATCCTGCATGGCGTGACGCTGGGCGGCACCGGCAAGGCCGGCGGCGACCGCCATCCCAAGATCCGCCACGGCGTGCTGATTGGCGCCGGCGCCAAGATTCTCGGTAACATCGAGATCGGCCATTGCTCAAAGATTGCCGCCGGATCGGTGGTGCTGTCGCCTGTGCCGCACAACAAGACGGTAGCCGGCGTGCCGGCCCGCGTGGTTGGCGAGACCGGCTGCGACCAGCCTTCGCGCCAGATGGACCAGCTTCTGCCGTCGCAGAAGATGGACCACGTCATCAGTTTCGATATCTGATTTGCCGGCAGTTGCCCGGATGATTGCCCGGCAGCGCTGCCGCTTCCGGTGCAATAAGGCCGGCTTGCCTTTACATCGCCATTGTCGACGTGCCAGAAGCGCCGTTCAAACGAGCAAGCCGATGATCGGAGAAGACTGTTGAAGCCGGACGAAATCAGAAAGCTGGACGCCTATTTCAAGCGCGTCTTCCAGAACCCCAAGCTTGAGGTCAAGGCACGGCCGCGCAAGGAAGATTCGGCCGAGGTCTATGTCGGTGACGAATTCCTCGGCATCGTCTTCAAGGACGAGGACGACGGCGACTACAATTTCTCGATGGCGATCCTGGACATCGACCTGGCCTGAGCCCGCAATGCCACGGCAGGCCGCATCGAGCGCGGCCGGCCTCTTCTGCCTGTCAATGTCCGGTCTTTAGGATTCGCCCCGCCTTGGCCGTGATTGCCGCGTCTAGCGTCTGCCAATCGTCAAGGAATTCCCTTGGGAAGCGATAGGTAAGGCTGAGATCGTTCCCGACATGGATGTCCCGCTCGCAAGGGGCCAGCGATTCGCCGGCGCTCGGCCCGCTGAGGCAGCGGGCCACGAAAGGGTCGGTGCCCGCGCGCTTGCCGACGACCAGCACCTCGTTCAGGTATCCTGATTTCTCATTGAACCCGTAGACCGTCGTGCCGCCGGGGCCTGGAATGCCGGGCTGGACGATGAGCGCGCTGTAGATCGGTCCGAACCGGCCGCTCATGTCGCGCGACATCATCTGCTGCTCGAAGGACAGGAAAATGACGTTGCTGTTGGCTCCGGCGTGATTGAAATCATCGCGCGACGCCTCGCTGTAGCCGTCCATCTGGGGATAGCGCATATAAAGGTCGAGGCGCGTGGCGACGCCGTCGCGCCGGGCCTGCTCGAACCGGATGAAATTGGCCGGCACGGTGATGACGTTGTTGCCGATCACCACTTCGCGCACGGTCGCGTCGTCGGTATAGCCGGCCATGGCAATGGAACGGCCGAACCATTTGCCGCCAAGGCTGATGGCTATCGACAGCAAGGCCAGAGCCGCGAACGCGTAGAACACCCGCTTCATCAGCATGGAATCGACCACGGTCAGTTTCGGGCCGTCGGCGATCGCTGCCTGCTTCATCTCGGTCCTCGTTCCACCGCCAAACGGCCATCCGCGGTCCAAGTGTCCCTTGACGGCACACTTCGCACGGCACGGCCCTTGCAGACTTCCTGAAACGACTGTGCGATTTCGTGGTAAATGGAGGGTTAATGTGGCCCAGATGGAACTCTTGCTGTTCGCTTTTGTCGTCGGTTTGACGGTTTGCGGTCTGGCGGGCTCGACAATGGAGCTGGTATCGGGTCGCAAGGTCGCCTTCACCGAACCCTATGTATCGCCTGCCCATGTGCTGCGCTCGCTGGCTGTGACCGCGGGCGCCGGGCCGTTCATGCTGGTCAACGATGCGCTTGACGCGAGGCGCGCGAACCGCATCTCGACAGTGGCGCTCCTGTCATGCGGCTGCACCGCTATTGCCTGGTCGCTGGCGCTGGGCATCGTCGTACTGGCCATTGCTTCCTGGGCTGTCGGTCTCCTAGGGTTTCCAGGCTGAGGCGAATCGGAGACCGACAATGCCGCTTTATGCGATCGATGGAACGGAGCCGAGCTTCGCCGACGCGGACTCGAACTGGATCGCGCCCGATGCGACGCTGATCGGCGACATCAGGATCGGCCGCAATGCCGGCTTCTGGTTCGGCGCCGTCATCAGGGGTGACAACGAGCCCATCGTCATCGGCGCCGACACCAATGTGCAGGAACATACCGTCATGCACACCGATCCCGGCTTTCCGCTGACCGTCGGCGAGGGCTGTACGATCGGCCATCGCGCCATGCTGCATGGCTGCACGATTGGTGACAACAGCCTGATCGGCATGGGCGCCATCGTGCTCAACGGCGCCAGGATCGGCAAGAATTCACTCGTCGGCGCCGGCGCTCTGGTCACCGAAGGCAAGGAATTTCCGGACAATTCGCTGATCGTCGGCTCGCCCGCCAAGGCGATCCGGGTGCTGGACGACGCGGCGGTCGAGCGGCTGCGGGCCTCGGCCGCGCACTACGTCGCCAACGCCAGGCGCTTCAAGGTCGGGTTGAATAAGGTCTGAGGTCTCGGCCGGCATGCCGTCGGCCATCGGCGCCTATCAATCCCGGTTGCCGGTTGCGCGCTCCGCAAGGGCTGCCCGCAGCAGCGACGCGCCCACCTCGAACCCTGCAATCTCTGCTTCTTCCAGCGCTGTCGTATAGTGGTCGATGCGAGTCCTCAAAGAGGGATCCGCGCCGGCGGCAAGAAGCAGGCGGATCGCCTCGGCGTCTCGCATGGCCACGGCGTAATGGAGCGGCGTCCAGTCGTTGACACCTCGCATGTTCGCACCGGCGCCGTGACCGATGAGGATGCGGATGATGTCGAGCTTGTCCGCGCGCTCGGTGGACAGCGCCGCGATGATCGATGGAAATCCGGCATGATCGTCGTAGTTTGGGCTCGACCCGGCGTCGAGCAGCGCCGCGACGAAGGCAGGCGGGCTCCAGTAGATCGCGTATTCGAGCGGATAGCCAAGGCCGAGCTCAAACGGCATGCGCTCGTCAAACCAGCGGGGCGAATGGCCCAGGGCGGTGCCGAGAGCCTCGAAGTCGCCAGCCTTGAAGGCATCGTCGATCGCCTTGAACAGACGATGGCGTCCGCATAGATTTTCCGGAATTTCCTGCATGGCAGCGGTCCAGAAGGCGGAGTTGCCGACTGATAATATCTCGATCTTCCGCCTGTGGAATTTATATCACAGTGTGCTGATGTCTTCCCAGAAATGGCGGAGCCGGCCCGGGGACGGGGCCGGCTCCTTTGACCCGGTCGTTGGGGACGGGGAGGGTGGGGACTCGACCGGGTTTCTCGTTAAGCGCGTCGTGCAACGCGCCTGATCTCATTGGCGTTCTCAGCGGACGCTGGCGACCGCGTCGGAACGGCCGTCGTTGATCGTCACCCAAACGCCGGAATTCTCCGTCGATTGACGCTTGAGATAGGTGTAGTCGGTGTCCGTCCAGGACAGCACCTTGGTTTCAAGATTGTCGAGGATGAACTCGCCGAGGCTGGTGCGCACGGTCAGCACCGCGTGGCCGTCACCATTCGGCTGGCGCGCGACCGTCATCAAGAGGTCGCCGGCCGGCATGCCCGCATCCATCAACTCGCGGCGCTTTTCCAGCGCGTAGTCCTCGCAATCGCCATAGCCATTGTCCGGGTAGGCCCAGTATTCCTCGGCACCGTAGTTTTCCATGTCGGTGCGCGGCTTGATCCGGGTGTTGACCGAATTGTTGATGCTGACGATCGTCGCCCAGAGCTTGCGGCTCAGGTCGCCAGGCGCCCCCTTGGCGGTCTTCTCGTTGCATTCGCCGGGGATGCGTTGGCAGAATTCATAGTGGCCAACAGGCTGCGTCGTGCGTCCGCCGGTATGCATATAGGCCGGTCCCGCGGCATATGCTGATCCCCAGGCGGAAAGCTGCATCGCCATTGCCATCAGCAACAGCTTGCCCCTCGTTTTTTTCATTGTTCAGTCTCCCCGTTCGAAGGAGACAGTGCCACATCTGGATTTATTCGACGCAAAGGCCCGAAGTAGATTTTAAGTAAAACGTCTATAGAATAAACATAAAATTTGAATCATTTTAGTATTGAATTGGTTGGATTGCTGCGCTGGGTTTTCGGCAAATTCGGCCTCGCGCGGACCATTTCCGACTATGGCGACCTGCCATCCAAGACCTATCGATCGCCGCACCCCGAAATCGAAAAAGCCGGCCGCGAGGCCGGCTTGACGGGCATGCTTTGCGGCCCGATCAGGCGCGCGGCGTGTTGAATTCGGAATCGAGCGTTTCGGGGCGCTGGATGACGGCGAATTCGATGGCGACGCCATCTTCGAAATGCCGGACGATCTGACCCCGCATCGTGCCGAGCATGACCTGGACGCCGATCGCCGGTTTCACGTCGATCTCGATCGCGGCGCCCGACAGCGACAGATCGATGATCCGGCACTGATACTGACGGCCGTCGGTGAGCTGCAGCACGCTCGTCGGGTTGCGGGGCGAGACGCGCTCGTGGCGGCGGTCTTCCGGCAGGTCGAGTTCGTGCTTGTTGGCAAGCCATGTCAACTGCGCGGCGAGTTTGTCCTTCTTGCGGTCGGACGCGATCACCGTCATTGCGAAGCCATCCGGCAGCGTGCGTGTCAGCACACCCTCGATGCGGCCGATATGGTCGATATAGGCGATGACTTTCTCGCCGGGCATGCCGATGCGGTCGGTGCGAAGCGCCACGTTGCCGGGCGACATGTCCACGACCTGGCATGGGTGCTCGGTGCGGTCCTCCAGCATGAATCGTCCGTAGATCTTGACCCGGACTCGCTGAAAGTTACGCCTTTCAGCTTGGGACGGCGCGTAGTCGACCGCCGCTGACCTCATGACTGCCTACACCCCGTTTGGCATTCCCGCGCGTGGATGCGAGGAACTTCAGCAGAGAACTACAACAAATCGGGTTAACAAAGGGGAAAAACGAGCCTGCAAGACCATGCGATCGTCAACTATTCGTCCCGCCCGCCGTCGAAAACGACGAGATGGCGGATGCGGCGGGCACGGCCGAGCGCGGAGATCGTTTCAGGCGCCTCGATCTCGTCGGGAACGAGCGAGGGAACGTTGATCGCCGGACGGCTGTTCAGCAGTTCCTTCTCCGGGTCGATGACGCGGATGGAATCGATCAAGGCGTCGGTGATCGGATCCGCGCCCAGCCAGAACGGCTTCTCCACGGCGCTGATCACGCCGAGGCAGCGCGGATTTTCGATGCCGCCGTCGAGCGGCAAGGCGAGCAATTCGAACTTGTTGGAGCGGCCGTTGCGGCTGAAGCCCTCAAAAATGATCAGCACGACCGATTTCTGTTCGAAAACCCCGTGAATAAGCCGCGAAACCAGCCTCTGATCCTTCTCCCGCCACAGCGACGGGAAGGAGAATCCCTTGAGTTCGCGGCCGTAGGAGGCGCAGAGCCTGGTGCCGGCCAGGCGAAATACAGGCTGCCCACGCGTGTCCTTTTCGAGGATGAACGTATCGGCCAGCAGCGACTTGATATCGGCCGGCTCGACTTCCGATCGCTTCGGAGCGGGGCGTCCGTCACGCAGGCGGTTCCAATAGTGGAACAGCGTGATCGATCCGTTTTTGTTCATACTACAAAGCTCCGCGCATTCTGTCGTCTGATGTCCCATCGGTGAACAGAAGGGCGCCCTCCGATGACCTACATGCGTTGGGGAGCAGGAAGCGTGCCAGCGTCGTTAACACTTGTTCACGGGTCGGGGCTGTTAAGGTTAACAACTGGTTTACGTTGCGCCCTGGGTCGCCGCGTGGCACACCAAAACCACTCCAGAAGCGGTCGTTTCGCGACGATCGGCAGCACTTCAGTCAAGAGTTTTAGGGGAGCAGGGGCTCGACCGGCCGTTCAGGGGAAACCTTGGACGGCTTCTTTTTTGATTCGCCCCTTTGATTCGGAGCGGGACGATTCGCCGTTTGCGGTTCCATCGGCGGTGATCTAGATGCTCGCCAGACCGAACCAGCCCAGTCGAACCAGCCCAGTCGAACCAGCATCGAGTGCGATTGCAGATGAGCGAACAGCAAAATCCGTCCGAGCCCGAACCGGCCGAGACCATGCCGCCACCGGTGCGTGAGCCGGTGTTCAATCTGCCGCCGATCGTGCTGGCGGTGATCGGCATCTGCGCGGTCGTCTACCTGCTGCAGCAATATGCGCTGAACGACGCCCAGCAGATGACGCTGCTCTATGACGGAGCTTTCATTCCGGTCCTCTATACCGGCCGGTACGGGTTCGACTGGTTTCTCTTCACTCGGCCTTTCACCTATGCCTTCATGCATGGCGGCTTTGCCCATATCGCTATCAACATGGTCTGGCTTGCCGCCTTCGGCTCGCCGCTGGCCAATCGGCTCGGCGCGCTTCGGTTCGCGTTGTTCTTTGCCGCCACCGGGTTGGCTTCGGTGGCGCTCTTCTGGGCGATGCATCCGTACGGAGAAGCGCCGCTGGTCGGCGCATCGGGCGCCATATCGGGCATGATGGGGGCTGCGGCGCGCTTTGGCTTCCGCACCGACCGCTCGGCCGGCAAGGCTGCTTTCGCCGGCCCGGTGCTGCCGGTCGGGGTCGTGCTGCGCTCGCGCGGCGTCGTCATCTTCCTGGCCATGTGGATGATCATCAATCTGGCCACCGGCCTTCTCGGCTTCGCGCCCGGCGTGGATGGCCAGGTCGCCTGGGAGGCCCATATCGGCGGCTTTGTCGCGGGCTTCTTCGGCCTGCGCTGGTTCGACGGGATATGGCAAGCGCCCGAATGGGAGACCTCCGACCGGGCTTGAAATGCAACCGATCACGGCGCACGATGTTCACTCTTATGTGAAAGCCGGTCAGGGCAGGAACCGGTTGGCAAAGTAGAGGAGGACGCCATGACGGTTAAGGCCATTCTCGAGCAAAAAGGCCATGACGTGTTGACGCTCGGGCCGAACGAAAAACTGAGCGAAGCCATCCGCATCCTTGCCGAGCACAGGATCGGCGCGCTGGTCATCACCAATGGCGATCGCAAGATCGTCGGCATCCTTTCGGAGCGCGACATCGTGCGCGTGGTAGCCAGGGAAGGCGGTGCCGCCCTCGATATAGCAGTGCGTTCGGCGATGACGCCGAAGGTGAAGATCTGCAACGAAAACCACACCGTCAACGAGGTGATGGAGATCATGACCAGGGGCCGCTTCCGCCATCTCCCGGTGGAAAAGGACGGCCTGCTCGATGGCATCGTATCCATCGGCGACGTGGTCAAGCGCCGCATCGAGGACGTCGAGCGCGAGGCCGAGGAAATCCGGGCCTACATCGCCACCGCCTGAGCGGTCGGCAACCGCCGGCCGGGTGCCGGCCGGCACCAAGGCTACCTGTTGTCGAGTTCGGAGCGAACGAGTTCGAGCCCGCGCCTCGTGATGCGGTAGGGCCCGCCGCCGGACGACGAAACCGCCTTCTTGCGTTTCAATTTTCGAAACAGGTCGGGATCGACGCCGGGGTAATGCCAGCCGTCGCGGGTCAGGCATTTGACCGAGGCGATCCGTTTCTTGTCGTTCTTTTCGATTTCAATGCGTCCACCCTGCGCGAGCAGGTGCAGGATGCGCTGTTCAATGCGCGAAATATCCATGTGAAGAGTTCCCGGAAAACGAAAAATACCGCCGCCGCGAAGCTTCGCGGCACGGGGTTTCAGGTTTTCTGCCCTGCCTCGCTACGAGGTCAGGGCCTCACCGGGACTGCGCGTAAGTGGACATCCACTCTCCATTGAGACGAACGGCATATAGGCGAAAGCGGTCGAAGAGGCCAGCCCACGGCTTTGCGCCCACGGCTTTGCGCTTGTCTCTTTTGGCGGTTTGCACTAGCGAAGTTGCATTAATGCACTTCAGTCCGTAGGCCACAATGAGCATCATCGACACCCGCACACCCGACGCAAAACGCCTGATATCCGGCGCCACCGGCGACTGGGAGATCATCATCGGCCTTGAGGTGCACGCACAGGTCATCTCGGAAGCAAAGTTGTTCTCCGGCGCTTCGACCGCTTTCGGTGCCGCGCCCAATGCCAATGTCAGCCTTGTCGATGCGGCAATGCCAGGCATGCTGCCCGTCATCAACGAGGAATGCGTCAAGCAGGCGATCCGCACCGGCCTGGGGTTGAAAGCGGCGATCAACCACAAGTCGGTCTTCGACCGGAAGAATTATTTCTATCCGGACCTGCCGCAGGGCTACCAGATCTCGCAGTTCAAGCAGCCGATCGTCGGCGAGGGCACGGTCATCGTCTCGGTCGGCCCCGACCGCCAGGGCGAGTTCGAGGACATCGAGGTTGGCATCGAGCGCCTGCACCTGGAGCAGGATGCCGGCAAGTCGATCCACGACCAGCACCCGACCATGTCTTATGTCGACCTCAACCGCTCCGGCGTGGCGCTGATGGAGATCGTGTCGAAACCCGACATGCGCTCCGGCGATGAGGCCAAGGCCTATGTGACCAAGCTGCGGACCATCATGCGCTATCTCGGCACCTGCGACGGCAACATGGACGAAGGCTCGTTGCGCGCCGACGTCAATGTCTCGGTACGCCGGCCAGGTGGCGAATTCGGCACCCGCTGCGAAATCAAGAACATGAACTCGATCCGCTTCATCGGCCAGGCCATCGACTACGAGGCGCGCCGGCAGATCGCCATCATCGAGGACGGCGGCAAGATCGACCAGGAAACGCGGCTGTTCGACGCCGTCAAGGGCGAGACGCGCTCGATGCGCTCCAAGGAAGAGGCGCACGACTATCGCTACTTCCCCGATCCCGACCTTCTGCCGCTGGAATTCGACCAGGCCTATGTCGATAGGCTGGCCAAGGAATTGCCGGAACTGCCCGATGACAAGAAGCTGCGGCTGATCTCCTCGCTCGGCCTCTCGACCTACGACGCCGCGATCCTGGTATCGGAAAAGCCGGTCGCCGATTATTTCGAGAAGGTGGCGGCCGGTCGCGACGGCAAGCTCGCCGCCAACTGGGTCATCAACGATCTGCTGGGTGCTCTCAACAAGGCCGGCAAGGACATTGAATCCGCTCCGGTTTCGCCAGACCAGCTTGGCGCTGTCATCGATCTGATCAAGGAAGGCACCATCTCCGGCAAGATCGCCAAGGACCTGTTCGAGATCGTCTGGAACGAGGGTGGGGATCCGCGCCAGCTGGTGGAAAGCCGTGGCATGAAGCAGGTCACCGATACCGGGGCCATCGAGAAGGCGGTCGACGAGGTGATCGCGGCCAATCCCGACAAGGTCGAGCAGGCTCGCGCCAAGCCCACCATGGCCGGCTGGTTCGTCGGCCAGGTGATGAAGGCGACTGGCGGCAAGGCCAATCCGCAGGCCGTCAACGACCTCGTCAAGGCCAAGCTGGGCATCGAGTAAAAGCATGTTCGTTCGCACCGCCGGGGATCGCGACCTCGCAGCCGTCCGGGCGTTGCTGGTCGAGACCTGGCATGCGACGTATGACGCCATCTATGTCGCTGAGCGGGTCACTGAAATCACCAATGAATGGCACTCCATCGCCTCGTTGAAGGCCAGGCTGGCAAAGCCGAACAGCGAGTTCCTCGTTGCCGATGACGGCAAGCGCATTGGCGGCATGGCGTTTGCCGAAGCCATCGATGGCGGCGGCGTGGTCATGCTCAGGCAGATCTACGTGCTTCCCTCGCTGCAGGGCCGCGGTATCGGCGGCATGCTCCTCGACGAGATCATCGAGAGTTTTCCGGAAGCTCACCGCATTCGGCTCGAAGTGGAAGAGAAGAACACCCGCGCCGTTGCCTTTTATCAGGCCAACGGCTTCGTCCAGATCGGCCGCACCGAGAATTGCGGCTCCGCCAGCTCTGCCATCCCGGCGCTGATCTATGAACGGGTACTTGCCGCCTGAGCACCGTGGCGGCGTGATCACCTTCGCGCGAGCGCGCGTCGCGGGATCTGTTTTCGTTTGACGGCCCTGGTGTCCGGCACCAAAGCTGCCTAGGCCGACCCGTGTGAAGCCGGAATAAACCGACACAACGATGGCTTTGGGGGGAACCATGCCAAGTCTGCCGGAACTGATGCCGACCGAGGTGTCGGATGAAACCTTTGGTGGCGTCACCTATCACATAGCGGGCGAACTGGTGCCCGTGCTTTCCGTCGATGTGACGCGGATGCCTGTCTATTTCGAGCACCACATCCTGCTGTGGAAGAATTCCACAATCACCATCGGCCTGAAATCGCTGAAGGGCGCGCTGAAGCGCATGATGGCCGGCATGCAGATCTTCGTCACCGAGGCGTCGGGGGCGGGCATCATCGCCTTCAGCCGTGATGGGCCGGGTCACATCGTGCCGATTCACCTGCGGCGAGGCGAGGAGATCCAGGTCCGCGAGCACCAGTTTCTAGCCGCCACCAGCAATGTCGACTACACGTTCGAGCGTGTACGCGGCCTGGCGACGATGCTGTTCGGCCAGAGCGGCTTCTTCATCGACCGGTTTCGCGGCGATACCGGTGACGGCATCGTCTGGCTGCACGGCTATGGCAACGTTTTTGAAAAGACGCTCGCTCCGGGCGAGATCATAGACATCGAGCCCGGCGGCTGGCTGTTCAAGGATGCCTCGGTCAGGATGGAGACCAAGATCGACCGGCTGTCGAGCGGCTTCTTCGGTGCCAACTTGAATTTCATCGTCAACCGCTTCACCGGGCCGGGCAGGGTCGGCATCCAGTCGATGTACCTGCATATGCCGACCGAGGAATAGGCTGGGAGCCAGAAGCCAGACGGATGAAAGTCTGGCCAGCGCGAACGCGGCGGTGACTTATCAGCGGATCGGCTCCCCGTGCCATGGCATCGGCAGGGCGAGCCTTCGACCTTGATTGAGAATGCCAACGCCGATCAGGCGGCGGGAACTTCCACATTGTCGATCAGCCTGGTTTTTCCCAGCCAGGCGGCGGCGAGAACGCGGCCCGCGCGGTCGCGCCGCCATGGCGTGAGTGTCAGGCTTTCGCGGGCCTCGACATAATCCACCTTCTGGAAGCCGGTCGCGACCAAGACGCGGCTTGCTTCGGCGATCGTTTCCTCCTGTCCTGCGCCCGCCGCCAGCGCAGCAGCTGCCTTGCGCAGAATGACGTTGAATTGGCGAGCGATCTGGAGGTCGGCTTCATCGAGATAGGCGTTGCGTGACGACATGGCGAGGCCATGCGCGTCGCGTATGGTCGGCGCGCCGATGATCTCGACGGGCAGGTCGAGGTCGCGGCAAAGCTGCCTGACGACGCAAAGCTGCTGGTAATCCTTTTCGCCAAAGATGGCGAAGTCGGGTGCAGCCTGCAGGAGAAGCTTGGCCACCACTGTGGCGACGCCGTCGAAAAAGGTGGGGCGAAAGTCCGTTTCGAGCCCGGCTGACGGGCCGCCTACCGAGATCTTCGTGGCAAAGCCTGCGCGATACATCTCGCTGACACCGGGCGTGAAGGCAAGGTCGGCTTTGACCGCGGCCAGCATGTCGAGGTCGCGGGCCAACTGGCGCGGGTACTTGTCGAGATCCTCGGTCGGTGCGAACTGCGTCGGGTTGACGAAGATCGACACCACGCAACGATCAGCCCTTTCGAGAGCGATCTTGACCAGAGAAAGATGCCCGTCATGCAAGGCGCCCATGGTCGGCACCATGGCGATGCGTTGTCCGTCGCGACGCCAGTCGCGGATTCGCGCGCGAAGCGCGGCAACGCTGTCGACGACATGGGGCTGGCTCACGCGTCATCCCCGCCGTTGGTTTTTGAAAAGACGTGGGCGGGCCCGGGGAAAACGCGATCCCGCACCTCCGATGCGTAGCGCTCCGCGGCATGCGTGATCACGCTGCGCAGGTCGGCGTATTGCTTGACGAATTTCGGCACGCGGTCGACCGTCAGCCCGACCATGTCGTCGACGACCAGGATCTGGCCGTCGCAATCGTCGCTGGCGCCGATGCCGATGGTTGGAATGGCTATGCGGCGGGTGATGTCGGCGGCGACCGTCTCGATCGTGCCTTCGATGACCACCGAGAACGCGCCGGCCTTCTCGACCGCCAGCGCGTCGGCGATCAGGGCGGCTACAGTCTCGTCCGTGCGGCCCTTGATCTTGTAGCCGCCATCCTTTTTCACCGATTGAGGCTGCAGGCCGATATGGCCCATGACCGGGATATCGGCGGCCACGATCGCGGCAATCTGACGAGCCATGTCGACGCCGCCTTCGAGCTTCACCGCCTGGCAGCCGGTCTCGCCGACGATGCGCCGTGCCGAGGCCAGGGCTTGCACGGCGGACCCCTCATAGCTGCCGGCCGGCATGTCGACGACCACGCAGGCCCGGGCCGAGCCCCTCATCACGGCTTGGCCGTGCGCGATCATCATCTCCAGCGAGGCGCCCAGCGTCGTCTCGTGGCCATGCACGACCATGGCGACGCTGTCGCCGACCAGGAGCAGGTCGACATGGGGATCGAGCAGGCGGGCGATCGGATAGGTGTAGGCGGTGAGGCAGACGATCGGTGTGCCGCCCTTGCGGCGGCGAATCAGGTCGGCGCCGACGCGAATATCGGTGGTCGGCAATTGCGTGGCCAATCGTCGCCTCCTTCGGCCCCAGCGGGACAGGATTTTCGCATGGGCGCGCAGAGCTTTAGAAAGAGCGGCAAGGCTTGGCAAGCGCGCATCCGGTCACCCCCGGGGGATCACAGGCTGGTGTCGGGTCCCTGGCGCGCCATTTGCGCGCTCCTCGTGGCAAAACCCTTGCCTTCCCGAAGGCCTGACGCCATAAGCAGGAAACGGGCGCCGCCAGCGCGAGGGTTCTGAGATGAAGACTTTCCTGACGCAGTTTTTCACCTGGTGGAACAGCCAGACGCTGGGAACGCGCCTGCACACATGGCGCTACGGCAAGAGGGTCGGCCAGGACGAGGCCGGCAATGTCTATTACGAAGGCGGTATCGATTCGGAAGGCCGCACGCGTCGCTGGGTCATCTACCGCAACTATTCGGAAGCTTCGGCCATTCCGCCGGGCTGGCACGGCTGGATTCACCATCGTGTCGATATCGCTCCCCCCAGCGATGACTACCGGCCGCGCGACTGGCAAAAGCCGCATTTACCCAATCTGACCGGCACGCCATCGGCCTATCGTCCGAAGGGCTCGGTGCTGACCAATCAACACCGCCCGCAGGTCACCGGCGACTACGACGCCTGGACGCCGGGCTCGTAACGGCGCGAGTTGCAAAGGTAAGGTGCAGGCCGGTCCTTTATCGCCACAATTGGTGTTTAGCTGCTTGCTGATCAGAAAACGGCGACTAGCCTTGGCGATCGACGGAATCACCTGGGCGCGAACCACCGGTACCCCTGCATGAGCTTTTTCAACCCGATATCGACGGGCGGCCTGACGTTAGCAGCCAGCCTCGCCGTCAGCACCATCGCCTTTGCGGCTTCACCCGCGCCCGCCGCCCCGGCGCCGGCGGCGCCCGCGGGATCGGATCGCATCACCAACCCGGTCGCCGAGTTCGCCGGCATCGACAAGATCACCGGCCGCATCATCACCTTCGATGTCTATATCGACGAGACGGTGCAGTTCGGCGCCCTGCAGGTAACGCCGCGCGTCTGCTATTCCCGGCCGCAGAACGAACAGCCGAAAACCGATTCTTTCGTCGAGGTCGACGAGATCACGCTCGACCGCAAGATCCGCCGTATCTTCACCGGTTGGATGTTTGCGGAAAGTCCGGGGCTCAACGCCGTCGAACATGCCGTCTATGACGTCTGGCTGAAGGAATGCAAGCAGAAGTCGGATGTGCCGGCGCCCGATGCTGGCAAGAGTGGCTCGACCAAGGCCGATGGGGCGAAAGCCGACGCGTCGAAGCCAGCCGCGACCAAGCCAAAGCCCCCGGTCGCTCCCGACGCGGCACAGCCCGACGACGCCGTGGAACCGGCTACGACGGACACCAACTGATCTCTTGGAACCGCCATGGCTGGCGCGCGTTGGACCACCACCACGCGCGTTGAGGATACGCCAATGTCGGACAGCAAGCGGATCATGGCCAACAAGGCCGAGTTGCTGGAGCTCGAAAAGGGGTTCTGGACGGGCGACACTGCCTACTATGCTGCCAATGTCGACACCGAATGCCTTGTGGCGTTTCCACAGATGGCACAGGCCATGGACAATGCCGATCTGGCCAAGACCGCAGCCAAACCCAACCGCTGGCGCGACCTCGACATCGAACTCAAGGGAATAATCGAACCCGGCAGCGATATCGTCATGCTGACCTATGAAGCGCATGCGACGCGCGAAAATGGCGAGCCCTATGCGGCGCTGGTCAGCACCGGCTACGTCCATCGCGTCAATGGCTGGAAGATGATGTTCCATGCGCAGACGCCGATCGAGGCGTCGCCCAAGTAGGGCCTGATCCTACGGAAAAAAGACCGCTTCGCCTTTTAGCGCGTCTGCCAGCATCTTTTCGTATTTGCCGCGCGGCACGTCGACCGCGCCGAAACGCTTGAGGTGCTCTGTCGTGAACTGCGTATCCAGCAGCGCGAAGCCGCGTGCCTTCAGGCGCTCGACGAGATGCACTAGGCAGGTCTTCGACGCGTCCGTCTCTTTGGAAAACATGCTTTCGCCGAAGAACACCCGCCCGAGCGAGACGCCATAGAGGCCGCCGACCATACGCCCCTCGCGCCAGGCCTCGACCGAGTGGCAATGACCCATGCGGTGCAGTTGCACATAGGCTTCGCGGATCGGCGCATTGATCCAGGTAGAGCGGCGCTCCTCACGCTTTTCGGCGCAGCCATCGATCGTCGCCTCGAAATCGAAATCGAAACGGATTTCGAACAGGTGCCTGCGGATCGTCTTCTTCAGGCTTTTGGGGGTGTGAAAATCATCGAGCGGGATGATGCCGCGCGTCTCCGGCCGCACCCAGAAGACTTCTGGGTCACCAGCACTTTCGGCCATGGGGAAGACGCCCGAGGCGTATGCCTTGAGCAGAAGGTCGGTTGGGATGCGATAGCCTGGCGCGTAGGGACGGGTCATCGCGTCATTATAGCGGCAAGTTGAGGCTATTCGCCCTTGGCCAGATATTTTTCCAGCCAGTGGATGTCGTAGTCGCCATTGGCGATGTCGGCATTGCCGACGAGATCGCGAAACAGTGGCAACGTCGTCTTGATCCCGTCGACGACGAATTCGTCGAGTGCCCGCCGCAGCCGCATCATGCATTCGACGCGGTTGCGGCCATGCACGATCAGCTTGCCGATCAGGCTGTCATAGTAGGGTGGGATCTTGTAGCCCGAATAGACGCCGGAATCGACGCGGATGCCGAGGCCGCCCGGCGTGTGAAAATGCGTGATCGTGCCGGGCGAGGGGGTGAAAGTGCGGGGATCCTCGGCGTTGATACGGCATTCGATGGCGTGGCCGTTGAACTTGATGTCTTCCTGCTTGACCGAAAGGCCGCCGCCGGACGCGACGCGGATCTGCTCGTGGACCAGATCGATGCCGGTGATCGCTTCCGTCACCGGATGCTCGACCTGCAGGCGCGTGTTCATCTCTATGAAATAGAACTCGCCGTTCTCGTACAGGAACTCGATGGTGCCGGCGCCCGAATAGCCGAGATCGGCGATCGCCTTGGCGCAGATACCGCCGATGCGGGACCGCTCCTCGGCGTTGAGCGCCGGCGAATTGGCCTCTTCCCAGACTTTCTGGTGGCGCCGCTGCAGCGAGCAGTCGCGCTCGCCGAAATGCACGCCGCCGCCGAAGCCGTCGCCAAACACCTGCACCTCGATGTGGCGCGGTTTCTCCAGGTATTTCTCGATGTAGACCGCGTCGTCGCCGAAGGCCGCGCCCGCTTCCGAGCGTGCCGTCTGCAGTGCGATTTCGAGGTCTGCCTCCGTATGCGCTACTTTCATGCCGCGTCCGCCGCCGCCGGCCGACGCCTTGATGATGACGGGATAGCCAATCTCGGCGGCGATGCGCCTGGCTTCTTTTTCCTCGGTCACCGCACCGTCGGAACCGGGCACAACCGGAATGCCGAGGCGTTTTGCCGTGCGCTTGGCCTCGATCTTGTCGCCCATGATGCGGATGTGGTCGCCGGACGGGCCGATGAAGGTGATGTTGTGCGCCGCCAAAATGTCGGCGAACTTGGCGTTCTCCGACAGGAAGCCATAGCCCGGATGCACGGCGTCGGCGCCGGTGATCTCACAGGCCGCGACGATCTGGTGGATGTTGAGATAGCTGTCGCGCGACGGCGGCGGACCGATGCACACGCTTTCGTCGGCGAGCCTGACATGCATGGCGTCAGCGTCGGCGGTCGAATGCACCACCACCGTCTGGATGCCAAGCTCCTTGCAGGCGCGCAGCACCCGGAGCGCGATTTCGCCGCGATTGGCGATGAGGATCTTCTGGAACATCAGGTCCGCTCTACTCGATCACGACGAGCGGCATGCCGTATTCCACCGGCGTCGCGTCCTCGAACAGGATCGCCGTCACCGTGCCCGCGCGCGGCGAGGGGATCTGGTTCATCGTCTTCATCGCCTCGATGATCAGCAGCGTCTGGCCTTCCTTGATCTTCTGGCCGACCTCGATGAACGGCTTTGCGTCCGGCGACGGCGCCAGATAGGCGGTGCCGACCATGGGCGAGGTCACCGCGTTTTTCGACACGTCGACCGCCGCCGGGGCGGCCGCGGGCTGGGTTGCCGTTGGTGCATAGGTGGGCTGCGGGGCCGCAATCGCGTGAACGGCGGGCGCCTGCCGCGACACCCGTACCTTCAGGTCGCCGAGTTCCACCTCGATCTCTGTCAGGTTGGTGTCGTTCAGTATGCCCGCCAGATCGCGGATCAGTTGCTGGTCAACACCGGTCTTCTTTATCGACATTTTCGAGCCTTCTGTTTGTTGGCCGGTCATAGGCGTGCGGCGAGCGCTTGCAGCGCCAGCGTGTAGCCGAGCGGCCCAAAGCCACAGATCATGCCGACAGCGACCGGCGCGACCATGGAGACGTGGCGGAACGGTTCCCGCGCGTGAATGTTGGAAAGGTGAACTTCGGCAACCGGCAATGGCGCGATCGAACGGATGGCGTCGTGGATTGCGATCGAGGTATGGCTATAGGCGCCTGGGTTGATGACGATGCCGGCGGCTTTGTCGCCGGCCTCCTGGATCCAGTCGACGAGATCGCCCTCATGGTTCGACTGACGGAAATCGATCTCGATCCCAAGCGACGCACCTGCCTGCTTGCAGTCGTCAGCGATGGCGGCAAGCGTCTTGCCGCCATAGATGCCCGGCTCGCGCTTGCCGAGTGCGTTGAGATTGGGACCGTTCAGGACAAAAACCGTTTTCAAAAAAACCGACCTTTTCCGGCGCCGGCATCAAGCCGGCGCGCTGGGCCTCTATACCGGGCATAGTCGCCCGCGGAAAGAGCGCAAGTGCGTTCTTTCACTGTCCACAACAGGCCGAAATGCGCCCGTGAAGAAAACCGCTTGCCGCTCAAAGCGCGGCTTTCGCCGCCTCGATCTTTTCGGCAAGCACTTCCTGCCCGAGCGCCCCGAACACGACCTCGTTGCCGACGACGTAGGACGGGGTTCCGGTGATCTGCAGTTTGTTGGCAAGATCGTAAGTTTTGGTGAAGGCCTCGGTGATCGATGGGTCCTTCATCTTCTCGTGCAATGTCGCCTCGTCGGCGCCGAGCGAAAGCGCGATCTTGATCGCGGTTGCCTCGGTGGCGCGCCCCTGGCCGCCGAGCAGCGCATTGTGGAACTCGCCGTATTTCTCCGGCATCATCAGGTGAAACGCCATCGAGACGACGCTCGCCTTCTGCGAATCCGGACCGAGGATCGGGAATTCCTTGAGCACGAAACGCAGGTCCGGATCGGACTTGGTAAGCGCCCGCATGTCCTCGATGGCGCGTTTGCAGAAGCCGCAATTGTAGTCATAGAATTCGACGATCGTGACCTTGCCGTTCGGGTTGCCGACGACGCCGTCGAAGGTGGAATTGAAGATCTGGTCCTTGGCGTTCTTGATGACGCCCAGTGCCGCGAGCCGCTGTTCCTCCTTCTGCTTGGCCTCGAGCGCGTCCTGCACTTCCAGCAGCACTTCCGGATTCTTCAGGAGATAGTCGCGGATGATTCCCTCGACCTCGGTGCGGTCGATTTTGGTATCGGCTGCCGTCTGGACAGGCTGAGCCGTCTGGACAGGCTGAGCCGTCTGGACAGCCTGTGCCGTTCCGGCCTTCGCAACCTGCGGACTGCCGGCCACAAAACCGAAAGCCAGCATGGCAAGGGCGACCGCAACCCCCGTGGTGCCCAGCAGCAGTGCCTTTTTCATCGTTGTCGTTCCTTCTGCCTGTTTTCCGGTCTGGCTGTGTCGCAGCACGCGGCCGGAAGGTTCATGAGATTACTGGCTCTTGCCTGACGATTTGTAGTTTATGATGTCCTGGGCGCGTATCCAGCGCGGCTCGCCGCGCTTCATCTGCTGTTGCGCCCGCATGGCGAAGATCTTGGCATCCTTGTAGTTGCCGGAATAGAAATGGCCTTCGGCGGTGGCAAGCTCCGCGCCCGGTATGTCTCCCAGCTCCCCGTAAGCCTGCGCCAGATAACGATATCCGGTGGAGTTTTCCTTGTCGCGGCCCAGGCCATTGTTGATCTGCACGACAGCTTTCTTCAGCGAGTCTGGCGTGCCGACCGCCATCAGCGCCTGGCCAAGCGAGACAGGCAGCAGGCCGGACCGTGCCGGGTCGAGGCTGACCGCTTTGGAATAAGCGTCGGCAGCATCCGCGGGCTTGTTGGCTTTCATCAGAATATCGCCGAGCAGCTCCTGGAAGTAGGCATTCTTGGGCTGCGCCTTGATCAGGGCGTTGGTCTTGGTGAGCGCCGCGGCGATGTTGCCGTAGAGATAGGCCGACTGGGCATCGCCATACAGCGCCGCCATGCTGCCCCGCATCTTTTGCATCAGCCGCGTCGCGGCGGCCTGGCCTTCCATGTAGACGGCAATCTTCACCCGCATCATGTCGTGGCGCTGCTGCAGTGCCGGCGCGTCGATCTTGTCGACATTGGGGCTCTGTTTGACCAGCACCTCGAGGTTGGCGATGCGGTCCTGCGGCATCGGGTGGCTGATCCGGTAGGGATCGACCTGCGCGCCCGACAGCGACAGCGCGGTCTGGAAGCGGTGGAAGGTCTTCAGCATGCCCATGCCGGACTGGCCGGTGGCATTGAGATAGGTGATGGCCGAGCGGTCGGCCGTGATTTCCTCGGTGCGCTGGTAAGCGAGGATGCTGCGCTGCGCCATCTCGCCGCCGCCGGCCGCCACACCCATGCCGGCGCCGGCAAGGCTGCGGCTGTTCGTGGTCGCACCGGCAACGATCGCGCCGGCACCGAGCAAGGTGGCGATGATGGCCATGGTCTTGGCGCGTTCGAGCTGGTCGCGCAGCTTCTGCTGGTGGCCGCCGGCGATATGCCCGGCTTCGTGTGCGATGACGCCGATGATTTCGTTCGGCGTCTCAGCCGTCATCAACGCGCCGGTGTTGATGAACAACCGGCGCCCGGTGACGAAGGCGTTGAAGCTGGAATCGTTGACCAGCACGATGTCGATGCCGTCATTCGCCAGCCCGGCGGCCCTGAAGATCGGCCGTGCATAATCGCGCACCAGGGCTTCGATCTCGGCGTCGCGGACCACTGGCACGCCTTGGGCGAAGGCGGTCTGCGAACCGGCAACCGCAACCGCGGCGGCAAGCGAAACCGTCGCGAAGACACGCGCTGCCCGGGCAATCGTCGATCTGGGTCGGCTCAACATAATGTGTCCACTGGTAGACGAGCGGGCGAAAGATGAAAAGTCGGCGCCTGAAAAACTTCCTCAACTTGTGATCCTCACATCAATCGGGCATTTGTGCGGCGCATGCGTCAGGACCTGGCGCGCTCAATCCTGGGGACAGGGGTAAAAATGGTCGTTTCGCTCTCCCATCGCGGCAATGTCGAGCCGTTCCACGCCATGGATGTGCTGGCCGAAGCGAACCGGCTGAGGGCTCAGGGCGTGCCGGTGATTTCCATGGCGGTCGGCCAGCCATCCGATCCAGCGCCCGTACGGGTTCGCGCCGCCGCCGCCAAGGCGCTGGAGGTTGGACGCATAGGCTATACCGACACCTTGGGTCTGGCCCCGCTGCGCAAGGCGATCGCCGGGCATTACGCGGATCATTATGGCCTCGATGTCGACCCCGGCCGGATCGCGGTGACCACCGGATCGTCGGCGGCCTTCAATCTCGCCTTCCTGGCGATGTTCGACCCGGGCGACCGGGTCGCCATCGCCGCGCCCGGCTACCCCGCCTATCGCAACATCATGGCAGCCCTTGGCATCGACGTGGTCGAAATCGAGCTCGGCGACGCGGCTTATCTGCATGCTAGCCATCTGGAAGCCGCGCATCGCGAGGCGCCGCTGAAGGGCGTGCTGTTTGCAAGTCCGGCCAATCCGACGGGCGCCGTCATCCCAGTCGACGAACTGGCGACGCTGGTCGCCACGGCGGAATCGCTCGGCATCGCCGTCATTTCCGATGAGATCTACCATCGGCTGGCCTATGGCGCCCCCGACACCACGGCACTCGCCTTCAGCGGCAGCGTGACGGTTATCAACTCCTTCTCGAAATACTACTGCATGACCGGCTGGCGCATCGGCTGGATGGTTTTGCCGGAAGAACTCGTGCGGCCGGTCGAGCGCATCGCCCAGAGCCTCTACATCTCGCCGCCGGAGCTGTCGCAGATTGCGGCGATCGAGGCTTTTGCCGCAACCGAGGAACTGGAGGCGGTGAAGGGACGCTATGCCTGGAATCGCGAGCTCTTGATGAAGCGTTTGCCGGAGCTGGGTTTTCCCCTGGCGGCGCCCATGGATGGCGCCTTCTATGCCTTTTGCGATGTCACCCGGCACAGCAATGACAGCATGGTCTTCGCCCGCAGGATGCTGGCCGAGGCGCATGTTGCAGCGACACCCGGCCGCGATTTCGACACCAGGGCGGGGCATCTCACGATGCGGTTTTCCTATGCTGGCAGCCACGACGACATGGTCGAGGCGATGGCGCACATCGAACGCTGGTTGAGGTAGCGTCATGCCGGAAGTCGAACAGGCCCCCAAACTTGATCAAGCATTGGCGGAAGTCGCGGCGGAAATGGCGGAACGCACCGATCGCGGCGATGTGGCGACCTATATTCCCCAACTGGGCAAGGTCGACCCGAAGAAATTCGGCATCGCGGCCGTTACCAATGATGGCCGCACGCTCGTGGCCGGCGATGCCGACCAGGCGTTTTCGATCCAGAGCATCTCGAAGGTGTTCACGCTGACGCTGGCGCTCGGCAATGTCGGCGATGCGCTGTGGAAGCGGGTGGGGCGCGAGCCCTCCGGCAACCCGTTCAACTCGATTGTCCAGCTCGAGCATGAGAACGGCATTCCGCGCAATCCGTTCATCAATGCCGGTGCCATCGTCATTTCCGACATCCTGCTTGCCGGTCACCAGCCGCGCGAGGCGATCGGCGAGATACTGCGCTTCATCCAGTTCCTCGCCGACGACGAGACGATCATCATCGACCGCGAGGTCGCGGCTTCCGAACGTGCCACTGGCTACCGCAACTTCGCGCTCGCCAATTACATGAAATCCTTCGGCAATCTCCATCATGCACCGGAACTGGCGCTGGGCGTCTACTTCCACCATTGCGCCATTGCCATGAGCTGCCGGCAATTGGCAATGGCCGGCCGCTTCCTCGCCAATGGCGGCAAGAACCCGGCGACCGGGCATTCCGTGGTGTCGGCGGAGCGGGCGCGGCGCATCGGCGCCATGATGCTGACCTGCGGCCACTATGACGGCTCTGGCGATTTTGCTTTCCGCGTCGGCATCCCCGGCAAGAGCGGCGTCGGCGGCGGTATATTGGGCATCGTGCCGGGTGTCGCCTCGCTCGCCGTCTGGTCGCCCGGCCTCAACGCCAACGGCAATTCCAAGCTGGGGTCGATCGCGCTGGAAAAGCTCGCCAGGATGATGAACTGGTCGATCTTCGCGCCGTAGAAACGTGACCTGCCGATAAGAAAATCCCGCGCCGTTCATTTCGATCGGCGCGGGATTTTTTGTCAAAGATTCAATTCAACGATTTGAAAAGCTTAGAAAAAGCCTTTCCGCTGCCACCAGCCGGCACGCTTCGGCTTTTCTTCGGTCTTGACTTCAGGCTCATCCGCGACGGTCGAGGAAACCACCGGTACGACAGGCGTATCAGCGGCTGCCGCCTTGCGGCGCGATGGCCGGGCCTTCGGCGTCTCCTCGGCGGCCGCTGCCTCGTCCGATGCCGTGGCTGGCGTTTCGGCCGGTGCCTGCACGGCCAGTTCCGCGGTCGGCTCCTCGGCGACGGCTTCGGCGGCCGCCTTCTTCGGCTTGGCTGCGCGACGCGGTTTCTTGGGCTTCTCGGTGCTTGGCACCTCGTCGCTCAAGGTAGCCGCGGGTTGTTCGACGGCGGTGGCAGCCACCGGCTCGATCGACACAGGCTCGCTTAGCGAAGCATCAGCTTCGGCGGGCTCGGTCGTTTCGCCGGCTTCCGCCTCGGTCTCGCCTTCACCGTCTTCGCGACGGTTGCGCTTGCCGCCGCGCTTGCCGCGCCGACGCTTCTTGCCCTGGCCATCGTCGGACGCTTCCGCCGTTTCGACGGTCTCGGTTGCGGCGACCGCAGCCTCGTCGTCTACCTCGGCATCGCCATGGTCCGCCGCGCCTTCCGACGCGGAGAAACCGTCATCGGACGTGGCGAGGGAAGCGCCGTCGGTTGGGGCGCCATGCTCGCGGTCGCGGTCCTTGCCGCCACGCCGCCTGCGGCGCTTGCGGCGTTTGCGATCGCGGCCTTCGCCGTCCTCGCCGGATTTGGGCTGCTGATGCTGCGGCTGTTGGGCGTGGCGCGGCTGTTCGGCCTGGGCCGGCGCCTCGTCTTCCTCCTCGGCGACGATGATCTCGTCCTCGGGCTCTTCCGGCTCGACATAGGCCGGCAGGCTGCGCACCTCGACGAAACCTTCCGGCTTTTCGGCCAGCGCGCCGCGGAAGATCGCGTAGTGCTGGGCACCGACCGCATCGTCTGCCTCGATGGTGATCGTCAGGCCGAAGCGGCTTTCCAGTTCCACCAGCGTGCCGCGCTTGTGGTTCAGCACGTAGAGCGCGGTCGCGGCCGGCGTGCGCACCGTGATGTGGCTTCGCGAATCCTTGAGCAGGAACTCCTCGATTGCCCGTACCACCATCAGCGCCACCGACGAATCGGACCTGACATGGCCGGTGCCGCCGCAATGCGGGCACGGCTTCATGGTCGATTCCAGCACGCTGGCGCGGATGCGCTGACGCGACATCTCCATCAGGCCGAAATGCGAGATACGGCCGACCTGGATGCGAGCACGATCGTTCTTGAGGTGATCCTTCAGCCGCTTCTCGACGGAGCGGTTGTTGCGGTTCTCCTCCATGTCGATGAAGTCGATGACGATCAGGCCGGCAAGGTCGCGCAGCCTGAGCTGGCGGGCGACTTCCTCGGCCGCTTCCAGATTGGTGTGGAGCGCGGTGTCCTCGATCGAGTGCTCCTTGGTGGAACGGCCCGAATTGACGTCTATAGCGACCAGCGCTTCGGTCTGGTTGATGATGATGTAGCCGCCGCTCTTCAGCGTCACTTGCGGCTGCAGCATGCGGTCGAGCTGCGCTTCGATGCCGTTGCGCACGAAGATCGGCGTCGTGTCGCGGAACGGCTGAACCACCTTGGCGTGGCTCGGCATCAGCATGCGCATGAAATCCTTGGCCTCGCGATAGCCCTCTTCGCCGGAGACGAGAATCTCGTCGATGTCCTTGTTGTAGAGGTCGCGCACCGAGCGCTTGATCAGGCTGCCCTCCTCATAGACGAGGGCAGGGGCCGTGGACTGGAGCGTGAGATTGCGCACGTTCTCCCACAGCCGCATCAGATATTCGTAGTCGCGCTTGATCTCGGCCTTGGTGCGGCTCTCGCCGGCGGTGCGCAGGATGACCCCCATGCCTTGCGGCACTTCGAGATCGGCGACGACCTCCTTGAGGCGCTTGCGGTCGACCGCGCTGGTGATCTTGCGCGAAATACCGCCGCCGCGCGCAGTGTTCGGCATCAGAACGGAATAGCGGCCGGCGAGCGACAGATAGGTGGTGAGCGCCGCGCCCTTGTTGCCGCGCTCTTCCTTGACGACCTGCACCAGCAGGATCTGCCGGCGCTTGATCACTTCCTGGATCTTGTACTGGCGGCGCACCGGCTTGCGGCGATTGCGCACTTCCTCGAGCGCGTCCTCGGCGCCGACCGATTCGATCTCATGATCGTCCGGATGGGAAGAGGATACTTCCTCCAGCATGCCGCGATCATTGTCGGTGGAGGTGGCTTCGCTGCCCTGTTCCGCCTGCGGGATGGGCTCGGAAATCACGTCGCCTTCGACGGAGGCGGCGATCGACTTGGGGGGGCCGTCGTTGGTCTCGCCTTTATCCTGTTCGGAAGAAACCTCGTCCTGTTCGGATGCGTCGGCGTATTCCGAGGCGTCGGATGCGTGTTCCGTGGTCCCGGAAACGTCAGCCATGTTCTCGGCGACAACATCCGGGCCATTGTCATCTGGCCCATTGTCGTTGTTTTCGTCTGCCTCGCCGGCGGCTTCGCTTGCCTCGCCGGATTCGGCCGTGCCGGCATCGCGCCTGTTTTCACCACGGTCGCGGGGCTTGCCGCCGCGCCGGCGACCGCGCCGTCCACGATCCCGGCTCTGGCGATCATCGCCTTCGCCGTCCTCGTTCTCTTCGTCCTCGGCCTCCTGCGCTTCCGCGCGCAGCAGTGCCTGACGGTCGGCGACCGGAATCTGGTAGTAATCGGGGTGTATTTCACTGAAGGCGAGAAAACCGTGACGGTTGCCGCCATATTCGACAAAGGCTGCCTGAAGGGAAGGTTCGACGCGCGTTACACGGGCGAGATAGATATTTCCTTTGAGCTGCTTCTTGTCCTGGGATTCAAAGTCGAATTCTTCGATACGGTTACCGCGTACGACGACTACGCGTGTTTCCTCCGGGTGGGAGGCGTCTATCAGCATTTTGTTGGGCATTATTTCGTTTCCTCCCGGCAGCCGTCAGCCGCAGCTTGCAAGGCAAAGCCCGCTGCTGCGTTTCTGGTGTGTGGGTGCCGGATGTCTGAATGTCCGCCGGACGCTGCCTGCGTGTCATGGCGGTGCCGCCCGCAGCCATATTGGCGCGGTTTGATGCGGACCTTTCCATGATTGCGCTTGAAGCCATCGTCACCAGCAGAACCTTTTGAACCAAAGCCCGGAAACCGGACCAGCTTGTTTGCTCATACAGAGCCGGCGCGGGAACAAACCCGGGCCGTTTTCCTCACGCAGGCGATTCCCCCGCCACGGGAGCACACCTGCGAAATTCGTCGCAATCACCTGAAGCCTTTTCGCGTGAAGCGAAAGGAGCCGCCTTTCATCTGACCCTGTAGCAGGAAGCTGCGGAGGAGGGCGGTTCCAGGATTGCAGTGATCCACCATCGCTTTTATGATTTGGCGGGTTGGAAGGCAACCCCGATTTCCGATGCCGGCAAAAAGCAGTTCCGTAGCGTAAGCCTGGCCCCGTCCTTGCGTGAAAAGGCTTGGTTAACCTTCTCTGGATACCAATCGTTAATCGAGCTCGCGGCCTAACCGGCATGTTGACGAAACGAACCGGCGCCTGGCGCCAAACCGGGAGCGACTGGAAGAAAGATGGGACTGGCGGACTTCACAGACAAGGGATGTCGTGTTGGCGGCCAGGTTCTCCGTGCCTTCTGTCTCCTGCTGCTGGTGGCGATTTCCCAAGTCTTTTCCCCTGTAGCCCTTTCCATGGTTGCCAATGCGGCCGACGCTCCGCTCATGGCCAAGGGCTACAAAATGGCCGGCGATGCCACCAAGATGCGCATCGTCATGGATTTCGATCGCGAGCCTGACATCAAATGGTTCCTGCTGCGCGGACCCAATCGCCTTGTCATCGATCTTGCGAACACCCGATTTGCCATCGATGCCAAGGATCTGAAGCCGCGTGGCCTGGTCAAGGGCGTGCGGCTCGGTGAGCTCGGCGAGGGCGTCTCGCGTCTGATCCTCACCGGCAAGGGGCCGTTCGCCGTCGACAAGCTCGATGTGCTCAAGAACGAGGACGGAACCGGCTACCGCCTTGCCGTCGACATGTCGGCGGCCTCCGAACGTGAGTTCGACGCCGCTCTTGCCAATCAGGCGCTGACCACCGGTTCCACGGTTTCGACCGACAAGGGCGGCCGGGTCGGAACCGGGCCTGTCTCCAATCCGGGCCACCGATTCACCATCGTCATCGACCCCGGCCACGGCGGCATAGACGGCGGTGCCGAAGGTTTGAACGGCACCATCGAGAAGAACGTCACGCTGGCCTTTGCCACGGAGCTGCGCGACAAACTCGCGGCCGCCGGCCGATACGATGTCTTCATGACCCGGGATACCGACGAATATCTGCGCCTCGACGACCGCGTCCGCATTGCCCGCCAGCATGAGGCCGATCTGCTGATTTCGATTCATGCCGACACGATCAGCGTCAAGGGAATCCGCGGCGCCACCGTCTATACCGTTTCCGACAAGGCCTCCGATCCGGAAGCGCAGGCGCTGGCCGACCGTGAAAACCTGTCCGACCAGTTCGCCGGCATGGTCATCAAGAACGACAGCAAGGAAGTGACCGACATCCTGATCGACCTGATCCGGCGCGAGACGCACACCTTCTCGATGAGTTTTGCCCACACATTGGTCGGTCAGCTGTCGACCAGCGTCGGTCTTATCAACAATCCGCAGCGTTCGGCCGGGTTCAAGGTGCTGAAGGCCCCCGACGTGCCGTCCGTGCTGGTCGAGCTCGGCTATCTCTCCAATGCCAAGGACGAGGCGCAACTGCTTGACGCCGAGTGGCGCGGCAAGGCAGCGCAAAGCATCACCAATGCCGTGGCATTGTTCGCTTCCGCGCGTGCCGGGGCTGGAACCGGAGGTTGACAATGCCCGGCGGCGCCTGCAACCAGAGGCGGCGTTGCGCGAAGACAACACCCTGCGCTTTTATTTCGGGCTTGCGGCTGCGAAATCGGGCCTTGCCGTATTTTGTCCACATGGTGGCGACATGGGTTTTCGATTACGGGTTGGGACCGGCTCGAAAGCTTGCGTGAAAGGCGGCTTCGTTTAGGAAATTCCCGAACCAAGGACTGGAGCGGGTATGATTCGTCTCATTGGCTATTTCTTCGGCATAGGCACGACGCTGGCCCTCCTGGCCGCGGCGGGCGTTGCCCTCTACATCGGCCATGTAGCGAAGGATCTGCCTGACTACGAAGTGCTGGCAAAGTACGAGCCTCCGGTGACCACCCGCATCCATGCCTCGGATGGCGCGCTGATGGCCGAGTACGCGCGGGAACGGCGCCTGTATTTGCCGATCCAGGCTATCCCGGATCGCGTCAAGGCTGCCTTCCTGTCGGCTGAGGACAAGAACTTCTACAGCCACCCCGGTGTCGATATAACGGGATTGGGCAGAGCGGTTATCACTTACGTTTCGGGTGGCCCCATGCAGGGCGGCTCGACGATCACCCAGCAGGTTGCCAAGAACTTCCTGCTCACCAACGAGCGTTCCCTGGAACGCAAGGTCAAGGAGGCCATCCTCTCGTTCCGCATCGAACAGGCCTATTCCAAGGATCGAATCCTCGAGCTCTATCTCAACGAGATTTTCTTTGGCTTCAACGCCTATGGCGTTGCCGGTGCGGCACTGACCTACTTCGATAAATCGGTGAACGAGCTGACCGTGGCCGAGGCCGCCTATCTGGCATCGCTCCCGAAAGGTCCGGCCAACTACAATCCCTTCAAGCACGCCGACCGGGCAATTGAACGGCGAAACTGGGTCATCGGCCAGATGGTCGAGAACGGTTACGTGACGCCTGAAGAGGGCGCAAAGGCGAAGGCCGAGCCGCTTGGCGTTGCTCCGCGCCGCAGCGGCTCCTACCTTTTCGCCGGCGAGTATTTCACGGAAGAGGTCCGTCGGCAGATCATCGCCCGCTATGGCGAGAACGCGCTCTATGAGGGCGGGCTGTCGATTCGCACCACCCTTGACCCGAAGGTCCAGCTCATCGCCCGCAAGGCGATGCAGAATGGATTGATGAAATACGATACTTTGCGTGGCTATCGCGGGCCGTTGAAGACGATCGATGTCTCCGGCGATTGGGGTGTGCCGCTGGGCGCCGTCAAGGGACTGGAAGACGTTCCCGAGTGGTCGCTGGCCGTCGTGCTCGACAGTTCGGCGTCCGGGCTGTCGATCGGCCTGCAGCCCGCACGCCAGGCGTCGGGCGATATCGTGAAGGAACGCGTCGAAGGCACCGTCAGCAAGGAAGACATGGGCTTTGCCATGCGCCATGTGGTCGACGGCAAGACGGTCAAGGCCAAGTCACCGGCCGACGTGCTGAAGCCGGGCGACGTCATCTTCGTCCAGAAGAACGACGGCTCCGACAATACCTACAGCTTGCGCCAGGTTCCCGAGGTGGAAGGCGGACTGATCGCGATGGATCCGCACACCGGCCGCGTGCTGGCCATGGTCGGCGGCTTCTCCTATTCGCAGTCCGAATTCAACCGCGCCACCCAGGCGATGCGCCAGCCGGGTTCGTCATTCAAGCCCATCGTCTATTCGGCCGCACTCGACAATGGCTATACTCCGGCCTCGGTGATCATGGACGGACCGATCACCATCCAGAGCGGCAACACCACCTGGACGCCGAAGAACTATGACGGCACCGTCGCCGGGCCGGCAACGCTCCGCTCCGGCATCGAGAAGTCGCGCAACCTGATGACGGTGCGGCTTGCCAACGACATGGGCATGAAGCTGGTCGTCGAATATGCCGAGCGCTTCGGCGTCTATGATCATCTGGCGCCATATTTGCCGATGGCTCTGGGTTCGGGCGAGACGACCGTCATGCGCATGGTTTCGGCCTATTCGATCATGGCCAATGGCGGCAAGTCGATCAAGCCGTCGCTGATCGATCGTATCCAGGACCGCTACGGCAAGACCGTGTTCAAGCAGGACGAGCGTGGCTGCGAAGGCTGCAACGCTCCTGAATGGAAAAACCAGCCCGAGCCGGAACTGGTCGACAATTCCGAGCAGGTGCTCGATCCGATGACCGCCTACCAGATCACCTCGATGATGGAAGGCGTCGTCCAGCGCGGCACCGGCGCCACAATCGGGGAACTTGGCCGCCACATCGCCGGCAAGACCGGCACCACCAACGATGAGAAGGACGCATGGTTCATCGGCTATACGCCGAACCTCGTGGTTGGGCTCTACATGGGCTACGACACGCCGCGCGGCCTCGGCCACGGCGCCACCGGCGGCGGTCTTGCCGCCCCGATCTTCAAGGACTTCATGCGTGTGGCGCTGGACGGCACGCCCAATGTCGACTTCAAGGTGCCTGACGGCATGAACCTGATCGCCATCAACCGCAAGACCGGCATGCGCTCCTCCTCGGGCGATGCGGGCACCATCATCGAGGCTTTCAAGCCGGGCACCGGCCCCGCCGACAGCTACTGGGTGATCGGCATGGGTGCCGATGGTTCCAACGCCTCGGGCGGCGCGCTGTCGCCGCAGGCCAACCAGGCCATCCAGGACGGCGGCGGCGGCCTTTACTGACGAATTCACGCGTCCAGTTGGGCCAGCCTCCGGCTGGCCCATTTCGCTTTACACATGGCGGCACCGTCCCTATGTATCGCGCCGACCGAAGCGTCATTTCAGCAACAGGACAAAACATCAGGCCATGCGCGCGGAAACGCAGAATATCGTCGACGAGATCAGGCAGGCGATAACCCTGCTGAGGAGGCATCTTTGACTGGGATCAGGCCATAAAGCGGCTTGAATACCTGAACGTGCGGGCCGAGGACGCCAGTCTCTGGAACGAACCGCTGGAAGCGCAGAAGCTGATGCGCGAGCGCCAGGGCCTCGAGGAAGGCATCGCGGCGGTCAAGGGCCTGACCCAGGCGCTGGAAGACAATATCGGTCTCATCGAGCTCGGCGAGGAAGAGGGCGACGAAGGCGTCGTCGCCGAAGCCGAAGCCGCGATCCGTTCGATGCAGGGCGAGGCCAAGGCCCGACAGGTGGAAACGCTGCTCTCGGGCGAAGCGGACGCCAACGACACCTATCTCGAAATCCATGCCGGCGCCGGCGGCACCGAGAGCCAGGATTGGGCCTCGATGCTGTTGCGCATGTACACGCGCTGGGCCGAGCGCCGCCGCTTCAAGGTCGAGGTGCTGGAAGTGCATGACGGCGAAGAGGCGGGCATCAAGTCCGCGACCTTGCTGATCAAGGGCCACAATGCCTATGGCTGGATGAAGACCGAATCCGGCGTCCACCGCCTGGTGCGCATCTCACCCTATGACAGCAATGCGCGCCGTCATACGTCCTTCTCCAGCGTCTGGGTCTATCCTGTCGTCGACGACAGGATAGAGATCGACGTCTCTGAATCCGACGTGCGCATCGACACCTATCGTTCATCGGGTTCGGGCGGCCAGCACGTCAACACCACCGATTCGGCTGTGCGCATCACCCATATCGCCACCGGCATCGCGGTCGCCTGTCAGGCAGAACGCTCGCAGCACAAGAACAAGGCCAAGGCCTGGGAAATGCTGCGCTCGCGCCTCTACGAGGAAGAGCTGAAGAAGCGCGAAGCGGTGGCCAATGCCACTGAGGCATCGAAGAGCGACATCGGCTGGGGTCACCAGATACGCTCCTACGTGCTGCAGCCCTATCAGCTGGTCAAGGATCTGCGCACCGGTGTCGAAAGCACCAGCCCCTCGAGCGTGCTCGACGGCGACCTCGACGACTTCATGGAAGCTTCGCTATCGCAACGCATCGAGGGCGGCGCGGGCGAAGCGGTGGCGGATCTGGATTAGGCTGCTTGCGCGGGCAATGATCGCGAGCCGGTCGCAAAAGCGGACGTATTGTCGTGCGGCGCCCGGTGTTGGTCTCAAGTGTTCGCCGGTGCGGCGCGACAAGTTCGTGGTGATTGGGTCCCGACTCGGCATATCGCTCTGGTGCGGGAAGGGGCTTTTCATGCTCCCAAAGCGGGCGCGGCGCATGTTCGCCGTTCGGCCGGCTGCTTATACCTTCTTCGGCTGCAGGGTGGCTGATTTTCCTTTGCGGACGATCGTCGGCACTGTCACCGGCAATCAAGAGCATGTGATTGGATTTGAGCGGCTGGAACCACTCCGGGCCAATCCCGTTGTTTGCATGCCCCGCCTGCCGGGAACTTACCTGGCTTGAATCTCGTCAGCGGTAGCAGTGTGTTATGGCGTGCGCCCATGTCTGGCGCAGCGGCTTCTTGCGCCGACCAAGGAATCAGCCCAGCATCCAAATGCTGGGAGACAAAAAGCATTTATGGCCGGACGGCATATCTGCGACTGATGATCCGGCCACTGGGAAGACACGTTCCGGGAACGGGCAGGCGAAATGCTTGACGCTCGAAAGGAACGTCCCATGTCTGCTGCCACGCCCAGATCGGCCCGAGCCGTTCAACCGGTCGGCCGACTTATGTTTTCTCTGTTTGCCGTCGCGATGTTCGCGCCTGCGGCCTTTGCTCATGATGCCAAGCCCACGGCAGCAAAGCCGCAGGGTTGGAGCTATCCGTTCGCCTGCTGCGCCAACTATGACTGTCGTGCCACGCACACCGGCGAAGTGCTGGAAAAGCCCGAAGGCTACGTGATTGCCGGTACCGGCGAAGTCGTTCCGATGACGGACAAGCGCGTCAAGGATAGCCCTGACGGCGAATTTCACTGGTGCGCGCATCAGGCCGGTCTCGATGCCGGCAAGACGATATGCCTGTTCGTGCCGCCGCGCTCATTTTGAGACGCGCCGACAGTTGAAGTGCATTGGCGCAAAAGCCTGCTGACGGCCAGTTGTCAGGATCGCTTCTTTATGGTGCCTTGCCGCTTGGGCGGCGGACAATGGAGAGGTGATATTCATGGCCATCAAGGGAAGCTGCCACTGCAAGGCGACGATGTTCGAGGTGTTGGAAGCGCCGCAGACGGTGACGCAATGCACCTGTTCGTTCTGCTCGAAACGCGGCTCGCTTTGGGCCTACTATACCCCATCGCAGTTCAAGCTCGTCACGCCGCTGAAGAATGTTTCCTTTTATCAGTGGGGCTCAAGAACCGTAAAGCATGGTTTTTGCGCAACCTGCGGCTGCGGCACCTTCACCGAAACGCCGGACTGGTCGACCGGCGAGCCGGATTTCGACAATCCGAAGATCAGCGTCAACGCGCGGCTGTTCGATGATTTCGATCTCGATAAAGTCGAAGTGGTGGTCATTGACGGCAAGAATCTCTGGTAGCCACACCGGGCGGCCAACTGGATAATCGGCAGGCGCTTTTCCCGTTCCGTTTTTCGCCGCATTTCATGCTACAAGTCGCGGCAAGGGCTGATTTGGCGCCATCGTAAGGCGTGACTTGGAGAGGGACCATCCTATGAAGAAGACCGTGCTCGTCGTTATGGCGACGGCTCTGCTCGTGACCGCGTGCACCACCACCGATCCGTATACGGGCGACCAGAAGATTTCGAACACGGCGGCGGGCGCGGGCCTTGGCGCTCTGGCCGGTGCCAGCCTTGGTCTGCTTGCCGGCGGCAATGACCGCCGCAATGCCTTGATCGGCGCCGGCATCGGCGCGCTGGCCGGCGGCGCCATTGGCGCCACTATGGACCAGAACGAGGCGGAACTGCGCCGGCAGCTCGAGGGCACCGGCGTCAGCGTCACCCGCAGCGGCGACCAGATCATCCTCAACATGCCGTCCGACATCACCTTCAACACCGACCAGGACGCGGTGAAGCCCGGCTTCTACCAAGTGCTGAATTCGGTGGCGCTGGTGCTGAAGAAGTTCAAGCAGACCACGGTCGACGTTTTCGGCCACACCGATTCGACCGGTGGCGACCAGCACAATTTCGACCTGTCGCAGCGCCGTGCACTGGCGGTCGCCAATTATCTCTCCGGCCAGGGCGTCGATCAGCGCCGCTTCGCAGTCACCGGATTTGGCAAGACGAGGCCCGTCGCCTCCAACGCCACGGCCGAGGGCCGGGCCCAGAACCGACGCGTCGAGATTCAGCTTTCGCCGCTCACCTGAGCAGGGCCGTGTTTGTCACGCTAAACGGCCTCCATTGGGGGCCGTTTTCATCCAGGCGTGTACTGGCGCTGCCAGTTTCGTGACAGCAGTCAAATAAAATTAGCAATATCTAATAATTTCTTTTCCGCAGCCGTGGAAAGGATTAGCATCGCCGCTGTTCCAAAGGGGATGGGGCGGTTTAATCGGCCGCGCAATCAACGTCTTTGCCGCCGCCTCGGTCTTGCACGGCCAGATCATGAAATCTGGGAGGAATGCATGACAAGAACAGCCAGCCTTGGGCGCTGCGGCGTCCTCGCTTTGACAGGTGTTGTAGGTGCATGGTTGGGCCTCGCCACGGCTCATGCCGAGGACGCCAACAAGGCCGACATCGACGCGTTGAAAAAATCGCTCGCCAAATATCAGGACTACACCGCCGCCGTCCGCGATCTCTATTTGTCGACGGTCGGCTGCGTCTACTACAGCGGAGAAAAGATACCCGGCTCCATGGACTATCCGAAAGGCGCCATGGGCATCCACTTCGTCAACGTTCCAAGCGTCGGCCAGAAACTCGACCCGATGAAGCCCAACGTCCTGATCTACGAGCCGACCAAGAAAGGCCTGAAGTTGGTCGGCGTGGAATGGCTGGTGCCGCTAACCCCGGACATCAAGGCGCCGCCGAAGCTGTTCGGTCAAACCTTCATGGGCCCGATGGAGGGACATTATCCGCTCATCCCGAAGGAGTTCGTCCACTACGATCTTCACGCCTGGCTCGATGACAATCCGAACGGCATGTTCAGTCCGACGAACCCGAAGGTGAAATGCAACAAGGCCGAGTTTCCGATGCTGGAAAAACCGACCAAGATGATGTCCGGGCCGATGTGAACTGGAGCGGACCAGCGTTCGCCTGAATCGCGCCACCTGTTTGTTTCCACGCAATTCGCGACGGAAGAGCGCTACGCGGCCTTTCCTCGAATTGCTGTCTGCCGCAGGGCAAAAAAGAAGGCAAGCCGCCCCTAGGCGGCTTGCTCGCTAGAATCAGACCTTGGCGACGATGCGCATGAAGGCCGGCATGTCGTCGCCGAAGCCGACCGTGGCGTCGTTGTCTTCCTGATGGTGGCGGGCAGGGCGGTTGTTGCTGCGCTGCGGCCTGGTGTCGCCGCGCTCAGGGGCGCGCGGCTCATTGCGGTCGGACGATTTGCGCTCGGTGTTTTCCGAGCGGATTGCATCCTTGCGGGCGCGCCGTTCGACAATATCGGCCGTCTCGGCCACATCGGGCTGCTCCTGCGGCTGAGCAACCACGGCCGAGGCATCTTCCTCGCTGTGTCTGCCGCGACGCTCGCCGCTCTTCTTGCGCCCGCCCCTGTCGTTGCGGTCCTCGTCCTTGCGGCCGGCGCGGCGTGGCGCGCCTTTGCCGCGGCGCGGAGCATCGTCCTCGCCTTCGCTGGCAACCACCGTCGACAGGTCGCCGTCATGCCACTCGATCTTGGTCCCGATCAGCCGTTCGATGGCGTCGATATACTTGGTGTCGGACTTGGTCGCGATGGTGAAGGACTTGCCGGAGCGTCCGGCACGGCCGGTGCGGCCGATGCGGTGGACATAGTCCTCGGCATGGATCGGCACGTCGTAGTTGAAGACATGGCTGACATCGGGAATGTCGAGGCCGCGCGCGGCGACATCCGAGGCGACGAGATAGCGCAGCTTGCCGTCACGGAAATTGGCCAGCATCTGCATGCGCGCGCGCTGGTCCATGTCGCCATGCAGCGCACCGGCATCGAAATCATATTTCAGCAGCGAGCGGAACAGCTCCGAAACCTCGATCTTGCGGTTGCAGAAGATGATCGCGTTCTTCAGCTCCGCATCCTCGGCCTTGATCAGGTTGCGCAGCGTTTCACGCTTGTCCCAAGGCTTCGAGCCCGATTTGACCAACCGCTGGATGATGTTGGTGGCCGCCGAAGCGGCCTTGGAGACCTCGACACGCACCGGCGCATGCAGGAATTTTTCCGTCAGCTTGGTGATCTCTGGCGGCATGGTCGCCGAAAAGAACAGCGTCTGCCGGGTGAACGGGATCATCTCGCAGATACGCTCGATATCGGGAATGAAACCCATGTCGAGCATACGGTCCGCCTCGTCGATGACGAGGATCTCGACGCCGTTGAGCAGCAGCTTGCCGCGCTCGCGATGGTCGAGAAGACGGCCAGGCGTAGCGATCAGCACATCGGCGCCGCGCTCCAGCTTTTTGTCCTGTTCGTCGAACGACACCCCGCCGATCAGCAGCGCGATGTTGAGCTTGTGGTTCTTGCCGTATTTGACGAAGTTTTCTTCGACCTGCGCGGCAAGCTCACGCGTCGGCTCCAGGATCAGCGTGCGCGGCATGCGGGCGCGGGCACGGCCCTTTTCCAGCCGGGTCAGCATCGGCAGCACGAAGGATGCGGTCTTGCCAGTGCCGGTCTGGGCAATGCCTAGCACGTCCTTGCCGAGCAAGGCGTGCGGGATCGCACCAGCCTGGATCGGCGTCGGCTGGAGATAGCCGGCATCGGTGACTGCGGAAAGCACCTTCGGCGACAGGCCGAGGTCTGAAAAGGTCAACGCTTCTTGAGCGATCGTCGTGTCTGAGGACAAGTGTTGCTGTCTTTGGCTGGTTCGGGGAAGCGCAACGTCATTCGTCGCGGCAAGCGCCACGCGCCTGCAAGATTGGTATTGCGATTAGGCGCAAGCCCGCGATTTGTCAACAGAAACGGGTAGGATTGGCGCGATTGTGAAGTTGTAACCTTAATCGCGATGCTTAATCCGGCCTCGTGTCACTGTGCCGGCTCAGTAACGGAACTGTTCGGCCAGGATGCGTTCGTTCCAGGAGTGGTTGGGATCGAACAGCAGAGTCGCGGTGGCCGTTGGCGATTCCCGTACCGTGACCGAGGTCACCGCCTTGACCTCCGTGTGGTCGGCCGCCGCGTTCACCGGCCGCTTTTCCGACTCCAGAATGTCGAAGCGCACGGTCGCCTTGTTGGAAAGCAATGCGCCGCGCCAGCGTCGCGGACGAAACGGGCTGACCGGCGTGAGCGCCAAAAGCGGCGCGTCGAGAGGCAGGATCGGGCCGTGCGCGGAAAGATTATACGCGGTCGATCCGGCCGGCGTCGCGATCATGACGCCGTCGCAGTTCAGTTCCTCGAGCCGTATTTGGTCATCGATGCTGATGCGGATCTTGGCCGTCTGGTAGGATTGGCGCCACAGCGCCACTTCGTTGATCGCCAGTGCCGTGACGTGTTCGCCATCCGAGGTGGTTGCCAGCATCTCCAGCGGGCGGATCGTTTCGGCGACCGCCGCCGCGATGCGCTCGGTGAGCCCCCCGGACCGGTATTCGTTCATCAGGAAGCCGATGGTGCCACGGTTCATGCCGTAGACCTTTTTTCCCGTACCCATCGTGTCGCGCAATGTTTGCAGCAGAAAGCCGTCGCCGCCCAGCGCCACCACGACGGTCGCCTCGGCGACCGAACATTGGCCATAGCGCGCCGACAGGCTATCCAGCGCCGCCTTGGCGTCTGCTGTGTCGGACGAGACGAAGGCGATGCTGTTGGTGGCTGTGCTCATGGCTCCCCGATCGCGACCGATTGGCGCCGGCAGGTTCTGGCGCGCCAGCGCCGAGGTAGCATGGGGCATGCAGGTCTGCAAAGAGAGCCTCTGTCAGCCCATGAGACGAGGGTGCGGCAGTGCCGCCGCACCAGCCGGTCGCGGTTGATGTCACGGCGCGAGCGAATGTGATGGTTAAGGCAGGGCTTAAGCTCTCGTAAAGCCGGGTCGATCATGTTAGCCGGCATGGGGTGGCGTGGGGCGCCCGCAGCACTACCTTGCCACTTCGGGACGCAAAGGACGCTGCGGCAGTTCAGATATGCGTGCATGAACCCGCGGTTCTCGATGCCAGGGGATATGCGCCAGCCAGACGAGGCCGACATATTGCCGGTAGCACGCCTGATCATCGTCTTTCTCATGTTGGGAAGTTTCGCGCTTGTCTTCGCAGAACTGGTGCGCCAGTCGGAAGAAACGAGCGCCAGGCCGATCCCCACGGCGTCGCGTTGCGGCGATGCCGCCGGCATGCCTTGCCCGCAAAGGGCGCTATAGGTCAAACACCGCATCGATCCGCACCAGGGGATCCGGCGTACTTTCGAATGGTTCAGGAAGCGGATAGCCGCCGATGGCAAATCGCCGGCGACGACCTGAAAACCGGAGATTTGCGGCTTCAGAACCCGGCCCGTCATGTCGAACGCGAGACGGAATCGAGCCGACCGGCGAAATAGGGCTCGAGCACGGTTTCGAAGACCTTAAGGGCGGCGCCGATCGCCTGATGCATATCGAGATAGCGGTAGGTTCCCAACCGTCCCCCGAGGTGCAGGTTTTTCTCCGCACCCGCCCGGTCGAGATAGCGGCGATAGACCGCCTGATCCTTGCGCGTGTCGATCGGATAATAAGGCTCGTCGGCGCGGCCTGCGAAACGGGAATACTCGCGGCCGATGAGCGTCTTGGCGCTCCCGTGCTGGCGCTCCGGGTTGAAATGCCGGAATTCGACCACGCGGGTATAAGGCACGGCCTCGTCCGCGTAGTTCATGATCGCCGTGCCCTGATGGTCCGGCGTGTCCATGACCTCCAGATCGATATCAATGGTTCGCCAGCCGAGTTCACCTTCGCTATAGTCGAAGTAGCGGTCGATCGGCCCGGTGTAGACGACCGGCAGGTCCTTCGGCAGCAAGGACTTGATGTCGAAGAAGTCGATGCCAAGCCGTGTTTCGATAAGCTCCTGCGCCAGCATCTTTTCGAAGATCGCCGTGTAGCCGTCCACAGGCTGGCCCTGGAACCGGTCGTTGAAATAGCCGTCCTCGAATGTGTAGCGAACCGGCAGGCGCGCGATGATCTGCGCCGGCAGTTCGCGCGGATCCGTCTGCCATTGCTTGGCGGTGTAACCCTTGATCAAGGCCTCGTAGAGAGGGCGGCCGACCAGGGAGATCGCCTTCTCCTCAAGATTGGCCGGCGGACGGTCGCCAAGTTCCGTCGCCTGCTCGGCAATCATATCGCGTGCCTCGTCCGGACTTAGCCGCCTGCCGAAGAAGTGGGAGATCGTGGCAAGGTTGATCGGCAGCGGATAGACCTTGTCGCGATATGTCGAGAATGCACGATGGCGATAGGCGGTAAAACCGGTGAAGGCACGCAGGTAATTCCAGACCTCCTCGTTGGATGTATGGAACAGATGCGGCCCGTAGCGATGGATCTCCACACCGGTGACAGGATCTTGTTCGGTGTAGGCATTGCCGCCGATGTGCCGGCGCCGGTCGATTACCAGCACGCGTCGCCCGAGTTGCGTGGCGATGCGCTCGGCAAGCGTTGCACCATAAAAACCAGCGCCGACAATGAGGATTTCGGCCTTGCCCAGCAGGGTCCTGTCCATTCGCGTATCCGAACCTTAGGGCTTGAGAATTATTTGGGACAGGTCGACGGACTTGGAATACTGCCTGCGCAGAAGGCGCCATAACAATTCCATCAATCGATTCGCCTGGCGAAAGGCTTTCCTGTCCAAGAGATAATCGGCCACCATACGCAGGCCGATCATCGATTTCGACCGCCAGCGCCGGCCTTTTCGATCGACGGCCTCATAGGACAATGGAAAAAGCTCGCCAAATCCATATTGCGACGCCAATTGGCGATATTCCTTGTCGGGCGTTCTTCCTGACTCGAGCATCGCTGTTTTCAGGTGAGCTCCCACCGGCCGGGTGTGGCGGACCGGCAAGGCGTCGAACACGGCAGATGTTCCACGGTTTTCTTCGGCAAGCCTGGTCCACAACAAGTCCAGACCAAAACCGCTCATGGAGTGTTTGAACAGAGGCAGCATCTTGGCCGCTACATCGGCTCTCAGGCAGGGGGCCATGATCTCGATCGTGTCTACCAGGCGAAACTCGAAGCTCCTGCAGCGGAGGAACGGGAGGTGGGAATAATAGCTGTCCAGCGTCAGTGACGGCTGGCCGATATGGAGGCCAAGCCGGCGCATGTTGGCGAACATCGCCTCGATGGTCGCCCGGTCTGCTTCCAGATCGTCGTCCGGCAGCCAGACATACTGGTAGCGGTCAAGAAGTTCGGGCTGTTGGCTCAGCAGAGCATGGATGCCATCCCATTTGCCGCCCTTGTAGTCGACTCGGTTTTCAAGCGGCAGCCGAAACGCAGATGGATCACTTCCGAAGTAGCTGACGATCAAATCAAATTCACAATTGGGATCGTCCGCCCCCCATCCACGATGGAGAGATTTGTCGCCTGCCCTGACTATCACGAGATTGCGGTGTGTGGTGTTCGTCAAAGTCCTGCTTCCGACACTCATACCCTCAATCCGGGTCCTCGGCGAGCCCTACACGAAAGCAAGTTGAATGCGAAGGGCATGAGGAAGATCTCCTGGCGTTACCTGAGCACGATGTCTTGCCGGCATAACGGGTGTATTTAAACGTCATGACGATTCGTCGTGTTTTGAGGCGAATCCAATGGGGCAGGGGCCTGTCATGTCAACAGCTATTGCCCGAACGAGCGTTCTGATAATCAAGATTCGCTGATGTACGGGACTCTGATTTTACAGGAACCAGGAATTCTATGAAACTGATCGTTGTCACCCCGGCCGGTCGTGAGAAATATCTGCGTCTGCTTGGCCATCATGTTTTGAAAAACCTCGATGTGCATGAGTGGCACCTCTGGGACAACTGTCGCAACGAGGCTGACCGGGCCTATCTACAAAGATTGGCGGCCTCCGATCCGCGTTGCAAGATCAAGCGGCTTCCACATGCCGATGGCGGGATCAACGTCATCGGCGATTTCTATCGCTTTTGCGACGATCCCGGTGCTTTCTACCTACGCCTCGACGACGATGTAGTTTTTGTCGAGGACGGCTTCTTTCGAAAATTCATGGCAAGGGTCATGGCCGAAAGGGGATCGGCCATCTGGTACGCTCCGTTGATCGTCAACAACGCAATCTGCAATTCGCTGATCAAGCAGCTTTCCAGGGTGCGGGTGGATGGCCCGCTTACCTGTCAGGCGTCATGCGAATTCTCCTGGGCGCATGCGACCTTTCCGCAGGCCCTACACCCGGTGTTCATTGAAGCTGTGCGCTCCAATCAGCTCCAGGATTTTCGCGTGCCGGACCGGGAGATCAGGCTGTCACGCTTTTCGATCAACGCAATCGGTTTTTTCGGATCGGACATTGTCGATCTCGGAGAGCACTTTCAACCGCGCGGCGACGAGGAAGAGTGGTTGTCGGCGACGCTTCCGGCCAAGCTGGACCGGCCGGGCAAGATTTTCGGTGACCTGCTCGTCGCGCATTTCAGCTTCTATACACAGGAACGCCAGTTACTGCGCACCAACATTCTCGAAGGTTATTATGAGCTCGCCGGCCTGGCTCCCCCTGTCTACGAAAAACCGCCAGTCGGCTGGAGGGAGCAGCTGAGGCAATGGAGGAGACGCCGCAGGGGATCGGCGCCACCGCGCTATACAATCTCGCTTCCGGCACCCATTCCCGAGTGACGCACTGGCTCCGGCCGTTCGTGTCGCGAGCCGGTCGCCCACTGTGTCACCATCAGCGCACTGCGAGGGGTGGTGACGGGCTCGTGCCGCCCAGGCCTTCCCACGCCATTTCGACTTGATGCCGTAACTCAGCCCTCAAGGGCGCTGCCGCAGATGGCAGCCGGCCTGACGTTTCTGTTCGAGATATTCGTCGATCAACTGGCGGTAGCGCACCTTGCCGAAGCTCGAGAAATGGCCGCCATGGACGACCGAGACGTCGAGATCGCGCATGGCGAGCAGCGTCGCCATGTAATCTGGTATGTCCGAGTGGTAGACATCATCGATCAGCGGGCCATCATAGATGATGTCGCCGGACAAGAGGATGCCGGTCTTCTTCTCGTAGAGCGCAATGCCGCCCGGCGAATGGCCTGGCGTGTGGACGACCTCGAAGGCCCGGTCGCCGAGATCGATGATGTCGCCATGCGCGAGCATACGGTCGGCCGGCGCGGGCTGGATGCGATAGCGCGCCGTGTCCCAGCCCCGCGGCATGCCATCGAACATTTCTTCGGTCGCATAGGTGCCGGCAGCGGTCCATTCGTTGCGCGGATCGGCCAGGATTGCCGCTTCGGCCGAATGCACGGAGCGATCGGAAAACTCATGGTGGCAGCCGATATGGTCGAAATGCGTGTGGCTGGCAACGCAGGTCAGCTTGCGCTCGCTCACCAGGGACACATGGGTGCGCAGGCTGAAATGACCGAGGCCGGTGTCGAACAGGAGATCGCGGTCGCGTCCGCGCACATGCCACATATTGCAGCGGAAGAACGGTTTTATCCATGGCTCGTGAATTAGCGTGATGCCGTCGGCCATGCGGATTGTTTCGTACCAATCCGGTGCGTCGATGACCGCAAGCGTGCTCATGTTCAATCCGTCAGCAAGATGATCTGGTCGGTATCACAGGAAATCGCGACCCTGTCGCCCGCATGGACGATGGAGGTCGCCGGCAGCTTGGCGATGAACCGCAGGGAAGGCTCTTCGACGGAGGTCGCCAGCACGCGCTTGAAACTGCCCTGGAAAACGACGTCGCTCACAGCAGCCTCGCCGAGCTTCGTGCCAGCCGACGCAGCGCCAAGCACAAGGTGCTCAGGGCGTATCGCCAGTGCGGCAGTAGACCCCAACGGCAAGGCACTGGATAAGGAAACCGGTCCGACCGGTGTCGTGACGGTGCTCGTCCTGTCACTGGACTCGATGACAGTGCCGGCAAGAATCGTGCTCTCGCCCATGAAGGTCGCGGAAAAACGCGTCGCCGGCCTCGCATAGACGCGCTCGGGCGGCCCCTCGTCCTCGATGCGGCCGTCATTCATCACCACGCAATGGTCGGCCAGCGCCATCGCTTCTTCCTGGTCGTGAGTGACATGGATGAAGGCGGTGCCGACCCGCTTCTGGATCGCCTTCAGTTCGTCCTGCATCTGGCGGCGCAGTTTCAGGTCGAGCGCCCCGAGCGGCTCGTCTAGCAGAAGCACCGCCGGCTCGATCACCAGGGCGCGCGCCAGCGCCACGCGTTGGCGCTGGCCGCCGGAAAGCTGGTGCGGCTTCTTGTCGAAGGCGGCGGCGAGGCCCACCAGGGCCAGCGCATCGCGCGCTTTTGCTGCCCGCGTCGCTCCATCGACACCTTGCATGCGCAGCCCAAAACCGACATTGCCGCCGACGCTCATATGCGGGAACAGCGCATAATCCTGGAACACCGTCGTCGTCGGGCGTTTGGCGGGCGGCACCGAGGTGCAGTCCTGGCCGCGGATGAGAACCTTGCCTTCGCTCGGATTGACGAAACCGCCGAGAATGGAGAGCAGCGTCGTCTTGCCGGAACCGGATGGTCCAAGCAGGATCGTATAGCTGCCGGCCGCTATCGTCAGCGAGACATTCTTCAGCACGGGATGCTGGCCGAAGCGGTGCCAGATGTCGCGGATATCGACCAGGGGCGCGTTCATGCCGATTTCCTTCGCAGCAAGGTCAGTTCGAAGAACACCACCAGCACGATCGAGACGGCAAAGACCAGCGAACCGACCGCATTGGTCTTGGGGTTGAGGCCGGAGCGCAGCAGGTTCCAGATTTCCACCGGCAGCGTGGTATCGAAGCGCGTCAGCAGGAAGGAGATCACGAACTCGTCCCAGGAGAACGTCATCGACAGGAAGAAGCCGGCGAAAATGGCCGGCGCCATGACTGGCACGGTGATCAACAGCAGCACCTTCCATTCCGGCGCGCCGAGGTCGCGCGCGGCGCGCTCGATGTTGATCTGGTGGTCGCCTGACTGGCTGTAGATGATGGCGAAGCACAGCGGCAGGTTGATCACCACATGGCCGATCCCGGCGGCAAGCAGAGATTTCGGCACGCCGGCCCAGTTGAACAGCACCAGCAGCCCCATGCCGATGATGAGATAGCTGACGGTGAGCGGCAAGGTGATCAAACCGCGCAGCAGGCCCGAGCCTGGCAGGACGAAGCGCGCGAACCCCCAGGCCGACAGGAAGCCGAGCATGACGGCTGCGGCCGAGGAAAGAACCGCGACCAGCAGCGAATTGGCCAGCGCCGAAGTCAGCCGGTTATCGGAAAGTACCGCCTCATACCAGCGCAGCGATGGGCCTGTGAACGGGGGAATGGGGAAGGACGTCGACTGCAGCGAGAACAGCACCAGCACGACGACCGGCAGGAAGATGAAGCCGTAGACGGCAAGCGCGTAAATCCAGGAAGCGATGCGGCCAATGCTGCGCATGATCAGGTCCGCTCGATCTTTAGCCAGCGGGCGCAGGCGAGATAGGCGATGGTCACGACCGCCATCAGGATGATCGACAGCGCCGAGGCCAATGGAAAATCGCCGCGCCGGCCGATCTGCATCATCACCAACTGCGGCATCAGAAGCTCGTTGTTCCCGCCGAGGATCTGCGGCGTGATGTAGTCGCCGATGCACAGCACGAAAGTGAGAAAAGCGCCGACCATGATGCCGGGCAAGGTCAATGGCAGGATGACATGCAGGAAGGTGCGCACCGGTCCGGCGCCGAGATCGGCGGCGGCCTTGCGGTAACTGGGGCTGAGCTGCTTCAGATTGGCGAAGATGGTCAGGGTCAAAAGCATGACGAAGAAATGCACGAAGCCTGTGACGGTGGCCAGGCGCGTATTGGCGAGCTGCAGCGGTTCGGAGACCACGCCAATGCCAGTCAGTGCCCGGTTGATGACGCCGTTCTGCGCCAGCACCAGCAGCCAGGAGTAGGAGCGCACGACATAGGAGGTCCAGAACGGCAGCACGGCCAGCATCAGCGCCAGCCGCTGCCAGCGTTCAGGAACCTGTTCGGCCAGAATCCAGGCGAAGGGATAGGCAAGCAGCACGGAAACCACGGTGACGATGGCGGTGACCTGCAGCGAGTTCACCATCGCCTGCCAGTAGGCGGGGTTGGTGAAGAATTGGCTGTAGTTGGACAGGGTGCCCCCGCCGCCCTCCTGCGCGGTGAAGCTCGAAAGCCCCATGGCGACGAAGGGCAGCACGAAGAAGAGAAGCGTCCAGCCAAGTGCCGGTGTGACCAGCGCCCAGGGAAGGGCACGGCCTGTCCGCGCGCCCTCACTGTTTCCCGCGGCGCTCATCAGCGTATCGGCTCACTTGGCCTGCAGCATTTCGGTCCACATATCCTGCATCTTCTTGTCGAGGTCGGCGCTCGGCGCCGGATAGGCCTGCGCACGGGCGAGGAAGCCGGGCTGCTCGTCGAAGCGCAGGACCTTTTTCTGGTCGTCGGTCAATGCGGCCTTGGTGTTGGACGGCATGCCCCAGTAACAGGACGAGGTGGCGAGCCGTGCCTGGCCCTCGGGGCTCAGTATGTACTGGATGAATTTCAGCGCCATGTCCTTGTTCCTGGAATCCTTGAACATGGCGAGCGACTGCGACCACAGCACCGCACCTTCTTTTGGAATGGAAAAGTCCAGCGCCGGGTTTTCCTTGGCCAGCCCTGCCGTCACCCATTCGCCGCCGCCGACCAATATGTCGACCTCGCCGGTCGCCAGCGCCGTCTGGCTGGCGGTGACTTCACCGACCAGCTTGGCATTGGCCTTCATCTTGAGCAGCTCTTCCTTGAGCGCGGGCAGGTCGGCTTCCGTGAGATCGGCCGTCTTCTTGCCGATGGCCAATGCCGCCATGCCGATGACGGGGAGATAATAATCGTAGATGGCGACCTTGCCCTTGTACTTGTCTGATGTCAGCGACGCCAAGGATTGCATGTCCGCCGGATCGACCTTTGTCTTGTTGAAGCCGATCGTGTTGTAACCGAACTTTTCGGTGATGCCGTAGCGCTTGCCGCCGACAATGGTCGAGCCGTCCATCTTCACCTGCGGGAAGAGATCGGCGAACGGCAGCTTGTCTTCCGGCAGCGGCTCGAACAGGCCTTTCTCGACGCCGCGCGGCACGTCGATGCTATCGATCACCATCACGTCCCAGTCGCCCGGCTGCGACTGCTCGATGATGGCCAGCCCAGCCCCGGTGCCTTCGAATTCCTTGACGTTGACCTTGACGTTGTTGGCCTCCTCGAAAGGCTGCAGCAGCGCCGGATCGGAATGGTCGCACCAGATCAGCGCGTTGAGATCGGCGGCTTCGGCGAGGCTGCCCGCCGCAAGCAGCAATGCCGTGGCGGCACATGCAGCGTGCATCTGGCGCTTCAGGACGGAAAGCGGATTGCCGGATTTGACGGACATCGAGTGTTCTCCCTTGCCTTTGTGGCTTCTTGCAAAAAACTGAACCAATTCTAAAATTGAGTCAATTCTGTTTTTGTGGCAAGAGGCTGATATGAGCGGATTGCGGGCAAGGCAAAAGGCGGATCGCCACCGGCGTATCATCGAGGCGGCGGCGGCGCTTTTTCGCGAGGCCGGGTATGAGGGCGCCAAGATCGAGACGATCGCCGCGCAAGCCGAAGTCTCGATCGGCACCATCTACAATTACTACCAGAACAAAGGCGATATTCTCGGCGCGATCGTCTCGATGGAAGTCGACGAGGTGCTCAATGCCGGGCGCGGCGTGGTCGCCCGGCCGCCCGCCAATGTCGGCGACGCCCTGGACACGCTGATCGGCATCTATATCGAGCACTCGCTGCACTATCTCAGCAAGGAGATGTGGCGGCAGGCGATGGCGATCTCGACGCAACTGCCCGACAGCCCGTTCGGCCAGGCTTATACTGGCCTCGACCGCTCGCTCACCGAACAGATCCGCGCGCTGATCGCCCGCCTTCAGGAGATCGGCCTGGTGCGGCAGGATATCGACGGCACGGCACTCGGCGAATTGATCTTCAACAACATGAACATGATGTTCATCGAATTCGTGAAGCGGGATGAAGCCAGGATACCGGAGTTGAGGGCCGCGATACGGCGGCAGAACCGGATATTGGTGGCGGCGATCGGAGTGTGAGGGCGTCAGGAGCAGGCAGGAGAAGTTGTCGCTTCGGCATCGGACGGCGTCTTACGCGATGATTGGCTCTTGAGTTGAGTTTGAAATCTGCTACAACTTATAGGGGTATAAAAAGGGGAAGGGTAAATGGGGACGTTTTCCATCTGGCATTGGGCGATCGTGCTGCTGCTGATCGGCGTGCCTGTTTTCTTTGCTGTCCGGTCAGCCGCGAAGCCGTCGCAGAATCCTGAGTCACTTGTGGGCTTCGGTGGCTGGCTGATGCTGCTGGCTATCGGTCAGACATTGTCACCGCTGCGCACGCTCGCCGATTTCGGCAATTCCGCCGACGGCTACCAGCAACTCATGACCCTCCCAAACGGCTCTCTGGCTGTGTATGTCGAGGTTGCCCTCAATCTGGCATTTCTGGCGCTTCAGCTGGTGGTGCTGGTTTCAATGCTGCGGCGAAGCCGTCGATTCCCGCAATTGTTTCTCTGCCAATGGTTTGCGATTCCTGTTGTGTTTATCCTGGATACGATCTGGATTTCGTCAATCCTGGGCGTTCCGGTAAACAAGGTGCTCGCAGGCGACGCGCTGGCGGCACCCATGGCTTCGTTTGTGGTGACCAGCATCTGGGCCGCTTATGTCTACAAGTCTGTGAGGGTGAGGAATACGTTCACCAGGACGAACGTGTCGGCCCAAATCGCGAGCGCTTCGTAAATGGTGGTGGCGACGTAATCGCCCTACAAGGGGGTCGGAGGACACTCCTGCGTCTACGGGCTTGGGGTGGCCTGCCACCCGGAGCTCAAAGAGCGTAGGGTGGTGCCCCCGGACGGAATCGAACCGCCGACCTTCGGTTTACAAATTTTGTGCCAGCGCACCCCGGAGCATAACGGCACCTACCGTTTTCAGCCATAAAACAAAGCAAAATCAAGACATTGGTGCCCGTTGAGCATCGGTTTGCATATCGGTTCATAACGTAATATCACATACCCCAGTTTACCCCTGATATTACCCGGAGCCGAAAACCGATGCCTGAACCGATCCCCGGCCAATTCAAAAAGGCCGCCGCTTTCATCACGGCATTGAAGCCGACCGCAACGCGGCAAGAGATACCCGACAGCGCCCAAGCCGGGCTCTATCTGGTCATGCAACCAAGCGGCGCTTTGTCATGGGCGGTGCGGACGAAGATCGACGGGAAGGCGTCCAAAGTGACCGTTGGACGCTATGACGAAATCGGCATTGCCGACGACCGCATTGGGACCCTTATTTCCCCAACGCAAGCGCTCAACGTAACACAGGCACGTGCAGCGGCCGAAAAGGTGATCGCAGACGCGAAGCGCGGCAACGATCCCCGGCAACAGAAGATCGACAAGGCGAGTGTCAGCGCGTGGTTTGATGAATTCATCAAGACCGCTCGCGCGACCGGCTTCAAGGGTAGGGCGGTAAAGGCATCGACCGCAGACGAATACGAACGCATCATCGCGACCAACATCAAGCCGCATTGGAAGCACGTCACCGACATTCGCACGATTGATTACCGCGACGTTGAAAAGCTTCTGGCTAAGCTCACACCGGGCGCACGTCGCAACGCCTTCGCGGTGCTGTCCGCATTCTTCCGCTGGAAGCCTGTAGCGCGAGCCATGGGCCGAAACATCATTGAGCTTGCCGAAGCACCGGCCAAGCCGAACAGCCGCGACCGCGTTCTAGCGACCGACGAAATCAAGATCGTTTGGAACGCTTCGGAACAGTGCGGCTATCCGTTCGGGCCGATGGCGCAACTGCTCTTGTTGACCGGGCAGCGGCGGGACGAAATTGCGGAATTAAAGTGGCGCGAGCTTTCCGACGATCTGGACGCGATCACGCTTGAAGCTTCCCGCACCAAGAATTCCCGGCCCCATGTTGTGCCGCTCTCACCGCTGGCGCAAACGATCATCAAAGCATTACCACGGATCGCAGACGTAGACGGCAACCCGTCCGAATACGTTTTCACCACAACCGCAACGACGCCGTTCAGCGGCTTTAGCAACGGCAAGAAAGCGCTGGACAAGCATTGCGGCGAGCCGGCAATGCCGGATTGGCATCTGCATGATTTGCGCCGCACATGTGCAACCGAACTCGCGAAGCTCGGAATCAAGCAGGAAGTGACAGAAGCAATTCTAAACCACAAGACCGGAAAAGTGAGCGGCGTTGCCGCAATATATAACCGCTACGATTACCAAGACGAAAAGCGCGATGCTTTGGAGAAATGGGCAAACCGCATCGCAGCGATTACCGCAAACAATGTAACGATGCTTCCGAAGCGTGCATAACTTGAAAATTGTTAGAACATGCTCTTGACCGTGGGCTAACGTTAGCCCACGGTTTCTATACCGCCTGATTTGGGCGATTTGCCGCCTGACGAGCGGCGCGAGGCTCGGATGAGCCATGCCACGGTAAAGACGTGTGCGCCCCCGGTTGGATGACCGAAACCCCTGCAACCCAGAGATTTTGAAGGCATCCACATGTCTGCCATTGGCATTGATACGCTTATTCTTGCACCCACGGTGCGTCTCATCTGCGGCGGCATTTCGGATATGACGCTATGGCGCTGGCTGAATGGTGAATTCGATCCCCGAACGGGGAAGACGACGCCGCCAGTTGCAGATTTTCCAAAGCCTGCCCGTGTCATCAACCGACGCCGGTATTGGTCGCGCGCCGAAGTCGAGCGCTTCGCGGCGGGCCGGCGCGTCGATGCAGCCTGACTTTACCCGCCGAAATACCCTATTGAACAAATAGCCCGCAGCCCGACACCAAGCAATTGATGTGACTAAATTATTTTGAGCAGAGCAGCGGTTACTTAGTTTGAAGCGCAAGAAAAAGCCCGGCAAGGCGTTGCGAGCCATACCGGGCAAAATCAGTGTTCAAGACCGAACGGAAAGTTAAGTTACATGAACTCCCTAGCACCGAACCGGCCGGTTGCGCAAGACTTTACCATAGCATCTTCACACATTGCAGCGCTCACCGGTCAACATGACAGCAGCAACGTTGTTGTCGATATTCGATTGATCCACGATGCCGATAAGGCGCGACCAGCGGTCCCGACGCGTGGAACGCTGCAACAACTTTGGACGACCATCCTAAACTATCAATCGCAAGGCTTTGGTGCTTTCATCAACTGCAACGAAATGGACGGCAACGGCCTGACACTCGCCAACGTCCAATCGATCCGCGCTCACGTCATCGACCTCGACAACCTTAGCGCCGCGCAAAACTACGAACGGGCAGCGCAATTCAATCCGTCACCATCATTCGCCGTGCAGTCATCGCCGGGAAGATTCCATGTGTATTGGAGCGTTCAACCCTACGCCGGCAACGAACGCGCCACGTCGATCAATCGTCGGCTTCGCCAGCTATTTGACGGCGACAAAGCCGTTGTCGATCCCTCACGCGTGCTGCGGCTCGCCGGGACGCTACACCTTAAGAACCCGCAACAGCCTCACATGGTTACGTGTTGGCCGCTTGGCGGCATAGGAAAGCGCCACGATCCGGCAATGCTCGATATCGCCCTGGCAGCGGTCAACGTGATCGACGGCGGGCAGGGCGGACGGCATGAGCTAGGCGAGCCATCACTTGCCGCTCCGTCGCTCGATCATGTGCGCCGCGCTCTAGACTTGCTCGATCCTAATGATTTGGACCGTGGCGCGTGGATTTCGACATTGGCCGCTGCAAAGCAGGCCGCATGGCGGCATGGGACGCCCGACGAAATCGACGCCACGTTGATGGCGTTTTGCGCTCGATACAAAGATGACGATCCCGGCGATGATCGCAAGCAAATTGCCAGCATCCGCAACAGCGAAGTGGGTTGGCCGTCGCTTGTCCGTCGCATACCGTCATTGCGGGCTGAAACGCTGTTCGGCGGCGCTTCCTATCAGTTGCCGGCCGGCGCTTCCGCTGCGCCACTACAGCAGCAGCAGCAGCCCGCACCAACGCAATTTGGCGAGTTTCTAACACCGCAGGAACAACAGCAATGGTTCCGCGATTGCGTCTTGATCGGTCCCGAAAACCGTATCATTGGACCGCGCGGCATTCGATACGATGTTGGCAGCTTCAACGCTTCATACGGCGGCAAGAAATTCATCATCGACGCGACCGGAAAAGTGACCGATGAAGCATGGAAGGCCGCAACGCGCTCGACAGTCTGGACCGTGCCGAAAGTCGATGGCACTTGCTTTCGTCCCGATCTGCCAACCGGCGAAATTACCGGCGACGGGTTAGGACGATCCTATCTCAACACCTACGTATCCGCCCGCATCGAAACCCTTACTGGCGATCCGACGCCATTCTTGCGCCATTTGGCGTTGGTGCTGCCGAACCCGGACGATCAGCGCATCTTGCTCGAATTTCTCGCGCACAACGCCCGCTATCCCGGCCACAAAATTCCTTGGGCTCCGTTGATCCAGTCCGTTGAAGGCGTCGGCAAGAACGTTTTCAAACAAGTGATCCGCCATGCCATCGACAAGCAATATTTCTACCAGCCGAAAGCCAAGCAACTAAACGACAGCGGCAGCAAGTTTAACGGGTGGATGGACGGCCGGCTGTTTTTCTTGGTCGATGAAATCAAGACCGACGACAAGCGCGATATGGTCGAAACCCTCAAACCGTTCATCACCGAAACGGAACTTGAATTGGAGGGGAAAGGCGTCAATCAACGAATGGCCGACACGCCATCAAATTGGATGTTCTTTTCTAACTTCAAAGACGCCATTCCCGTTCATGCAAACGGTCGGCGCTTCGCGATCTTCTATAGCGCGATCCAGTCGGTTGACGATCTGCGGTCGCGAGGAATGGACGATGCCTATTTTAATAGCCTGTACAGCTGGCTTGGCGACGGTCACAACGGCGGTCATCGCATGGGATTGCGGATCGTCGCGCATTATCTACTCAACTATCCAATCGAGCGCGGCGCGATCCCGAAGCGAGCGCCAGAGACGACCAGCACGGCAGAGGCTTTGGTCGAAAGTCGAGGCTGGCTTGAAACCCTTATTGCAGAAGCCGTGGACGACCAACGCAACGGCTTCCGGGCCGGTTGGATTAGCACTGGGGCGCTCGCGGCGTTGATGCGTGAGCAGCGGAAAGACGTGAAGCCGCGCACCGTTGGTGAAGCAATAAAGGCGCTCGGATACCATCGCATCGGGCAAGCTGGACGCGGCTATTTTCAGGATGATGCGACTAACCCGAACCGGCGTGGTTGGCTATGGCATAGCGATCCGCTCGCCAACGTCGCAAATTATGGACGCGCGCAAAATTACGAATGATGCATCAGAGCGGTGATCGAAGCGGCAATCAGAGCGGCGAAAAACGTTGCCAAATCAATCGGTTGCATCATCGCCGCTTTGATACTTTGATCCGCTTCGATTTTCTATACTCTCCGTGCCGGCGTAGGGGACCGGGGTACAGCAATTACTATAATTACCGCTACCCTAGGTATTTATATTTCTCTCTCAATATAGAGATATTAAAGCGATTAAAGCGCATAGGGTTCAACCCGTTGGAAATGCTGGCTTCGTGGACGCTCTAATGACCGTTCGGTTTGGAGCGGGATCAAAGCGTTAGAGCGCCAGTCGCTAATTGCCGTTCGGCCCGCTAAATATGCTGCAAATTACCCGCCAACATCCCCGGCACTGACTGCGCGTATCTAAACGCCAGATAAGACGTTGAATTCGTTGCGCATTGATCGCATGGACCATCGTTTAGTAGAACCGATGCTCTAGCGCTGCGGTCGTCGTCGAATCGATTGTTGAGTAATTCCCGGTATTCATTACGATGACGTTCCAAGTGATCGACGCTGTTATTTTGCGATGATCGGCAGTTGTGGATATCCTTCTAAATAAAATGTGAAGTACACGTAATAAGATGCTTTACAAATACACCAAAGCGGTCCAACTCTATGTCAAACAGCTTCAAAGGAGATATCCCAATGCTTGCCACCATCAACCGTCCGATCTTCCCGCGCGCCTTCGCCAATCCCGAACCCGATCTCTTCGTTAGGAGCGAGACTGGACGAGGCGATGCGGTCACATTCCGCAACGGCGATACCTCGCAAACGGCACTGATCGCCCGCCTGTCGGACAACGCACCGGAGCCGCTACGCAACGCCGTGGCGGCACTCTCTGCCGGTGTCGGCACCCTCGCCATAGAGGGGAACCGCGCACGTCAGCAAGTCCACCCGGCGCGCCTTCCCGACGTGATGCGGGAATTGGTCGTCAAGTACGTGTCGCCGGCCTATCAGGGGACCACTAAGGCTGGCATTCAGGCCAAACAGGACGACGGGGCCGCTTGGAAGCGCACCACCACGCCGGAACCGACCGTTGGGACGGTCGGGCAGGAATATCGGCAGATTTGGCTACCGCTTTCACTGGCCGAACGTGCTGCCCGCGTTGAGGGTGCCGGTATCGATGAGCTTGCCGCCATTCTGGAAGCGCCTGGCATGTTCCCCGACATGACCACCACGCCGATATGGGATGAGATCGAGCGGCGCTCCGCACTGCTCAATACGGCCAAAAAGTACGCCCTCAACGGTGCGTTCAACAAGCAGCCGACAGCATCCGACCCACTCTCAACGGGACCGGATCAGATGCGGATCGAAGCGGAAGCGCAGCGGCTTATCGATACCCGCAAGGAACGGCTCGACAATTTGGCGTTGGTCGAGACGACGTTGAGCAGCGTTGTCACTGTCGTTGCCGTTGCGACAGAAACGGGAATTGAAGCCGCCTACAATTTGCTCATGGGGCGCGAGTAGCACAATGACGTTGCCCGCAACCATCGTCCTTAAGGCCGGCCCAACTCAAAAGTCTGCGGACCTTTGCGCCGCATTCGGCTTCACGCGGCAATCGCTGAACTACTACCGCCGCCACCGGGACTTTCCGCAGCCATCGGGACGCAATAGCGCGGCGCGTTACGACACGCGATCGGTGTCCCAATGGATCGCCGCCAACGGCTGTAAAACTGTGTTTGTTTGACCCGTTAATTACCGAATAAGAAACGGAATTCTTGATGGACGGCAAAGACAAAAAGACAGGCCGTTTCTTGCCCGGAAACAAGCTTGGCGGACGTGCGCCGGGTGCTATCTCGCATCGCCGCCGAGCTTTGGAACACCTCACAAAACATGGCGATGCGATCATCACGACCGCCATCACAGCTGCCCTAGGGGGCGATACCCAATTGCTGTCAGTGTTGGTCAAGATGCTTGTGCCTACGGGTGGCATACCCGCCATGATCCCAAACGGCGATCCAATACAAGCCTATTCGGAGGGCGAGATTAACAGCGCCGAACTGCGCCAAGTGATGACATCGGTTGAGAAAGCAAGGCAACTGGATGCCATTCACAAGGACGACAAGCCAACAGAGCAGCAACGAACCGCTGTTCTAGTCGATGAAGATGCAGCGGAAATTTATCGCCGAATGATCGAAAATCCATGAAAACACAGTCGGAAGCGCTCGCAATACCGGATTGCGTCTATGTGGATGAGACCTTCGCCGCTTCGATATTCGGCTTTGATATGGACCGGCTCTATTACGTGCAAAGTTGGTGCAGCTTTCCAATTCCGATCAAAGTAGGAAACTTGCTGGTCGTAAGGACTGCCGACATTGAACGTTGGGCGCGCAATCGGAATTACCGCATTACCCGTTACACGATTTAACCCTAACAGGAACGACCATCATGGAAGCCGCTTCAATTCACTATTTTGACGACGCAACGATAACGGTCGAAATCAAAGATGGTCGGATAGTTCACATGTCCAATTTTGATAGCAAGTCGTCGCCCTTCCCGAAGGGATGCAGGCTCGCAATTGTATTCGATCCTTTCGGTGAAATCGAGCCGGCCGAGTCGATCACAATTAGCAAAGGCAACCTGCAATGAACGTACAAATCGTATATGTCGCATCCGCAAAGCTTTACGTGGCACTGACAGACGGACGGTTAACCGGGATCGTCAAGGACACGGACACGACCATCGATCCGTGTACGATCCGTGTTGAGTGCTTGGACGTTACCACGGCGCGAACTAACGTCCACATTGCCAAACCCGATGACTGGACGGACAAGTCTAAGCTGAACCTTGACGCAGCCGATATCACCACATTTGCCAGTTGGTTGCTCTCGACAATGCCGGAAGCGTCTAGCAAGGCATTTGGCAATGCGATGTTCGGGTACTTCCCCGGATCGGCGTACTTTAAAGAAGTGCTGACCGCAGCGGGCCAGATAGTCTGCGCACCGGGGCTTAAGCGCCCACCTTACGGCGAGGAACTTTATTACATCGCGAAGGCGCTCGAAGCCGATCCGACAGGTTTTGCAGAGTTGGCCGCAGCATACGCAATGACCGGAGCCGCAAATTCCCGAACCGAAGCCAACGCGTCCAAATCGCAATGAATTCGCAGCGAATTCAACGTTTACTGCCCGCAATGTACTATGGCATTGGCGAAAGGGGTAAAGGCAGGGGTTTCATTCTGGTTTGCTGGTGAGCCTTGCGACGGTCGCAATGATCGCCTTTGCCAAAGCCTCTGCCTCATGGATGGGTTCCGGTCCATAAAGCTCTAACACAGCTTCCTCACTCGGCAGAACGCCGGCAGGACACGTTTCCTCAATCGCCATCCGCACCATGTGCAGCGCTGTCCAACAAGCCATAACGTCTTCGTCTGCCATAACGAGTGAACATTCATTTTAGCTAAAATGTTCCGGAACTAAATTAGCGGCTGCGCTTTGAATCGCGGTTGTTGGGGTAGTGCATGCGTCTGCAGTTCATTCCACCGCTGATGCCAACTTTGGTGGATAAGCCGCCAGAGAGCGCGGATTGGATTCACGAAGTCAAATTCGACGGCTACCGCTCACAGATCGTCTGCGACGGCGAAAACGTTCGCATCTTCACGCGTCGTGGTCTCGACTGGACCGCGAAATATCGCGATCTGTCCAAAGCCGCTGCCTCGCTCAATGTTGAAAACGCCATTATCGACGGCGAAATTATCGTTCTGAATGACGCCGGAATTTCGGATTTCGGGGAATTACGCAAGGCGATCACGCGCCGGCAGCACGACCTCTATTTCGTCGCATTCGATCTTCTCCACCTCAACGGCCACGATCTGCGCGACATGCCACTAGAGGATCGGCGGGAAATCCTCGCCGCATTAGTTCCCGACGGACAGCGCATCCAATTCAGCCAGGCGCTGCCGGGCGATGCGAAGGCGATCTATCAACTGATCGATCAAGCCGGCCTTGAAGGCATGGTGTCGAAGCGACGGGACAGCGTGTACCGCAGCGGCCCCTCGACAGCATGGCTCAAAACCAAAGCGTACAGCGTCGATGAATATGAACTGTTAGGCGTCGAGCGCGAGCCGGGCAAACCGGCCTTTGCTTTGATGGCAGAGCGTAGCACAGGCCGCTATGTCGGCTCCGCATTCATCAACGCCAACCGGGAAGTGCGCGAACGCCTCTGGCGGCGCGTACAGGAACATGCAGGACCGCCGCCGAAGGGGATGAAGCGGCCGGCGACGCAATGGGTCAAGCCGGGGCTGATTGGGCGCGTGAAGCATCTGCGCGGCGAGGAAGATTTGCGCCACGCGTCGTTGCAGGATTTTAGGGAACAGGAATGATATTAGCCCTACGAACCGAGCAGCTTGAAGGCGGCAGCAATTAGGGACATTGCGCCCTCGGCTGTGAGGTTCCCCGCTGCGCCGACCAGTGCTTCCCGAGCATCAGAGAGAAGCGCCTTTACGCGTCCATCATTAGGCTTCTCATTCGCTACCTCGCGTTCGATCGCTTCCACGGCGTTTTTCAAACGCGGCCCATCTGCGCCGGCCCTTTCTAAATCGGGGACGTACTCTCTAATTTTACGAACGATCTCTAAAATCTGGCTGGTTGACGAAACGGAAACACTGATGTCACCAGCCGTATTTCCGCTGCCCATGTTGCCAGCGAACGTTCCTATAGAGTTTATGTTGTAGGTCACCGCCGCCTCCTTCGCTAAAGTCCGTTCGCTATCGTTGAAAGAAAAACCCTCACCAAGAATTCCCGCTTTTTCCAAGTCAAGTGCCCAATCAAGAATGAGATTTCTCACAGCTTCTACCACACTTTGACCCTGGCTGATTGGAACATGAATGGCCATCCGGCCGAACTGCACACCCATGTCCCTATTCAAGAGACTTACAATCTCGGGTGGAAACGGCATCTCTAAATGGCCTGTCGAGCGAGCGATTGTGCTTTCGAGAGACGAAAGTGACTCTCTAACGTCGAATCTCGATATGATGTCGTTTTCCTCCGCACTCCCTAAGATGATGGGTATCCAACCTCTATAGGGATTGAACGCCTGCGCGCGACCATAGAGTTTCCGATAGCTGGGAAGCTCAGCACCAAAATAACCGTTTAGTTCGTGCTCCACCCAATCTTCTACTTTGTCCAGTTTCAACTTTGCCGCCGCCACCTTTACTTTCCGGAGGAGGGTTGAAACTGGGATTGTCGGATTAAGCGCGTCTCGCTGGATTTCCTCGACCAGACCGGCCATTTGTTTGTCACCCCAATCGAAACTCTTTGCTGTATAGCTCTACGAGGTGCAGCCAAGGATTTCCATCCCGCCCGGCGGTCGCGTTACTCTTATGTCGTCGCTAATCGCCGCAACGAACAAAATAGGAACAAAAATGTCAAGCGGCCATTGACTGGCTAGGAATTTGTTCCCTATCTCAGGGTGGATCATGGGCAAGAGGATTGCGGCGGACGCCAACCGAGCGTCCGGGCGAAGCTATGGCAAAGAAGACCGACGAAGACAATTTTAAGATTGAAGTTTGGGACCGTGATGAAACCGCGCTGGTCGAGACAATTTGCCGATCACCGGATTCCTTCGTGAGCCAAGCGGCATGGCAATCCGCAATTCGACGCCGGCCGGGAATGCTGCTCATTCACCGCAATGGTCGGCATGTGATGGAAAAGATCATCACGCCGGGCGAACCGACGATCCCGCCGCAAACCATCGTGGATGGCAGCGTGCATGCAGGCTTGGACGTGGCGCTGCGCGATCTGCGCGAGTGGCACAGACTGCGCGCATGGTGCAAAAACTGCTCGCATCATGCCCACGTGAAACCCGCAGCACTTATCAAGCGATACGGGAAGGACGCGCTATTCAGCACGGTTGAGCGAGCGCTATTTTGCACTAGCTGCGACAGGGGCGGGCCGGTTAGGTTGGAAATTCACAAGCTGCCTAGGAATTGAAGGACAGCGCAAAGCCGGATGATGCGGTTTCCCCGTGAGCAGCAAACATTCAAACAGGCGCTCGCCCGAACCAGCCCGCGCCTAAGTGCAACGAATTCAACGCTGAACGAAGCAAAGCCGGCGAGGAGTTAGGGGCTGGGTAGTTCCTGGGGTAAACGAGAGCTCGAAGCGCGACAGATTGACCGCCGCCTTGAGGGTGACGGGGGGGCCTTCGAAAAACCCTTTCCTTCCTGTAAACCTTTAAGCAATAGGTTGTCCGACTGAACTGGGGGAACATCTCCGATGCCGAGCAAAGCCGACTCCGTCCACATCGTGATGTTCGGGCAAGCGGACGTGTCCGACGTAGCCGGCATTTTTCGTGACGTGTTCGAGGTTCCAGCAACCACGATGCAGCCACACCCGAGCGGCATAGGTTCTTCTACGTCCGCGCCTTTGGGAGCCATCAGTGCCAACCTCCATTCGCAGCCGGGCCGACTTGAGATGGTCGCTACGCCGATTCCTGCGCAAGGGGCGACCATGCAGTCAATTGACGTTGACGAAGGGTTAACGTTCCTTACATCGAAGGCTTCAAAGCTAATTCAAAGCACCGAAATCGTGAGGTTGGCGGTCGTCGTAAATTTATTCGAAAGTGTTTCATCTGCCGAAGCCGCCTGCAAGGCTTTCATTAAAGCAACGGGTATAGATGCACCTGAAGATTCGACGGATCTCAGTTTCTCATTGAATTATCGAAAGAAGATGGATACAGGCGGAGTTGTTCTCAACCGGCTTCTGCGTTGGGAAGCTGCATTAAGGCAAATCTTGCAATTTTCAAACGTATCAGCAGTTCCATTGACACACAACTTCCACGTGCTGACACTCCAGGTTGATGTTAACTCTGTACCTTTGGATAAGCCAATGGAAAAATCCGCAGCTTACGCATTGCTAGATACCCTTGTAAAAGAGGCCCAGGAATGCATATCTGGCGGCTATGAATACCTCATCAAGAACCATTGAGGCGGCGGTCGCTTCCGCTGCTATTTTGATGTCGATGTCTTCGGGCTCGGCGGCCTATGGAGCCGAAACGGGCGCCGCCCTGCGTAACTTGCGCATTGATCCGTCCCATATCGGAGCAACCGGTGCGGTAAGCCTCGGCTTGCCAGTAGCAGTGAATGCAGCAAGCCTCGGCTCGACCGTCGAATTGGACGATGCTATCCCACATGTTGTCTCTGTCTTGGGCGGGTCGTCGTATCCTACGTTGATAAACGTCACCGACGTTATACGGGTAGTCGAGCGGCCCGCGCGAATCGCTGCCGCTCCCGTTTCCCGCCTTCCGGCCTTTCCGGATTTGGCTGCGCCGGAGGAAATGGTGATATGGGCTAAGCAGCTATGGGGCGCTTTCCCGGAGGATGCACGGCTCCCGGCTATCTGGAGCGATGTAGGGGAGATCGCTTTCGAATGGATTTGGGGGAAACAACACGCGATCCTGAGCATCGACGAGGACGGGATTGTTGGTTATGCCATGTTGGATGGAGAAAGGTTCTCACCGGGCCAAGAGAATGGCTCTTTAAAATCCTTCCCGGCAGATTTGTTGAATTATTTGAGAAAAACGTAGATCGTTGCGAGTGCCCGAAAGAATCGCGAAGGCAGAAAAAGTATTCCCCAAGACGCGTTTTCGATAACGAGCCGATTGTTTATGCGGTGATTGATCCTCTACAATTTTCTAGCGGAAGCCTTAAGCAGATCAAATCGGACAAGTTAAAGCACGACGACCTAAGCGTTTGCCGCAGCAAATTTACTAGCGGCGAGGCTGCCAGAAAGAGCATTGTCGTTCCTCAGATAGCTAAGGACCCCTCCAGAATCGACATGGGATATCTTTGGGCGACTGCCCGGGAAATCAGGGGCATTCAACTACCTAATGTCAAACTAGGTGCGTTCTGTGTTGTCGATGACGGATTAGAACAATTCAGGGCGCACGCGGTGCTCGGCTACGCTACTGCTCCCGATGGAGTAGACGTGTCAAAGTTGGCGAGTCTGCGGCAATCGGCGAGAGGTGACCTACTGCTGCTATTCCAGAGGCGGGGGTTGCCGCGAGATTGGTCAAACTGGGTATTCAACTAGCGAACGGGTCGCGTCGTCCGCTCACCGCCCGGCTTTCGAGCCCGGGAATGGTGCCGCCTGAGGGACTCGAACCCCCGACCAATAGTTTACAAAACTACTGCTCTACCATCTGAGCTAAGGCGGCACATTTTACCCGTACGTATACCCCTGAAACCCAGGTTTGAAAAACATTGCGGCTTTTCAAAACCTTAGCTGATTGATCCAGCGAATTACAAAACCGCTGCTCTACCAGCTGAGCTACAAGGGCACGGCGCTCCGGTTAGCATATTTGTTGCGCCAGTAAAGACAAAACTCCGTTTTTGGGCATCAGCCGTGGTGGAGGATGCCCACGCGTCCGCATGCTGAAATCCGCGAACGCGCTTCCTACATCAGGGTAAGTGCAATGCGCTGAACGGAGTGTCGCATGATCAGGCTTGTCATCATTCTCCCTATCGTCGTCGTGGCGTGGATGCTGCTGGTGAAGCTCATCAGCGATGTGAAGAAGGCCAATGTCGACTGGACAGGCGTCACCACCATCATCGGCTTTATCGCGCTCGCCTTCTGGCTTCGGCATGTCACCGGCATGGGCTGAGTGGGTGAGTAGTAGGCAGTAGGCAGTAGGTGGTGAGTAGTGAGTAGTGAGTAGTGAGTAGTGAGTGGTGAGCAATTGCTACCGGTCATGGCGTGAGCCGGTACTGCCTACCCAGTTTCGCCAACAGTGCGTCAAAAAATCTCCAGATCTGTCGAACCTTTCGCCGCGGCGCGCCGACTGATCCTCAGAGGCGAATGGTCGCCTCGATCAGAGATCCAGGAGATCATCATGTTCAAGCGCAGTTTCGTTTCCAGCATCGTCGCCATCGTCGTTGCAACCGGCGCGTTCGCCGGCACCGTTCAGTCTTCGTCGGCTCACGGCATGCATCATCATCATCGTCATTTCGACGACTACCTCTACTACCAGGATTACCCGGACTATCCGGATTACTGGTGGGTCTATGGTCATTACCATCATCGTCATCACCACCACCGCCACATCATCCTCTACTGAGCGCAGCCTGGCGGCTTGATTGAAACCAATCCAGCAAAGGGCGGCTTCGGCCGCCCTTTTCTCATCGAACGCGGCGCTTCCAGTCGCCGTCACGGACGATGACCGATCGGCGCAAGGTGCCTGAAGTGCCGGAATAGATGATCAACGTCGGCGAGGGTCGCCACGCCTTTTCAGCCAGCGAATTCCTGCTCTTCGAAAAAAATCAAAACCCCGTCGAACCTTTTTCCTTGCCGCAACGACAGATCATCAAGAGGCGGATGGCTCGCCTCTCCAAACGAAGCAAGGAGATCATCCATGTTCAAGCGCACACTCGTTTCCGGCCTCATCGCCACCACCGTCGCCGCCACCGCTTTGGTCGGCACCGTCCAGCCCTCTGCTGCCCACTCGCATCACCACGGCCTCGGCATCGGCATCGCCGCCGGCGTCGGCGGTTTCGTTCTCGGCAGCCTGCTTGCCCAGCAGCAGCCGCGCACCGTCTATGTCGATGAAGATGGCGGTTCCTGGCACGTCCGCCGCTGCTTCGATCGCTACTCCAGCTACGATCCGGACTCCGACACTTATATCGGCCGTGACGGCTACAGCCATTACTGCCGGCTCTGAGTGGCGGCGGGCGACTGGAAAGAGGGATTGCGAGGCAGCCCCTCTTCGTCGTTTGATGGCCGTCTTTCTAGAGGTGCATCTTCGGGTCGAGGATCGGCAGACCGGCCGCGCGGCAGGTGCCGCCAATCTGAAGCCGGGCAGCCTCGGTCTCGTCGCCCATCGCGACCAGTTCGAAGTGGCTTGCGGCGTCCGGGTAGACCTTGGCGATGAATGGCTTGTCGCCGACGCCGGACGAGGCATTGACGGTGCCGCAAACCACGATCTCCTGGCGGCCATCAAGCATTCGCTCGCCTGCTAACATGGTTCCGAACCTGGCGGAGGCTGAATCCGGCAGCCGCTGGCGGATACCGGCCGTGATGATCTCCTCCAGCGCGAGCGAGATCGGGATGGGATTGACCCGCTGGTCGCCGGTATCGGGTCGTGGTGCCGCCGCCACGCATCCGCACAGCGAAACGGCAAGCAGAAGCTGAACCACTTTCCTCATGCGCGCCCTTTCGCATGCATTCGAACGCGACGGCAAGACGGTCAAATCCCATGCAGCCGGCGGCATGCAGCGATTTTCGGCGCGTCTAGTCTATCCCTTGATCAGCCTGCCTTCGAGCCGCCGATCATTTTCGTCACTTCGGCCGCCGCGTCGCGCACCAGCGGGCCGATCTCGGCCAGCCGCTCGGGCGTGACCCGCACCGTCGGCCCGGACACGGAAACGCCGCCGATCGGCTCGCCATACTCGTTGAAGATGGCGGCGGCCACGCATCGCATGCCGGGATGGCGCTCCTCGTCGTCGACCGACCAGCCGCGATGCTTGATGACGGCCAGATCGTGCGCGAGGGCGGAGATGTCGGAAAGGGTCTTGTCCGTATAGCGCTGCAGGCCCGCCTTGCGCAGGATGGTTCCGACGCGCTCCGGTTCGAGATGTGCCAACACCGCCTTGCCGATTCCCGAGGCATGGAAAGGGCTGCGCGTGCCTGGTCGGAAGAAGGCGCGGATCGCCTGGTGCGTCTCGACCTGGTTGACGAAGACCACGCAATCGTCCTCGGCGAGGCCGAGATTGGCGGTTTCGCCGGTCTTCTCCATCAGTTCCTGCATGACGATGCGGGCGCGGTCGACCAGCTTGCGGCGGCGCAGGAACGCCGCGCCCATGCGGTAGGTCTCGACGCCGATCGACCAGAGCTGGTCCGATGTATCGAACTCGACCATGCCGTGGTTTTCGAGTGTCGTCAGCATGCGGTAGGCGGTGGAGGCGGCAAGCCCGCTCTGCGCCGATATCTCGCTCAGCGACAGGCCGCTGCCTTCCGCGACAATGGCCAGGATACGCAAGGCCCGGTCGAGCGACTGCACCGAGGCAGCTTCGGCCGGACCATTGAAGGCGCGCGGGCGGCCACGCTGACGTTTTTCGCTCGTTTCCATGGGCTGGCATTCTCGCCCGTTTCTCCCAAGATGCAATGAAAAATTTTTTCATGAAATTCTCGATGCAAATCCTGGAAAAGGGAAAAAGAAACAAAATCAGGTGGTAAGAGCCGTTCTTTAGAAATGAAAAAATATTCTGAAAAAATTGAAAAAGCGCTCGCCCGATGACATCCTTAGCCATCCAACAATCATCTCGTGGAGGCTGGAAATCATGCGCGCTGTCGATGCCGCTGTTCTCGTTCTCGAAAAGGAAGGCATGTCCTGTGCCTTCGGCGTGCCGGGTGCGGCGATCAATCCGCTGTACTCGGCATTGAAGGCGAGGGGCACGATCCGCCATGTCCTTGCCCGCCACGTCGAGGGCGCCTCGCATATGGCCGAAGGCTATACCCGAGCCAAGGCGGGCAATATCGGCCTCTGCATCGGCACATCGGGGCCGGCCGGCACCGATATGATCACCGGGCTCTATTCGGCCACGGCCGATTCCATTCCGATCCTGTGCATCACCGGCCAGGCGCCGCGCGCGCGGCTGAACAAGGAGGATTTCCAGGCTGTCGACATTGCCGCGATCGCTGCGCCCGTCGCCAAATGGGCGGTCACGGTGATGGAGCCCTATCTGGTGCCGATGGCGCTGCAAAAAGCGTTCCATTTGATGCGCTCGTCGCGGCCGGGTCCGGTGCTGATCGACCTGCCGGTCGACGTCCAACTGGCCGAGATCGAGTTCGACATCGATGCCTATGAACCGCTGACGCCATTCAAGCCGGCGATGACGCGCGCCCAGGCCGAAAAGGCGCTGGCGATGCTCAACGCGGCCGAGAAGCCGCTGATCGTTGCCGGCGGCGGCATCATCAATGCCGACGCGTCCGACCTGTTGATCGAGTTTGCCGAGATCACGGGCGTTCCGGTCATTCCGACGCTGATGGGCTGGGGCGCGATTCCTGACGATCACCGGCTGATGGCCGGCATGTGCGGGCTGCAGACCTCGCACCGCTACGGCAACGCCACCATGCTGGAAGCCGATTTTGTCTTCGGCATCGGCAACCGCTGGGCCAACCGTCACACCGGTTCGGTGGACGTCTACACCAAGGGCAAGAAATTCATCCATGTCGACATCGAGCCCACTCAAATAGGCCGTGTCTTCGCCCCCGATCTCGGCGTCGTTTCGGATGCCGGCGCTGCACTGAAGATGCTGCTCGACGTCGCCACCGAGTGGAGGACGGCGGGCAGGCTGCGCGATTGGTCGGGCTGGGCCAGGGAGTGCCAGGGCCGCAAGAAGACGATGAAGCGCAAAACCCACTTCGAACAGGTGCCGTTGAAGCCGCAGCGTGTCTACGAGGAGATGAACAAGGCGTTCGGCCGTGACGTCACCTATGTCACCACCATCGGCCTGTCGCAAATCGCCGGCGCGCAGTTCCTGCATGTCTACAAGCCGCGCAACTGGATCAATTGCGGCCAGGCCGGCCCGCTCGGTTGGACCTTGCCGGCCGCACTCGGCGTGCGCGCCGCCGATCCCGAGCGCACCATCGTGGCGCTTTCGGGCGACTACGACTTCCAGTTCATGATCGAGGAGCTGGCGGTCGGCGCGCAGCACAAGCTGCCCTATATCCACGTCGTCGTGAACAATGCCTATCTCGGCCTCATCCGCCAGGCGCAGCGCGGCTTTTCGATGGACTATGAGGTCAGCCTTGCTTTCGAGAACATCAACCGGGCCGACGATCCGGAGGCGGGCTATGGCGTCGACCATGTCGCCGTCGCCGAGGCAATGGGCTGCAAGGCGGTCAGGGTGCGCAAGCCGGAGGAATTCGCCGGCGCCTTCAAGCAAGCGCAGCGGTTGCTGAAGGAACACCAGGTTCCGGTCGTGCTCGAATTCATTCTCGAACGGGTCACCAACATCTCGATGGGGACCGAGATCGACAAGATCACCGAATTCGAAGACCTTGCCGAACATCAGGAAGACGCGCCCACCGCGATCGTGATGCTGGACTAAGCCATGCTGATATTCAGGCGAGGCCGGCCTGCAAACGGCGGCTTCCTGCGCTTCCGGTGCTCACGTACGAAAAGTACGCTCCGCTCCGGTTCTCGGAAACCACCATTTTCGACTCGGCCTGACCTGAATCTCAACACGGCTTTGGTTCCAGGCAAGAAAAGGAGAAAAAGAATGCCGCGTTTTTCAGCCAATCTGTCGATGCTCTTTGGCGAGCATGATTTCCTCGACCGTTTCGATGCCGCCGCCCGCGCCGGCTTCAAGGGGGTCGAATATATCGGCCCTTACGATCATGCGCCCGAGGTGGTCGCCGCCCGACTGAAGAAGAATGGCCTGACGCAGGTGCTGTTCAACCTGCCGGCGGGCGACTGGGCCAAGGGCGAGCGTGGCATCGCCGTGCTGCCGGACCGCGTGCCGGAATTCCGCCAGGGCATTGCCAGGGCGATCGCCTACGCGCAGGCACTTGGCTGCGGGCAGGTCAACTGCCTGGCCGGCATCGCGCCAGCCAATGTCGACCGCAAGGTGCTGGAGGATGTCTTTGCCGAAAACCTGGCTTTCGCGGCGGAGAAACTCGATCAAGCCGGCATCAAGCTGCTGATCGAGCCGATCAACACCCGCGATATCCCGGGCTTCTTCCTCAACTACTCCGACCAGGCGCTGACGCTGATCGACCGCGTCGGCTCGAAGAACCTGTTCCTGCAATATGACATCTACCACATGCAGATCATGGAGGGGGATCTCGCCCGTAAGATCGAGGCAAACCTCGGCCGCATCGCGCATATCCAGCTTGCGGACAATCCCGGCCGTCACGAGCCGGGGACGGGCGAGATCAACTATCCCTTCCTCTACGAACATATCGACCGGATTGGTTATGCCGGCTGGATTGGCGCGGAGTACAAGCCGAAGGCAGGGACGGAGGCCGGTCTGGGGTGGTTCAGGGAACTGACCGGGCAGGGAAGTGCTGCCGCTTAGCTGTCAAGAATCTTGCAATTCAGGTCGCGTTCTGTTGCGCCCCCTCTGGGCGTGAAGGAACGCGATCTGACAAAAAACGGAGAGAAGCAATGGAAACCATCGGCTTCATCGGGCTGGGCATCATGGGCGCGCCGATGGCGGGGCATCTGCTGGCGGCCGGCTACAGCGTCATCGCCAGCGACCACCGCTCAAAACCGCCGGCCGATCTCGTCGCCAAGGGTCTGAAGTCGGTCGCCGGCCATGCCGCCGTCGCGAGGGCCGCCGAGATCATCATCCTGATGGTTCCCGACACACCGCAGGTGGCCGATGTGCTGTTCGGCGACAACGGAGTCGCGTCCGGCCTGGCCAAGGGCAAGCTGGTGATCGACATGAGTTCGATCTCGCCGATCGAGACAAAGGACTTCGCGAAAAGGATCAACGATCTCGGTTGCGACTATCTCGACGCGCCGGTTTCCGGCGGCGAGGTCGGTGCCAGGGCGGCTTCGCTTACCATCATGGTCGGTGGTGAGGAACCGGCCTTCGAGCGCGCAAAACCCGTGTTCGAGAAAATGGGCAAGAACATCACTTTGGTCGGACCCAATGGTGTCGGCCAGACCACCAAGGTCGCCAACCAGATCGTCGTCGCGCTGACCATTGAAGCGGTCGCCGAAGCGCTTGTTTTTGCCTCAAAAGCTGGGGCCGACCCAGCCAAGGTCAGGCAGGCGCTGATGGGCGGGCTGGCCGCCTCGCGCATTCTCGAAGTACATGGCGAGCGCATGGTCAAGCGCACCTTCGCGCCGGGCTTTCGCATCGAACTGCACCAGAAGGATCTCAACCTGGCGCTGGAGGGTGCGAAGGCGCTTGGTGTGTCGCTGCCCAACACCTCGACCGCCCAGCAACTGTTCAATTCCTGCGCCGCCAATGGCGGCGCGAAGGAAGATCATTCCGCGCTGGTGAGGGCGCTGGAGCGGATGGCGAATTTCGAAATCGGCAAGGAGGCAAGAGAAATCAAAGCGGCATAGGGTCAGAAGAGGGCGGCGTAACGTTCCCAGGCCGTCAATTTCCGTCTTAACCCAGCAACGGGTTCCGGCAAGCATCGCCGGGACCCGTTTTGATTTCTGGCGGGAGGCTTGCCGCTTCCAGTCAGCCGCGCTTCAGAAATGCCCGCGCCGCATAAAGGCTCACCGCCGCCGCGTTCGACACATTGAGCGAGCGGATGGCGCCGGGCATGTCGAGGCGGGCCAGCGTTGTCACCGTCTCGCGCGTCTTCTGCCGCAGCCCCTTGCCCTCGGCGCCGAGCACCAAAGCGATCCTGTCGCCGTCAAAGCTGGTTTCGAGCTCAGCCGGCCCGTCCGAATCGAGCCCGATGGTCTGGAAGCCCGCTTCGTGCAACTGGCCGAGCGCATCGGCGAGGTTCTTCACCTCGACCTGGTCGATATGCTCAAGCGCACCGGAGGCGGATTTTGCCAGCACGCCTGATTCCTGCGGGCTGTGGCGCGCCGTGGTGATCAGCGCGCCAGCGCCGAAAGCGACCGCCGAACGCAGGATGGCGCCGACATTGTGCGGGTCGGTGACCTGGTCGAGCACCAGCACCAACCTTGTGTCGCCAAGTGCGTCGAGGCGCTTGGGCTTCAGCGGCTCGGCCTCGATCAGCACCCCCTGGTGCACAGCGTCCGATCCGGTAATCTTGTCGATGTCCCTGGGTTCGACCAGTTCAGCTTTGAAGGGCAGGGCGGCGAGATCGGTGATCTCGAGCCGTTCGGCCGCATTGCGCGTCACCAGCATTTTCTTGATCCGGCGGCGCGGATTGTCGAGTGCCGCGCGCACCGTATGCAGGCCATAGAGTCGCACCAGCCCGTCGGCTGCGTTTTCGCCTGGTGGCACTGGTTGCCGTGGCTTGAACGCCGGCGCGCCGCCGCTCTTCTCGTCGCGAAAGGCGCGGCGCAGCTTGGCGTAATGGGTGTCTTTGGGGGTGTTGGAATTGTTGCTCATGGCCGGCTTCTATAGCCGTCTCCTCCGGCCAAGGATATGCCCTGTCGCCGCAGCCGGCGAACAACATCGAAAAACCGTGGCCGCGCGGTTGACACCCAATGGCCTTGCCGCCATAAGGCGCTTCGCTGGTTTCGGAGAAGACATCTATCTCGGGTCCGGATCGGCAAGAATGCCTCGTTGCATGGCTCCGGCGGCAGACTGGAGAGGTGCCCGAGTGGTTAAAGGGGACGGACTGTAAATCCGTTAGCTTAGCTTACGTTGGTTCGAATCCAACCCTCTCCACCACTGCCGGCCCGGAAGCCTGAAACGTATAAAGCATCGGACCGAAAAGGCATGGCGCTTTTCGGGTGAATCCGGTACTTCAGTGCAAGGTGCGGGTATAGCTCAGTGGTAGAGCAGCAGCCTTCCAAGCTGAATATGCGGGTTCGATTCCCGCTACCCGCTCCAGAAGCAGGTTCGTTTTGGACAACTATCGAAGCGACCGCCGCTAGGTGATGAGAGCGCCTACACACCTTGAGGGCCGTGAAGGACATCCGGAGAAAGCCACAATGGCGGATTCCCACCTATATTAGTCATTTCTGACGCAGCCCATCCGGTTCGGCAACCATGAGCTGGCGCCTATTGCCGAGAATGGCCGATCTCTTGGCCCGGGTTAATCGATCGAGCGTCAATGTTCTCAAAGGTCTAAGCCAGCGTGGGGGAGCGATGAGGCCATACTATTCGATGAACACAGACGGCTCATGCAGCACCAACCTCCAGCTTTATGCGCTGCTACAAGCAAAGCGCTATTGGAACGTACTCGCTGCAGATTATCTACGCGACAAGCAGGATACCAACGACCTAGTTGAGCGATGCGTTTTCATCGTCGCGACTTTGGGTCTGAGCGTGTCTCAGCTACTTGGCCAGAATGATCCGGCCCCAACAATTGGAAAGATTGCTAGCCCCAGGTCGATCTGGAAACGGTTCGTGGCCAAGCACGGCGTGACAGACGTCAGCACAGACGAATTTGAAAAGTTCATGGAAATCTATGACGCCTGTCGACACTTCGGTGTATCGCCAGACGGCCTAGGCCACTCCAGGCTAGAGCAACTGGATTTCGAGACCACCCGGAGATGGTATAATGTGGCCCACCTCATATGGTTGGCAGTTATCAAAGCTCTGCGTGCGGATCCGCAGAATGTCATTGATGTCATCGAGGTTGACGGATTCGAGGTGTAACGGAGCCGATGGATTCGGCCCCGTTTCGGCACGGATGATGTTTGCGGTGAAACGGCCGGTTGATTTCATTGGATTTCTAGGAACCTTCCAAGCTGAATATGCGGGTTCGATTCCCGCTACCCGCTCCAGATTTTCAGCGAAACAACCGGCAAGCCGAAACACTGCGCGGCAGGCGCGCAGCGCTTCAGGCATTGGTGTGCGCCGCGTCAGCTGTTGAAGGCGGAGGCGACCTGGTGCTGTTGCGGTATCTGGCCGTTCGGGGTCAGCTTGTCGACGATGCCGGGCAAGGCGGCCGATAGCTGCTTGAGCAACTCCTGCTCGTCGAGCCCCGTCCTTTGGGCGATCTCGCGAATGACCTGCGGTCCGATCGCGTTACCCAGCTCATTGGCCCCGATTGACTGGTTCTGCCCGGTGCCGACCCAGGAGTCGGCGACATTGCCATGGCCGGCGTTCTTGAGCTTGTCGAGCAGCCCGCCCAGTCCGCCGAGCAGCCCACCGTCACCGGACGCGGTTCCGACGGGCGTGGGATCGGCGGGCGCCGGCGCTTGAGCCTGGTCCGGCTGTTCGGCGCTTCTGCCGCTCAGCATCTTTCCAACCAGCAGCGCACCGAGCGCGATCATCAGCGGTTTGGTGATATTGCCGCCGGGAACGGCGTTGTCAAAAAGTCCCATAATGGATCCTCCATTTCAACCAAGCCCAGCCCGTCTTCAACAATGGCGCATTCGGGCGGAATTTCAAGCTGGCTTGAGCTTTTGACAATCATATGAAAATGTCTGGTTGGCGGAGGAATGGAGAGGAAAAAATGGGTATCATCAGCTGGATCATTCTCGGCGTCATTGCCGGGTTCATTGGCAGTAAGATCGTCAACAAGACCGGTCAGGGCATGATCATGGATATCGTGCTCGGCATTGTCGGCGCCATTGTCGGCGGGCTGATCTTCAGCGCCTTCGGTGCTTCGGGTGTGACCGGCCTCAACATCTATAGCCTGATCGTCGCCGTCGTGGGTGCCGTCGTGGTGCTGTGGGCCTATCATCAGTTCGCTGGCAAGCGGACCATCTAGACGCAATCGGCGGATTATCAGCTGCCGAATTCTGAATTGCGATGATCCGCCGTCGGTGCTGACCGCGCTCACGGTATCGGAAACTATTATGCCGGTGCGTAGCCGCGGATCAGGCAACCACGGCCAGCCGACGCTTGCGCTGGTCCAGCGACACGATGGTCAGCCCACTGGCGACAACCAGCAGGATGCCGCAGACCGCCAGTGCATTGGGGAATTGCCCGAACACCAGCAGCCCCGAAATGACGGCCCAGACCGTGAAGCAGTAATAGAACGGCGCTACCGCGCCGGTCGGCCCGACGCGATAGGCCATGAAGATGAAGAAGTGGCCGAAGATCAGGAAGAAACCGGCTCCCGCCATCAGCATCAGGTGGTGCGCCTCCGGCGCCACCCAGCGCTCGGAAACCAGATGCGCGGCGCCTGCGCCGATCAGGACCACGACGACCGCCGAGATCGCCACGATCATTCCTGGCACTTCGGCGGCGATCTTGCGGCCGGCCAGATCGCGCGCGGCGGCGAACGTCGCGTTGCCGAGCGCCAGCAAGGCATAGACCGAAATGCCTTGCATGGTCGGCTGCGCCACCATCAGCGCGCCGATGAAGCCCAGCCCGATCAGCGCCATGCGTTGGCCGCCGATACGCTCGCCAAACAGGATCGAGGAGCCGACCAGCATCAGCAGCGGCGTGATCTGCCCCAACGCGGTGGAATCGGCGATCTGCATGTTGGCGAGCGCGACGACGTAACAGAGGATCGCCGCCAGTTCGAGGAGGTTCCTGCGCAGCACCCGCCTGTCGAAGATCAGCGGGATCTGCTTGCCGTAGCCGAGCGCAAACAACAGCGGAACGCCCCACAGCGTTGCCGCGGCACCACGCAGGAAGAGCACTTCGTAGGAGGGCAACCCCGACGTGGCGAGCTTCATCATCGTGTCGTTGACCAGATACGACCCGGTCGAGACGATCATGAACAGCGGGCCGCGAACGGCAGTCGGGATGAAATGCATCGGCGCAGGAGATCAGACGCGGATCGCTGCCGCAATGGGCCATGAACCGCCGATAAATCCGACAGCGACTGACGTGGAGACCCGAGCAATCCTCGCTTTGCTCCCTCGGTTTTCGCCCATTCCATTTTCAATGACGGATCCCCATATCAGCGCCACATCCCCGCAATCGGATCATGGGTTCTGGCCGAGTGAGATGGCGCCCGGGCAAAAGACGCTTGTGTTTTTTGGCCTTTATCGCTAATCGCCCCGCATTCGACTGAACTGAAGGTCCAGGCCGTCCAAGGAAAGAGACTATGGCAAAAGGTAAATTCGAGCGCACCAAGCCTCATGTGAACATCGGCACGATTGGTCACGTCGACCATGGCAAGAC
>NZ_VFVO01000002.1:0-668583 GCF_006442875.1 Mesorhizobium sp. B2-3-15 | reverse complement strand
GTGAAGGTGTCGGTGGTCGTGTCGCCGACATTGAGCGCCTGGACCGTGGCGTTGCCGTTGTCGAGCGTATAGGTCCACTGGCCGTCGGCGCCGAGCTGATAGGTGCCGAGGCCGCCGGTGCTTGCCGTGCCGGCGGGAGCCGTCTGCCAGCTGTCGGTCGCATTGTCGACATCGGTGTCGTTGAGATCGCCGCTCGCCGTCGGCGTCCCGGGAATGGCGTTGGCCACGCCGCCGGCCTCGGTCACTGCGCCGTTCGCCGTGCCGGTGATGACGGCCGCGTCGTTGGTGCCGTGGATGGTGATCGTCACCACCTGGGCGGTGCCGTCGGCGGTATGAGCGGTGAAGGTGTCGGTGGTCGTGTCGCCGACATTGAGCGCCTGGACCGTGGCGTTGCCGTTGTCGAGCGTATAGGTCCAGACGCCACCCGTGGTCATCTGATACGTGCCGTAGCCATGGTCACTTGCATGTCCGGCCGCGACGGCCTGGAATGTATTGGGTGTGTTGTCGACGTCGGTGTCGGTGAGCGTGCCGCTCGCCGTCGGCGTCCCAGGAACTCCATTGCCGACGCCACCCGCCTCGATCACTGCGCCCGTAGAGACTCCGGAAATCACGGCCGCGTCGTTGGTTCCGGCGAACTGTACCGTGGCGGTTGCCCAACTGAGCGTTCCATTGCCGAGCCGAATTGAATAGATAAACGTGTCAGTCAGGTATTGCCCTGCATTCAAGTTTTGTAATTGCGTCTTGAAAGCCGCTGTTAAGGTAGCCGCGTCGTATCCAACGAGTCCGTCGGATGTGATCCAGATTTTCGCGCCGTTAGAACTTGTGTCGGAGCTGCCGATTTCGCTCCGCGCCGAGTCTTGTGTCAACAAATCAGCAGCGGAGTATCCACTCATCGCGCCTGTATTGTTGATCCCGTTGTCGACCGACCAAAGCGTCTTGGCGTTCCCGCCGAGATCGTTGGCCATCACATTCAGGAAGATGGGCTGAGAACTATCCTCATTAAGCCCGGTGGTGCTGCTGGTGAACAGGTCGTCCTTTGCCTGCGGTGTATTGGAGAATGACGCCGTGGTGCCGCCGGCACCGGTGACCTGAGTAGCCATTTTCAACCCCTGTTTCTGTAGCAGACGCCCCAACGCCTGTTTGTTAATAGTCCTGTACGACCACGCTCTGTCCGAGCATCGATCCCAAAGTCGCCACACAGCTGGGTTGAAAGCGAGTGCGGCGCATCATCAGCGAGCCTGCCGGACAAGCAGTGCCGGCTGGAGCTAGCGGATGATGATCGCATGATGGCGGCTGCGACGGCGTTGTCGCAGCGCTACGTCTCCCAACCCAATTGCATCGCCTAAATTGCCGGTTTCCGATCAAGAGATTTTAGACAATGCTTATATTAGGAGATTATTAACTCTACTGGGGAGGAAGCGTCAACGTCCAACTTGGGCGAACGGTTAATATTCAACATGAAGGAGCTGCAGCCACCCGGATCGGCTTGTGAGATCGAACGAGCGCACGGCTGATATGAGCCAGCGCGGCAGAAGATGCGGGGCAGCGTAACGAGAGCCCGCCAGCGCACTAACGCTGGACCTTGATCGCTGCCACGGGCGAGCCGGACATCCGGAATTTTCACGCTCCAACGCAGATCACTCCAAGGATGACAAGGCGCGAAGCAGATCTTGCCTTTGTGCACGCCGTTTTACGCCGTAGCCCCCTTCTTAAAGGTCTTTACCTCGTAAGGGACTTGGGCAGATCGGACTTGCCAGATTGGAGATGAAGAATACCAGTTCAGCGAAAGTGAGACACGGACACAAGAACAATTCTCGATGGCGAAAATCGCCGCCGAATCTACGCGATTGCCGTCTGCCCCTCACTCCCACTCGATTGTGCCAGGCGGCTTCGACGTCACGTCATACACCACGCGGTTGATGCCGCGGACTTCATTGATGATGCGGGTGGCGGCGGCGCCCAGGAAGGCCATGTCGTAGTGGTAGAAGTCAGCCGTCATGCCGTCGACGGAGGTCACGGCGCGTAGCGCACAGACGAATTCGTAGGTGCGGCCGTCGCCCATGACGCCGACAGTCTGCACCGGCAGCAGCACGGCGAAGGCCTGCCAGATCGCGTCATAAAGGCCGGCCTTGCGGATTTCGTCGAGATAGATGGCGTCGGCCTCGCGCAGGATCTCCAGCTTTTCCCGCGTGATGCCGCCCGGGCAGCGGATGGCGAGGCCGGGGCCTGGGAACGGATGGCGTCCGATGAAGCTTTCGGGCAGGCCGAGTTCCTTGCCCAGCGCCCTCACCTCGTCCTTGAACAATTCGCGCAACGGCTCGACCAGTTGCATGTTCATGCGCTCGGGCAGGCCGCCGACATTGTGGTGGGACTTGATGGTGACCGAGGGGCCGCCGGTGAAGGAGACGCTCTCGATGACGTCGGGATAGAGCGTGCCTTGCGCCAGGAAATCGGCGCCGCCGAGCTTCTTGGCCTCGTCCTCGAACACTTCGATGAACAACCGGCCAATGGTCTTGCGCTTCTTTTCCGGGTCGGACTCGCCTTCCAACTGCGAGATGAACTTGTCCGAGGCGTCGACCAGGATCAAAGGCAGATTGTAGTGCTGGCGGAACATCGCCACCACACCAGCGGCCTCGTCCTTGCGCATCAGGCCATGGTCGACAAGAATGCAGGTGAGCTGGTCGCCGACCGCCTCGTGGATCAGAAGGGCAGCCACCGAGGAATCCACGCCGCCCGACAGCGCGCAGATGACCTTGCCCTTGCCGACCTGCTTGCGGATCGCCTCGACCGCGTGCTCGCGATAGGCGCGCATCGTCCAGTCGCCTTCGATGCCGGCGATGTTGTGGACGAAGTTCCTGAGCAGCCTGGCACCATCCGGCGTATGCACCACCTCGGGGTGGAACATGATGCCGTACATCCTGCGTTCGACATTGCCGAAAATGGCGAAGGGCGAGCTTTCCGATTTGCCGAACACCTCGAAGCCAGGCGGCAGGGCGATGACGCGATCGCCATGACTCATCCACACCTGATGGCGCTGGCCTGTGGCCCACAGGCCCTCGAATAGCGGGCTGTCCTTCTCGATCTCGACAAAGGCGCGGCCGAATTCGCGATGGTTGGAGCTTTCGGCGACGCCACCCATCTGCACGCACATGGCCATCTGGCCATAGCAGATGCCAAGCACAGGCACGCCGGCATCGAAGACGATCTGCGGCGCGCGCGGGCTGCCGATATCGGACGTCGAAGCCGGGCCGCCGGACAGGATGACCGCTTTCGGGTTGATGCGCTTGAATGCCGCCTCGGCCGACTGGAACGGCACGATCTCGGAAAACACGCCGGCCTCGCGGATGCGGCGGGCGATGAGCTGCGTAAACTGGCTGCCGAAATCGACAATCAGGATGGTGTCGGTGTGATTGGCTGTCGTCATGGCGAGCCTTTAGAGAAAGAAACGAGTCTGCGCAATGGGTTGCGTCGCCTGACTTTCAGAGCGGTATCGCCTCGTCACCAGGTGAATCCGGCCGGAGCAAGCCCGAACCGATCGCCTGTTCGAGCCGCATGACGGCGTCGGCCAGCTTTTCATCGATGACGTGCAGATATTCGGTCCAGTCGCCGACGTGCCTGAGATCAGCCGCGCCGTCGGAAATGCCGCGCAGCCCGATGAGCGGGATGTCGAAAAGCTGACAGGCGCGCAGGCAGGCGAAGGTCTCCATGTCGACCATGTCGGCGGCGATCGCTTCGTACGCCGCGCCGGTAATGACGGCGCCGCCGGTCGACAGTGTCGCCTCCTTGATTTCGGGAATACGCAACGGCAACGGTACGATCACCGGCAGGTCGAGAAACGGCGTCGCGCCTTTTTCGAAGCCCAGCGGCGAGGCATCGATGTCGCGATAGCTGACGGAGACGGCCTGGTAGATTTCGGTCTGCTCCAGGGTCCGGCTACCAGCAGAGCCGAGCGATACCACCAGATCGGGCAATGCCTTGTCCGATTTCAACCAGGAGAGCTCAGCGCCCAGCCGCACGCCGGCCTCGACCGGGCCCACGCCCGTCATCAGCGGCGTGAACAATCGCTGCAGATGCGGGCCATATTCGGCCCGCGCCGCCATGACGAAGAGGACATCCTTGCCGCCAATGCGCACGACGTTGCCAGTCATGGCGATCCTCCTGCTTGCGCTACATTATGACCAACGGCATGGCCGCTGCCGGCGGCAGCTCCGTGCCGCCGGCACGATTAAATTCGCCCGCGGCGAACCGGCCACTCACCCAGCGATACCATCACGGCCTAGCACCGTCATCATCGTCCCGGTCATGGTGGCGATCAGCTTGGCCTCGCCGTCGGTGGCGAAGGCATAGGCCTGGCCGTCGGCAACGATGATGGTACGGCCGGGTTTGGTCACCGAACCGCGGAACAGAAAACGCTCACCCCGGCCCGGCGCCAGAAGGTTGACCTTGAATTCGATGGTCAGCACGCCAGAATTCTCCGGCATGAGCGAGAACGCCGCATAGCCGCAAGCCGAGTCCAGCGCCGTCGAAATGACGCCGGCATGCAGGAACCCATGCTGCTGGGTCAGCGCCGCTGAATAAGGCATCTCAATCTCGATGATGCCGGGGGTCACCAATGTCAGTTCGGCGCCGATCGTCGCCATCGCCTGCTGGCGTGCGAAGGACGCCCTGACGCGATCCTCATAGTCCGGAGCCGGTACGATCTTTGCTGCCATCGCCGTTGCCTTCACGTTTGCCGGGAAAGCTTATCGCAGAGGCATGAGCGGCAGGCAAATGCTTTTGCTGCACTGCAGCAAACCGCACGCCACCTAGTTCAGCCAAAGAAGCGAGGCGTTGAGCAAGGTGGCGAACGCCACCCACGCCGCGTAGGGCACGAAAAGCCAGCCGGTGAGCCGATCGCGGGTCCAGACGCTGGCGATAAACAGCGCGATGACGGCCAGAAGAAGCACGATGATGACCAGAGCAGACCCCATCATTTTTGCGCCGAAGAAGATTGGCGACCACAGGAAATTCAGGACGAGCTGAGCGCCCCAGATCTTCATCGCGGTGCCGGCCGGGTCCTGCAACCATGTCCGCCAGCCGGCCACGGCGATCAGCACATAGAGCAGTGTCCAGGCAGGCGCGAAAATCCAGTTGGGCGGATTGAAGGAAGGCTTGGCCAGCGATGCATACCAGGCACCTGGCAAGGTGGCGAAACCGATCAGCAGGCCTCCGCCCAGCACCAGGACGAGGAACAGCAGAAGCGACAGATATCTTTGCAAGCACTCACCCTGTGGCGGCGCAACGCCGCGCGTCTGCAATTGGGGCGCTGCGGGCAGCTGTCAACGGCAGCGTCAGTACGCCCGGCGCATGGCGCAAAAATAAAATCCGTCTGTGCCGCTCAGCGCCGGCGAGAGCGAAATGCCACCCAGGGCACCGATCCGCATCGCGGCGGTATGGCCGGGAAAACGGCTGTCCCAGAGCTGGCGATGATCGACCGGGGCAAAGCCGCCGTGCCGCTCGCGAAACGCGGCGATTTGTTCACCGTTCTCCTCGTCGAACACGGAGCAGGTTACGTAGACCAGCAGGCCACCGGGTTTGACGTAGGTTCTGGCGGCATCGAGGATCGTCGCCTGCTCGCCCTTGCGGGCATCAAGCTGTCTCTGCGTCAGCCGCCATTTGGCGTCGGGACGCCGCCGCCAGGTGCCGCTGCCGGTGCAGGGCGCGTCGACCAGCACGATGTCCATGTGGCCGGTCAGCGGGGCAAGCTCGGCCGGCTTGGTGGCGACCTGCACATTGCGGTTTTCCGAGCGGCGAATGCGGTCGAAGATTGGCGCCAGCCGCGCCTTTTCGGCATCGTGAGCGAAGATTTGACCGTGGTTGTCCATCGCCGCCGACAAAGCCAGCGTCTTGCCGCCTGCGCCGGCGCAGAAATCGAGCACCTGCATGCCAGCCGTCGCGCCGGCAAGCGCCGCCGCAATTTGCGACCCCTCGTCCTGGACCTCGAACCAGCCTTTCTGAAAGGCCGGCTCGGCTTGCACGTTCGGATGCCGGCCGTCACCGTCGATCGGCGGGATGCGGATGCCGTAGGGTGCGATCCGTGCGGCACTGGCACCGGTCTGCGCGAGTTCGGCCAACACCTTGGCGCGATCGGCCTGCAGCGTGTTGACCCGGATGTCGAGCGGCGGACGTGTGGCGAGCGCCGCGCCCTCCTCGACCCATGTCTCGCCGAAGGCCCGCTGGAAAAGCGGTTCGCACCAATCGGGAATGTCGGCGCGAACAGCAGGCGGCGCGTCGGCAAGCCGGCGTTCCGCGATTGCCTGGAGTTCCGTGGCGCTCAGCAGCGGCGGCGCGAATTTGTCACCTTCGAGCGCTGCGTTGAGCGACTGCGCCGTCTGGCTCCATTCGAGCAGCAGCGCCCCGAAGCCGATGGCACGCGGTGTGTCTTCGCCCAGCAACCAGCCGGCGGAGCGCTTACGGCGCAGCGCGTCGTAGACGATGTTGCCGATCGCGGCGCGATCCCCACCGCCGGCGAAGCGATGGGACAGGCCCCAATCCTTCAGCGCGTCGGCCACCGGCCGGTGACGCCGACCAATGTCCTCCAGCACTTCAATGGCCGCAGCCAGCCGTCCGCCCAGTCGCATTCGTCATTCCATCAATCGAGCACATTATCCGGTCTGCTCTTAGAGCCTTTCACGTCCGGATTGAACCCCGCCCGGCTTCGCCGCGAGGGCAAGCTGGCGGTGGTCGGCGAAACTTGTCCGACCGGTAAATCTTCACGGCGGTTAGCAGCAGGCAGACTAGTAGATACAAGATTTCTAATGTTCTTAACTGGCGGCCGGAAGGACGGCGTGTGGCACTACAGCTCTGCTTTCCAAGTTTTTCGGTTGGGAATACTCTTGCCGTCATGATTCGCGGCGCGGAAAACGTGGACCGGCGGATCTTCACGAGGAGAGGGCAATGAAGACTTATCTGGCGGAAGTTCTAGGTACATTTCTGTTGGTGTTCATCGGTACGGCGTCCGTGGTGACGGGCGGCTTCGGCGGCGCGCTGCCGCTTGGCCAGGAAGGCATCGGTCTGGCATTCGGCATCGGCCTCATCGCGGCGGCCTATGCGATCGGCCCGATTTCGGGCGCGCATCTCAATCCGGCGGTGACGCTCGGCGTATTCCTTGCCGGCCGGCTGCCGGCCAAGGACGTCATCCCCTATTGGATCGCGCAGGTCATCGGCGCCATCATCGCCTCGCTGGCGTTGTGGATCATCGTTTCCGGCCAGACCGGCGGCCATACCGGCGGCTTCGGTGCCAATGGCTGGGACGAGACGAAATGGGGCATGAGCTCGGCGTTCCTGTGGGAGCTGATCGGCACCTTCACCTTCGTCACGGTGATCCTTGGCGTTACCGCTGAAAAGCACTCGACGGCGTTTGCCGGCCTGGTCATCGGCCTGACGCTAGCGGGCATTCACTTCGCGATGATCCCGGTCACCGGTACCTCGGTCAATCCAGCGCGCTCGATCGGCCCGGCGCTGTTTACCGGCGGCGCCGCACTCAGCCAGCTCTGGTTGTTCATCGTCGCACCGCTGATCGGCGGCGCCATTGCCGGCGTCGTCGCTAAGGCGCGTGTCTTCGAGAAGGATTGATTCCAGAGCCTGAATGCAAGAGGCGCGGGCCGTGGCCCGCGCCTCTTGCGTAGGTCCTCAAGCTCGGGTCAGGCCGCGATGTCAAAGCGGTCGGCGTTCATCACCTTGGTCCATGCCGCAACGAAATCCCGGGCGAATTTCTGCCCGGCGTCCGCCGATCCGTAGACCTCGGCCAATGCCCGCAGTTGCGCATGCGAACCGAAGATCAGGTCGGCACGGGTGCCGGTCCACCTGACTGCCTTGGTTTTGCGGTCGCGCGCTTCGTACACTTCTTCCGAACCCGGAACAGAACCTGCAGCCGGATCCCAGACCGTGCTCATGCTGAGCAGGTTGACGAAAAAGTCGTTGGTCAGCGTACCCGGCCTATCGGTGAACACGCCGTGCTTCGAGTGCCCGGTGTTGGCGCCAAGCACGCGGAGGCCGCCGACAAGCACCGTCAGTTCCGGCGCCGTCAGGCCCAGCAACTGCGCGCGGTCGACCAGCATGGCCTCAACCGACATGGGCTGCTTGCCCCTGACATAGTTGCGGAAGCCGTCGACTTTCGGCTCGAGCGCGGCAAAGGAGTGGACATCCGTCTGCTCCTGCGATGCATCCATGCGGCCGGGCGTGAACGGCACGTTCACGTCGTTGCCGCCATCCTTGGCGGCCTTCTCGACCGCGGCGACACCGCCGAGCACGATCAGGTCGGCCAGCGAGACCTTCTTGTCGCCGGTCTGCGCGGTGTTGAACTCCGTCTGGATGCCTTCGAGCCTGGCAACCACCTTCGACAGTTCGGCCGGCTGGTTGACTTCCCAGTCCTTCTGCGGCACCAACCGGATGCGTGCGCCATTGGCGCCGCCGCGCTTGTCGGAGTTGCGGAAGGTCGAAGCCGAGGCCCAGGCCGTCGAGACCAGTTCGGAAACCGACAGGCCGGAGGCCAGGATCTTGGCCTTCAGCGATGCGATGTCCTGCTCGCTGACCAGTTCATGGTCGAGCGCCGGGATCGGGTCCTGCCAGATCAGCTCTTCCTTGGGCACCAACGGGCCGAGATAGCGCACCGCCGGACCCATGTCGCGGTGGGTCAGCTTGAACCAGGCGCGGGCGAAGGCATCGGCGAACTGATCCGGATGTTCATGGAAACGCCGCGAGACCTTCTCATAGGCCGGGTCGGCCCGCAGCGCGAGGTCGGTGGTCAGCATGGCCGGCGCGTGATGCTTCGAGGGGTTGTGCGCATCCGGCACCGTGCCGGCACCGGCGCCACCCTTCGGTGTCCACTGATGGGCGCCCGCCGGGCTCTTCGTCAGCTCCCATTCGAAATTGAACAGATTGTCGAAGAAGTTGTTGCTCCACTTGGTCGGCGTCGTGGTCCAGGTGACTTCGAGACCCGAGGTGATGGCGTCGCCGGCAATGCCTGACGCATGTTTGCTCGACCAGCCGAGGCCCTGCGCCTCGATGCCGGCACCTTCCGGCTCAGCGCCCACCAGCGAGGCATCGCCGGCGCCATGGGTCTTGCCGAAGGTGTGACCGCCGGCGATCAGCGCCACGGTTTCCTCATCGTTCATCGCCATGCGCGCGAAGGTTTCCCGGATATCACGGGCCGAGGCCAGCGGATCGGGCTTGCCGTTCGGCCCTTCCGGATTGACGTAGATCAGGCCCATCTGCACGGCGCCGAGATGGCCGCGAAGCTCACGATCGCCCGAGTAGCGCTCGTCGCCCAGCCACTTGGTTTCCGAACCCCAGTCCACGTCCTGCTCGGGCTCCCAGACGTCGGCGCGGCCGCCGGCGAAGCCGAAGGTCTTGAAGCCCATCGATTCCAGCGCGACGTTGCCGGTGAGGATCAACAGGTCGGCCCAGGAAATCTTGCGGCCGTATTTCTGCTTGACCGGCCAGAGCAGGCGGCGCGCCTTGTCGAGATTGGCGTTGTCAGGCCAGCTGTTGAGCGGCGCGAAACGCTGCTGGCCGGCTCCGGCACCGCCGCGGCCATCACCGATGCGGTAGGTGCCGGCGCTGTGCCAGGCCATGCGGATGAACAGCGGCCCGTAATGGCCGAAGTCGGCGGGCCACCAATCCTGCGAATCCGTCATCACTTGGTGCAGGTCCTTGATGACCGCATCGAGATCGAGGCTGGCGAATTCCTTGGCATAGTCGAAGTCCTCGCCCATCGGGTCCGACAGGTTCGACTGCTGATGGAGAACGCCAAGGTCAAGCTGGTTCGGCCACCAGTCACGGTTGGTCCGGCCGGCGGATCCATGCGCGACAGGGCATTTGCCCGCGCTGCTGTCGTCGGTTTTCGCGTCCATCTCTCACTCCAATTTGCCGAGGTTTGATTTGCCGAGGTTGATTTTTTGCCGAGATTTTGGGGGCGGCCAGCGGCCCGCGCCAATCTGGAACCATTCCAGCCTAGGCCAGACCGTCGATAAAAACAAATTGTCTTTCCTGTTTATTTCGATAGGATTTTCTTATGATGGCCTTGACCGCATGATCGGACTGACAGTTCGCCAGATGCATTATTTCGACGCGCTGGCGCAGACGCTGCATTTCGGGCGTGCGGCGAAACTTGCCGGTGTCAGCCAGCCGGCGCTGTCCTCGCAGATCGCCGAAATGGAGCAACGGCTGAACTGCCGGCTGTTCGAACGCGGCGGCAAGTCGGTGCGCATGACGGACGAGGCGATCGCCCTGTTGCCGCGTATCGAGCGCATCCTGGCTGATATACGTGACGTGGAAACGACGGCCCGGCGCGGCCGCACGGCCATGGAGGGACGCTTCCGGCTGGGCATCATCCCGACTGTCGCGCCCTATCTTCTGCCGCGCGCCTTGCCCGAACTGAAGAAGCATTTCCCGGCCTTGCTGCTCGAATTGCGCGAGGCGGTCACCACCTCCCTGGTCGAAGACACCGCATCGCGAAAACTCGACGCCTTCATCGCGGCACTTCCGCTCGACCATCCAGGACTGATCACCGAGGCGCTCTTTCCCGACCGGTTCTTCCTGGCCGTGCCGTCGGACGATCCGGCCTTTGCCTCGCCGCCGGTTCCACCCGAGAGCCCGGCGCTGGAAAGACTGATGCTGCTGGAAGAAGGCCATTGCCTGCGCGAACAGGCGCTGGCCGTCTGCGGCAATGTGCGGCCGGTGGCGATGGCAAGCTATGGCGCGACCAGCCTGACCACGCTCCTGCAGATGGTGGCGCACGGGCTCGGCGTCACGCTCATCCCCGAAATGGCGACCGGCCCCGCCGGCACCATCCCCGACCTCAAGATCGTGCCGTTCCAGGAACCGATGCCGCAGCGCATGATCTGCCTGGCCTGGCGACGCAACAATGCGCGGCACGGGGAATGCGTCGAGCTAGCCAAGATTATACGGGGGCTAGGCCCGGCGCTGTTGGCGGCCTGAGAGGTGGCCCTAACGCTCGTTACAGCACCCGCGACAGGAACTCGCGGGTGCGCGGCGACACCGGGTTGGCGATCATCTCGCGCGGCGCGCCGCGTTCGACGATCACGCCGCCGTCCATGAACACGAGCTGGTCGCCGATCTCGCGGGCAAAGCCGACCTCGTGGGTGACGACGACCATCGTCATGCCGCTCTCGGCAAGGTCGCGCATAACCTGCAGGACTTCGCCGACCAGTTCCGGATCGAGCGCCGAGGTCGGCTCGTCGAAGAGCAGCACCTTGGGCTTCATCGCCAGGGCGCGCGCGATCGCGACACGCTGCTGCTGGCCCCCGGACAGTTCGCGGGGATAGCGGTCGACCTTGTCGGCCAGGCCGACACGCCGCAGCAGCACCTCCGCCTCGGTCTTTGCCTGGTCGACTGGAATGCGCCGCACCTGCATCGGCGCCTCGATCAGGTTCTCCATCACCGTCATGTGCGAGAACAGGTTGAACGACTGGAACAGCATGCCGATCTCGGCGCGGCGCCGGCACAGAAGATCGTCCTTCACCTCATAGAGCTTGTCGCCCTGGAGGTCGTAGCCGACGAACTGGCTGTCGACGAGCAGGATGCCGCCGCTGAGTTTTTCCAAATGGTTGATGCAACGCAGGAACGTGCTCTTGCCCGATCCCGACGGGCCGATGATGCAGGCGACCGATCCCTCCGGTACATCGAGGTCGACACCTTTGAGAACTTCAAGCTGGCCATAGGTTTTGCGCACGCCGCGCGCGAACACCATGGAGTTGGCGGACACCCCGAAGCGGGCACGATTTTCGGACTTCACATCACTCATCGAGCAACGCCGCGCAGGCTGATCAAGTTGCGCAAGGTGCGCGTCGTCAGGGGGTCGCGTCTGACATCGCTGCGGCCGAAATGGCGCTCCAGGAAATGCTGCCCCACCGACATGATGCTGACCACCGCGAGATACCAGAAGGCGACCACGATCAGCAGCGGAATGGTCTCGAAGGTGCGCGCATAGATGCTCTGCGCGGTATAGAACAGGTCGTCGACGGCGATGAACGTCACCAGCGACGTCATCTTCAGGAGGTTGATCGCCTCATTGCCGGTCGGCGGCAGCACGAAGCGCATGGCCTGCGGCAAGGTGATGCGCTTCAGGATCATGCGGTAGGGCATGCCGAGCGCGCTCGCCGCCTCTGACTGGCCAGACGGCACCGACTTGATGCCGGCCCGGATGATCTCGGCCATGTAGCCGGCCTCGCACAGCGAAAGCGCCACCACGGCGGAGAAGAACGGCGTCATGAAATCATTGGTGCGCACGGAAAACAGCGTGCCTATGAACGGCAAAGTCAGCGAGATTTCGCGCACCAGCAGCGACAGGTTGAACCAGAAGATCAGCTGGATCAGGGCTGGGACACCCCGGAAGAACCAGACGTAGACGCCGGAAAAGGCGCGCAGCACCGGGCTCGGCGACACCCGCATGATCGCGATGATGGTGCCGACAATGATCGCCAGCACCATGATGATGACGGTGAGCATCAGCGTGTTGCCGAGGCCTCGCATGATCGAGGGATGGAACAGGTATCCGGCTGCCGTGCCCCAGGCAAAGGCCGGGTTGCTGGCGAAAGCACGAATGATGAGGAAGGCCAGCAGCAGGGCGAACGCCGTACCGACCCAAATGCCATAGCGGCGCTGCGGCACGACGGTCAGTCGTGACACGGCGGCGGAAACGCTTGGCTCGACGCCGATGTCGGTCGGGAGGGCAACGCCCATCGGATGTCTCCAGCTTGCGGGCCGGCGCCTGACGTTCATCAGGCGCCGGATGGTCTCTATTCGGCGCGAAGCGCGTCCATGGTGCCGACGAAGTAGGGTTCCTTGATCGCATAGGCGCCCATGCCGTATTTCTCCAGGATAGCTTTGTACGTGCCGTTCTTGAACAGTTCGGCAAGTGCCGCCACCATCATGTCGGCGGTCTGCTTGTCGTCCTTGGCGATCGCCATGCCGAGCGGCGCGACCTCGTAAAGGGTCGGCAGGACCACCAACTGGCCCTTGCTCGTCACCTCGAAATAGCTCGATGCGGTGGCATCGTCCATACGCGCGTCGACGCGGTCCGAAAGCACGGCCTGGACGATATCGGTGGAGGAGTTGAACACCGATTTCTCGATAGCCTTTTGGCCCTTGTCGGTGCATTCCTTACCGAGCTTGTCGACCAGGAAATCCGAGGCGCTGCCGGCCGAGACGCCGATGCGCTTGCCACAGAGCGGCATGTCGCCGCTGAAGCTCGCCTTCTTGTCAGGCGATGTCGAGACGGCGAGCCCTGCCTTCAGGAACATGATGAAATCGACCTGCTTCAGGCGCTCCGGCGTGGCCGAGAAGGTCTCCCAGGCGATCTTGAAGCGGCCCGCCGCAAGACCCGGGATCATCGACGGGAACGGCGTGCGCTGGATATCGAGCTTGGCGTCGACGAGCTTGGCCACCTCGCCGGCGAGTTCGACGATGATGCCGGTCTGCTTGCCGTCGGCGTCGAGATATTCGAACGGCGCGAAGTCCAGAGTGTTGGCGACGGCGAGCGTTCCGCTCTCTTTCACCTCAGCCGATTTCGGCACGTCGGCGGCTTTGGAAACCCCGCCCCCGACGGTGGTGGAGAGCGCCAGTGCAAGGCTGGTCATTCGCAGATATCTGTTCATTGCTGTTCCCCTTTTCTTGTCCTTGTTTGCAGTCTTTCCGGCAGAGCCCGGGCCAGTGGCCGGCACGGGCTCGGTGTCCCTTAGGAAGCGGCTGCTTCGGCCGCCTTCTTCTTTCGATAATGATAATTCTTGTCGATGCGCTCCATCAGGTAATCGCCATAGAGCACTGGCTCGTATTTCGGCTGTGTGCCGGCCGGCACACAGACCGAAAGTGCGGCGATCGTCTCGTCCATTGAGGGATCGAAGAAGAAGGGCTGCGAATAGCGCTCGCGTCCGGAGCGGTTGATGACGCGGTGCGGCGTCGAGACGAACTGGTCATTCGACCAACGCGCCAGGATGTCGCCGACATTCATGACGAAGGAATCCGGAACCGGCGGCGCGGGAACCCAGTCGCCCGCCTTGTTCTTGACCTCGAGGCCGCCGACATTGTCCTGGGCTAGCAGCGTGATGAAGCCGTAGTCGGTGTGCGGCGCCGAACCGAAAAGCCCCTCTTCCTGGGGCTGCGTCGGATAGTGCAGCAGCCGCAGGAAAGTCGTCGGCTGCTCGAAATAGCGGTCGAGACTGTCGGAGGGCAGCCCGAGCGAAAGCGCGATAGCGCGCACCATCTTGCGGGCGAGCGTGCCCATCTCCTGGACATAGCGCTCGATGGTCTCCCTGAAGCCGGCAAGGGCGGCCTCGTCAGGCCACTGGTTGGGGCCTTGCAGCGGCTTGCCGGCCAAGGCCCGGGGGTCGTCGGCGCCGACCTCGTGCATGAAGAAGATCGATTCGCTCTGGTTCGGCTTGCTGACGGCCGCCACGGACGAGGTCACGATGGTCGAGCCGGCAAAGGGCAAGTAGCCGCGGAAATTCTTGTCGATCTTCAGCTTCGCCTTCTCCTCCTCGGGCAAGGCGAAGAAACGCTTGGAGGCCTCGCGGACCGCTTCGACATCGGTGCGCGGAATGGGGTGGCCGGTGACATAGAGGAAGCCGATCGTCTCGAGATAGCGGCGCAGTGTCGCTGCCGTTTCCCTGATCGCGCCTTCGTCGTCGCCATAGAGCGGCGAAACGTCGAGGATCGGAATTTCGGAAAAATCGCCGCGCTCTTGTGCATCCATTTCGAACACCCTGTCTTGAACATAAGATACAGTACTGTATTTCTACACATCCGAACGGCCTCATCAATAGGCTTTCGATCGCAAAAGGAAGGACGCGGCATCATGGCACCACGCAAGATCATCATCGATACCGATCCGGGCCAGGACGACGCCTTCGCCATCCTCTTCGCACTGGGGTCGCCTGATGAACTCGACGTGGTCGGCATCACCACGGTCGGCGGCAACGTGCCGCTTGCCCTGACCTCGAAGAATGCGCTGAAAGTCGTCGAACTCGCCGGGCGGCCCGATGTGCCCGTTTATGCCGGCTGCCCGGCGCCGATGGTGCGCAAGCTGATCACCGCCGAATATGTCCATGGGGAAACCGGCCTCGACGGCGCCGACCTTGCCGAACCGGTGACGCCGCTGCGGGGCGAACACGCGGTGAACTACATGGTGCGCACCATCATGGACGCGCCGGAAGGCGAATTGACCGTTTGCACGCTCGGGCCAATGACGAATCTGGCCATGGCCATGACCATGGAGCCGAGGATCGTGCCCCGTCTGCGCGAAGTGGTGCTGATGGGCGGCGGCTTCTTCCAGGGTGGCAACGCGACGCCGGCCGCTGAGTTCAACATCTTCGTCGACCCGCATGCCGCGCACAAGGTGTTCGACAGCGGCGCGCCGGTGACCATGGCGGGCATCGATTGCACCTACACGGCGCTGATGACGCCTGAGTGGCTCGACCGCCTGCGCGCAAGCGGCAGCCGCGCGGCGATCGAGGCCGCGAACCTGGCCGACTTCTACCGCCAGTATGGCACCCACAAATTCGAGACGCCGGCACGCCCCATCCACGATGCCTGCGTCACCGGTTATCTCCTGGCACCGCAAATCTATGAACAGCGCCAGTGCGCGGTGACGGTCGACATTGTCTCGCCTGAGACAATCGGCATGACCGTCGTCGACTGGTGGCACGTCACCGGCCGGCGCAAGAACTGCAACGTCCTGCGGCGCATCGATCCCGCGCCGTTCTTCGAACTCATGCTGGAGCGGATCAGCGCATTGCCCTGAGTTGCGCCTTCCGCGATAGATGGACACTTGATGAGTCGCGAAGCGCATCGGAGCCGGCGAACGGTTTTGTGGGCGTTGCGTGTGCGATGAAGGTCTTGATCGGATGAAATCGGACAGCGCCCCGGCCAAAGGCAAGAGACCAGCCAAAGCCGCGGGACCTGGGAAGACGGCGCGGCAGACGCTGAGTCGCGAGGCCTGGATCGCAGCGGCGCGCAAGGTGCTGGAGAAGCACGGCATTGGCGAGGTCAAGATCGACCGCCTCGCCAAGCAATTCAAGGTGACGCGCGGCAGCTTCTATTTCCATTTCACCAGCCTGGCCGATCTTCGCGACGGCCTGCTGCAAGAATGGCGAGATATCAATTGCGAGCCCTTCTGGGCTATGCGCGAGATGCAGAATATAGACGGCCTGCAGTTCTTCACCGACATCGTGCATGTTTGGGTCGACGAGGCGCCGTTTAGTCCCCTGCTCGACCTCGCCGTGCGCGACTGGTCACGAACGTCGAAAAAGCTGGCGCAGGAGGTCAAGGATATCGATGACCTGCGCATCGAACTCCTGACCCGCTCCTTCCGCGCCATGGGTTATCCCGAGGACGAAAGCCTGGTCAGGGCCCGCATCACCTATTTCCACCAGATCGGGCAATATGCGCTGTCCTTCAAGGAGGACCCGGCGGTGCGCCGCAGCTACCAGCCACTGTTCGGCGAGGTGCTGCTGGGGCCGCTGGTGCAGGAGCCGGGTTCGGCGCCACGGCCGGCGGAAATACGGCGCGGGCGGCGTTAGCGGACGAGGCATCCCGTCAACCCGTTAGGGGTATCGCGATGCCGGCATGGTGACTTCCCAACTGCCAGAAGGGTAGCTGGAACCGCTCGCGCTGCGCTTCGACGATATGAAAGCCCGCCGTCCGGATCAGGTGCAATGGATCGCGATTGAGGTGGCAGCCGCCGGCGAGCCGGCCCCATATCAGGTTCAGACGCTCTTGCCACCGGCGGCAACGCGGCCCTTCGGCCTGGCCGTGCTCGATGAAGATCAGCCGGCCCGTGGGCTTGAGGATGCGCCGGATCTCGGTCAGCGCCGCCTCGGGGTCCGGAATGGTGCAGAAGGCATAGGTGACGACCACCGTGTCGGCGAAGCTGTCGGCCAAGGGCAGCCTTTCACCGCTGGCCCTGATGCAGTCGACATCGAATGGCAGGGAACGGCTCTTCGGTTCGGCAAGGCCCAGCATCGTGCCGTCGGGATCGACGCCGACCAGCCGCTTCACCCTGGCGGCGTCGTAATGGGGAAGGTTCAGGCCGGAGCCGAAGCCGACTTCGACGACGACGCCCCCTGCCCGCGGGATCAGACGCCTTCGCATGTCCGTGAAAGCGTTGGCCGAACAGCCGGCGTGGACGAGGTAGGGAGCAATGCAGCGCGCGTACCAGGAGAGACAGGATTGGCACATGTCTCAGCCTCCTTGCCGTGTGTTGGCGGCACCGACAGGGCGGGTGAGAGTATTGACCAGTGACATTTCTCGCTCCAAGGGAGTCTCATGATCGGGCCCGATCGGCCCGATGTCGTGGGAATGGATAGAAGGCCGGCGTCCCCTCAACGTCCCTGCATGGCCGTGGTCGGATCGATGGAGCGATTGGAATTCCGATTTCTGGGTTTTCCGGAGTTCCGGTTGAACGGCCGGCGGGTGGAACTCGCCCTGCGCAAGGCGGCAGCCCTCCTCATCTATCTCGCCGAGGCCAGCGGACCGGTGGCGCGCGAGGTCGCCGCCACGCTGTTGTGGCCAGAAGCCGACGAGCAGGCCGCACGCGCCCGCCTTCGGCGCACGCTGTACAAAATCCGCATCGCGTTCGGCAACGAGATCATCGCCGCCACAGGCGTCTCGCTAAGCCTGCACCCGGCGTTGTCCGCCGAGATCGACACCAGGATTTTCGAGCAGGCCTGCAATTCCGGCGCTCTCGACAAGGCAGCCGAGATCTACAAAGACGACTATCTCGCCGGCTTCTTGCTGCCGGACTGTCCGCAATTCGAGGAATGGGTCTTCTTTCGGCGAGAGACGTTGCGTGGCCGGCTGGTGCAGGCGCTGGAGCGGCTCATCGACGCCAAGATCGCCTACAGCCAGCCTCGTGGCGCGGTCGTTCACGCGACACGGCTGGCGGCACTCGACCCCTTGAGCGAAAGCGCGCACCGACATCTGGTCCGTGCCCATCTGGCGGCCGGGGACAGGGCGGCGGCCGAGCGGCAGATCGACACGTGCATCCGGCTCTTGCGGGACGAACTCGGTGTAGCGCCGGACCCCGCCACGCTTGCCATGCTGAGCCAACCAACTCAGGACGCCGCCCTGGACGTGCCCAGGACGCGCTATGTCGCGGTGGGCGGTATCCACATCGCGTACCAGATCTTTGGCAGCGGCCCGACGGACATCGTGCTTGTTCCCGGCTTCATTTCACATGTCGAGCGTATCTGGGAAGACCCGGGTTGCCGCGCCTGGCTGACCGCGGTTTCGCGCCTGGGTCGCCTGATCCTCTTCGACCGGCGCGGCATGGGGCTTTCCGACCGAGTCGGTGCCCGCCCCACGGTCGAGGCGACGGCGCAGGATATTCTGGCGGTCATGAACGCGGCCGGCAGCCGCCGGGCCTTGCTGGTCGGCGCATCGGAGGGTGGGCCGGGCTGTATCCGTTTTGCGGTCCAGCATCCCGATCGGCTGACGGGCCTTGTCTTGTGGGGCTCGCTCGCCAAAGGCAGCCGTGCACCTGACTATCCCCACGCCTTGACCGTCGCGCAGTATGGTTTGTGGAAGCAACGGCTGCTGGCGGGCTGGGGTGGCCCGGCGGAAATCGAAACCTTCGCCCCGAGCCTCGCTGGCGACCGCCAGGCGAGGACCTGGTGGGCCGGATTGCTCAGGGCAGCCTCCAGTCCCGGCGCGGTCGCAGGGCTGCTCGAGGCGTTGCGGGACGCCGATGTCCGTCACCTCCTGGCAAAAGTCTCCGCCCCGACGATGATCCTCCACCGTTCCGGCGACCGCGCCGTGCGCATCGAGGCGGGGCGGTTCCTAGCGACCAAGATTCCAGGCGCGCGGTTTATCGAGGTCGATGGCGACGACCACTGGTTCTGGGTCGGCGACCAGCAGGCGCTGCTCAAGGCTATCGGCGTGCTTGTGCGACACGGCTGATCCGGCCTCACGCCGTCTTCTGCGCCACCAGCCCGAGTTCCTCGACCATCGCCTGACGCATCAGGAATTTCTGCGGTTTGCCGGTCACCGTCATCGGCAATTCGCTGCGGAAGCGAATGTGGCGCGGCACCTTGTAGTGGGCGATCTGGCCGGCGCAGAAGGCCTTTATCTCCTGTTCGGTGGCGATCTGGCCGGGCTTGAGCACGATCCAGGCGCACAGCTCCTCGCCATATTTGGCGTCCGGGATGCCGAACACTTGCACCTCCTTGACCTTGGGATGCCGGTAGAGGAATTCCTCGACCTCGCGCGGATAGACGTTCTCGCCGCCGCGGATGACCATGTCCTTGACGCGGCCGACAATGTTGCAATAGCCCTCGACGTCGATGGTGGCGAGATCGCCGGTGTGCATCCAGCCGTCGCTGTCGATCGCCTCGCCGGTCTTCTCGTCGTCGTCCCAATAGCCCTTCATCACCGAGTAGCCGCGCGTGCAGAGCTCGCCCGGCGCGCCGACCGCAACGGTGGCGCCATCGGCGTCGATCGCCTTGACTTCGACATGAGGGTGGATGCGCCCGACGGTGGAGACCCGCTTTTCCAGGGGATCGTCGACTCCGCTCTGGAACGAGACCGGGCTGGTCTCGGTCATGCCGTAGGCGATGGTCACCTGCGACATATGCATCAGCGACACCACCTTCTTCATCACCTCGATCGGGCATGGCGAACCGGCCATGATGCCGGTACGCAGGCTGGAAAGATCGAATGTCGAGAAATCCGCGTGGTCGAGCATGCCGACGAACATGGTCGGCACGCCATAGAGGCCTGTGCAGCGCTCATGCGACACGGCTTTCAGCGTCAGGCCGGGATCGAAACCCTCGCTGGGAAAAACCATGGTCGCGCCTTTCGACACACAACCCATCGTGCCCATCGACATGCCAAAGCAATGATAAAGCGGCACCGGGATGCAGAGCCGGTCGTCGACAGTGAGCTTGATGGCCGATGTGACGAAATTGCCATTGTTGACGATGTTCGAATGGGTCAGCGTCGCGCCCTTGGGTGCCCCCGTGGTTCCGCTCGTGAACTGGATGTTGATCGCCTCGCCCGGCTTCAACCCTTCCGAGATACGATCGAGGCTGTCATGCTCGTCGCGGCCGGCCATGGCCAGCACGTCGCCGAAATTGAACATGCCCGGCGAATTGTCCTCGCCCATGCGGATGACGATCCTGAGCGCAGGCAATTTCCCGGCCTTCAGCTTGCCGGGCGTCGCCGTAGCGATCTCCGGCGCCAGAGTCTCGATCATGGCGAGATAGTCCGATGTCTTGAAGCTCGCCGCCGTCACCAGTGCCTTGCAGCCAACCTTGTTCAGGGCATATTCCAGCTCGGTCAGCCGGTAGGCCGGATTGATGTTGACCAGGATCAGGCCGATGCGGGCGGTGGCGAATTGCGTCACCAGCCATTCCCAGCGGTTGGGCGACCAGATGCCGACCCGGTCGCCCTTCCGGAGGCCGAGCGCCAGAAAGCCGGCGGCCAGTGCATCCACCGTATCCGACAGTTCGCTCCACGTGAAGCGCTTGTCCTGGCCGACGAACACGGCGGCATCGAGCGTGCCGTATTTGCCGACGGTGTCGGAGAACAGCGCGGGAATGGTCTTGTCGAGCAGCGGCACTTTGCGGTCGCCCGAGACATGCGCCCTGCCATCGACCGGTGCAATAAAGACGCTGCCGGCGCGCGCGCCGCGTCCGCGCAGATTGGTGGCATTCTTCAGTTCGTCGAGATTGACCGGCATCGCTGTCTCCTCCAAGACTGGCCGAACCTATCAGCCTGCCGGGATGCTGGAAATCCCGTCGATGGTACTGGAGCCCCTTCCCTGAAGGATCGCTATGCGACCGCTGCCGCCAGTTTCGCGACGATGTCGCGCAAAACGACGTCGTCGGCCGCTGCACGTGTCTTCCTCGACGCGACCAGACAGGCCTGTGATTTCAGGACCACGCCATCGCCCAGCACCTTGAGATGGTTGGCGCGTAGCGTCGAGCCCGTGCTGGTGATGTCGACGATGACGTCGGCGAGGCCGGCCGCCGGCGCGCCCTCGGTAGCCCCCAGGCTCTCGACGATGCGATAGACCTGGATGCCGTGCTTTTGGGAGAAGAACTGCTGGGTCAGCCGCCAGTATTTGGTGGCAATCCGCAGCCTGCGGCCATGGCGCTGGCGGAAGTCGGCGGCGACATCGTCGAGATCGGCCATCGTGTCGACATCGAGCCAGATCTCGGGCACCGCGACCACCACATCGGCATGGCCGAAGCCGAGGCGGGCGACGATCTCGGCCCGCGCTTCCCAGTCAGCGAGATTTTCCCGCACCAGGTCCTCGCCGGTGATGCCGAGATCGACCGCGCCTTGGCCTATTTCGCCCGATATCTCGGGGGCCGACAGGAAGAGCACTTCGACATTGTCCAGACCCTCGACGCGGGCGTGATACTTACGCTCGTCGCCGGGCAGGCTGACGGCGAGGCCGGCCTTGGCCAACACCTCCAGCGCCTGCTCCTTGAGCCTACCCTTCGAGGGAACGGCGAGCGTGATCATGATGCCGCCCCCCGCAGCGCCTCGATGCGGTCGAGCCACACCGAAAAGCCGACGCCGGGGATCGCGGTCTTGGCACCGAGCAGCGTCAGCAACCGGTCGTAGCGCCCGCCACCGGCCAAGGCGCGCTCGCCGTTGGCGGCCGCGATTTCGAAGACGACACCGGTGTAGTAGTCGAGCGGACGGCCGAAAGCGGCGTCGTAGCGGATTTTTTCGGAGGGCAAGCCATGCGCCTCGATCGCCTTGGCGCGGGCCGAGAATTTTTCCAGCGCCGCACCCAGCGAAAGTCCGGCGCCGGCCGCGAAGGTTTCCAATGCCTGGGCCGCGCCATCGAGCGCCACGTCGATCGCCAGAAAATCTTTCAGCGCCGCGAAAGCCTCGTTCGACAGCCGCACGCTGCGCAACTCGGCTTTCTCGATCAGCCGCCGCGCAATATCCGACGGCGCGCGCCCGGCCGATGCCGACAAGCCGGCTTCCTCCATGCCGCCGGCAATATGCTGGGAAAGACGGTCCAGATCGCCATCGAGGACAAGCGCCGCGACCGGCCCGGAGAGCTGGCTGTTGCGCGGCGGGTTGGCGAGATCGGCGAGTGCTGTCTCCAGCATAGGCGCCGAGCCGAAGGCGCGGGCCAGCCGCATGCGCCAGCCGCGCGGCAAGCCGAGCGCCGCCAGCACCGCCTCGAAAATCGCCTGGTCGCCAAGCGTGACCGCCAGCGGCTGGCCGGGCAGCACCAGCGACAAGAGCGCATGCGCGTCGGCGACCGAACGGGCATCGGCTTCGGCCGTGTCGCCGTCGCCGAGATCCTCGATGCCGGCCTGGAAGAACTCATTGCCGCCCTCGCGGCGCTGGCGAAACACTTCGCCCAGATAGGAATAGCGGCGCGGCGTGCCGGCCTGGCTGGCTATGTGGTCGAGGCAGACGGGAATGGTGAATTCGGGCCGCAGGCAGAGCGTCTGCCCGGTTTCGCTTTCGGTCAGGAAAATGCGGCGGCGCAGATCCTCGCCGGCCATGTCGAGGAAGGGATCGGCCGGCTGCAGCACCGCGACTTCGACGGCATGTGTGTTGCGGTTGGCGAAGAGGGTGATGATGTCGGTGGCGATGGCGGGGCGGGAGGTCATAGACAGGTTGGGCGCGAGGCACCCCCCTCTGGCCTGCCGGCCATCTCCCCCGCAAGGGGGGAGATCGGCAGCTTCGGGCTCGGCACGTTTTTCCCAACATCGGAGATTGGCGAAAACCTACGCGACATCCCATCTCCCCCTTTTCGGGGGAGATGGCCGGCAGGCCAGAGGGGGGTGCTCAAGCGCCACCCTTGGCGCGATCAGCGGCCTGCGCCGCCAAAATCTTCTTCACTTCGGCGACCAGTTCGCTTTCCGCTACTGTCACCTGGGCCGGACGCGCGGCGCGCCATTCCGCATTGTCGGTGATCTCCGCCGACATGCGCGCGCCTTCGATCAGGTCCTTGATCTGCAATTCGCCCTTGGCCCGCTCGTCGCCGCCCTGGATGACGGCGATGGGACAACCGCGCCGGTCGGCATATTTGAGCTGCGCCTTCATGCCGGCGCCGCCGAGATACATTTCGGAGCGAATGCCGGCGGCGCGCAATTCCGAGACCATCTTCTGATAGCGGCCGAGGCTTTCAGTGTCCTTGTCCATGACCAGCACGACGACCGGCGCGATCACTTCCGATACGTCCAGCTTGCCGAGGTTCTTCAGCGCCGTCATCAGTCGCGAGACGCCGATGGAAAAGCCGGTCGCCGGCACCGGCTCGCCGCGAAAGCGCGAGACCAGACCGTCATAGCGGCCGCCGCCGCCGACCGAGCCGAAGCGCACGATCTGGCCGTCCTCGTTGGGGATTTCAGCCAGAAGCTCGGCCTCGAAGACCGGGCCGGTGTAATATTCGAGGCCGCGCACGACGGAACGATCCATGGCGATACGGTCCTCGGCATATCCGGCAGCCCGGACCAACGATTCGATGGTCGCAAGTTCGCCAACGCCCTCCTGGTAGACCGCGTTCCCGCTGACGCTGGCATCCAGACCCGCCTGCACATTTCGCGCTGTCGCCATAAGAACAGCCTCGGCTTGCGTTTCATTCAGCCCGGCGCCCTTGGCGAAGTCACCCTCGCCTTCCTTGCCGCCGTCCCAGCGCCCCGGGCCAAGCAGAAGCCGGACACCGTCCGGACCGAGCTTGTCGAGCTTGTCGATGGCGCGCAGCACCGTCAGCCGGCGGCCGGCATTTTCCTCGCCGCCAAGGCCGATCGCTTCCAGCACGCCGTCCAGCACCTTGCGGTTGTTGACGCGGATGACGTAGTCGCCGCGCTTGATGCCGAGCGCTTCCATGACGTCGGCCATCATCATCGCCATCTCGGCGTCGGCCGCGACGCCCGGCGTGCCGATCGTGTCGGCATCGAACTGCATGAACTGGCGGAAGCGCCCGGGCCCGGGCTTTTCGTTGCGGAACACCCAGCCGGAACGGTAGCTGCGGTAGGGTTTTGGCAGGCGTTCGAAATTCTCGGCAACGAAGCGCGCGGTCGGCGCGGTCAGGTCGTAGCGCAGCGACAGCCACTGGTCGTCGTCGTCCTGGAAAGAGAACACGCCTTCGTTCGGCCGGTCCTGGTCGGGCAGGAATTTGCCCAACGCATCGGTATATTCGATCAGCGGCTGGTCGGCCGGTTCGAAGCCATAGAGCTCATAAACCGAGCGGATCGTCGCCATCATCTTCTCGACGGCGCGGATATCCTCGGCGCCGCGGTCGGCAAACCCGCGCGGCAGCCGCGCTTTCGTCTTTTCCGATTTGTCGGCCATAATCTGGGCACCCGATGTTCATGACTTCGTGACGCGGCAAATCTAGCGCGTTCACAGCGCGCGTTTCCTAACCGATGAAGCCGGGAGCGGCAAGGGTTGGCGCCCCGGAGCGCACCCGACAAGATCAGGAAGAATCGAAACCCCCTGAAACAAAAACACACCAGAAATGAAACAATGCCGCCACGGGCGCGGCATCGTGCCGACACAATCGCGGCCGATATAGCGCACCGAAACGAAGGGGTTCGGGACATGACCAGCGCAACGGAATTTGAGGCCAACAGCGAGGCCGGCGAAGTGCCGACGCGCCTGCGCCCGGCGGGCACCCATGCACCGCAAATGGTTGGTCAGGCTGCCGGGCCGTTCAATGTGCCGGCAGGCACCAGCAAGGATCCTTCCCTGCGCGACGCGTTGGTGACCGGTCTGCTGGTGATCTATCCGACGGTCGCCACGGTGGCCGCAATCGTCGCCGGGCTGTTCCTGGCCAGCGCCAACGGCACCTGAGCTGCCCGCGGCTATTTCGGCCGCTGGAAAGCCTTCCGCTGCTTCTCGACCTCCGTACGGCACACGCAGCCTTCGAGATGGTCGTTGACCAGGCCCATGGCTTGCATGAAGGCGTACACGGTGGTCGGGCCGACGAAAGTCCAGCCGCGCTTTTTCAGGTCCTTCGAAATCCGAACGGAAACCGCGCTGGTCGGGTTGGCGCGCAGATGGGCGAGGTCGACGATCTCCGGCCGCTCCTCCTTGCCGGGTTCGAACTTCCAGAACCAGGCGGCCAGCGAGCCGAACTCATCCACCATCGCGCGGGCGCGTTTGGCGTTGTTGATGGTCGAGACTATCTTGCCGCGATGGCGGATGATGCCGGCGTTGCCGAGCAGGCGCTCGACATCCCGTTCGTTGAAGGCGGCGACCTTATCGAAGTCGAAGCCAGCGAAGGCCTCGCGAAAATTCTCCCGCTTGCGCAAAATGGTCAGCCAGGACAGGCCCGACTGAAACCCTTCCAAGCAGATCTTCTCGAACAGCCTGCGGTCATCGGCCACCGGCCGGCCCCATTCATGGTCATGGTAATCCAGATAATCGGGCAGATTGCCGTGCCAGAAGCAGCGCACGACACCGTCAGGACCGGCAAGCAGGCCGGTGTTTTCATTGCTCATCCCAAGAAATCCATCCGTTAACGCGCTTGCGCGCTGTCTTTACCGTGGCTTTACCAGATTCCTGAACCGGGCGGTAACCACACCAAAGAGTTTACTGACAGAACCGCATTTTACGCATTCCGATTCATGTTTCGGTTGCTGCTCGCCGCCAATGATCGCGCAAGCCGGGAGCGTTCTTGCCCGGCGTATTAGACGATCAAGGTGCGTTCCCGATGAAAAGAGTTCTGTTTCCCTTGCTCGGCGCCGTGGCTGTGTTTGCCGCCGGCGTCACACCCTCAACCGCCAACGACCGTTATGCCGACAGACCGCCGGTGATGGTGAGCCCCGACCTTTCCGCGCCCTGGGTGCTGCAGCTCGGCCATGCGCCCGGAATCGTGCGGCAGAACCGACAGGCCGTGCAGCAGCAGCCGCGCCAGCGCACCGCGCAGCCGGCACAGCCCGACAGCGTACAGACGGCCGCTGTGCAGGCGCCTGCCAAACGCATGGTCATGCGCCGGCAGATCAACCCCGTCTACCTGCCGCAGGAAGTTGCCTATGACGGCGCCCAGAAGCCGGGCACCATCGTCATCGATACCACGCAGAATTTCCTCTATCTGGTCGAGAAGAACGGCAAAGCGCGGCGCTACGGCGTCGGCACCGGCAAGCCCGGTTTCGAATGGTCGGGCACCCACAAGATCACCAACAAGCGCGTCTGGCCGGACTGGCGTCCACCGGCCGAGATGATCAAGCGCGAAGCGGCCAAGGGCCGATACCTGCCGACCTATCTGGCCGGCGGCATGGAAAACCCGCTCGGCGCGCGCGCTCTCTATCTCGGCACGACCGAGTACCGCATCCATGGCACCAACCAGCCCTGGACGATCGGCGGCGCGGTATCATCGGGCTGCATCCGGATGCGCAACGAGGACGTGGTCGACCTTTATGAGCGGGTCAATGTCGGAACCACCGTCGAGGTGATATAGTGGCGGCGAATCAGCCGGTTAAGCAGTGCTGAGCAGGTTTTGGCGCGCTGTTGCCCTTAAGTCATAGCGCACTTTTGGAAGACGTGCTTAGACTGGCAACGAGTTAACGGGGGACGGGCCGTGTGGGGATACGGCCAGTCACGAGAGGGCAGCACGGGTAACCGGGCTGCCCTTTTCGTTTCACGGTGCGACAGGTCGCCCCGGAGGCACGGTGTTTCGTTTTCAGGGCTGATTTCCGGGCCGTGCTCTGCTATTGCAGTGCACAATTTCCCCACCAAAGGTTCGAACCATGTCCCTGTCCGACGACAGCCGCTATCTCAGGGGCGGCCCGGTTGCCCAGCGCATCATCGCCGCCGTGCGCGAGGACGCGACCATTGCCAAGGCCGAGGGCTTTCCGCCCAAGCTGATCTCGATCACTGTCGGCGATACCGACGCCGTCGATGTCTATGTGCGCAACCAGCGTGCCAAGGCTCAACTCGCCGGCATCGATTTCGAGGAACGGCGCTTTCCCGCGACGATCACCTCAGGTGAACTCGAAGCAGCCATCCATGGGCTGAATGCCGATCCGCGTGTCACCGGCATCATCATCCAGCGGCCGGTGCCGGCGCATATCCCGATCAAAATGCTGCAGGCGGCTGTGCATCCGCTAAAGGACGTCGAGGGCATGCATCCGGCCTCGATCGGCAACATCGTCTACAACCAGCTCGATCTCGCGCCTTGCACGGCGGCCGCCTCGGTCGAACTGCTCAAGGAAACCGGCCTCGACCTCAAGGGGCTGGAAGTGGTCATCGTCGGCCATTCGGAAATCGTCGGCAAGCCGATCGCCTTCCTGCTGATGAGCGAAGGCGCGACGGTGACGGTCTGCCATCATATGACACGGTCGGTCGCCGCCCATGCGCGGCGCGCCGATGCGCTGTTCGTCGCCGTTGGCAAGCCACGGCTGATCAAGGCCGACATGGTCAAGCCGGGTGCCGCCGTCATCGACATCGGCATCAATTCGGAGGTCGGACCGGACGGCACGAGCCGCATCGTCGGCGACGTCGACACCGACAGCGTCAAGGAAGTGGCCTCGTGGATCACGCCGGTGCCGGGAGGCGTCGGTCCGCTGACGGTGGCGATCCTGCTGCGCAATACCATGGTCGCGCTCAGCCGCCAGCGCGCGCTCTACGAGGCGACCTACGGCACGTCGGACAGGCTTGCGGCGGAATAGCGCCCGGCCTACTCCGCAGCGACCAGGCTCTCATCCAAAATGCCATCCGGCCTCGGCCCGCCATAGGCCCAGTCGAGCAGTTTGATCGTGTGCACCACCGGCATGCTGGCGGCGGATGCGATCTGCGTGATGCAACCGATATTGCCGGTGGCGACGATCGAGGCGCCCGTCGCCTCGATGTTTTTCACCTTACGATCGCGCAGCCTGGCCGAAATCTCGGGCTGCAGGATGTTGTAGGTGCCGGCCGAGCCGCAGCAGAGATGGCCCTCGCGCGGCTCGCGCACAATGAAACCGGCCTTGGCGAGCAGCTCCTTCGGCTGCCGGGTGATCTTCTGGCCGTGCTGCATCGAGCAGGCCGAGTGATACGCAACGACAGTGCCGGGCTTGCGCACCGGTTCAGGGAGCTTGAGACTTGCCAGGTATTCGGTGATGTCCTTGGCCAGCGCCGACACGCGCGCGGCCTTGTCGGCATAGGCCGGATCGAGCCGCAGCATGAAGCCGTAGTCCTTGATCGTCGTGCCGCAGCCCGACGCGGTGATGACAATGGCGTCGAGCCCGCCCTGCTCGATGGAGCGTGTCCAGGCATCGACATTTTGCCTGGCCGAGGCAAGGGCGGCTTCTTCCCGCCCCATGTGATGAACCAGGGCGCCGCAGCAGCCCTCGCCCGGTGGCACCACGACCTCGACACCGAGCCGCGTCAGCAGCGAGATCGTGGTGTCGTTGATGGCGGGGTCAAGCACCGATTGCGCGCAGCCGCGCAGGATGGCGACGCGGCCCTTTTTCGTCCCCTGCCCGGCATGGACACCCGGCAAGGCCATCGGCGAGGCCGCCGGGATCGATGCAGGCGCGAGCTTGAGCATCGCGGCGAGCGGCTTCAGTGCAGGAATCTTCTCGAACAGGCCAATGAAAGGCTTGCCCAGCCCCGCAAGCTTGAGAGCGGCGCGGAAGCGCTGGGGATAAGGCAGCACGAAAGCCAGCATGGCGCGAGTCAGTCGGTCGAGCAGCGGCCGCTTGTAGGTTTCCTCGATATGGGCACGAGCATGGTCGACCAGATGCATGTAATTGACGCCCGACGGACAGGTGGTCATGCAGGCCAGGCAGGACAGGCAGCGGTCGATATGAGTGACGATTTCCTTATCGGCGGGACGGCCGTTTTCCAGCATGTCCTTGATCAGGTAGATGCGCCCGCGCGGCGAATCGAGCTCGTTGCCAAGCGTTACATAAGTTGGGCAGGTGGCGGTGCAGAAACCGCAATGCACGCATTTGCGCAGGATCTTTTCGGACTCGGCGACATCAGGGTCGGCAAGCTGGGCGGGCGAAAAATTGGTCTGCATCTCTGATGTCCTAGGCCATGCGGCCGGGATTGAGGATGTTCTTCGGGTCGAATTCCTGTTTCAGGCGCTGGCTGAGCGCCGCCAATGCCGGCGCCTGCGGCTCGAACACTGGCAGCGCGACACGATGGGCGGGAGCGGCGCGCACCAACGTCGCGTGGCCGCCGCCATGTTTCCGCAACAGCCCTCGAAGCAGGGTGGCTTCGGGATCGCCCTCCTCCATGCGCAGCCACACCAGCCCGCCCTGCCAGTCGTAGAAGGCACTGACGGCGGCTTGCATGCGTAGGGTCAGAACCATCTGGTGCCCCTGTGCGGGCGTCATCGAGACCCGCCAGACCGGCTTCTCGCTGCCGTCAACGAAGGGCCTGATATCGCGCACGTCGCGCCAGATTGCCTTGGAGGTCTCACCGGAAATCTCTTCCAGCGGCCCGGCCTTGCCGAGCAGGGTCTTCAGCGCGGTGATGCGATAGGCAACCGACGGGCCAAAGCCCTCGACGCGCAGCAGCGTGGCGGCTTCACTGCCGAGCATCCCGCCGGCAACGCGGGCGGCGATGCGCTCCGGCAGATGGGCAGCACTCGATACTTCCGCGCTGGAACCAAGGGCCAAGGCCATGGCGGCGCAGGCTGCATCATCGAGCAGGCCACGGACAGCGAGCGTGACTTCGGTCTCGGCCGCGGGCAGCACCTTGAAGGTGACGTCGGTAAAGACGGCCAGCGTGCCCCAGCTGTTGGCCATCAGCTTCGACATATCGTAGCCGGTGACGTTCTTGACCACGCGGCCGCCCGACTTGAAAGCTTCCCCCCGGCCGGAGACGACGTTGATGCCCAGGATATGATCGCGCGCGGCGCCCGCCTTCAGCCGGCGCGGACCGGACAGGTTGGCGCCGAGCACGCCGCCGATGGTGCCTTTGCCCGGCTCGCCGCCGAGCAGCGGGCCGTAGTCCATCGGCTCGAAGGCAAGCTGCTGGCCGTTTTCAGCCAGCAGCCTTTCGATCTCGGCCAGCGGCGTGCCTGACTTGGCCGACAGCACCAGTTCTGCGCGTTCATAGAGGGTCACGCCCGAGAGTTTCGACAGGTCGAGCGTATGCTCGGTCTGCAACGGACGGCCGATGCCGCGCTTGGAGCCGTGGCCGAGAATTTCGAGCGATGCTTCTTCTGCCGTCGCCCAGGCAACAGTGGAGAGGACTTCGGCTGAGGTGGTGGGGGTGAAGATGGTCATGCACGCGTGCCCTTCCTCTGCCCCGCAAAGCGGGCGAGAAGTGATAGGTCGCGTTTCTTCACACCCCCCTCTGTCCTGCCGGACATCTCCCCCGCAAGGGGGGAGATCAGATGCCGCATCGGATTTCGCCAACATCCAATGTCTGTTGAACGGCGAGACGCCGGAACTGCTAATCTCCCCCCTTGCGGGGGAGATGTCCGGCAGGACAGAGGGGGGTGTTCAAGCGCCAACATGTCCCTCAAAACCTCGGAATGTCGGGAAACGCCACCTGCCCGCGATGCACATGCATGCGCCCCAGTTCGGCGCAGCGGCGCAGTTGCGGGAACACCTTTCCGGGATTGAGCAGATGGTTGGGATCGAAGGCGCACTTGACGCGCATTTGCTGGTCGAGGTCGACCTGGTTGAACATTTCCGGCATCAGGTCGCGCTTCTCGACCCCGACGCCATGTTCGCCGGTGAGCACGCCACCAACCTTGACGCAAAGCCTCAGAATGTCAGCGCCAAAGCTTTCGGCCTTGTCGAGTTCACCAGGCACGTTGGCGTCATAAAGGATCAGGGGATGCAGATTGCCGTCGCCGGCGTGAAAGACATTGGCGACTCCGAGGCCGTATTTTTCCGACAGCTCGCGCATGCCGGCCAGCACGCGCGGCAACTCCTTGCGTGGGATCGTGCCGTCCATGCAGTAGTAATCGGGCGAGATGCGGCCAACGGCGGGGAATGCCGCCTTGCGGCCGGCCCAAAAACTCAGCCGCTCCTGCTCGGACTGCGAGATGCGGCAGGTGGTCGAGCCGTTGCGGATGGCGATCGCCTCGACCGCGGTGATGAGATGATCGACCTCGACGCCCGGCCCATCGAGCTCGACGATCAGCAGTGCCTCGACATCCAGGGGATATCCGGCATGGACGAAATCCTCCGCCGCGTGGATCGCCGGCCGGTCCATCATTTCCATGCCGCCCGGAATGATGCCGGCGCCGATGATGTCGGCCACGCATTGGCCGCCCTGCTCGCTGGTCGGAAAGCCGATCAGCAGCGCCCGCGCCGTCTCCGGCTTCTTCAGGATGCGCACGGTGACCTCGGTGACGACGCCGAGCAGACCTTCCGAACCGGTCATGACGCCGAGCAGGTCATAGGCTTCCGCATCGAGGTGGCCGCCGCCGAGCCGCACCACCTCGCCATTCATCAGGACCATCTCGATGCCAAGCACATTGTTGGCGGTGAGACCATATTTCAGGCAGTGCACGCCGCCGGAATTTTCGGCGACATTGCCGCCGATCGAGCAGGCGATCTGGGATGATGGGTCGGGGGCGTAGTAGAAACCCTCCTGCTCGACGGCGGACGTGATGCCGAGATTGGTGACGCCAGGCTGGGCGACGACGATGCGGTTGGGAAAATCGATCTCCAGGATGCGGTTGAACCGGCTCATGACCAGCAGCACCGCGTCTTCCAGCGGCAGCGCGCCGCCCGACAGCGAGGTGCCGGATCCGCGCGGCACGACGCGGATGTTGCGGTCGTTGCAGTATTTCAGCAGACGGGAAACCTGCGCCACCGTCTCGGGCAGGACCACGACCAGCGGCACTTGCCGGTAGGCAGTCAGGCCATCACTCTCGAAGGCCCGCATTTCATTGGCCGCGTCGACCACGCCCTCGCCCGGTACGATGATGCGCATGTCGGCGACGATTTCGCTGCGCCGGCGCAGCGTCTCGGCGTCTGGCTTGGGCATGGCAAGGCCGGACATCGGCGCTTCCTCCACTCAACTGGTAAAAATGATTTACCAGCTAGGGGCATTTGTTGCAAACCTTGCTTTGATGGCATCCGGGGCGGATGCAGGCAAGGCTTCCGCAGCGGCAATCTGCCGCTGCACATCCATCGCGCTTCGAAGCTTGGCGCGGTCTATTCGGCCGGATGCTTCGCCGGCTCGGAATGCATCTGTCGCACCCTGCGCACGCCCCACCAGACCAGCAGGATGGCGACCGGCACCGATGCGGCGGTAACGACCTCCGGCGCGAAGGCGTGGCCAAAGACCGACGCGCCCTTGGCGACATAGCCGATGAGGCCCACCACATAGTAGGAGACGGCGGCGACCGAGAGCCCTTCGACGGTCTGCTGCAGGCGCAGTTGCAGCCGGGCGCGGTTGTTCATCGAGGCGAGCAGATCGCGGTTCTGCTTCTCGACCTCGACATCCACCCAGGTGCGCAACAGCGTGGTGGCACGGGTCAGCTTTCGCGACAGATTGGCCTGGCGCTCCTCGACCGAGCGGCAGGTGCGCATGGCTGGCGCCATGCGCCGCAGCAGAAAGCCCGCCCAGGTGTCGTAGCCCAGCACTGGCTCCTCATCCAGTGCCTTGAGCCTTTCAGTGACGATGCCGTCATAAGCGCGACTGGCGCCGAAGCGGTAAAGGCTGGAAGCGGCATCAGCCTCCAGTTCGGCGGCAAGCTCCGTCAGGTCGGCGAGCAGCGTCTGGCTGTCGCGGGTCTCGGCAACTTTCATTTCCAGGGTCGTCTGTGCCAAGCGATCCTCGATGCGGCGGGCGCGGCTGGACAAGGTGAGCGCCAGCGGCAAGCCGAGCATGGCAAGCGTGCGGTAGGTCTCGATGTCGATCAGCCGCTGCGACAGCGCGCCGGTGCTGGCCGGGGTCAGACCACGATCAAGCACCAGCATGCGGGTCATGCCATCGCCGTCCTGGCGGAAGTCGGTGACAATAGCCGCGCTGCCGCGCTCGACGAGCGAGTGACAGAGGCTGGTCGGGTCGAAGCCGGCGATCAGCCTCTCGTTCGCCTGCGTCCACTTGCGGATCTCGAGCCGGATGCCCGAGATGACGGTTCCCGGCGGCGAAAAGCCATTGCCGAACGGCGAATCCTCTTGCCCCCGGCCATTCTCGGCCAGCGGTCCTTCCCAGAGATAGGTCGAGAACTCCGTATGCCGCTCCCAGCGCAGGGTGCCCTTGCCCCATTTCACGGCGTGGTGGCGGGCATGACGCTCGGGGGCGGCGATGCCGAGGCGGCGCGACAGTTCCGAAAGCACGGCATGGTCGACCGCGGAGCCTCCTTCGGTCATGAAGGAGAGCTGGACGAGGACACGCGGCTTCTCGACGAGTGGATGCGGACGGGCATGAACCTCGCCGAGCGCGCCGGGCCGGCCTTCATGCGCCGGAAAGCCCATGACGCTGCCTTGGCTGCGCGACTGGAATTCAAGATTGGACGTCTCGTCCGACACATCTGGTCCCCCTGGTTTCGACCCTTCGTGCAATGGTGCCGTCTTGCGGCAATCGACAAGGGACGTAAACAGCAAAGTTTAGCGCGAGGCGACGTGCCGGCGCGATGCGAAAATCGACCGAACCAGGCGAATTGGATAAATAATTTGACCAGTTGGCGACAGACGCTTTAATCTGCGCGACATTCATTCCGTCCCCAGGCGCTTCCTTTGAGCGATATTTTCTCCAGGATCGAGCATTCGCGCACCGCCGACGAAGTCGTGCAGCAGATCGAAAGCCTCATCCTCGAAGGCGTGCTGCGCACTGGCGACCGGCTGCCGGGCGAGCGCGAACTGGCGCGTCAGTTCGATGTGTCACGGCCCATCCTGCGCGATGCGCTGAAGGCGCTCGAAGGACGTGGGTTGCTGACGACCAAGGCCGGCGGCGGCACGCATGTCGCCGACATTATCGGCCAGTTGTTTACCAAGCCGGTGGCGGACCTGATCTCGACGCATCGCAAGGCTGTGACGGACTATCTGGAGTATCGCCGCGAGGTCGAGGGCATAGCCGCCGAATACGCGGCACGGCGTGCCACACCCGAAGACCTCGCCCTGCTCGACCGCATCATGGCGCGCATGGATGAGGCGCATCGCACCGGCGACTTCGACGACGAGGCGGAAATCGACGTTGAATTCCACCACGCGATCTGCGAATGCGCGCACAACATCCTGCTCTTGCACACGCTGCGCTCCTGCTACCGCCTCTTATCGGAAGGCGTGTTCCAGAACCGGCTGCTGGTGTTCACCGTGCCGGGCGCGCGAGAGGCGCTGCTGGCGCAGCACCGGGCGATCCACACCGCGGTCAGGGCTGGCGATCCGGCCGCCGCCCGCCAGGCGGCGATGGACCACATGACCTATGTCGAGCGCTCGATGGCGGAAGCCGAGCGCAGCGGCGACTGGCAACGCGTGTCGCGGCTGAGGCTAAGGCAGCGCTCAGAAACCGGCGGCAGCGAACCAGCGCGCAGCCGCTCCTAGTCAATTTGATCAAGCGGGGACCATCATGAGCGACATTCTCACCATCGCAGACCTCAAGGATCTCGCGCGCCGGCGCGTGCCCAAGATGTTCTTCGACTATGCCGACTCCGGCGCCTGGACCGAGAGCACCTACCGGGCAAACGAGGAAGACTTCCAGAAGATCAAGTTCCGCCAGCGCGTGCTGGTCGACATGAGCAACCGCTCGCTGGAATCGACCATGATCGGCCAGAAAGTGTCGATGCCGGTGGCGCTTGCGCCGACAGGCCTGACCGGCATGCAGCACGCCGACGGCGAGATGCTGGCAGCGCAGGCGGCTGAGGAATTCGGCGTGCCGTTCACGCTTTCGACGATGAGCATCTGCTCGATCGAGGATGTCGCGTCGGTGACGAAGAAACCGTTCTGGTTCCAGCTCTATGTGCTGCGCGACAAGGATTTCGTCCTCAACTTGATCGACCGGGCGAAGGCGGCGAAGTGCTCGGCGCTGGTGCTGACGCTCGACCTGCAGGTCCTCGGCCAGCGCCACAAGGACGTCCGCAATGGGCTTTCGGCGCCGCCCAAGATGACGCTCGCCAACATCGCCAACATCGCTGTGCGGCCTGGCTGGTGGATGGGCATGGCTGGCACGAAGCGCCGTACCTTCCGTAACATCGTCGGCCATGCCAAGGGCGTCGGCGATGTGGCTTCGTTGTCGTCATGGACGACCGAACAGTTCGATCCGCACCTGTCGTGGAAGGACGTCGCCTGGATCAAGGAGCGCTGGGGCGGCAAACTGATCCTCAAGGGCATCCTCGACAAGGAGGACGCGCTGATGGCAGCCAACACCGGCGCCGATGCCATCATCGTTTCCAATCATGGCGGCCGCCAACTCGACGGCGCATCGTCCTCCATCATGGCGCTGGAAGAGATCGCGGATGCGGTCGGCGACAGAATAGAAGTGCATATGGACGGCGGCATCCGCTCCGGCCAGGATGTGTTGAAAGCACTCTGCCTGGGCGCCAAGGGCACTTATATCGGCCGGCCGTTTCTTTACGGCCTGGGCGCGCTCGGCAAGGAAGGGGTTACCAAGGCGTTGGAAATCATCCGTAAGGAGATGGACATCACGCTGGCGCTGTGCGGAAAGCGTCTGGTCACCGACATGGGCAAGGACCAACTCCGGCGCTAGGCCATGACATCTGACCACGGAGATACCAAAACCTTGGCGGAACCCGGCATCCATTTCCTCGACGCACGCGGGCCGGACGGCGTGCGTCTCTACGCGATCGGCGACGTGCATGGCCGGCTCGACCTGCTGGCCGCCATGCACGGACAGATCGAGGCCGAGATCGCCAGGGACCTGGTCGCGGACTGGCGCATCATCCATCTTGGCGACTATGTCGATCGAGGGCCCGACTCCAAGGGCGTCATCGACTTCCTGATCGAAGCGCGCGAACGCGATCAGCGAAACATGATGCTGGCCGGCAACCACGACCTCGGCTTTCTCGACTTTCTCGAGACACCCGACCCCGAAGGGCTTTTCATCCGTTTTGGCGGCATCCAGACCGCGCAATCCTATGGGGTGACGATCAACAACGGCAGCGGCATCTGGTTCGGCAAGGCCGAGTCAGCCATGCGCAAGGGCCACCAAGCCTTGCTCGCAGCCGTGCCGCAAAGCCATATCGACTTCCTGCGGTCGCTGCCGTTCTCGGTGACGTCAGGCGACTTCTTCTTCTGCCATGCCGGCATAAGGCCAGGCATTGCGCTGGAGAAACAGAATATCCAGGACCTGATCTGGATCCGTGACGTCTTCCACGATCACGCCGGTCTCCTCCCGAAGATCGTGGTGCATGGCCACACGCCGGTCCCCGAGGCGGAAGTGATGGCCAACCGCGTCAATGTCGACACGCTTGCCTGGCAGTCAGGCATGCTTACCGCGCTCGTCGTGGACGGCGCGGACAAACGCATCCTGGAAATGTCGATAAAGGAACCTTGAGGCCCCGGCGCCCAAGGGCGCGAGGATACTGGCGCGAGGAATACTCGCGCGAGGGATGCCTGGGCTTTAGCGCAGGGAGGCGGTAACGCCGTAGCCGTCGACCGCATTGTGGTTGTTGGCGGCATCGGCGGCATAGATGCCAAGGCCGCAAAGCACGATGGCGGACAGCATGGCAAAGGACAGAAGAGCTGCTTTCACGGAGGTCATCTCTTGTTGAGCTTTCTGCATCTGTGCACGAGGCGGTTACCAATGCGTTGAAATGGAAAAATCGCTTCAAAGTTTCGACGATTTCGCGCTTCTAGGCGTGTTCTGTATCGATGGTGTGTCGCACGGGTCACACAAAAGGTTCATCCCGGTTGCACAGCCGATATAGCGCGCGCCTTCTAGGATAGCGGGCGGACCCAAGCCAAGGATGAAAAGGTTTTCCCCAGACGGATTCCGTCCCACGTGCCAATTATGTCACGCGGTAGGACGCGGAAGGGAATGCTCAGATCGTCGCCACCCAGGCACGGGCGATGGCGAGGCCCGCAGCATCGGCGTCAGGGCCGTTACGGGCCATTTCGCCCTCGAGCTCGCCGGCCCAGTCGGGATGGCGCGCGGCAATGGTCGGCGCGAAGGAGGAACTCCAGTCCTTCACCAGCGGCCGGTCGGCCTCGAAATGGAACTGGAAGCCGTAGACGGCACGGCCGACGCGAAACGCCTGGTTTTCGGCGACATCGTTGCCGGCGAGCCGCACGGCGTCGTCCGGCAGCTCGAATGTATCGTCGTGCCACTGGAAGATCGGGAATGTTTCCGGCAGTGCAGACAGCACCGGGTCGGCCTTGGCATCCGGGGTCAACGACACGCCGCGCCAGCCGAATTCATTGGCGCCGCCAATGCGGTTCTCGCCGCCAAAGGCGCGGGCGACGAGTTGACCCCCGAGACAGATGCCGAGCACTGCGCGGTCCTTGCCGGCAAAATCGCGGGTCAGTTCCAGCAGCGCCGGGAAATAGGGATAGTCTTCGTCGTCCAGTGCATTCTGGCCACCGCCGAGCACCACCATGGCATCATGGCCGGTTGCGTCCCGTGGCAGCGCATCACCCTTGTAGGGAAGGCGCACATCGAGATCGGCACCCGCTTCCGCGAGCGCCGCGCCAACCTGGCCAAGGCCGGTATTGTCGAAGTTCTGGACCACCAGCACCCGCATGGCAAACCCTGCTGACATGAAAACGAGGAAACCAGCGATATCATGCCGCCAGTATCGCAGCCAAGATGCGTATCCCAGGAGAAAACCATGCCACTGCAGAACCGGGTCGATCCGTTCGGCGCCATTCATGCCGTGCCGGAGCGCGGCCTGTTCACCGGCAATCGCGGCATCATCCACGACCCCGCGACAAAGACGCTCCTGAAAAAGCGCTGGGCGCTTCAGGCCTGGATCATCTGCGTGTGCCAATTCCGCAATGTGCGGCGCGAGCCGATGGGCCGCAACCGGGCCGATGGCAAGGCCGGCTGGACTGAACTGTTCTTCCTCGACGAGGTGACGGCGCTCGCCGCCGGGCATCGTCCCTGCTTCTTTTGCCAGCGCGAACGAGCCAGGGATTTTGTCAGGCGCTTCGGCCAAGCCTTCGTCATTGCCGAGCCGCGCGCGCCGCAGGTGGACAAACGGCTGCACAAGGAGCGGTTGGCGTCGGGTGGCAAACGGCCTGCCGTCGCGATGGACGCGCTTGCCCGCCTGCCCGACGGCGCGATGATCGCAACCGGCGGCAGCACCTACGCCTTGTGCCACGGCAAGGCGTTGCCATGGTCTTTTGCCGGATACGGCCCGCCTACCAGCCTGGGTCGGTTCGAGGACGAGACGCTGGTGCTGCTGACCCCGGAAACGACGGTTGCCATCCTGCGTCACGGCTTTCAGCCTGTGTGGCATCCCTCCGCCAAGGCTTGACGCCGGCGGCCGCCTCGCCCATTCCTCGGCCATGCGCGCCAACTACAAGATGCAACGTCTGTTCGTGCCCGACGACCTCGGACTGGACATCGAGGTCGAACCCGGCCAGCAGCAGAGCCATTATCTCCTGCATGTGCTGCGGCTCGCCGAAGGCGCCGAGATCCTTGTCTTCAATGGCCGCGACGGCGAGTGGTCGGCCGCGATATCAGCGAAATCGAAGCGCTCGGTGCGGCTGAAAGTGCTGGCGCTGCAAAGGCCGCAGCCGCCTTTGCCTGACCTGGTCTATTGCTTCGCACCGCTGAAGCAGGGCCGGCTGGATTATCTCGTGCAGAAGGCGGTCGAGATGGGCGCCGGCGTCCTGCAGCCGGTCATCACCCAGCACACGCAGGTGGCCAAGCCGTCGCTCGATCGCCTGCGCGCCAATGTCGTCGAGGCTGCCGAACAATGCGGCATCCTGGCGGTGCCGGAGGTTCGCGACGCGGAAAAATTCGAGCGCCTGCTGACCGGCTGGGACAAGGAACGCCGGTTGATCTTCTGCGACGAGGACGCCTCGACCAACAACCCACTGCCAGCATTGCAGACGGTGAAGGAGAAGAAGCTCGCCCTGCTGGTCGGGCCCGAGGGCGGCTTTTCCGACGAGGAGCGCAAGATGCTGCGCGCGCTTCCCTTCGTGACCGCCATTCCGCTCGGGCCGCGTATCCTGCGTGCCGACACGGCGGCCGTGGCAGCGCTTGCGGTGATGCAGGCAACAATCGGCGACTGGTAGTGCTCTGTCTCTTGCAAGAGGTGCTTGCTGGGCGTGGCCTTCAATTCCTCTTGACCTGTGGCTCAGGATTTTTCGCTTGATCGGCTACTGACATTTCGTCCATTTAGCGCCGGCGGTGGTCCAACCGCCTTTGAGGGCTTGAGAATGGCGCGCGACACAACCGATTTCCGGCCCATCGAAGGCATAGACGAGCTTGTCGAGCACCTGGCCGAAGGCAACAAGCCGCGCGAAAAATGGCGCATCGGCACCGAGCACGAGAAATTCCCGTTCTATGTCGATGGCAACGCACCGGTGCCCTATGGTGGTGAACGCGGCATCCGCGCCATCCTTGAAGGCATGCAGAACAAGCTTGGCTGGGATCCGATCATGGATGACGGCCGCATCATCGGCTTGGTCGAACCGACGGGCCAGGGGGCAATTTCGCTCGAGCCCGGCGGCCAGTTCGAGCTTTCCGGCGCGCCGCTGGAGACGATCCACCAGACCTGCCGCGAGGGCAACGCCCATCTGGCGCAGGTGCGCGAGATCGCCGAGCCGATGGGCATCCGCTTCCTCGGCCTCGGCGGCAGCCCGAAATGGTCGTTGGCCGAGACACCGAAAATGCCGAAGTCGCGCTATGAGATCATGACGCGCTACATGCCCAAGGTCGGCACCAAGGGCCTCGACATGATGTACCGCACCTGCACGATCCAGGTGAACCTCGACTTCGAGAGCGAGGCCGACATGCGCCGCAAGATGCAGGTGTCGCTGAAGCTGCAGCCGCTGTCGACCGCACTGTTCGCCAACTCGCCCTTCACCGACAGCCGGCCGAACGGGCTGCAGAGCTGGCGCGGCGACATCTGGCGCGACACCGACAACCAGCGCTCGGGCCTGCTCGAATTCTGCTTCTCGCCCGATTTCGGTTTCGCCGACTATGTCGAATGGGCACTCGACGTGCCGATGTATTTCGTCATTCGCGATGGCCGTTATCACGACATGACGCATATCACCTTCCGCCAGTTCATGGCCGGGGCCGCGCGCAATGAAGTGCCGGACGGGCTGCCGACGATGGGCGACTGGGCGAACCATCTGTCGACGCTGTTCCCGGACGTGCGGCTCAAGCGTTTCCTTGAAATGCGCGGCGCCGATGGCGGTCCCTGGCGGCGCATCTGCGCGCTGCCGGCCTTCTGGGTCGGGCTGCTCTACGACGAGGTGGCACTCGACGCGGCCGAGGCGTTGACGTCGAGCTGGACCTACAAGGAAGTCCTGGCCATGCGCAACGCCGTGCCGGAGCTCGGCATTGCCGCGCCCTTCCGCAACACGACGTTGCGCGAGGTCGCCCGCGACGTCATGGCCATTTCGCGCACGGGGTTGAAGAACCGCGGCAAGAAGAACCGTGACGGCTACGACGAAACCTCGTTCCTCAACACGCTCGACGAGGTCGTGGCGCGCGGCACCACCAGTGCGGAGGAGATGCTGTCGGCCTACCACACGCGCTGGGGCGGCTCGATCGAGCCGGTGTTCATGGAGTATGCCTATTAACCGCGAGCCATGGCGGGTGGCAAAAGTAACTTCAATCGGGCGCTGAAACGAATTAGGCTCTCTTTCGAGGATTTCCCGGAGGAGAAGCCGATGCCTACCTTGTTCGACATGCTGGCGCAGGCCCAGAACGGCAACGGCATGCAGGCGCTTGCCCAGCAATACGGGCTTTCGCTGCAGCAGACGCAGGCGGCGGTCGCCGCACTGCTGCCAGCCTTTTCACAAGGGTTGCAACGCAACACCGCCGATCCCTATGGGCTCGGCGCCTTCATGACGGCGATGGCAAGCGGCCAGCACGCCAAATATTTCGAGGACGCCACGCGCGCCTTCTCGCCGCAAGGCGTCGACGAGGGCAACGGCATTCTGGGACATCTGTTCGGTTCGAAAGACCTGTCGCGCGCCGTGGCCAGCCAGGCCGCGCAGGCGAGCGGCGTCAGCCAGCAGATCTTGCAGCAGATGCTGCCTGCTATCGCCTCGATGGTAATGGGCGGACTGTTCAAGCAGACGACAAACCAGATGCAGGCAGCGGCTGGTCTTGGCGGCGGCGGCAACAATCCACTGGGCGAGATCATCGAGCAGATGATGCGGCAAGGCGGCATGCAGGCGCCAGCGCCGCAACAGCGCCAGGCGCCACCGCCTCAGAACCCCATGGACAACCCGCTCGGCAAGGTCTTGCAGGACATGTTCGGCGGCGGCTCACCGCAGCCGCAAAGCCAGCCGCAGCCGGCGCCCAATCCCTATGGCGACAATCCGCTCGGCAAGGTGCTGCAGGACATGTTCGGTGGCGGCGCGCCGCAGCAACCACAAAGCCGGCCCCAGTCCCAGCAGACACAGAGCCCCTACGGCGACAACCCGCTGGGGAAAATCTTCGAGGAGATGCTGCGGCAAGGTGGAGGCGGCGGCCTCGGGATGCCCGGCGGGCAGCCGGCGCCGCAACCTGAAGCGCCGCAACCGCAGCAGCGCCAGGCACCACAGCCCCAAGCCAATCCGAGCGGACGGCCACGGAACCCGTTCGACGACATTTTCGGCAAGATGTTCCAGACCGGAGCCCAGCAGCGCGACGAATACCAGAAGGGCGTGGAAACGATCTTCGACCAGTTCAAGCGGGACATGGACCGGCGGTAGTCGCCCGGCCTTCGGTAAACCTTAAAGGAAAAGCCCGGTCCTTGGGAGGACCGGGCAGCGTGCAGGCAGGCCGGCGGGGAACCGGCAGGGAGTGGGGAGCCTGCAGAACCTTGGTCGCGCTGAACCGTGAAAGGGTTCAACGCAACCGAAGCTGAACCAATCAGGCCACCTTGCGAGCGATTTCCTCGATCGTTTCCACGCGATCGCTGGCGATCTCACGCAGGATTACCGTGGGATCGCGGCCAAACGGCACGTCGATGGCGACACAAAGGTCGGCGCGCGTCAGGCCGATATCGGCGAGTTCTGCATCCGACATCTCGCCAAGGCGGTAGAAGGCGCGGCGGTTTTTCCAGGCGCGGTAGGTGTTGGAGACAATGTTGGCCACGCGCGTCGCAACAGCCGGACGCGAGGTGATGCGCGAGGTCTCGGTGGCGAAATCGATCGTGGTCATGTCGGTCTCCTTCAGACTCGAACGGACGAAACCCGACGATCGGCGCTGGCGACAGCGGCCGTTCCGGTCTCAAATACAATTTTAGAAATGCATGTCGTCGTCTCAAAACCGGTGTCCACTTTTGGGCGACATGCATGGCTCTCATTTGGACAATGCCAATTTGCCATCGACCGATTGATTAATCCAACGAATGTTTCTAATCTTTAATATCAACAGCAGTGATGGATTGGACCGATGAAAGCGCCGCTCGATCTCGATCAATTGCAGACCTTCATCTCGATTGCCGATACCGGCAGCTTCACCCGCGCTGCGGAAGAAGTGCACCGCACCCAGTCGGCGGTGTCGATGCAGATGCGCCGGCTGGAGGAGCGGATCGGCAAGCCGCTGTTCGAGAAGGAGGGGCGCTCGAACAGGCTGACGGAGGAAGGCGACAAACTACTCTCCTACGCAAGGCGATTGCTCTATCTCAACCGCGAAACGCTCGCAGCCTTCGATGACCAGAGGCTCGAAGGCACGATCCGCATCGGCACGCCTGACGATTATGCGGACCGTTTCCTGCCCGAGATCATGGCACGGTTCACGCGCTCCAATCCGCGCGTCGAACTGACCGTCATCTGCGAACCGACGCCGGGGCTGGTCGAGCACATCAAGCGCGGCAATCTCGACCTGGCGCTGGTGACGCACAATGATGTGCGCGGCCAGTCGGAGGTGGTGCGGCGTGAACCGCTGCTCTGGGTCTCCTCGGCCAACCATGCGACACATGAACAGGAGACGCTGCCGATGGCCTTCGGCCGGCCGAACTGCATCTGGAGGCGCGCCGCGGTCGACGTGTTGGACCAGCAGAACCGCGACTACCGCATCCTGTTCACCAGTTTCTCAGCGACCGTGATCACCGCCGCCGTGCTGTCGGGGCTGGCGATCTCGGTGCTGCCGGAATGCGCGCTCAGGCCCGGCATGCGGGTGCTGGGCGAGGCGGACGGCTTCGGCGCCCTGCCCGACTGCCGCATCGGCATCATGCGCGGCCAGACCTCGCGGCCGGAGATCGTCGATGCGCTTGCCCGCCACATCTCGGAAAGCCTGGACAACATCTCGGTGCCGCTCGGCGAGGAGACGGGAACGTTCGATTTCGCGGCCCTCGCCTTCGCCAAGATGAAGCGAAGCAAGCCGAGCCAGATCCTGCCGGGCTGGTAAAAAACCGGGTCATGACTATCGGGCCTGACACGGCCGCCTTGACGGCGGCGTCCAACCGGCCCCCAATCGACCGATGAGCGAAGCAGCATCCGAATCACGTACCAACGCCACCGAATACACGGTGAGCGAAATATCAGGCGCGCTGAAGCGCACGGTCGAGGACGTCTTCGGCAATGTGCGGGTGCGCGGCGAAATCTCAGGCTATCGTGGGCCGCATTCCTCCGGCCATGCTTATTTCGCGCTGAAGGACGACCGTGCGCGGCTCGACGCCGTGGTCTGGAAAGGCACGATGAGCCGGCTGAAATTCCGTCCCGAGGAAGGGATGGAGGTGATCGCCACCGGCAAGCTCACCACCTATCCCGGCAAGTCCAACTACCAGATCGTCATCGACAATCTCGAGCCGGCCGGCGCCGGGGCGCTGATGGCGCTGCTGGAGGAGCGCAAACGCCGGCTGCAGGCGGAGGGGCTTTTCGATGCGGTGCGCAAACGCCGGCTGCCGTTCATGCCACGCGTCATCGGCGTGGTCACCTCGCCGACCGGCTCGGTCATCCGCGACATCATCCATCGCATCAAGGACCGCTTTCCACTGCATGTGCTGGTCTGGCCCGTGCGGGTTCAAGGTGACACGGCGAGTGCGGAAGTGACCAGTGCCGTCACCGGTTTCAACGCGCTGGCATGGGACAGCCCCATTCAGCGCCCCGATCTGCTGATCGTGGCGCGCGGCGGCGGCAGCCTGGAAGATCTGTGGGGCTTCAACGACGAGGCACTCGCCCGCGCGGTCGCCGCCTCGGGCATTCCGGTGATTTCGGCTGTCGGCCACGAAACCGACTGGACGCTGATCGACCTTGTCGCGGATGTGCGGGCGCCGACACCGACGGGCGCGGCCGAAATCGCCGTGCCGGTGAAGGCTGACCTCGAAGCGACGCTGGCCAGCCTCGGCGCGCGGCTCAAGGCCGCCGTCTTGCGCAATTTCGAACGCAAGCGGCAGGCAGCCCGTGCGGCGGCGCGTGCGCTGCCCTCACCCGATCAATTGCTGGCGCTGCCGCGCCGGCGCCTGGACGAGGCGACATCGAGGCTCGGTCGTGGCCTGATGGTTTCCACCGAGCGCAAGCGGGCGCGATTCTTCGCTGTAAAATTGACGCCGGCAATGCTGTCGCAGCGGATCGCCGAAGCGCGGCGCACCAACGACCGTAGCCTTTTGCGGGCGCAAGGGGCGCTGCGCACTCTGGCCAGAAGCCGGCGCGCGGAGCTCAATCGTGCCGCGGATCAGTTGCCAAAATGCGCCAAGGCATCGCTGCAGCGGCACAGGCAGCAATTGGCTTTGCTGCAGGGCCGCATCACGATCGAGCCGACAGCCCGGCGCCAACGTGTGCAGAGGGATCTTCTGACGGCTTTGACGAGACGCGGCGGCCAGGCGATGCTGCTCAGGCTGGAGCGGTTGCGCGGCCGCATCGTCCAGGCCGACCGGCTGATGGCGACGCTTTCGCACAAGGCCGTCCTGGCGCGCGGCTTCGCGCTGGTGAAGGATGCCGACGGCGCGGTCATCAAGCAGGCCGCCGACGTGGTGTCGGGGATGGCGCTGTCGCTGGAGTTCGCCGATGGCACGGCGGATGCGGTGGCAACCAGTGGCGCGGCGCGGCCAAAGCCCGTGGCCAGACCGGCGGCAAAGGCAAAGGAACCCGGCAATCAGGGATCCTTGTTCTAAGAGCATGATCGACAATCCGCACCATCTGGCAACGCCGTCCGGCAAGCCGCGCGCGCGAAGCTTCGCTATCGGCTTCGACGGAACGCCCGGGCCGTTCAACGCGATCACCGACGTGCCCGGCGTCGCTCTAGGCTATGCGACGCTGATATCGGGCGATGGTCCGCTTATCGTCGGCAAGGGGCCGGTGCGCACCGGCGTGACCGCAATCCTGCCGAGGCCGCGCGCCGAATTGGCCACCCCGGTCTTCGCCGGCATTTTCAGCCAGAACGGCAATGGCGAGATGACCGGCTCGCACATCATCGAGGAAACCGGAGCCTTCAACTTCCCGATCACCATCACCAACACGCATTCCTGCGGTGTTTCGCGTGACGGCACGCTGCGCTGGATGAACCGGGTGCTGCCGGCCGCGATCGACAGCGCCTGGGGGCTGCCGGTGGCGGCGGAGACTTATGACGGATTTCTCAACGACATCAACGGCCACCATCTAACGTCGGAGCACGTCGCCGACGCCCTTGACGGCGCGGCCGGCGGACCGGTCGAGGAAGGCAGCGTCGGCGGCGGCACCGGCATGATCACCTTCGGCTTCAAGGCAGGGTCCGGCACGGCCTCGCGCATCGTCGCATGGCAAGGGCGCACCTACACGGTCGGCGCCTTCGTGCAGTCGAATTTCGGCAAGCGGCATAATTTCACCATTCGCGGCCTGCGCGCCGAGCCCGAACTCACCGAACCGGCGATCCGCGAAGCCACGTCGCGCGCGGAAAAGGGCTCAATCATCGCCGTCATCGCGACCGACGCGCCTTTCCTGCCGCATCAGATGAAGCGATTGGCGCGCCGTGTGCCGCTCGGCGTCGCCTTGACGGGCGGCTTCGGCTATCACAGTTCGGGCGATATCTTCCTCTCCTTCTCGACGGCCAATCCCGCCGCGGCGCTGGGGCTGTCCGGCCGCATCGCCAGCGCCGATTTCATCCCCGATACAGACATCGACCCGTTCTTCGATGCGGTGATCCAGACGGTGGAGGAATCCATCGTCAACGCTCTTATCGCCAATGACGACATGACCGGGCGCGACGGCAATTTCGTGCCGGCGCTGCCAAAGGCCTGGCTGGAAGAAAAGTTTGGCTGAGAGGAATGGCTGAGACGAAAACGCGGGCCGAAGCCCGCGCGTTTCGAACAGGTTTGACCCGCAGTTATTCCGCGGCTTTGCTTGAGGCCTGCTGGTTTTCGTCGGCCTCGGCCGCTTCCTCGAGCCGGGAAGCGATCAATTCCTGGATGTCGCCGACTTCCTCCTGGATGTCCTCCAGCGGTATGCCGACCTCGGCCGCCTTGGCGGCGCATTCGCGGGCCAACGTCTCGGCCTGCTTCTCGATCCTGGCGTGGGACTGGCAATGGACCTTTTCGCCGATCCATCCCCGCAAGAACTCGATCGCGTGTTCACTCATACTGCTGTTCCCTGGCGGCAAAGCCGGTTGGTAATCATAAGCGTCGGCATCCCGCGAAGGATGCATGTTCCCATTCGAGCCGAGTCGCGGCCAGCCGGCAAGCCGAAGCCGTCCAGGGTCCACAGAGCCGAAGGAAATCGAGGGGTGAAGAACATTTTCTGATTCTGAAGGACTGTACCGTTGGCGGGGTCTTCCCGCTCCGAGCAATTGCTTCTACCTTTTACGGCTTCCAGTCCGTTTCTTAATCTCAATGGCTGTCGCTACAGCCGCCTTATGACGTTGCGCTTCAAGGCGTGAGCCCGCGAAGCCGCCGCTATATAGTGACATCCTCATCCGATGTCGACTCTCCTCAAGGCCCGTGCAGACGAGCCATGCAAAAGTCGCATGGATCGCTGATCCAGTCAGAAATTTTCGACCCACGGCCTGAGTTCCATTTCCCAGGTCCAGGCGCTGCGGTGCTGGCGGTGGATGGCGAGATAGGCCTCTGCGATCGCATCCGGAGACAGCCGGCGATCCTGCGGCCCAGGCTCCTGTCCGGAAGCGGCCGAAGCAATGGCGCCGTCGATGATGAAATGCGCAACGTGGATATTCTTGGGCGCCAGTTCACGGGCCATGGATTGCGCCAGCCCGCGCAATCCGAATTTGGGCATCGCAAAGCCGGCGGAGCCGGCGAACCCCTTCACACTTGCTGTCGCTCCGGTGAAGAGGATCGACCCCGCCCCTTGAGCGATCAGCCGGCGGGCCGCTTGCTGAGCTACCAGGAACCCGCCATAGGCCCCGACCAGCAAAGCCTGTCGGACAGCCTCGGGATCGAGTTCGGCTATTGGACCGCGAGCGCGGCCACCGGCGTTGAAAATCACGAGGGAAAGCGGGCCAGCCTTGTCCGCGATATCGAACAGATGCTCGACCGATGCCGGATCCGAGACATCCGTCGCCACGGCTTGCGCGCCGGTTTGCGCTTGCAATGCATCGAGCTTCTCGATGTTTCGGGCGGCCAGGACGACATGGAACCCTTCCCTGGCGAGAAGACGCGCGAGCGAGGCGCTCAATCCGGAGCCCGCTCCGGCAATCACGGCGACGTCGGATGTCATGAGACCCTCTCCTCTTCCAGTGATCGCAATGGCCGACGCGTGTTGAACTCTGCCGGATCGGCGCCGCACCGGCAACACGCAGGGCGAAAAGAAAAATGGCCGGGCGCCAAACGGCCCGGCCAAAAAAGAAGGTCATAACCTTCAGAGGGGAACACCGCTCGGTGAAATGGGAGGAAAACACCGAACGGTTTTTCCTTTTTGAGCCGATTCCCCGACGAATACGACGAATGATTTTCTAAGAATCGGTCGGGATGGCAAAAATCCCGTTCTTTCTCGTCCAAGACTCAGCCGGCCCGGCTTTCCGGCTCGAGCAGATCCACATAGTGGCACCGAGCGACGTCGGGATGCGAGCGCAGCCGGCTTTTCAGCACATTGGTTCCGACATCGCGAAACAGCGGATTGTCCGGATCGCTGGCCGGCCCGCGCGCCTGCGCCGCCAAGTCCTCGGAAAGGCTAAGCAGCGGTATCGTCGCATCGAGCCTGGCGCTGAAGAAGAACGGCACCGAAATGCGTTCAATCCCGGCCGCCGGCGTCACGACACGATGCACGGTCGCCCGCAAATAGCCGTTTGAGGCCAGTTCGAGCAATTCGCCGATGTTGACGACGAGCGTACCGGGAATGGGGTCCACATCCACCCAGCTTCCGTCATAGTCGACCTGCAGCCCCTTATTGTCATCCTGAAGCAACAGCGTCAGGAAACCGCCATCCTTGTGCGCGCCGACACCCTGGTCATCGCCGGTCGCCTCTCGGCCGGGATAGCGCACGATTTTCATGCGGTGGTTTGGCTGCTCGCGGTAGATCGGGTCGAAAGCGTCCTCGGCTTGATCGAGCGACAGCGCGAAGGCTTTCAACAGCCTGATGGCCACTGCTGTTGCCTTGGCCTGCCATGCCAGCAGGGCGGGTTTGAGTTCCGGCAACGCAGCGGGCCACTGGTTCGGCCCCTGCAGCCGCGTCCAGGCGGGAATTTCTGGCCCTTGCGCTATGGGCTGACGCTCGACGCCGATGTCGAGCTGTTCGCGCCAATCGGCCTTGCCCTTGGTCAGCTCGCCGCCGGCGCGGGTATAGCCACGGAACTGCGGGGATTTCACCATTTCGATCGCGAGCTTGTCGGCCTCGGCCAAGGCAAAGAAGCGGCGCGACGCGGTGAGCACTTCACTGATTTCCGCCCACGAAATGCCATGTCCGGCCAGGTAGAAAAAGCCGATGTCGCGCGACGCGGAACGCAGATCCGCCAGAAATGTCCGGCGTTCCGACGCGCCTTGTTCAAAGCGGCTCAAGTCGAGCACGGGTACTATTCTGGGCATATCAGGCTCCTTTCCCGGCTTTGTGCGGATGTTACCGTCCGCAAACCGGGACTGTTGGACAGGCGTGCACTTTTCGGCGGTCACACCCGCCAGCAATGCCTGCAAGTGTCATCGACTCCAGATTGCCAAGAAAGAAACGATCGGCCCTTCAAGCCCGCCGCGATGAACAATTTTTGCGCGCGCGCCGGCAAGCTGACAATGACCGCGATCATTCCGGCGGATACGGACCGCCAGCAGGCGCGCGACCTCCACGCTATTGGGCTGCCCTGAGCAGCATGCCGAACAGGTCGCGTGGCTCGTCGGGGTCGGCGAGCATATCGAGCTCCTGGTACAGGCCGGTCGACCTCAGTTGATCCCTGACATAGCGCAACGCCGAAAAGTCCTCGATAGCGAAACCCACCGAATCGAACAGCGTGATCTGGCCGGCGTCGCGCCGGCCCTCAACGGCGCCGGTGACCACCTGCCACAGCTCAGTCACCCGATGATCCGGCGCGAGCTGCTGGATCTCGCCTTCGATGCGGGTCTGCGGCGGGTATTCGACGAAAATGTCGGAGCGCAGCAGGATGTCGCGGTGCAGTTCGGTCTTGCCGGGGCAGTCGCCGCCAACGGCGTTGATATGTACGCCCGAGCCGATCATGTTGTCGGTCAGGATGGTGGCGTACTGCTTGTCGGCGGTGACGGTGGTGATGATGTCCGCACCCTCAACCGCTTCCTGCGCGCTCGTGCAGGCCGTCATGTCGAAGCCGAGGCCGGCGAGATTGTGAATGCATTTCTGTGTTGCCGAACGGTCGATATCGTAAAGCCGCAGCCTGTCGACGCCGAGCAGTGCCTTGAAGGCCAGCGCCTGGAACTCAGCCTGGGCACCGTTGCCTATCAGCGCCATGCAGCGGGACTCGGCCGGCGCCAAGTGCTTCGCGGCAAGGGCCGACATGGCCGCCGTGCGCAGTGCGGTCAGAATGGTCATCTCGGACAGCAACACGGGATAGCCGTTGTGGACGTCGGCCAGCATGCCGAAGGCAGTCACGGTCTGGCGGCCCTCGCGCATGTTCTTGGGATGACCATTGACATATTTGAAACCATAGACCTCGCCGTCGCTGGTCGGCATCAGCTCGATAACGCCCTCGGCGCTGTGCGAAGCGACGCGCGGGGTCTTGTCGAACAGCTCCCAGCGGCGGAAGTCGTCCTCGATATAGCCGGCGAGCTCAACCAGGAACCGCTCGACCCCGATCCTGAGCACGAGCTTCATCATATTGTCGACGCTGACGAACGGCACGATGTTGAGATTGGGTATCATTTGTTCCTTGCCGGTACACCAGTCAGCCCTGGCGATGCGGGTTGTACGCCTTCATCATCGTCGGCAGTCTCGGAAAACATGTCAATACCTCTTCATTATTGACCATAATTAAAATATCTGAAATAGACTCGACACAGCATATATTTCAGGGGAGGCCTATGGCGATACGCGATGTTCTGATGCGCGGGGATCTGGCGCTGACGCCGTCGGAAGAGAAGATCGTCAGGCTGCTGCTGACGGACTATCCGACCTCGGGCCTCGGTACCGCATCGTCGCTTGCGCGACGCGCCGGCGTCAGCGATCCCACTGTTGTCCGGCTGGTCGTCAAGCTCGGCTATGAAGGGTTCCCGGACTTTCAGGCAAAGCTGCTCGCCGAGGTCGAGGCCAGGCTGCATTCGCCGCTGTTGATGATGGAGACCAAGCGGCAAAGCGGTTCCAGCGACAGCGCGGTGCTTGCCTATCTCGATTCCGTTACCACGGCCCTGCAGAAAGCCACCGCGGCGACACCGGTCCAGACCTACGAGCGTGCCGCCCGCCTTTTGATGGAGGCCAAGGGCGAAATCTTGCTGGTCGGCGGCCGGTTCAGCCGCCACATCGCCGGGATGCTGGCTGGATATCTCGTGCAGTTCCGCACCGGGGTCCGCGATCTCGGCGTGCTCTCTCCGCAGTCGTTCGACACGCTGGCCGACCTCGGTCGTCGCGACGTGCTCGTCGTCTTCGACTATCGCCGCTACCAGTTCGACGTGATGGCCTATGCGCGCCAAGCCGCCGCGCTCGATGTACGCATTCTTCTGTTCACCGACCAATGGCTGTCACCGATATCGGATCTTGCCGAAGTCACGATCGTCAGCCCGCTCGAAGTCGCCTCGCCCTATGACACGCTGGCGCCGGCGATCGCACAGATGGAGGCGCTGACGGCCCAGATCGTTTCGACGCTGGGCGGCGACGCTCGGGCTCGCATCGAGAGGATCGAGAAAGTGCGGCACGCCAATGCGGTGACGCTCGACAGCGATGCGGAAGGGAGCGGCATGCGCAAGACATCAGGACCGCGCAAGATACCTGGACCCAAAGCAGCAAAGCAGGACGAGAAGGCATGACCCAAGCCCTACCCAAGCGAGACGAAGCTTTTCGTACCGGCGAGACAGCGCTGCTGCTGGTCGACATGCAACGCATCTGGCTGGAGCCGGGTGCCGATCCTTCGCATCCAGAACGCGGACCCGATCATTATTTCTACCGGCAGACATGCTCGCAGACGATCCCCAACCAGGAGCGCCTGCTGGCGGCGGCGAGGGCCAATGGCGTCGAAGTGCTGCACACCATCATCCAGAGCCTGACCGAAGACGGCCGCGACCGCTCGCTTGACCACAAGCTGACGCCGATCCATGTTGCGCCCAGCCTCCCCGAAGGCCTGCCAGTGCCATCGCTGGCGCCAGTCGGCGACGAGATCACGCTGCCGAAAACCTCGTCGGGCATCTTCAACTCGACCAATGTCGACTACCTGCTGAAAAACCTTGGCATCCGCTATCTCGTCGTGGTCGGCGTGCTGACCGACCAGTGCGTCGACATGACGGTGCGCGACGGCGCCGACCGCGGCTATCTCGTCACCTGCGTATCGGATGCCTGCGCCACCATTACCCAGGAGCGCCACGACATCGCGCTGAAGGCCTTTGGCGGCTATTGCTGGGTCACGGACACCGACACCGTCGTCGACCGCTTCAACGCTCTGGGAAAAAAGGCATGACATCTGCCGTCGAGCCTCTCGTCGCCGTCGTCACCACGGATCTCTCCGCCATTACGCGGGGCCGCTTCGTGGTCGAAAGCAGATTGCAAAAGACCGCCGCGACAGGGATCGGCTGGCTGCAGGCCAATCTGTCAATGACGCCGTTCAATTCGATCGTCGATCCCAATCCCTGGGGTTCGTCCGGTGACCTTCGGCTGATCCCGGATCTCAAGGCGCGCTTCCGCACCGAGCGGACGGGATCGGCGACGCCCTTCGACATGGTGGCCGGCGACATCGTCGAGCTCGATGGCAGCCCGTGGCTTGGCTGCACGCGGACCATGCTCCGGGATGCGCTGGCGGAATTGAAGGCGGCCACCGGCCTTTCCGTCATCGCCGCCTTCGAGCACGAATTCCACGTTGCCGGCGGCAGCTTCGCGCCGGCACATTCGATGTCCTTTGCCGCCCTGCGCCGCACCGACCCGTTCGCCCCCAATCTGATGGCGGCACTCGAAGAGGCAGGTGTCGGCCCCGAAGTGGTCATCGCCGAATTCGGCAGTGAGCAATTCGAAGTGACGCACGAGCCGGCCGATGCGCTCACGGCAGCAGATTGCGCCGTCGCCATCCGCGAAATCACGCGCGAAGTGGCACGCAATGCCGGTTGGCGCGCGAGCTTCGCGCCCAAGGTCGCCCCGGATGCCGTCGGCAACGGCGTGCACATCCATTTCAGCTTCGTCGACGAAGCCGACAAGCCGGCAACTTACGATCCGGCGCGTCCCGGAGGCCTGTCCGCCAAGGCTGGCGCCTTCTGCGCCGGCGTGCTGCGCCATCTGCCTGCGATGACCGCCATGACGGCGTCGAGCGTGTCGTCCTTCTATCGCCTTAAGCCGCACAGCTGGAGTTCGTCCTACACCTGGCTCGCCGACCGCGACCGCGAGGCGTCGCTCCGCATCTGTCCGACGGTGACGATCGGCGGACGCGATCCGGCACGGCAGTATAATGTCGAGTACCGGGCGGCCGACGCCACCGGCAATCCCTATCTGTCGCTGGCGGCGATCATCCGCGCCGGGCTGGAGGGGCTGAAGGCGGACTTGCCATCACCGCCGCTGGTCACTGGCGACCCGACGCTGATGAGCGAGACGGAACGGGCGGAACTCGGTCTGGTGCGGCTTCCCGAGACCTTGCCGGCGGCACTGGATGCGCTCCTGGCCGACAAGACCGTTACGGGATGGTTCGCCCCGATCTTCATCGAGACCTTCGTCGGGTTGAAGCAGCATGAAGCCGAGCGCCTGGCAGGCCTTGATCCGGCTGCCATCTGCGATCTCTACCGGACGCTTTATTGATGACTGCGCAGGCCGAAAAAAGCTCGCGCCCTCAAGGAGATTGGCCCGAAGCCGTCGAGGTGCTCAACGAGCATGGCCGTTGCGAGATCGTGCTGCTGTGCGAGCATGCGTCCAACCATATGCCGGCGGAGTACCGCCGGCTCGGGCTCGATGCCAGTCATCTGCAGCGCCACATCGCATGGGACATCGGCGCCGCGGAGGTGACGCGCCTGTTATCGGCACGGCTTGATGCAGCGGCCTTTCTCAGCGGCTATTCCCGACTGCTGATCGATCTCAACCGGCCACTGGGCAGCCTGGGCAGCATTCCGGTGCTGTCGGAAGACACTGACATTCCCGGCAATGCCGGCGTCGACGGAGCGGAACGAGACCGGCGCGCGGAAATCATGTTTTCGCCGTTCCATGAGCGGGTGGCCGCGCACCTCGATCGCCGTGTGGCCGAGGGCCGGCCGACGCGGATCGTGACGATCCATTCCTTCACACCGGTGTTCCTGGGTGTCGCCAGGCCTTGGCATGCGGGTGTGCTGCATGGTCATGCAGCCGATCTCGCCGCGGCGATCCTTTCGGGCCTGCGCATCGACGCGGCACTCAATGTCGCGGCCAACGTACCCTATGTGATCAGCCGCGATGCCGACTACGCCGTACCCATCCATGGCGATGATCGCGGCATCCCCGCCGTGCTTGTCGAGATCAGGCAGGACTTGTTGTCGACACGGTCGGGCATCGAGGAATGGGCGGACCGGCTGGCGGCGGCGCTGCCCGTGCACGAGACGGAGGCATCTCAGCCGGTGCGGACGTGACGCCGCGACCATCGCGCAGGTCGACAAGCCGCGCTTCTCGCCATCAGCGCGGCGCTCGCATGACGGGAACGGTCCGGCCCGAATGGACAACCTCCCGAAAGCTCACAATCAGGTCGCCCGACCTGACCTGCCGCCCCAACCGGCGTCAGGGCAATCTCGCCTAAAGCGATGGTCCCATCTGGATAGGGCTGCCGTCGCTGAACCGGGATTGACGGAACCTGTGAAGGTTGTGTCCAGTCTCGTTGCCCTGGATCAAGTCGGATAGGACGCGGCCCATGCCAGGCCCTATGCCGAAGCCATGGCCGCTCATCCCGGTGGCGATGACGAGGCCATCGACCGTTGCGGCGCGATCGACCACAGGCACGACATCCGGCATCGCATCTATCATGCCGGCCCAGCTTGCCCTGAGCGGCACCGCCTCGAATTGCGGAAAAAGCGCCTTGAACCCATGATCGATGGCGCGAAGGGCCCTGGGTTCCGGGGCAGGATTGAGAACGCGCATGCGTTCGAACGGGCTTTCCTTGTCGGCATCCCATTTGCGCGGGGTGGACCAGCTGTCCGGATATGCACGCGGCGCCGCCGGCAGGTAGCGCGTGCCGAAAGGATTTGCCTTCAGGGCAGGCAGGTATTTCGGTGCGTGACGCAATGCATCCGGCCCGACATAGAGCAGGTGGCTGCCTCCCGCCGCGAGCGTGTACCCGCCGTCCTTTCTACGCCGGAAGGCGATGCGTTCGTCCGCGGCAGCGCCGGCATGGATTTCTGGCATAGGCGCGGTCGCCGCGACGGTCGTGCGGACACTGAGCTGCGGGATCGAGACGCCATGCGCGCGCAGGAACAGCGACGTCCAGGCGCCGCTGGCGACAAGCACGTTCGAGGTGGCGATGCGGCCTCGTTCGGTCCAGACACCGCTGATGCGCCCTGCTGAGATGTCGAGCATGCGTGCCGCACAGTTCTCGATGATTGTGACACCCTGGCGAGCGGCCAGGCGGGCAAGCGCCGGCACGGCGACCCAAGGCTCGGCACGCATGTCCGACGGCGTGGTCATGGCGCCCTTGAAGGGGCGCGACATGGCCGGGATCAGCTTGGCGGTCTCGCCCTGGTCGAGGAGGCGCGTGTCGACGCCATGGGCCTCGGCGATCTTCAGGAACTTGGCGAAACCGGCCATCTCCTTGTCGGTCCGCGCAAGATAGGTCACGCCCGTCTGCGTCAAGCCTATGTCCTCGCCGCACTCCTCGGCCAGTTGGCGCCAGAGACGCTGCGCTTCGATGACGATGGGCAATTCGTCCGCGTCGCGGCCCTGCTGGCGGATCCAGCCCCAGTTGCGCGAGGACTGCTCCGCGGCGATGCGTCCCTTCTCCAGCAAGGTCACCGGTATGTTGCGACGGGCCAGGAACAAGGCCGCGGTCACGCCGATGATGCCACCGCCGACAATGACCACATCCGACGTCTTCGGCAGCGGCGCCTGGAACTGGATCGGACTGGCTTCGGTGAAAGGGAAGATCGTCAAAGGACTGTCCTTTTCTCATAAGCGTGCCCCGCGCCGATGGCTGGTCCCAGTGGCGCGAAAGTCGCCCGCTTTCATCGGACACTGGCCAAGCATGAAGTGCGCCGACGAGCACTACACGACCGGCCTCGAAAATTTGCGTGCCAGCTCGATGAAATTGTTGACCACCCGTCGAGGCCACTTCTCGTCGCAGGGCAGCCCCGGCTTCATCGACAATCGGGTGGCTAGGGCACGCGGATGCCGGACGAAGCGAAGCGCTCGCTCAGACCTGTCGCGACATTCCGGCGGAAGATCGCAAACGTTAGCTTGCCGCCCGATGGCTTCAGGCCAGCCCGAACCGCTCCACCGCACGCATGATGCCGCGCAGCTCCGCCAGGCCTTTCAGCCGGCCGATGAGCGAATAGCCGGGGTTGATCTTCTTCTTGCCGATGTCGTCGGCAAGCAGATGGCCATGATCGGGCCGCATCGGAATTTGCCAGTCGGCTCGGCCTTCTCCGCGACGGCGCTTCTCTTCCTGCATCAAAGCGAGGATGACATGCGCCATGTCCGTGCCGCCCTCGAGATGCTCGGCCTCGTAGAACGAACCGTCCTCCTCGATGGTGATGTTGCGCAGATGGACGAAATGGATGCGGTCGGCGAATTCCTTGACCATGGCGACAATGTCGTTGTCGGCGCGCGTACCGTAGGAGCCGGTGCAGAAGGTCAAACCATTGGCCGGGCTGCCGACCGTCTCGAGGATGAAACGCGCATCCTCGGCCGTCGAAACGACGCGCGGCAGGCCATAAAGCGAGAAGGGCGGATCGTCGGGGTGGATGCACATACGCACACCCGCCTCTTCGGCCGCCGGGATGATCTCGCGCAGGAACCAGGCAAGATTGTCGCGCAGTTCCTTAGGCCCAATCGCGTCGTATTCCGCCAGCGCCTCGCGGAAACTGTCCCTGTTATAGCTACGCTCCGTAGCCGGCAGGCCGGCGATCAGATTGCGCTCGATCTGGCCGATCTGCTCCGGTGTCAGCGCCTTCAGGCGCTCCTCGGCCTGGGCAATACGTGACGGCGTATAGCTTGCCGCGCCGTTCTTGCGCTGCAAGACAAAGAGATCATAGGCAGCGAAGTCGATGGCGTCGAAGCGCAAGGCATAACCGGTCGTCGGCAGCCGGTAGGCCAGGTCGGTGCGAGTCCAGTCGACCACAGGCATGAAATTATAGCAGATCGTCTGGATTCCGGCCTTCGCGAGCGCGCGGATGCTGTCGCGATAATAGCCGGCATAGCGCTCGCGCTCCGGCGCGCCGATCTTGAAGGAATTGTGAACCGGAATGCTCTCGACGACCGACCAGGTCAACCCAGCCGCCTCGATGATGCGCTTGCGTTCGAGCACATCGGCCTCAGGCCAGGCCCTGCCATCATAGATATGGTGAAGCGCTGAAACCACGCCGGTGGCGCCAGCCTGTTTGACATGTTCAAGCGTCACCGGATCATCGGGACCGTACCAACGCCAACACTGTTCCATTGCCACTTCCTTTCTGCGAGAGACCGGCAACCTATTGTTTGACCACGATGAGTGTCAAACTAAGAGCCGGTTTCGATAGCAATGAAGGAGCTTCCGCAATGAAGGATTTTGACGGCAAGGTGGCATTGGTGACAGGAACGACCGGTATCGGCCTGGCAGCCGCCAAACGCCTGGCGGCTGGGGGCGCCGCGATCGTCGCCTGCGGGATCGACAGCGCGGCCAACGCCGCCATGCAGGAAAGCCTCGCCAAGTCCGGAGCCGATGCGCTGGTGCAAACGGTTGACGTCTCCGTTTCCGAGCAGGTTCGCGACGCGGTCGTGGCCGGCGTGGCGAAATTCGGCGGCATAGACGTCATCGTCAATTCGGCGGCGGTGCATCCCTACGGAACGGCGACGACAACCGACTGGGAAACGTGGAACCGCGCTATGACGGTCAATGTCGGCTCGATCTATCTGACCGCCCATTTCGGCATCCCGGAAATGATCAAGCGTGGCGGCGGCGCCATCGTCAACGTCGCTTCGGTGCAGGGCTTCGCCTGTCAGCAGAACGTTGCCGCCTATGCCACGACCAAGGGCGCCATTCATACGCTGACGCGTTCGCTGGCACTCGACTATGCCGCGTCCGGCATAAGGGTCAATTCGGTCAGCCCGGGCTCGATCCGCACACCGATCCTCGAAAAGGCCGCGCGTGGCGACGGCGGCAGCGATGCCGACGTGGAAGAGGCCTACAGGCGCTTCGGCGCGGCCCATCCGCTCGGCCGCATCGGGGAACCGGAGGAAGTGGCGGAACTCATCGCTTTCCTGTGCTCGTCGAAGGCCGGCTTCTGCACAGGCGCCGACTACAAGATAGATGGCGGCCTCACCGCCGGCATCGGCGTGAAGTAAGACCGTGAAGATCGATCTCGAGACCTAATCGGGAGTGGTGCATTAACGCAGCCAGTTCGGAACAATCTTTTTTGGCCGAAGTTTTACCCCTTGAAGGGACGAACTCTCCGAAGGAGATTTCCTATGAAACATGTTCTCATTACCAGCATGCTGGCGATCGGGCTAGGCTGCGGGACGGCGATGGCTCAGACGCAGCAGCCCGCCGATAGCCAATCAGGAGCGGACACAAATTGCGCTTCCGGCACGACCAACTGCCAGAAGGGCTCGAAGATGAAGGAGCAGGCACAGGGCACCAAGTCCCAGACTGATCAGCAGGTTCAGGACAAGACCAAGGCCAAGACAGAGGAGCAGGCCCAGGGCAAGGCCAAGGAGAAGACGGACGAGCAGGCCCAGGGCAAGGCCGCCACCACCACGGACCAGCAGGCCCAGGGCAAGACGAAGATCCAGACGGACCAGCAGGCGCAGGGCAAGGCTGGCACCAAGACCGACCAGCAGGCCCAGGACAAAACCAAGGTCCAGACCGACCAGCAGGCACAGGGCAAGGCCGGCACCACCACGGATCAGCAGGCTCAGGACAAGACAAAGGTCCAGACCGATCAGCAGGCCCAAGGCAAGGCCTCCACGCAGGACAAGACCTCGACCGCTTCCATCAACAATGTGACGGTTGAACAGAAGACCCAGATCACTCATGTGATCAGGGAAACCAAGGTCGAGCCGGTCACGAACGTCGACTTCGACGTCTCCGTCGGCATCGAAGTTCCGCGGCACAAGGTCAGACTGCATCGCTTGCCGGCTCGCATCGTCAAGATCGTTCCGGCCTACGAGGCGTACGAGTATTTCGTTCTCGCCGACGGCCGGATCGTCATCGTCGATCCGGATACATACAAAATCGTGCTGGTGCTGACCTAGGGCAATTCCAGGGAAAATGCGTAGCGGTTTTCCGTTCGGAATTGCATAAAAACAAAGAGTTAGAGCACAGGATCGTTCAACCCGCCCCGCTGCACGCGGGTCGGGTTGAGCACTATGGCGAGATGATGCGGAACTTCCCGTGCAAACCTCTGCGCATGCTCAGGGATTGCGAGGCCGCAATGTCCTCAAGGTAATCGAGTAGCGGTGCTCGGCAAGCGGCGGGATGCTGTGCTCCCATTGCGACCGCGACGGCCCCGTCATGAGATAGGCCGATCTCGGCTCGACAGTGATGGTCCGACGCTCCCATTTAGACCCATTCTTGCGCCGAAGGCGAAAATCGCAGGGCGCCAGCAGCGAAACGCCCGCGACATCCTGGAAATGCGGCTTGTCGCGGTGCCAGCCGATACCGGCGCCGGGCCGGTACTCGTTGATCAAGACCTGCGCGAAGGTTTCGGCCGGCCGGCGCGCAAAAGCCGCGACCTTTTCGCGCAAGGGCAGCAGAAAATCAGGTATCGGCGGTGCCTCGACCACCTCGCGCCGGTCATAATCGTAGCGAAGGCCAAAACCGACGACACGCCGGTTTGCCAGATGGCCATGGAAGTCGAAGGCCTTGAAGGGCAGTGCCTCTAGATGATGGACGAGTTCGATTTCGTCCTGTGGCGTGATCAGTCCGGTCTGGTAGGCGAAACCCTCCGGCAGATCATCCTGAGCGGCACCGAAGAGATCGTGCTGGGCCACACGGCCGGCTGTTTTCGGTTTGAGCGGCGACATTTTGCCTAGATGGTGAAGGCCGGACCACAAGGCAATATGGGAACCGCGCTTGCCCGCCCTGGATACGTCCCAAAACCGGCGCAACGGAACCGCGGGAGGAGCGTGAAAGTTTAGCAACGGCGGTTCCGTCGGGGGCCGCCGGACGCGTTCTAGCCTTGGAGTGCCGGATGCCGCGCGTTGAAACCGGGGCCTGCTTTTGCGGGGCGATCGCCGCCACCATGGACGGTGAGCCTTTCTGGATATGCTACGATCACGATGACGATTGCCGACGGGCCATCGGCAGTCCACTCACCGTCTGGGTCGGGTATCGGCCGAGCCAATTCAATCTTTTGAGGGGGGCGCCAAAGGCCTTTTCCAAGACGCCGGGTGTTATCCGCACTTTCTGTCCCGACTGCGGGAGTTCGATAGGCTATAGCGACGAAGGGCTGCCGGACGAGCTTTATCTGACGATCGGATTCTTCGACAAACCCGAAGGGCTGCGGCCACAGGCCCATGCCTATTGGGACCTCAGGCTGCCTTGGGTCGACTTTGCCGACAAGCTGCCGCGCATCGATCGATATTCGAGGAAACGCGATGCGAAGTTCGGCAACCCAAGCGACAGGTAGCAATGTCGGATGGCGGCACGGAACCGCACCACCCCTGGCGGGTTATTTGGCTGAGCCGTCAGGTGCCAGCATGCCATCGACCGTCATTCGAAACACGCAATACGATCCCGCGACCAGGATCCTCTCGGTCTGGTTCGTGCCGCACGGCAACCGCTATGACTATGAGGACGTCGCCCCGGCTACCTATGCGGCGTTCATGCGCGCTCCTTCGAAAGGCCGCTTCTTCAATAAATTCATCAAGGACCACTACAGGTACCGGCGCGTGGCGTGATGCCCGGCCCGTCACGCCTTCCTGTTCTCGTCGGCGCTCAACTCATCCGGCGCCGGTTCCCAACCAAAGACACTGCGGCCGCCAAGCAGATGCGACTGGTCGAATTCGCCGGCGACAATTTCCTTGAGGCTGGGACCCGTGACGTATCGCTCGACCTGCCGCGACTGATGGTCGAGCCGCCTCAGGGCGCCGATTTCCTCTTCGCGACCGAGCCTGGCCTTTTGCACGGCGGACTTCAGCACGCCGATCGTCTCGTCATAGACCTTGAGCGGTACAGGGAAAGGATGCCTGTCCTTGCCGCCATGCGCCAGCGAAAAACGACCCGGGTCCGAAAATCGGCAAGGCGCGCCATGCACCACTTCGGCAACGAGAGCGAGTGCCCTCACCGTGCGGGCGCCTACGCCCGGAACCAGGAGAAGCTCGGCAAAATCGGCTGGACCTCGCTCGGCGGCGGCGGCCATGTTGCCATGAAGGCGATGCATCACGACGTCGCTTTCGCGGACGTCGTGATGAGCCGGCATGATCAAATGCGGCAGCAGGGGCTGTACCGGAGCCGGTGCCGTACCGGGCTCCAGCGCGGCGAACTCCCGAAGGATGCGGTCCGGCCCAAGATCCTGGAGGAGATCAAGCTGTCCCTGGCGCGAGGCTTCGGCGCGGCGGTCGGTCAGGTTGACGATCTCGCCCTGGTTGGCGCCTTCGATGGCAGCATGCGGCTGGTCGACAAAGCTATTCAAACCTTCGGACAGCCAATGGTAGCGGCGCGCCACCTTGCTGTCGCCGTTCATGCCTTGCTGCACCACCACCCAGTCGCCGTCGTCGGTGACGATGAAGCCATGCAGATAGAGGTCGAACCCGTCCTGAACGGCGGCGCTGTCCACCTTGGCGACAAGCCGGCTGGCGGTCGCAAGGCGGGCTCCGTCGAAGCCGATGCGCTCACCAATGGCGGCAAGCTCGTGGGGGGGTTTGCGCGAATGCGCTCCACGGCCGCCGCAGACGTGGATACCGAGTTCGCCCGACAGCGGCGTGAGGCCGCGTTTCAAGGCGCCGACGACGCTGGTGGTGACGCCGGACGAATGCCAATCCATGCCCATGACCGCGCCGAAGGACTGGAACCAGAACGGATGCGCCAGACGCCGCAGCAATTCGTTGCGGCCATAGTGATGGATGATCGCCTCGCACATGACGGCACCGAGACGGGTCATGCGGTCGCCCAGCCATTTCGGCACGCGTCCACCGTGAAGGGGAAGATCAGCACTGCCCGATCGTTGCGCCACGTTTGCCTGCTCCAATGTCCGCGATTGGGACAGATAAGCACTACAGACCCCGCAGGGAAGGCTGACGCTACACTGGCGTCAAGTCCAGTTCGAGAGAACCGTTTCCATCTCGACTGTCTCGACCTGCTGCGCGAAGCGCTGGTGATAGACGGTAAGCAGCGCGTCATGCGTTGCGTCGGAAGAGCTGCACAATGCGTCGGTGACGAGCACCACGCGATAGCCGAAATCGATGGCGCCGAGCACGGTGGCTAGGACGCATACATCGGTTTCGCCTCCCGTGACGACCAGCGTGTCGATCTCGCGTTCCATCAGAAAGGCCCTGAGGCGCCCTTCGAACCAGGGGGAATAGATGTGCTTGTCGATGACTGCCGCCGGCGGACAGTAAGCGGCGAGCGCCGGCAACAGTTCGATCATCTCCGGCCCGATATTGTCGATCGCCATCGAGGCCCAGCGCTCATAATAGCGTTTCCATGTACCAGCGCCTTGCCCCGGCCTTTGCGCAGGCAGGAAGCGCGTGAAGACCGTCTGTTCCGCACGCCTTTCGACCAGCCTCTCAATTTGAGGCAGGACACGGGTTATCCAGGGCGTCGCCCAAGGTGACGGTTCGGCAAACAGCTTCTGCATATCCACACAGACATGCATGCACCGGTCGCCCAATGGGCCATAAGCCAAGCCTGGCATCGACATCAACGCATCTCCGACCGGCGGTGCGTTCTCATGACTTCCGGCACTGCCATCCGGATACGCAACGCCGCATGCGGGAACTCGTTCCTGAGCCGCCGGCAGGAACCGACGCGGGTGGCCAGCGTCTCCGCCGCGGTGAACGGAGGCGCTCGCATAAAACTGTCGGAGCTGTGGGGCGGTCCTCTTTTAAGGCTGTGCCGAGAGCGGCACCGCGGCTCGCCGGACCTTCCCGCTATCTCACCACACGCTTCTCGAGCTTGCGGGCCAGAGTGCGCCGGTGCAGGCCAAGCCGGCGCGCCGTCTCGGAGATGTTGAAGCCGGTTTCGACCAGGGTTTCGTGGATGCGCTCCCACTCCAGGTTCTTGATCGAGGTGGGCCGGCTGGAAAGCGGTACGGAAACGTCGCCCTCGGCACGGCCGAAGGCGGCTTCGATGTCATCGGTATTGGCGGGTTTGGCCAGGTAATGGCTGGCGCCGAGCTTGATCGCCTCGACCGCTGTGGCGATGCTGGCAAACCCTGTCAGCACGACGATCCTGATCGACGCATCGCGGGCGCTGAGCAGCTTGACGCACTCCAGCCCGGAACCTCCGGCTCCAAGCTTGAGATCGACCACGGCATAAGCCGGAACGGCTTTTTCGAGGGCGTCGAGCAAGGCTTCCCTGTCGTGGCAGACCATGACGTCGTACTCGCGCTTTTCGAAGGAGCGCTTCAGCGTCTTGGCAAAGGTCGCGTCGTCCTCGACGATAAAGAGGGATCGATCAGGCCTCATGATCATCTCCATCGGTCAGCGCCGCGAGCGGCAGCGAAAGCGTAACACAGGCGCCCTGCTCCATGTTGCGCGCGGAAAAATCACCTCCCAGTTTCCGGACCACGTTCACGACAAGGAAAAGACCAAGACCGCCCCCTGGCCGTCCCTTGCTCGACATATAGGGCTGGCCAAGCGCCGCCAGAATAGTCTCGTCGAAACCCGGCCCACGATCGCTTACGGCAATCACCAGTTTGTCGCCCTGCCGCTCGGCGGTGACGCCGACCCAAGCCTGCGACGCTTCCTGGGCGTTGTCGAACACGTTGAAGATGACCTGCTTCAACGCCGTGTCGGACACGATCTGCTCGTCCGGGTCGAAATCGTTCGTGTATTCCAGCTTGAATGGCTGGCGACTGATGCGCCATTCCTCGACTAGATCGTCGAGGAAACCGCGAATGGTGGTGCGTATCGTTCCCTCGCCCCTGGCCTGGCCGGAAGACATCAGAATGCCGGACACGATGCGCTTGCAGCGCTCGATCTGCGCCCGCATTTCGGCCATGTCGGCCGCCAGTTCGCGGTTGCGTGCAAGGGTGCGCATCTGGCGCCAGTCGGACAGGATGACGGATATCGTGGCAAGCGGCGTACCCAGTTCGTGCGCGGCGCCGGAGGCCAGCAGGCCCATGCGCACGATGTGGTCCTCCTCGGCCGAGCGCTGGCGCAGGTCGGCGAGATAGGCATCACGTTCGCGCAGGTTGCGGTCGATGCGCGTCATGAAGATCACGATCAGGCCGGCGGCCAGCACGAAGCAGATGAACATGCCCCTGATATGCAGGGACAGGAGATCGCTGCCGCCATGATGCGGGATGGCGATCGGCTGGAAAAGGAAGATGAGGAAGACGAAGCAGGCCGACGCGGCCGCCACCAGGATCCAGGTAAACCTTGGGGTCAGCAGTGCCGCGCCGAGCGTGATCTGCAGAAGGTAGAGCGATACGAACGGATTGGACGCGCCGCCGCTCAGGTAAAGCTGCGTCGTCAGTGCCGCCATGTCGAAGATGAGCGCGACGAAGAGCTGGATGTTGGTGATCGGCCTGATACCGCGCAGGACCAGCAAGCTGAAGATGTTGAGGCCAACCAGGAAAAGCACCACGCCGGCCATCTTCGCCAGCGGCAGCGGGATCTCGAACCAGTATTGCGTCGCCAGAATGGTGAGCACCTGACCCGCCACCGCCAGCCAACGCAGTTGTATGAGCAGGAACAGGTTCTTCCTGTTCGTTGCTTCGGGATTTGGTACCGCGCCATTGTTGGCGGCAAGGGACGCCGTCACCAGCGATTTGTCGCGGCGGAGCGCTTGCGTGGGAACGCTCATCTTGCTGGTCCTTGCCGCTGGGGGCGGCCGGTCATCGGCTTGGCCAGGGCGAGGGCAAGCATCGCAGCGAGCGTGAACCAGGTCAAAGCATAGATGAGGTGGCTGTTGCGGAAAGTCAGGACGGTCAGCCCGCCGTGTGGCCAGCCGTCGATGCCGGATGCCTCAGCATCGACAAAATAGGGTGCGACATCCGTCAGGCCGCGCGCGGTTGCGATGGCAGCGACATCCCGCGAATACCAGCGATTGCCCGTGGTGTCATTCTTGCGCAGGAAGCCACCGCCTGGCTCGCTCATGCGCAACAGTCCATCGATGATGGCCGGCGCGGTTGAGCCGCCGCTCTCTTGTCCGAACTCGGCCTTGCGCTCCGGGGGAATGAAGCCGCGATTGACCAGCACGACGAAGCCACTGTCGGTCCGCATCGGCGTCAGCACCCAATAGCCGCCGCCAAGCTCCGTCACCGCCTGGACCAGCGTGTTGGCGCCGCCCAGGAAGCGTCCGGCCAATCGCACATGGCTGTATTCGTAGCGGGCCGCGGTGATGCCGTTCCAGCTCTCCGGGCCAGGCGCTTCGAAAGCCGGGGCATGAATGCGTTGGTCGACACGCGCGATCAGGTCGAGCTTCCAGGCCCGCCTCTCCAGCTGCCATATGCCGAGCCCGACAAACACCAGCACGCCGAGGAGCCCGAGCAGCACAAGGACAAGGCGCGATGCGGACGACCGGCCGGCGCCCTCTTGCGACGCGGGCCGCGGACCGATGCCCGTCGCCTCGGTGTTGGTTCTCCCAGAGCCCGCAACCGGGCTCATGGCATCTCGCGCATGTCGTGCAGCCCCGGCATCATGTTGGCGTTGAGATGATACATCACCCAGAGCGAGCCGGTCAGTACGATCACGACCAGGATCAGCGTGAAGATCAGCGCCAGCATCGACCATCCGCCTTCCGAGGTGGTGTTCATATGCAGGAAGAAGACCATGTGGACGACGATCTGCGCGACCGCGAAGGCCATGATGACGATGGCCATCGCCTGCTTGTCGTCGATGGCGCCGCTCATGACCAGCCAGAACGGGATGGCGGTCAGGATCACCGACAGGATGAAGCCGGTCAGATAGCTCCGGAACGATCCGTGTGCTGCTCCTCCATGGGCATGGCCGTGACCCTCGGCATGATCATGAGCGCTCATCGCAACATTCCCATCAGATAGACGAAGGTGAAGACGCCGATCCAGACGACGTCAAGGAAATGCCAGAACATCGAGAGGCACATCAGCCGGCGGCGGTTCGCCTCGACGAGGCCAAATCGTGCGACCTGGGTCATCAGCGTCACCAGCCAGACGATGCCGAAGGTGACATGCAGGCCGTGCGTACCGACCAGGGTGAAGAAAGACGACAGGAAGGCGCTGCGCTGCGGTGTCGCGCCTTCATGGATCATGTGCGAGAATTCATAGAGCTCGATCGACAGGAACGCCAGGCCGAACAGGCCGGTGACGGCGAGCCAGGCTTGCGTCGCCCCCACGCGACCCCTGTCCATGGTCAGCATGGCGAAGCCATAGGTGATCGACGAGAAGAGCAGCATGGCGGTGTTGACCGCCACCAGATCGAGGTCGAACAGGTCCTTGGGTGCCGGCCCGGCCGCGTAGTTGCCGCCAAGCACGCCATAGGCGGCGAACAGCATCGCGAAGATCAGGCAGTCGCTCATGAGATAGAGCCAGAAGCCGAGCATGGTGGAGCCGCCTTCGGCGTGCGCATGCTCCTCTTCCAGGTGAAACACCGGTTCGGTGCCGGCTGTGATTGCTGTCGATGCCATGCTCAAACCCCAGCCCCGAGGAGCGTCGTCCTCGCCTCTTCCGTCCGAGTGACTTCGGCTGCCGGAATGTGGAAGTCGCGGTGATAGTTGAAGGTGTGGCCGATCGCGGTGGCGATGAGGCAAACGAAGCTCAGCGCCGCCAGCCACCAGATGTACCAGATCAGGGCGAAGCCGAGCGCGACGCTGAAGGCGGCCAGGATGACACCGGTGCCGGTATTGCTGGGCATGTGGATCGGCTTGAAGCCGGCGAGCGGCCTGACGTAGCCGGCCTGCTTCATGTCAAACCAGGCATCGTTGTCGCGAATGACAGGTGTGAAGGCGAAATTGTAGGCAGGTGGCGGCGAGGAGGTCGACCATTCGAGCGTGCGGCCGTCCCATGGATCGCCGGTCGGATCGGCAAGCGCCTCGCGCCTGCGGATGGAGACGAAGATCTGGATCAGGAAGGCGGCGATGCCGCAGGCGATCAGCACCGCGCCGAAGGCGGCGATGACGAACCATATCTGCAGGGAGGGATCATCGAACACGCGCATGCGGCGTGTCACGCCCATCAGGCCGAGCACGTAGAGCGGCATGAAGGCGAACCAGAAGCCGACCACCCAGCACCAGAACGAGACCTTGCCCCAGAACGGGTCGAGCTTGAATCCGAAGGCCTTGGGCCACCAGTAGGCAATGCCGGCGAACAGCCCGAACAGCACGCCGCCGATGATGACGTTATGGAAGTGCGCGATCAGGAACAGGCTGTTGTGCAGCACGAAATCCGCCGGCGGCACGGCAAGCAGCACGCCGGTCATGCCGCCGACGGTGAAGGTGAGCATGAAGGCCACCGTCCACATCATCGGCAGTTCGAAGCGGATGCGGCCCCGGTACATTGTGAACAGCCAGTTGAAGATCTTCGCTCCCGTCGGGATCGAGATGATCATCGTCGTAATGCCGAAGAAGGAATTGACGCTGGCCCCGGAGCCCATGGTGAAGAAGTGGTGCAGCCAGACGAGATAGGACAGGATGGTGATGACCACCGTGGCGTAGACCATCGACGTGTAGCCGAACAGGCGCTTGCCGGAGAAGGTCGAGGTGACTTCGGAAAAGACGCCGAACAGCGGCAGGATGAGGATGTAGACTTCCGGGTGACCCCATATCCAGATGAGGTTGACATACATCATCGGATTGCCGCCGAAGTCATTGGTGAAGAAGTTGGTGCCGACATAGCGGTCGAGCGCCAGCAGCGAGAGCACCGCCGTCAGCACCGGGAAGGAGGCGACGATCAGCACGTTGGTGCAGAGCGACGTCCAGGTGAAGACGGGCATGCGCATCATCGTCATGCCGGGCGCGCGCATCTTGATGATGGTGCAGATCAGGTTGATGCCCGACAGCGTCGTGCCGACACCCGCCACCTGCAGCGCCCAGATATAATAATCGACGCCGACGTCGGGACTGTAGCCGATGCCGGAAAGCGGCGGATAGGCGAGCCAGCCGGTGCGGGCGAATTCGCCGACGAACAGCGACGCCATGACGAGGATGGCGCCGCCGACCGTCATCCAGAAGGAGAAATTGTTGAGGAAGGGGAATGAGACGTCGCGGGCGCCGATCTGCAGCGGCACGACGAAATTCATCAACCCGGTGACGAAGGGCATCGCCACGAAGAAGATCATGATGACGCCATGGGCGGTGAAGATCTGGTCGTAGTGATGTGAGTTCAGGTAGCCCTCGGAGCCATTGAAGGCGATGGCCTGCTGGAGGCGCATCATGATGGCGTCCGAGAAGCCGCGCAGCAGCATGACCAGCCCCAGCACCATGTACATGATGCCGATCTTCTTGTGGTCGACGCTGGTGAACCATTCACGCCACAGGTAGCCCCACAGCTTGAAATAGGTGATGACGCCGAGAAGCGCGATGCCGCCGAGCGCCACCGCGGCGAAGGTGGCGACAACGATCGGCTCATGCAGCGGCAGCGAGTCCCAGGTGAGGCGGCCGAAAATGAATTTGGTCAGCGTATAGGGCATCGCAAGTCTCTCACAATTCGCGCCGCAGCAGGCCGAGGGCCGGCGTATCGGCCGCCGCGCTGCGGCTGTCTGTCCGGGGCCGGAGCAGTCCCGCCCCGCGCAGCGGGGACAGGTTCTTCGCCGGCCAATAGGTCGGCCGGGCATCGCGCGACGCGCGCGAGACGGCAGCGGCCTCCTCCGCCGTGCAGATGCTGGCGACATAGGAGGGATCGTTTCCGAACACCGCGCCGCGCCGCGCGAGCTTGTCATATTGCAGCGGCAAGGTGTTGCGCACGCCCGCAAGGCCGAGACCGCCCTTGGCGTCGATCGACATCATCTCGTCCATGCACATCTTGCCGCGCTCGACGCACAGATTGAGGATGGCACCATAGAGGTCGGGATCGACGGAGGCGTAGTGGCGGACGGGTTCGTTCTCGCTCGGCTTTTCGAGTTCGAGATAACTGTCGCGGTTGAGAGCCGCGGATGCGGTCCTGGCCTGTGCCACCCACTGGCTGAAGGCATCATCGGATAGGCCGTGGAAGGCAAAGCGCATGCCCGAAAAGCCGGCGCCGCTATAATTGGCGGAGAAACCGCTATAGGTGCCCGGCCGGTTGATGACGGCGTGCAGCTTCGTCTCCATGCCCGGCATGGCATAGATCTGCCCGGCGAGGGCTGGAATGTAGAAGGAATTCATCACCGCCGAGGAGGTGATGCGGAAGTCGATCGGCTGGTTGACCGGCGCCGCCAGCTCGTTGACGGCAGCGATGCCGTAATCGGGATAGATGAACAGCCATTTCCAGTCGAGCGCCACGACCTCGACCCTCAGCGGCTTGTGCAACTGGGTGACGGGCTGGCCGGGTTCGATCCTGTCGATCCGGCGGTACGGGTCGAGCAAATGCGTGCCGAGCCAGGTCAGCGCGCCAAGGCATATAATGATGAGAAGCGGTGCTGCCCAGATCACCAGTTCGAGTTTCGTCGAATGATCCCAATCCGGCGCATAGGTCGCCGAGGCATTGGAGTGCCGGTAGCGCCAGGCGAAAAAGACAGTCAGCGCCATGACCGGAACGATGATGATCAGCATCAGCAAGGTCGAGACCACCAGCAGGTCGCGCTGCTGGGCCGCGACATCGCCTGCCGGCGCGAGCACGACCATATCGCAGCCGCTCAACAGCCCGGTCAGGGGAAACAGAAGCAAGGCCCCAAATCGTCTCATCAGATGCTGCCCTCGATGGACCGCCGCACGCGGAGGGATGTTGCGGTGCGGTATCAACAAAGGGCTACTGCCGGCGGCGGCGCGCTGACATTGGACAATTTGTCCAATGCCCAGCCGGGGTGGGTCTGGCACAGTGTGCCGCGCACAATGGAATCCCTGTGATTGGGTCCCAGATATTTCATTCCACGCGGTGGCGACGGACAAGATGGCTCAGACTTCGACTGCCGAAACAAACAGCGGGCTGATCGGCTCGGACCACGGCCAGGTCAGCGCGGGCGATATCGCGGTCGGCGTGATCGTGGGCAGGACGTCGGAATTCTTCGACTTCTTCGTCTATGCGATCGCGTCCGTCATCGTGTTCCCAAAGCTGGTGTTTCCGACGCACGATCCGCTCGTCGGAACGCTCTACTCCTTCGCCATCTTCGCACTGGCCTTCATCGCCCGTCCGTTCGGCTCCGTTCTGTTCATGGCCGTCGATCGCGCCTATGGCCGGGGGGCGAAATTGACGATCGCGCTGTTCCTGCTCGGCACCTCGACCGTCGCCATCGCGTTCCTTCCGGCCTATAGCGATATCGGCGCGCTTGCGATCTGGCTTCTGGCGCTGGCCCGCATCGGGCAAGGCGTGGCGCTCGGCGGAACCTGGGACGGACTTCCCTCGCTGCTGGCGCTGAACGCGCCTCGGAACCGGCGTGGCTTCTACGCCATGATCCCGCAACTCGGCGCGCCGATCGGCCTCATCGTGGCGAGTTCCCTCTTCGCTTTCTTCGTCGCCAACCTGTCGGCCGACGACTTCCTTGCCTGGGGCTGGCGCTATCCTTTCTTCGTCGCCTTCGCCATCAATGTCGTGGCCTTGTTTGCCAGGCTGCGCATTGTGGTGACGCCCGAATTTTCAAGATTGTACGAGAGCGGCGACCTGCAGCCGACGCGCATCAGGGATACGGTCAGGGCCGAAGGCCGCAATGTCGTCATCGGCGCCTTCGCGCCGCTGGCGAGTTTCGCCCTGTTCCACATGGTGACGGTGTTTCCGCTCTCCTGGGTGTTCCTGTTCACCAGTGAGGGGCCGGCGCGCTTCCTGACGATCGAGGCGGTGAGCGCGCTGTTCGGCATCGCGGCCATCGTCGCGTCGGGGCCACTGGCCGATCGTGTCGGACGCCGTGCGCTGCTCGGCGGTTCGGCGATCGCCATCGCGACGTTCAGCGGCTTTGCCCCGCAGCTCCTGGATGGCGGCACCGTCGGGGAGGCCCTGTTCATGGTGTTGGGCTTCATCCTGCTGGGGCTGAGTTTCGGGCAATCGTCGGGCGTCGTCGCATCGAGCTTTTCGCGGCACTATCGCTATACCGGCTCGGCAATAACCTCAGATCTTGCATGGATGTTCGGCGCCGGCTTCGCGCCGCTCGCAGCCCTGCTTTTGGCCGGCAATTTCGGCCTCATCGCGGCGGGCGCCTACCTGCTCTCGGGCGCGGCCTGCACCTTGCTTGCCTTGTGGATCGACGGGCGGCGTTCGGTCGCGGACCGTCCGACCGACTGAACTCTATAAATGGCGGGAAGGGTCAGCGAGCGTCGCCGGAGCCGCTGCCCTCCCGGTCAGCGGAACATCGAGCCGCCATCCACGTCGAGCGCGGCGCCGTAGACGAAGCTCGCGGCGTCGGAGCAGAGGAACAGGATCGCTGCGCGGCAAGGTAAGGCTCGCCGAATACACCGGCGCCGTCACGCTCCTCCATGTCGAGCTGGACAGTGGTCAGACCTGCCTCGTCATCCACAATCAAGGACCGGCCACAATCAAGGACCGGCGCCCGAAACCGGCGCCGAGGTCGGCCTGCGGGCCGAACCCGGGCATCTGCACTTCTTCGACCAGGAAGGGCGGGCGATCTGGTCTGCCGCGCTCCGGCGTTCTATTCCGCAGCCAGTGCGGCGACTTCCCGCCGAAACGGCAATGCGTCGCCGATGTCAGGTTCGTCCAGCTCCCGGGCGAAGCGGTGGCCGGCATAGGTTGCCCAGGCGATCGGCCCCGGTGCTTCGGCGTCGCCAATGACCTTGACCGAACGGATGCCGTTGTCGGCCCACTCGTTTTCCCGCGCCTTGAGCTCGCGCCAAACGGCGTCCTCCTGATTGCGTGACGTGACCAGGACGACGGCATCGGCCGCCAGATCCTGTTTAGCGCCGGTGTAGACGCAGGCCGTCACGACGCCACCTGAAGCGACACTCGTGACGGTCCTGTTGAGGACGATATCGACGCCGAGTTCAGCCAGGCGGCGGTGAATGGCCCCTTGCTCCAGCGTGTTGCGGGTCCAGTCCGAGACATAAGCCGATGGCGTCACCAGGGTCACCTTCGTTCCCCGAAGCGCCATCAGCTCGGCGAGAACGCCGCCCATGTAATAGTGGTCGTCGTCGAACAGCACGACCTTGCCGGCCGGAACCTTGCCGGCCATCAGATCGTCGGGTGAGTAGACCGGCATCGCGGCGTCGATCGGCATCGGCACGACATGGGCACGCGCGACGCCGTCGCGGCGCCAGGTCGATCCGGTGGCAATGGCGACGTTCTGGAAGCCGAACGAGAGGATGTCACCGGCCGACAGCCGGCTTTCGAAATAGATGTCGACATTGGGCATCTGGCTGAGCTGATACTGCCGATAGTCGCGCACCCTGCCCCAGGCCGACAGGCCTGGAAGTTTGCTTTCGCGCGCCACGCGTCCGCCAAGCTCGGTGCCCGCTTCCGCGATGGCCACTTTATAGCCGCGCAGGCCGAGCGCACGCGCGGCCTCCAGTCCGGCAGGCCCGGCGCCGACGATCAGCACGCTGTCGCTGTCGCCTTTCGCCTGCATGCGCTCCGGATGCCAGCCTTTGCGCCATTCCTCCATGAAGGTCGGGTTCTGCGTGCAGCGCGAGATCGACATGGTCATGTCGCCGGTGATGCAGATGTTGCAGCCAATGCATTCGCGGATGTCCTCGATACGCCCCTCCTCGACCTTCCTCGGCAGGAAGGGATCGGCGATCGAAGGGCGCGCGCAGCCGATGAAGTCGAGCGTGCCCGACCTGATCATCCTGACCATCACGTCGGGCGAGGTGAAGCGGCCGACGCCGACGACCGGCTTCGAGGTCAGCTTCTTGATGCCCGACACCAGGCTTTCCTGCGCCGCCTCGTCCTTGAAGCGTGACGGACCCGAGCAATCCTCCCAAGCGCCGTGCGCGAGATCCCAAAGATCGGGCAGTTCGGCATGCATCTCGATCATGTCGCGGACTTCCGAATTGGCGAAGCCGAGTTCACCGATCATCTCGTCCAGCGACAGCCTGAGCGTCAGGCCGCACGTGTCGCCAATCGCGTCGCGCCCTTCCTCGATCAGCTCGCGCATCAGCCGCGAACGGTTTTCCAGCGAGCCGCCATATTCGTCACCGCGCTGGTTGGTGGCCGTCGATAGGAAATGCTGGATGATGCCGAAGCCATGCGCGCCATAGAGGCAGACAAGGTCGAAACCCGCCTGCTTGGCGCGTTTGAAGGCATTGCGGTGCCAGCGGCGCAGGTCGCGGATATCCTCTCTGTCCATGGCGCGCGCCTGCACCGGATCATTGGTGAAGGTGCGGATCGGCAGGGCCGACGGCCCGCGCGGCACCTCCTTGGTGTAGAGATTGGGGCCGTTGATGCCGGAATAGGCGAGCTGGATGCCAGCCAGCGCCCCGTGCTCGTGCATGGCCTCGGCCATCTTGGCCAAAGCCGGAATGTCGGCGTCATCCCATAGCCGCAGTTCGATGAAGGGCGTGATCTCGGAGGTATGGTGCATCTCCGTCTGCTCGGTGAAGATCACGCCCCAGCCGCCTTCCGACTTGATGCGGCGCATCTCTGCCGCCGCCGATGGATCGCGATAGCCACCGCCATTGCAGTGCGGAACCTGATAGAAGCGGTTCTTGGCCGTCACCGGACCTATCTTCATCGGCTCGAACAGGATGTCGTAGCGTGGGTCGCGCATGTAGCTTCCTCCCTGCCGGCTCGGCACCGCCGGTGCTGCCGAGACTACTCATAAGTTCGAGCCGGCGCGGGAAAACTACGGATTTCTTCTGTGCCGATTAGGACGCGCCTAATCGCGCGCGCCGGCGCGAATTAGTCTGCGTTGAACCGGGGCTGAGCGAAATGCGACTTCAGAGCATCGGCGGCATGATGCTAGACAGCCAGAACCCGACCGAGAGACAGAAAATGGACAGCATCAGGATTCTCGAACGGCTGATCGCATTCCCCACGGTGAGCCGCGACTCGAACCTCGACTTGATCGGCTATGCGGCCGACTTGCTCGAAGCGAGCGGCGTTGCCTGCCAGATCGTCCACGGCGCGGACAGGCACAAGGCCAACCTCTTTGCCACCATTGGCCCGGCAGGCAGACCCGGTGTCATGCTGTCCGGCCACACCGACGTCGTTCCCGTGGACGGCCAGAACTGGACGCTGCCTCCCTTCGAAATGACCGAGCGTGACGGCAAGCTTTATGGGCGCGGCGCGGCGGACATGAAGGGTTTTGTGGCCTCTGCGCTCGCCACCTGCATCAAGGCCTCCAGGATCGCGCTTCGGACGCCGTTGCATCTGGCGCTCTCCTGTGACGAGGAAGTCGGCTGCCTTGGCGTGCGCGACCTGATCGAAATGCTGCGTGCGGCGCCGCAACGCCCGCTGCTGTGCATCGTCGGGGAGCCGACCAACATGCAGGTGGCGACCGGGCACAAGGGCAAGCTTGCCGCTCGCGCCGTCTGCAGGGGACGCGAAGGCCATTCGGCGCTCGCCCCGCTGGCGCTCAATGCGATCCACCTCGGGTGCGATTTCGTGCGCGCCTTGCGTGACGAACAGGAACGGCTGGCCCGCGACGGCGCCCGCGACGGCGACTACGACATTCCCTACACGACGGTTCATGTCGGCAAGATCAACGCCGGTGTCGCGCTCAACATCGTGCCCAACCTCTGCCACGTCGATTTCGAGATCCGCAACATTGCCGCCGACGACGCCGCCAGCATTCTCGACAGGCTGCGCGCCGCCGCGGTGCGCATTGCCGAGGACGCCGCTTCGATCGCGGCAGAGGCAGCGATCGACATCGAGATCACCAACACCTATCCGGGCCTCGACACGCCGGCCGCATCGGAGGCGGTGGCTTTCGTCAAGTCGCTGACCGGTGCCAACGACACGATGAAAGTCGCGTTCGGCACGGAGGGCGGATTGTTCAGCCGCGATCTTGGCACGCCTGCAGTCGTCTGCGGGCCGGGCTCCATGGCGCAGGGACACAAGCCCGACGAATTTGTCAGCGTCGAACAGCTGCGTCGTTGCGACGCGATGCTGGACAGATTGCTGGAACGGCTCACGGACGGCTGGCCGTGAGCCGCATGGCAGGCCTCACTTCACGATGCGCTCGGTACCGAAGACGCCCTGCTCGACGACGAAGCGGCGACAGTGGTCGATGAAGGCCTGCACCGTCAGCGTGCGATGCTCGGCGTTCGGCAGGGCAATCCCTATGGTCAGCGGCCTGAGGTCGCCCAACAAAGGCACAAAGACCAGCAATTTGCCGTCCGGCGACATGGTGTTGAGCGGCCGCATATTGGCGATGCCGTAGCCGAAGCCGTTGGCGACCATCGAGCGCATCACGGCGATGTCGCCGGTACGCTCGACGATCTTGGGCCGCAGGCCCCTGGGCTGGAAAGCCGACAGGAAATATTCTCTGCTGTAGGGCAGGTCAAGCAGCACCATCGGCTCATCGACCAGTTCCTCGGGCGTGATACCTGCCTTCGCCGCCAGGCGATGCGCGGCCGGCAGCATGACATAGGCCGGCAACTGCATCAGCGGCTCGAAAGTCATGTCTTGCGACAGCTCCAGATCGTAGGTCAGCGCGGCGTCTATTTCGCCACGTTGGAGCATCTCGAACAATTGCCCCTGGTTGCGCTCGAATTGCCTGACCCGCACATCGGGATAGGCGTCCTCGAATTTCTTGCGCAGTGCCGGCAGCACGATCTGGGCGAAAGTGAGCAGGCAGCCGATCGCCAGCGGTCCGCGCACCTTTTCGGCGATATCCCCGGCAATGTCGTGCAGCGCATCCGCGTCGTTAAGCAGACGCGCTGCTTCCTTGAGGAACAGGCGCCCGCCCGCCGTCAGCGCCAGCGCGTGCGAATGCTTGCGCACGAAAAGCTGCACGCCGAACTCGGCTTCGAGCTGAGCGATCGACGCCGAGATCGATGGCGGCGAGACATTCACCTGCTCGGCCGCCTTGGCGATCGAACCCGCTTCGCCAACGGCGACGAAATATTCGAGTTGTCTCAGCGTGAAGCGAAGCGGCATGGTGGCTATGTTGCCGGTTTGCAGCCGGCGATCAAGTCGCGGCCGCTTCTCAATATTTTATCCAGGTAGTCTTCAGCGCGGTGTACTTGTCGAGCGCGTGCAGCGACAGGTCGCGCCCGAAGCCGGACTGCTTGAAACCGCCGAAGGGAGTCATCGGGCTCAGCGCGTCGACGGTGTTCACGGAAACCGTGCCGACGCGCAGCCCTTCCGCGAGACGATGCGCCCGCGACAGGCTGTCGGTCCACAGAGATGCGGCCAGGCCGTAGACGCTGTCGTTGGCGATGCGAAGCGCCTCGTCTTCGGTGTCGAAGGCGATCACCGACAGGACCGGACCGAATATCTCGTCGCGCGCAAGCGGGTCGTCGGGCGAGACGTCGTCGAAGATCGTGGGCTGCACAAAACTGCCGCGCCCGTCGACGGTAACCCGGTCGCCGCCAGTCACCAGCCGTGCCGACTTCTTGCCGCCATCGACGAAACGCATGACGGTCGCCGCGTGGCGCGCGTCCACCATCGCACCCATCCTGGATGCAGGGTCGAGCGGATCGCCGGGCTGGGTCGCCGTCGCGCGCTGCGCCAGTTTCTCGACGAGCGTATCCTTGATGCCGCGCTCCACCAGAAGCCGGGAGTTGGCCGAGCATACCTGTCCCTGGTTGAAGAAGATGCTGAAGGCGGCCATGTCGGCTGCCGCGTCCAGATCACCGCAATCGGCGAACACCAGATTGGGGCTCTTGCCACCGGTCTCCAGCCAGACCTGCTTCATGTTCGACTGGCCGGAATATTGCAGGAACATCTTGCCGACAGCGGTCGATCCGGTGAAGGCAAGGCAATCCACGTCCATATGACGGCCAAGCGCCTGGCCGGCCGTCTCGCCGAGGCCGGGCACCACATTGAGCACGCCGGCGGGCAGCCCTGCCTCCATGGCAAGCTCGGCCAGCCTGAGCGCCGAGAAAGGCGACTGCTCGGCGGGTTTGAGCACCACCGAATTGCCCGCAGCCAGCGCGGGCGCGCATTTCCAGGTCGCCATGTCGAGCGGAAAGTTCCACGGCACGACGGCGCCCACGACCCCGAGCGGCTCGCGCCGTACCAAAGCAAGGTCGCCTCGGGCCGTCGGCGCCACCTCGTCATAGACCTTGTCTATCGCTTCGCCATACCATTGGAAGATCGCCGCCGACCCCGGCACGTCGACGGTCGCTGCGTCCTTGACCAGCTTGCCCATATCAAGAGATTCCAGCAGCGCGAGCTCCTGCAGGTTCTCGCGCAGCAATTCCGCCAGCCGCAGCAGCACCCGTTTGCGATGCTGAGGGGTCGCTCTCGACCAGACGCCGGCCTCAAAACTGCGGCGCGCCGCGGCGACGGCAAGGTCGATGTCCTCTTCGCCGCAGGAAGCCACCTCAGCGAGCGTTGCTCCGGTGGCCGGATTGATGCTGGTAAATGTTCTGCCGGAACGCGCGGGCATTGCCTTGCCGTCGATGAACGCCCTGTCGCGAAAACGGATAGCCGAGGCTTTGCTGATCCAATCCTTATGACTGAGTTCGCTCATGCCGGCTCCAGATTGTCGAATTACTCATCACCGGGAACGCCGTAGCTTGGCGCACCGGACGGGTTGAGGGCGCGCGTGACATAAGCATCGAGCTGGGGCTTATAGATGTCCCACAGCATTGCCAGCTGCTCGATCGGACACCCTTCGGTCCAGTCGCAACGCAGGTCGGCGACGGGCCATGACACATCGCGTACCAGTTTCATGCCGGCGGAGCGGACAGGCCCAGCCTCGCCGCCGGCCTCGAGCGCGGCTCGCATGGTGGCGATCAGCCGGTCGCCAAGATCGCCTTCGGAGGCGAGAAAGGCGTCCACCATGGCTTGCGGAACCCTATCGCTGGCAAGCAGGTTGCCGCCGCAGGCGACGTCCTCGCCGCGTGCCTCGCTCCAGATGCCAAGCGCTTTCGGTCCCGAATGGATCGCGCTGCCGCCGGCCTTGTCGACCGCCAGGACCTGCCGGTATTCGCTGAAAGCAGCCGTGCGCTTCAGGATCGCGACGGCTTCGGCGGCGGAGGCGCCTCGCGCCATCAGCTCCAGCGCCCGTGGCCCGAGCGTCGGGTCCGTGACATTCTGGCTGGCAACGGCGCCGACGCCGGCCTGTGCATAGGCGCAGCGGGCCGCGACCGCAGGGGATGACGAGGATACCGCCACTCCGAACATGCCGGTGCGCTGGCACCGTGCGACGATGGAGAAGGTCATGGCGCTCAGTCCGGAATTACGGCCGTGCCGTCGATCTCGACCAGCCATTCCGGCCTTGCCAGGGCCGACACGACAAGGCCGGTCGAAACTGGATAGACGCCCTTGATGTATTCGCCCATCGTTCGGTAGACGGCTTCGCGATGGCGGACATCGGTGATGTAGACCACCACTTTCACCAGATGCTCCATGGTGCCGCCGCATTCCTCGATGAGCTGCTTGATATTCTGCATCACCTTGTGGGTCTGCTCGACCGGATCGTGGCTGGCGATATTCTTGGCGGTGTCGAGATCCTGCGGGCACTGCCCGCGCAGATAGATCGTCCGGCCACCCCGTGTGACGACTGCCTGGCACAGATCATTGTCGAGCTTCTGCTCGGGATAAGTGTCCTTCGTATTGAAGGTACGAATTCGGGTATGCTTCATCTTGATCTCCATCAGGTCGGGCTTGCGGCGGCGGTCAGGCGTCCACGGTCTCGCGCTTAGCGGCGGCGTGATAAGCGAGATATTTGCGCTGCGTCGAAATACGGTCGGCCACGTGCTTGGCATCGTGCCATACGCCCCAGATGAAGCTGGAACCCCTTCGCGACTGCCAGGGGAGGCCCAGGAAATAGATCCCTGGCTCGGTCGAGACGCCGCGCTGGTGCCTCGGCCGGCCCTGCTCGTCAAAGGCATCGACCTTCAGCCAGCTGTAATCGACGGCAAAGCCCGTCGCCCAGATGATCGAACTTATCCCGGCTTCGGTCAGATCGAGCTCGAGGATCGGATTGGTCACGCAGTCCGGGTCAGGACCGATCCGGCGGGCAGCGGGTTCTTCGGGAAGGTCGAGACCGTTGCGCGCGACATAGGCGTCGGCCTCGTCCAGCAATGCCATCAGATTGGCATCACCGCGGGCAATGTTTTTGGCAAGATCGGGCGCGAAGGTCATGGCACCGTCCTGGTACACCCTCGTCATGCCAACGAGCGTAAGCCCCTGCGCCGCCAGACGGCGAAAATCGATCGTTTCTCCGCCCCGCGCACCGCTCACCGCGATCGTGACATGCTCCGTGCCGGGTCCCGGAGTTTCGAGGTCCCATTTGCCGAGAACGCCCAGCCACCAGCAGAAGTCGCGGCCGCGATAGGCGCGCGGCGGGCGGTCGTGCGCGCCGACCGAGAGATAGACGCGTTTGCCAGCACGCTGGAGTTCGTCCGCAATCTGGACGCCCGAGGATCCCGCGCCGACCACCAGCACCGCCCCTTTCGGCAACTGCGCCGGGTTGCGGTAGGCGCTGGAGTGGATTTGCAGGATGGCGGCATCGGCAGGAACGACCGACGGGATGACCGGGACCTGGAAAGGCCCGGTCGCCGCGACAACGCTGTTGGCCTCGATCACGCCATCGGACGTCTCGACACGGAATCCGGGCCGCCCGATGTTTCTTTGCACAAGCCTGACCTCGACGCCGCAGTGGACCGGCGCATTGATCTGCTTTGCGTAGGCGACAAAATAGTCGGCGACCTCTTCCTTGGAGGGAAAGCCATCGGGACCTGTCATAGGAAATTCCATGCCCGGGAAGCGATCGTGCCAGGCCGGGCCATTGGCAACCAGGGAGTCCCACCGCTGCGAGCGCCAGCGCTCGGCGATGCGGCCGCGTTCGAGAACGAGATGCGGCACCCCGCATTTGCTCAGGTGCTCGCTCATGGCCACCCCAGCCTGGCCGCCACCAACGACAAGCGTGTCTATCGTCTCAACCGACATGCCCAGTCCTTTTCTGACCATCCGACAGCTCCCGCCGCACGCGATGAAACCGATTTCCGGCGGCCGGCAAACGCAGCCCCGGAGATCCATTTCGCCGTGTTCCGGACAGGCCGTGCGCCATCCGGTCGCCTCCCCATTGGCGCTCACAAGTAGCAGCACGTGCCGGTGGGCGCCCATAACGAATCTCCGAAGTCACGCGTAACCATTTCCGAATTTCTCGTGCCGATGGACGCACCTACAGTTTCAGCGGCCGGATCCGCAGCGCATGAGCTGGCGGCGAAGCTGGGCATGTGTCGGCACGGAAATGTTGCGGAACAGGATGCAGCCTCGCAGCGGCCCGTTCGGCAACGCCGGCATTCTCGAGGGGCTGGCATGAAGACTGAGAGCTATGACTACATTGTCGTCGGCGCGGGTTCGGCCGGATGCGTGGTGGCCAATCGGCTGAGCACCGATCCGGCGGTCAGGGTGTGCCTGGTAGAGGCAGGCGGCAGCGACAACAGCCCGCGGGTAAGGATTCCGGCGGGCATTCTGTCGCTCTATGGCAACCCGAACTACGACTATTGTTTCGTCGGCGTGCCGCAGCCCCGTCTCAACAACCGCCGCATTCCGGTCAACCGGGGCAAGGCGCTGGGCGGATCGAGTTCGATCAACTCGATGGTCTATATTCGCGGTGCCGCGCAGGACTATGACGAGTGGGCCGGGCTCGGCTGCACCGGCTGGGCTTACAGCGACGTGCTGCCGGTGTTCAGGAAGCTGGAGCGCAACCTGATCGCCCAGGACCCACGCTATCACGGCACGGACGGCGAGCTCATGGTCGACAATCCGCGCGATCCGAACGTGCTTTCCAGCATGTTCGTCAAGGCCGGGGAAAATGTCGGCCTGCCCGCCAACGAAGACTTCAATGCCGAGAGCCAGTTCGGCCTCGGCATCTACAACGTCACCCAGAACCGGGGCCAGCGCTTCAGCAGCTTTACCGCCTTCATGCGTCCGGTGCTCCAGCGCGGGAACCTGACGCTGCTCAGTGCATGCGAGGTAGTCGACCTTGTCGTCGCCGAAAGGCGTGCCACCGGCCTGCGGGTGCGCCACGACGGCGAGCAAAAAATACTCGCGGCTGGCCGCGAGATCGTGCTCTGTGCCGGGGCCATCAACTCGCCCAAGATCCTGATGGCATCCGGCATCGGTCCCGCGGACGAGCTGCGGCAGATCGGCATCACGCCGATTCTCGATCTGCCAGGTGTCGGCAAGAACCTGCAGGACCATGTCGACGGCATGATCACCGTGCGCTCCAGGAGCACCAGGACGCTCGGCCTGTCGTTTGCCAACCTGCCCCGCATCGCGGCAGCGCCTTTCCAGTATTTCGCTCGCCGAAAGGGAATCCTCACGACCAACTATGTCGAGGCCGGCGGCTTTGCGAAGACTCGGCATGCGAACGGCCTGCCCGACATTCAGTTCCACTTCGTGCCGGGCTATCGCAGCCATCGCGGCAGGCTCATCGAATATGGCCACGGCTACGCCGTTCACACCTGCGTTCTCAGGCCTAAAAGCCTTGGCGAGATCAAATTGTCACGGGACAGTTCTCGCCGTGACGTTCTCATCGACCACCGCTTCTTCGCGGACGAGGACGACGCCATGGTGCTTGTCGAAGGCATCAAGATCGCGCGCAGGATCCTGGCCGCATCCGAGTTCGATGCGGTGCGTGGCAAGGAAATGCTTCCGGGCAAGGATGTCAGCAGCGACGACGAGATCCTGGCCTATCTGCGCGCCGAAGCTCTGACCGTCTACCACCCCGTCGGGACCTGCAAGATGGGGACGGACGCTATGGCGGTCGCTGATCCGGCGACGCTGAAAGTGCGAGGTATGGACGGGCTCCGGGTCGCCGATGCGTCTGTCATGCCGAAGCTGATCGGCGGCAACACGAACGCGCCAAGCATGATGATCGGACAGAAGTGCTCGGAGATGATCCTGGGCTCGGCGTATCGCGGCGAAAGGTAACGATCCGCTCCGCCTTTCAACATCGTAGGCAGTTCAGCGTTGGCAACGCCGACCTGCCGACGACCCTTTGTGTTTCCTCGAGATTGCTCTCAATGATCCTCATCGATCTCGTCGTGCAAGAGGCCGAGGATGCGGCGCTTGAGGGCGATGAACTCGGGTTCGAGGATCACATCCATCGAACGCGGCCTTGGGATGTCGACCTTGATCTCGGCCTTGATCTTGCCGGGCCGGGCCGTCATCACCAAGACGCGATCGCCCAGGACCAGCGCCTCGTCTATATCGTGAGTAACGAACAGCACCGTCTTTTGCTGCCGCTCCCAGACGCGCAAAAGCAGTTTCTGCATGGTGCCGCGCGTCTGGCTGTCGAGGGCGCCGAACGGCTCATCCATCAACAGAACGGCCGGATCGTTGGCAAGGGCGCGCGCGATCGCCACGCGCTGCTTCATGCCGCCGGAAAGCTGGGCGGGGTAGTGGTCGGCAAACGGCGCGAGGCCGACTTCGTCGAGATACTGGTCGACGATCTGCTTGCGCCGCCCCGCCGGCAGGCCTTTGCGCTTGGGTCCATACTCGATGTTGGCGCGCACGGTGAGCCAAGGAAACAAGGTGTAGCTCTGGAACACCATGCCTCTGTCTGGACCCGGTTCGATCACTTCCCTGCCATCGACCTTGATGCTGCCTGAAGTCGCGTCGTTGAGGCCGGCCGCAAGGTAGAGCAGGCTCGATTTGCCGCATCCCGAGGGGCCGACGATGACGCAGAATTCGTTCTTGGCCACCTTCAGCGACACATCGTCCAGCGCCAGCACGCCGTTGGCGTCGCCGTAACGCAATGTCACGTCCTCAACGGCCATCGTCGTGCCGGTCGAGCGCGGATCGCCGGTCGTCGCGGCCGTGCCGGCCAGATCGTTCGCCTTTATGGTCTCGCTCATTGCTACCCTTGATCCGACTGCGGTTTGCGAGCTTGCGTTCAAAATCAGGATGCCCATGGCGCGACCCTGGCCCGGATGATGCGGAACGCCGTGTCGGTGATAAGGCCCAGAAGCCCGATCGCGGCGATTGCCATGAAGATCACATCGACCTGGAAGCCTCGCATCGCCTTCAGGCTGATATAGCCGAGGCCGCTCGACGCGGCGACGAGTTCGGCCACGACCAGATAGGTCCAGGCCCAGCCCATGGTGACGCGAAGCGTGTCGAGGATGGCTGGAAGCGCGGCAGGGAAAATGACGTGCCACACCGCTTCGCTGCGCTTGGTGCCCAAAGTGTAGGAGGCGTTGACCAGGTCCCTGGAGACGCTGCGCGCACAGTCCGAAATCATCACGAGCTGCTGGAAGAAGGTGCCGAAGAAGATGACCGCTATGCGCTGTTCGATACCGATGCCGATCCAAAGGATGAACAGGGGCACGAAGGAGGTCACAGGGAGGTAGCGGATGAAGTTGACCAAGGGCTCCAGCGGCGCCTGCACCACCCGATAGGTCCCCATCCACAGCCCCAGCGGCACCGAGATCAGCGAGGAGACGATGAAGCCCAGGATCACCACCTTGGCGCTGGTGAAAGTGTGGTAAAAAAGGCTGCCGTCCTGGGACATGCGATAGGTCGTCTGCAGCACGGTTCCGGGCGTCGGCAGGAACATGTTCGGCACGACGCGGCCATAGGACAGCAGCGCCCAGCCGCCGATCACGACCACCCACATCGCCAGCGCGAGTGTCGTTGCCGTGCTGGCGGGAATGTTGGCGAATGGGGTCGTCAGGCGTGTCCACGCCGTCCGCCTCTGTGCCATGGCATGGCCTCCGTTGATTTTCTGAAGCGAGAAGGCTCCGGCCTGTCGGTAAACAGGGGTCGGCCCAAGCGGACCGACCCCGGTTTCTCGAAGGCTCATTGTTCCCTGATGAAGTCGGTATCGAGGATGGTTTTCGCGTCGATCGTCATCTTGAGCTTGCCGGCCTTGCCCCAGATGTCCTGCGCGAAATTCACCAGCTCGGACGCCTCGCTCTTTTCCGGCGTACCGAAGAATTCCAGGTTGCGATCGCGATCGTAATAGCGCACGCCCTTGGCACCGGCGGCGAAATCCTCGGGCTTTTCGAGATAGCCGCCAATGCCCTTGGCCATGATCTCATAGGCCTTTTCCGGATTGGTCTTGATGTATTCAACCGCTTTGTAATAGCCCTTGACGAGGGCCTTTACGTCCTCGGGATGTTTTTCGATCAGATCGCATTTGAGGGCGATCACGTCGACGATCAAGCCAGGGGTGGTCGTGGAATCGATCAACACCTTTCCCTTGCCGCCCTTGCGGACCTCGGTGAGGTGCGGCTCCCACGTCACGGCGGCGGGAACCTGGCCGGCGATGAAGGCGGTCGCCGCGTCATCGGCGGTCATGTTGGTAATGGTAACGTCGTCCTCGGTCATGCCTTCCTTTTTCAGGAGCACGTTGAACCAGAATTCGGAAACGGAGCCCTCGTTCAAGGCCACCTGCTGGCCCTTCAGATCCTTGAGCGACTTGATGTCGGGCTGCGTGACGACGCCATCACCGCCGTGGCTGTCGTCGAGCGCAAGGACGTATTTGAAGCAGAGATCGTCCGAGCGGTACTTCATCAGCTCGTCTACGGTGGAGGCGGCGCCATCGAGATCGCCGCCGGCGACCGCAGCCATGTAAAGCGCTGATTCTTCTATGACCTTCAGGTCGACGTCGACGCCGGCCTCCTTGAAGTAACCGAGGTCGCGGGCAAGAAACAGCGGCCCGTAACCTACCCAGGTCGTCATGCCGAGACGGATGGCGCCCGCATTGGCGGGAGCTGCAAGCCCCAGGCCCAGCAGGCCTGCGCCGACCGCGCCCATCAGGCAGTTTCGAAATGTCTTCATTGTCGTGGTTCCCCTATGGCTGTTGCCGGCATCGGCCTCATTCTCGCGGCCTATGCCGGTTGCGTTTCGGCAGCCGCTCTTGTTTGGGCGTCGCCTCCCAGCGAGCCTTGCGTGTTCTAAGGTTTGCAACAGAGCATCCGGGCCGGATCGCAAAAAGAAGTCTTTTTCTGCCCATTGCTTCGTCGAAACCGAAGCGGCTCGATAGCCGATCGGCGGCCTGGCTCTGGACCTGGCTGGCCATTTTCCGCAGGGTCGCCGACAGAAGCGGCCTCAATGCCACGGCGCTCGAAAAGACGAGAGCCCCGTGCGCGAACCCCTCCTGCGGGGAATAGGAACCGACGAGGGCGGCCGACGTTTTCGCCAGATGAACGAAGCTGCCCGCACGAGATTGGAGAGCCTGCCGAAACGCAGGCTCATCGGACTGGAGCCAAGGTGGAACTGAACGGCGGATGTCTTTGCGGCCGGATTCGCTTCAACGTCACAAGCGAACCGAGAGTGCACTATTGCCATTGCGATATGTGCCGGCGCGCGACGGGCAGTGCATTTGCGGTCCTGGCGTGGGTGCCTTCGCCAGACCTGACCTGGATCGACGCCACTCCCGCCTATCGCCGATCTTCGCCAATCGCCCAAAGGGGGTTCTGTCCTGCCTGCGGATCGCCGCTCAGCCTTGCCTATGACGTCTCGCCCGGGGAAATCGCGCTGCATGTCGGCACATTCGACGATCCAGCGCGGCTGGAGCCTCGCTACAACTACGGATCAGGGCAGCGGCTCGGCTGGGTCTGCTGCGGCGTGGACTTGCCGCACCGCGAAACCGAGGAACGCTGGTAGCGCATGAAGGCGATGCGGCTCGCTGGCCGAAAGGACGGAGATCGATGTGATGAGTATTTTCTATCGGGCGGCCAAGATTGCGGAGCAGGCGCATGCATCGCAGCATGACAAGACAGGAGGCCCCTATATCGATCATTGCCGTCGAGTGGCCGACGCCGTCGAAACGATAGATCAGAAAGTCGTCGCCTATCTGCACGATGTCCTGGAAAAAAGCGAAGGCTGGAGCCGGGCCAAGCTCGAAGAGGCGGGCTTTGGACCGACGATCGCCGCCGCGGTCGACGCCATGACACGCAGAGAAGGCGAGGACTATTTCGCATTCGTACGCCGGGCCGCCTCGAACCCATTGGCGCTGCCGGTAAAACGGGCGGATCTGGCCGACAATATCTGGCAATCACGGCAGATCGGAGCATCCACGGCCAAGTATGAAGAAGCATTGCGCATTCTTGACGACGAGTTCTCCAAGTGAATGCCGGGATGCTGGCGGCAATCGCGTCCTGGCATGCGACAGGCGCCCCTGAACAATGCCTGTAGTCGCGCGATGCCAGAATACATGGATTACGGGAACCAACCCGTTTGGTAATTTTCGTACCAACGTTTTTAGTGACACGCTGGGTGGGTGGTTTTATGAATCCGACGATCGATCCCCGTCGGGCATGCCTTCCGGTGCGCAATGCCTTGGCTGCCTTCGGATCGCTTCGAGACCAAGGTGACGCCCATGCGGGAATTGCCGAAAGACATCGACGCCGATGTGGTGATCGAAATCAGCAGATTGCTGGACGACAGCGCGCTTTTCGTGCCTGTCCGCGTTCATGAACTCACAGCAAGGGTAAGGCAGAAAGTGAAGACGGGGTTGCCGGATCGTTCGATCGAAGAATTGATCGTGGAAATGGCTTCCTTGCGTCGATTGGCCATGGCCTTTGAGCTGCCCGGATCGGAAAATGTGGTGCAAATTCCACAGCGACTCCTACGCTGACCGCATCAAGGTCACGCGCTCCACCCGGCGGTCAGGAAAAGCGATGCCTCGAACACCTGGGCGCCCGCCTCATTGCGCACCTTGCCGGTATGTTGACCAGGTCGCGATCCGGCATTTCATCGCGAGCAACTTCCTGCGAAATGCGAATGGCTTCTGCCCTCGCCTGTTCTCGCGATTCAAATGGCTGGCCGTCGTCGTGCGGCACGGAGCCATCACTGTTATAGAGATCGAAATGACACCGTTTCATTTTCGGGGCAGCCTTGGACACCTCTAGCGTGCTAATACCTAGCGACACTGGTGGTTCCCGCTCCGGCGCTTGCGCCAGAATACGCGCAGGCTGCCGATGATAGGGTCCGCCATCTTCCGAAGGCCTAAGGTCCGGCTGCTATCCTTGCGTCCAGGACATCTGGCGATCGGCGTTTCAACCCCGATCGCCTCGAGGCTATGATGTTAGAGTCCCTCTATCTGCAACTCGGCCAGCACGACACTCTGTCGGACGTCGAGAAGGTCTTGCTGGCCGAAACGGTTGTTTTCGGACGCGAGTTCGAAAAGGGGCAAGATGTGGTCAAAGCGGGGTCCCGGCCAACCTATAGCACCATGCTGCTGGATGGGCTGGCGGCACGCTACAAGGTGCTCAAGGACGGCGGCCGGCAGTTCACGTCCTTGCAGGTGCCCGGTGACTTCGTCGATCTCCACGCCTTTTTGCTCAAGACCATGGATCACGGTATCGTCGCGCTGTCACCTTGCCGGGTGATGTACGCGGACCACAACAAGCTGAAAGCCATTACGGAACAGGCCCCTCACCTGACCCGGCTGTTGTGGCTCGATACGCTGGTCGATGGGGCCATACATCGCGAATGGATCGTGGCAATGGGCCGCCGCTCCAGGACCTCGCATCTGGCCCATCTCATCTGCGAACTGTTCGTACGTCTGCAGGCGGTGAAACGCACCAGCGGCATGAGTTTCCATCTACCGTTGTCACAGACTGAAATGGCCGACGTGCTTGGGTTGTCGGTCGTGCACATGAACCGGGTGATCGGAGGCTTGAAGAAGATCAAGGTAATCACCTGGACGAACCATATGGTCACCATTCTGGACTGGGACCAGCTTGCCAGGCTTGCCGAGTTCGACCCTACCTATCTGAGCATCAACAATGAACCGAGATGAGCAGCCTTAAACTCAGTTATGAGGCGGATTGCTCCACCACAACTCAAGCGGCCCGCGTTACGAGCGGGCCTTGTCATTCCCTACGGGTGGATAGCGCCTGATTTGGCGGAAAGCCGGTCCAGCAGCTTGCGCGATTCCTCGATTACGCGCCGCGTGTCTTCAATATTCGAGCGAAGATCGGCAATCTGTGCCGCCGCCCTCCGTTGATATAGGCGCGCACTTTCATTGAGGAAGTAGTCAGGTTCCCACGGGTCCATCGCGATCAGATCCGTTGCGCACCAGTTCGAACGTTACCTTTACCATACGTGGGGTTTGCTAGCACCAGCACGGACATGCAGGGCAACCTCTCGGAAATTGCCTTCAGGCATCTGGTCCTTTGCTATTTCGAGCAACGCCTTTGCCGCCTCATCCTCAGCTGCCCCCAAGCTCGGAAGCTCGGTTCCTTCAGTGTCCGGGTAGGAGGTTCCGTTGTCGACTAGATCAAAATAATAGCGCGCCATCATCGGTAACAAGGCGGCGCGACCTTTGTTCCTCTCGACTTATCGCGAGTGCCGGGTAACGCATGCTTTGAGTCCTCAGTATAGGTTACGCCGCCGATAACAGCGTGAGGATCAGTTTCACTACCGGGCTTCCTGCGCATACAATCCGATAACTACCGAGCTGCGGTCACGCGCCAGACCGTGTTTCCGACATCGTCCGCAATCAACAGCGCGCCCGCCTTGTCGACGGCAACGCCCACTGGCCGCCCATGTGCCTTGTTGTCATTGTCAAGGAAACCGGTGACGACGTCCTGAGGCTTACCGTCAGGATGACCTCCATTGAACGGTATGAAAACGACCTTATAGCCGTTGAAGCGCTTGCGGTTCCAACTGCCATGTTCGCCGACAAAGGCGCCATTGCGATAGGATTCGGGCAGGTTGGTGCCGGTGTAAAATGCCAGTCCCAGGGGCGCGACATGGGAACTCAGTGCATAGTCCGGAGGGATGGCCTTGGCGACCAGGTCCGGCCGCCGCGGCATCACCCGCGGATCGACATGCTGGCCATAGTAGCTGTAGGGCCAGCCATAAAACGCGCCGTCCTTGACCGAAGTCATGTAGTCGGGAACCAGATTGGGGCCGAGTTCGTCGCGCTCGTTGATGACGGCCCACAGCGCTCCGCTCTGCGGCTCCCAGCTCAAGCCGTTGGGATTGCGCAGCCCGCTTGCGAAAATGCGCGAACGGCCTGTCGCCCTGTCGACCTCCCAGATCGCGGCGCGATCCTTTTCCGCCTGGACGCCGTTCTCGGTGACGTTGCTGTTGGAGCCGACACCGACATAAAGCAGCGATCCGTCCGGACTGGCGACGAGAGACTTGGTCCAGTGATGATCGATCGGGCCGCCGGGCAGTGGCGTCAGCACGGTGCCTGGCGCGGTGATCTTGGTCTCGCCGGATGTGTAGGGATAACGCACGATCGCATCCGTGTTGGCGACGTAGAGATCGTTGCCGACCAGGGCTACGCCGAAGGGCGAATTGAGATGATCGAGGAAGACATCCTGCACGTCGGGCACGCCGTCGCCGTTCGTATCACGCAACAGCGTGATGCGGTTGCTTCCCTCGGTGCCGCCGCCCGACGTCGCCATGGACTCGATCCAGCCCATGATCAGGTCCTTCGGACGCTTGATCGCGGCGCCGGGCGGCGCCACGGACTCGACCACCAGAACGTCACCGTTCGGCAAGGTGTAGAGCGAGCGTGGATGCTTCAATCCCTTGGCGAATGCCTGGATCTGCAAACCCTTCGCGACCGTTGGTTTCTCGTCCTGCTTCCAGCCGACGACCGAAGCGACATGCATGGGCGGAACAAGATATTGCGTTGGTTCAGGCAGTGTCGGATTTGGCCCGACCTGGCCGCTTGGGTCTGGGTCGTCGTTGCTGCAGGCGGGCAATGCCAAAAGCGATCCGCACATGAGACCGAACCCAAGGGCACGCCGGATGTGAGTGTTCGAAACCCGCAGGGCGTTCATTCGAGCACCTCGACGCGGCTGCGGCCGGTGCTCCATTCCAGCAACCACACGAGAACCAAGACGATCACGGCCGCCGCGGAGAGGATGAGCCCTGTCGGCACGACCGACGTCCAGGCGTCACGGCTGTGCACCAGCGCGTTGAAGAACGACAGCACAAGCACCACCAGGCTGCCGAGCAGATAGGCTCCGTGCGTACGGAGAATTCGACGGGTGAAGAGATCGAAAAGCGCCGCAAGCACCGCAAGAGCGCCCATCACGAGGCCGGCAAACAGCAGCCATGCGGAAAAATCGGCCCACATCATCTCCGCCGTTCGCCAATAGGTGAGGTCGGTCAGCAGCGTGCCGATGAAACAGGCATTGGCGACCGCCATCGGTGTCCGATGGATCGGACGGCCGACGACCACCGGTATCGATCGCGAATTGGCCACGGATCTTCTCCGCCCCTGCTCCAGATGGCATCTGGGTTTCAAACAAACCTGAAGTTGAGATGTTCCGGGAACTGTTTGCGTTCAAGGACTTGTGATTGCCCTGACCAATGCCGATCACTGTCGGCGGTGAATGGCGCGAAGCGCGGTGTGCTCCGGGAATTCAAGTTCGCAATGTCCGCCGCGCGAGTAACATTACCTGGCAAGCGGTGGGACGCCAGTTCCATTCCGTGTGCGAGATGAGCAGGGCCCGTATCGCCTCCCGTCAGTGAGATTAGGTTCGGCTTCGTACGTTTCTTACCGAGCCTTGGCCCTTTATTGTCAGTCATTGGCAGATGACTAGATTAACCAGGCGGCATCCCCAATCATGCCGCAGTGGCCGATGCGGGCTTAGGCAATGTGCCGTCACCGGCATCGTCGCGTCGGCCACTTCCGCGATCCTCGCCCAGCAATGTCGGCATGATGGCGGTCAGCTGGGCGGGCGGTCCTGCCTCGAAGGGTTCTTTGAACCGAGGTCCCCGACCAGCCGACGGTATTGCAGTTCGGGAGGGCCGTAAGATTCCCGTGCCAGCGCCACGAGACCTTTCCGATCCCGGATCGTGATTTCGCCGCGGCGGGCACGGATGTAGCCATGGCTCTCGATTGTCTGAAGCCCCACGGTAACCCCGGGGCGCCTGACGCCCAGCATGACGGAAAGGAATTCGTGGGTTATCATAAGCCTGTCGCCAACGGTCCGGTCGCTGCACATCAGAAGCCATCTCGCCAGCCTGACCTCCAGGCTGTGCCGCGCGTTGATCGACGCCGTGTAGCTGGTCTGGACGTGGAGATACTGCACGTAGCGCAACAGGAACGGCCGCAAGGTAGGGCTCTCTGCCAAGGCTTCGACGAACGGCGCGGCGCTCATCCGTATCGCTTCGCTCGTCGACTGGATGTAACAATCGAAGCTTGCCAGATCGTCGCCCATGATCAGCGCCGAACCGGTCATACCTTCGAAGCCGATTATTCCCACCTCCGATTCAGCCGTTCCCGCAGTCTTGGCGACGACCGATGCGATGCCACTCTCCAGGAAATAGACAGCTTCGATCTTTTGGCCTTCGATCTCCAACGGCGAGCGCAACTCCAGAAAAACACTTTCGAGATGCGGCCGCAGCCGCTCGAAATCGGCCACGCTCATTCGGCGCAACAACTCGCTCTTGGCCTGCAGAATCTTGGGATCCACGAGACGCTCTCCACTTGGGCAAGAGCACTGGGATCTCTCGGCCGGCCGCGCCCCTCGAACGAGGGGACGGTGGCAAAACATAAACTGTCCCACCCGGCCAGCACTAGGCAGGCGGCCGCGTCGGTATGAAACCGACAATAGCTGCTGTGGACAAATCGCAAGTTTTGTCGACTATCCATCCTTCGCCAGAAGACGAGCTTCCCTGAGGATCGAAGAGCGGTCGAACCCTACCAGCAACACTATGTCACGTATCTGCTGTTCCGTAGCGCCCGATTCCCGGGCAAGTGTACGAACGGCTTCGGGCGCCAGACCGGGGCGCTCAGGGTCTTTCGTCATGACATCCTAGCCTCACGCTGGGGCAGGAGTGCGATGGTCGCTCCCAAGCGTCAACGCCCGGATCGTGCTGCTGACGACCTCTTTGTGTACGCCTTCGTACCGAACTTGGCGAATCAATTCGAAACACGCCGGTTCGGGTGATTCCGGCGCGCCTTGTTTTGCACTCGCCCAAGAGTCCTTGCAGATCATGGCTATGGCGCGTTCGGAACGCCGCGCCTGTTTGCCGCGTTTGAGCTTGGATCGCTTTCCATGCAGAGGTGAAACCCCATGTTCGATTGGCTGAAGCGCGGCGCGCCAGAACCGCGCAAGGGCATGCCCAGCCCCCGCCTCGACGAACAGGCTTTCAAGCGTCGCTATGGCGAACAGTTCAACGATCCGGCGTTCGGGCCCCTGGCTGCCGACATCGAGCGGATAACGGAGGTCGCCTGGCAGGCCTATAGGGATTCCAGAAAGAGCCCGCGGACCCGAAAGGCGGGCCGTGGCTTCGCCGATCCCGATTACGATCTGGCGGTCGATTGGCTCGAGGCGAGACAAGCAATCGAGCGCGCAAAGCGCATGAACGAGCTGGGCAAACGACGCCGCGTCCTGATCGTGAACGGATCGCCGCGCAGCGAGCACACCTGCCCCGGCGAGATGTCCAAATCCTATCGTTTTGTCGAAATCGCCCGGAAGATCTTCAAGGCCGGCGGCGCGGAAGTCGAGATCCTGGATTTGTCCCGGCTGGCCGCCGAATACGGCCGCAAAATCTACCCTTGCAAGGCCTGCTTCTCCACCGCTGCCGCGCTTTGTCACTGGCCTTGCTCCTGCTATCCAAATCATTCGCTCGGCCAGACGCAGGACTGGATGAACGAGATCTATCCAATGTGGGTTGCCGCCCATGCGGTGATGATCATAACGCCTGTCCACTGGTATCAGGCCACCTCGCCGCTGAAGCTGATGATGGACCGTCTGGTATGCGCCGATGGCGGCAATCCCGATCCTAGTTCCACGCACGGCAAGGAGGCGCGGGAGGCGAAGGCGCTGGAACTCGAGGGATGGGACTATCCCCGGCACCTTGCCGGCCGGCTCTTCTCGGTAATCGTGCACGGCGATACCGAGGGAGCCGAAAACGTCCGGCGCTCTTTATCGGATTGGCTGAAATCGATCGAAATGGTCCCGGCGGGGCCGAAGGCCGAACTCGACCGCTACACCGGTTATTGGAAGCCATACGCTACCAGCCACAACGAGCTCGACGACGACATGGACCTGCAGGAAGAAGTCCGAAACGCGGCGCGTACGCTTCTGGCCGCTGCGGTCGCTCGGAAGGAGGGCACTTTCGTCGCCGCTGGACAGTCGCTGACCGATCCTCGGCAAAAATGATGTTCGACGGCTTTAGCCTGGAGATCGTCAAGCTTGCGGATGCGACATTGCGCGTGCGCCATGGTGGGGCTGGCCCGCCAGTGTTGCTCCTGCATGGGCACCCGCGAACCCACACCACATGGCATCGCGTCGCGCCGATCCTGGCAAGACATCACACCGTCATTTGCCCGGACCTGCCGGGGTTCGGGCAATCGTCCGTCCCGGCCGATGCCTGGGAAAGCGCGGGATCTTCAAAGCGGGCAAAGGCCGGCATTTGCGTGGCTCTCATGCACAGGCTTGGTTTTGATCGTTTCGCCGTCGCCGGGCATGACCGTGGCGCCCTTACCGCGTTCAGGATGGCGATGGATCATCCTGCCAGTATTTCGCACCTTGTCGAAATCGATGGCATTCCGGTCCTTGAGCATCTGGAGCGTTGCGACAGCCGCTTTGCGACAGAGTGGTGGCATTGGTTCTTCTTTGCCCAGCCAGACAAGCCCGAGCGCGCCATCAATGTCGATCCGCAGGCCTGGTATGGCGGATCGGCCGAGGCGATGGGCAGAGAAAACTTCGAGGACTATCAGGCGGCGATCAGCAGTCCGCATGTCGTGCATGGCATGCTGGAAGACTACCGGGCCGGGCTCACGATCGATCGCCGGCACGATGCGGAGGATCGCGCCCGAGGGCTCCGGGTCGAATGCCCAACGCTTGTCCTGTGGTCGCTGCGCGACGATCTTGAACGGCTCTATGGTGATGTGCTGGCGATCTGGCGCCCATGGGCCCGGCACCTGCAGGGCCGAGGCATCGACAGCGGCCACCATGTCGCCGAAGAAGCACCGGACCTGTTGGCAAAGGCGATCCTGGACTTCCTTGCTTGAACAGCCGCTGCCGGATGACACGCAGCGTTCGTTCCCCGGGAACAAATCTCCCTTTGGAAAATTGTGACGCCGAGAAAAATGCCGCATGCTCCGGGCCGGAAATATCGCCTTGCGACGGAGTTCTCATCGAGCAGGGGCTCGCCATACGGTCTGACAAGGCCGGCCAGACGGCGCCAGGGGCGATCGCGCCGGCAAGGATGTCGCCGCTTGCCGGGACAGGGGGCCACCATTGAACGCACCAAATAGGCTTGGGCCAAGGAGGTGTAAGATCGATCCCAATCTGTGGTTCGCCTTTCTCGGCACCGTGATCCTGTTGCAGATGCCGCCTGGGCCCGACAGCATGCTGGTCATGGCACGTGGCATCGGGCAAGGCCGTGGCGTGGCGTTGTTCACGGTCGTGGGAATGACATTGGGCGCAGGCATGGTGCAACTGCCGCTGATCGCCCTGGGTGTCTCCTCGCTCTTGCGTGCATCGCCATTGGCATTTGACACGCTCCGTTGGGCTGGAGCAGCCTATCTGGTCTGGTTGGGCCTAAGTTTGCTCTCGGACACGAAAAGCGATCTGGATCTCGATTGCGTCAAGCGCGTCGGGCCGCTCGCCGCGATACGGGAAGGTATGATAGCCAACCTCATCAATCCTTGGCCCATGACTTTCATGATCGCTTTCCTGCCTCAGTTCGTCGATCCGAACCGTGGCTCTGTCTGGTTCCAGATGCTGATGCTCGGCGCGACCCAGAAACTGACTGGCGTCTTGGTCCTGGGGACCTATGCGGTTGCTTCTGGTGTGCTCGGCGAATGGGTCATGCGTCGACCCCGCGTGAGACTTTGGCAACAACGGATAGCGGGCTGCTTCATTGTCGGCCTTGGCATTCGAATGGTTGTGGGCGGCGGGGCCGGCAAGTGAAGCGAAAGTCTCCTCCGCAGATCCAACCATGACAAGATCGAAGCAGGTTTCAGGCTGGGCATGTTCAGCGAGCTGCGCAGCACGGAAGCCGGATCTCCTGATCGAGTTGGTTGAACCGGCGGGGATGCCAAGGCAGAAGCGGGCGCTGCGCTCTATCGCTACAATGTGGCCAAGTCCGGCGTCGCGGATCGAATGCCGATCGGCGCCATAGTGCGGGATGCCTCGGGAAAGGTCCTTGGGGGTTTGTGGGGCAGGACTGAGCTTGGACTGTTGTTCCTGGACATGTTTTTCGTGGCTGAGGATGTACGAGGAAAGTCGTATGGCCGGCTCCTGTCAGCCGTTGAAACAAGCTGCGCCCGCGCCGTGGTCGAGACCAGCAGCTTCCAAGCACCTGGCTTCTATGTTCGCCACGGATACGAGGAATTTGGCAGGGTTGAATTTGGCATTCCTGGCGCGGCGCGCATCTTCCTGCGAAAAGAGCTCTGAAAATTGGCGCTACAACCCTTTGGCGCGCTGGTGTATCGAAGGCGGCGCTTCATTCGAAGCGCCCGCCGCAATCGTGGTTGCTGAAGTGGCGGAGCCCCCACTGCCAATCGGTTGAAGCTCCCGCCTTGCCTTGCGAGAATCGCACATCGTTACGGCGGCTCCAGCATCCTCGGCTAGGATTTTTGTTCCGACGGGGGAGAGATCCGTTCCCGTAGGGACTGCTCCGTCGTGTCGGCCGCGGACTTGACGATTTCACCAATCTGGTCGGCCACCGTGCCTGCTTGCGTGTCCTGCCGTCCAGCTTGCTGCTTGATCGTCTCATAGGCGTCCGCGGCAACCTGCTTGGCCTGATCGAGGCCTTGCTCGAGCATGGTCTCCGAGGTGTTGCGAAGCTTCTCGCCATAGCCGCCCAGCTGCTCATCCTCCATTGCGGTATGGGGCAGCATGGCGCCTATCGCGGCGCCGATGGCGAGACCGACCGCCGCAACGGCGAGGGGCTGATCGTTCAACAGCTCCTGTGCCGAGCGGCTGGCTTTCGCAGCCATGTCGCCAGCCGTCGATCCTGCGCTGGCGGCGTTGCTCGTCAGCCCTTCGGCGACGCCGCTTGCTGCGCCCGATATGGCTGCGCCAGCGCTGCTTGCGGCCGACGTGAGCGATTCAGCGGTTCCGGAGAGCGTGCTGCCCAAGCCGCCGCCCTCCGCCTCGTCATCCCCGCTGGGCGGGGTTGGCGCCGTATAGCCGGCCGGGCGACGGCTGCCGTTCGACGGACCGCTGCCCAGCATCAGCCAAGCCAGACCGGCGCCCACCATGGTCACGGGCAAGGGATTGTCCCTGACCTGCGTTCTCAGGTTGTTGAGCATTGCCGAACTCTCTCCTCCAGAGAAGATGCCGGTGAATTCGTCCAGCAATTGTCCCGGTGTCATTTTGCCTCGAATGGATTCGGCGGTCTCCACCACCCTGGCGCGCGCGGCCTCGGCCTCGCGTTCGAGTTCGGCTGCGGATTTCTCGGTCATCTCACTTGTTCCTTGATCACAGTCGCGTCGCGCCTGAGCTGTTCCTGGGTTCGGTCGGGAGTAAGTTCGGAAGGCGCCATGCTTGCCATGCCGGTGCGCAGCAGAATGACGCCAAGAATTGCCACCACCACGCCGACCAACAGGGAGGACCACCCGGCCCCCAGCCCTGCCCGCGTCAATGCGATGACCAGTGCCTGAAGCAGCACGAGCAGAGCCGCGAGCAGGCAGATGGCCCCGCCCAGCACCTCGGCGGCGCCAGCTCCCGTCTTGGTAAACTTTTCAGAGAGCTCCGCCCGCAGAAGCCTGGCTTCGGTTTGCACCAGCGTGGTGACGTTTTGCGCCAAGTCGGTCACCAGGGTCGCGAGGCTGGGATTATCTTGAGTGTTCATCTGTCTTGCTCCCCATACTGCGTGGCCAGATCGTCAACACCGCCGCCGAATCCTTGCGCCCCATCGGCCGACCAACCAGCAGCTTCGCCGGTCTGCGAATTTGCACCACCCGAGGCACTTCGAGATGCTTCGGGGCTTCTGGGCGGGGAAGCCTTGATGAACCGACCCAGCGCCAATCCGGCCAGTACAGACCCGGCAAGCAGGACACCGGGGTTTTGCCGGCCGAAAGACTGCACATCCTCAAGCACCTGGCCAAACGGCTTTTGTTTCAACGAGGAGGAAAGCCGCTCCAGCCCGCCAGCGGCGTCCAGGGCAAATTTCGACGCGGTCCTTTCATCATTGTTGGCCAGATGCTCGCTGGCCGCGCGCAACGCGCCGCCCAACGCCGCCAAGCTCGATCCTATGTCGCGCTGCGCCTCCTCCGCCTTGTCCGAAATAACCTGCGTGGCTTCTGTCGCGTAGTCGCCAGCCTTGCGGGTCAGTCCGTCGCGAGCATCGTGAAGCAACTCGCTCGCGCGCTCTTTTTCCCGGCCAAGTCTGTCGGAGACGTCGCTTGTCGCCTTGTCGAAATCAGTGTGTTTACGGCCCTGGCCGTCATTACGTTGCATGGGTCACCTAGTGAAAACCGAGGAAGGAGAGGACCGCGAGCACGACAACGACGAGGCCGATAAGATAAATGACACCGTTCATGGCACGTTCCTCCTTGGCAGCCCAACTTCATGGACCCTGCGATGTTCCGTCGGCGAAGAGCTTTTTGCGATCCAAGAGCAATGCAGGAAGAACCGGTCCAGAGCGTCGCCAGTCCGTCATCGAGACGAGCTGCCCGGCCCGGGAGTTCCCCTCTGAGCACGAATACCTTCCAAGTGGATTCCACTGAGCCACCGCCGAAGTGTGCTTGAGAGAAATCGCTTGACCAGGATAGGATCCACCGTTCCCACCCGAATGGCAGGATCGCAATGACCCGCAACCCTATCGAGACGCTGTCCAGTCGCGCGCGGCGATGGGCAATCGGGTTGACCGAGCAGAAGAGCGTCACCGGCACGGACGGCGAGGCTGCCTTCGGCCCGTGGCTGGCGGCGGAACTCCGAGAGGAGACGGCATTTCAGAACGCGGAGGTCTGGACGATCGAGGTCGGACCTCAGGACGGCCGTCACTGCGTGGCGATGCTCCTGCGCGGCACTGGTCGCTCGACCGTGCTCTTGACCGGTCACTACGACACCGTCGGGACAAGCGACTACGGACAGTTGGAGCCTCTGGCCACTCGGCCCGACGCGTTGACAAAGGCGTTGCACGGTTCCCTCGTCGCCGCGAACGCTCCAGCCGCCATCCTGGCGCACCATGATTTCGCGAGCGGGGAATTCCTTGCCGGACGCGGCCTTCTCGACATGAAAGCGGGCCTTGCAGCGGGGCTGGCCGTATGCGCCGAATTTGCCGAAAGTGCAAAGCCGGCTGGAAATCTGCTTTTTATCGCCGTGCCGGACGAGGAGAACAATTCCGCCGGCGCCCGCAAGGCGGCACAGATGCTGCCTGAACTCTGTAAAGAGCGCGACCTCGATTTGGTCGCGGTGATCAATCTCGATGCGATCGCGGATGATGGCGACGGCAGCAAGGGTCGCGTCATCGCTCTGGGAACCGTCGGCAAGCTGCTTCCAGCCGCCTGCGTGGTTGGTGTTCCCACACATAGCGGCTTTCCCCTGAATGGCCTCAATGCCGGCGCGATCGCCGCGGCAATCGCCGCGCGGGTCGAATGGGCGCCCGAGCTCACCGACATGTGCGGCACCGAACCCGGCACCCCGCCCAGCCTGCTCGGGATTCGGGACGGAAAGACGGGGTATGATGTCACGACACCGCGGACCGCCCATGCCACTTTCAATGTGCTGAGTTATCGCCGGGCGCCCAGTGAGGTGCTCGACCGGTTCGACAGCCTATGCGCCGAAGCGGCCTCGCGTCTTTTACAGGAGCTCCGGCGGCGCGTCTCCGCTCAGCACGAAACAGGTCTGCTGGAGATGGTGCAATCGATCCCGGTCCATCGGTATGAGACTCTGCTGGCGCGTCTCGAAGAACCGGAGCGGATGCGGCTCGAAGCTGTTTCCGCTTCGATCGCCGCCGGCGACCAGCCCCTGCCCGAGAAGTGCCGATTGATAACCGAGCAGGCCTGGGAACTCAGCCGCTTGGCCGGACCAGCCATCGTGACGGGCTTCGGATCCATTCCCTATCTGCCGACGAACCTTTCCGCGCAGCCGGCAGCCGCCAGGCTGCGAGCCGCTGCCGTCGAGGTGGCCGACGAGGCAGCGGCTCGCTATGGCAGCGTGGTCACCTGCGCGGACTATTTCGCCGGGATTTCGGACATGAGCTTCTTTGGCGAAGCGGCCGAATCCTCCCTCGACGTCGTCGCCCGCAACACACCAGCCTGGAAAGACAGCGTGCGCTGGCCCCTCACGCGAGCCCTGGCCAACATACCGACAATCAACATCGGTCCGTGGGGACGCGATTATCACACGCCGCTCGAACGATTGCATGTCGGCTATGCGTTCGACGTCCTGCCGCAGCTCATTCGCGATGTCTGCACCAGGATCCTTCGGCCCGACGCGACCTGACAAGTACCAAAGCGGAAGCGGCCCCATTTGGCCGCCGCCTTCGGCCTGCGACTATGACTATTCGGCTGCCTTCCTGTCGAACATCTGCTCGCTCTGCGCACCAGAGCTTGGCCGTGGCGGCGAAAGCATTGGCTCCTCGCCCATCGGTGCGCCGGGCACCAGGGAGAACTCGCCCTTGCCGTCCATCGACGGGCCTTCGCTCCAGCGTCCCTGCGCCGGTGCTACACCTTCGATGAAACAGTTGATGAAGGCATAGGATACGTCCTGACGCTCTTTCTCCTGCGGGAAGGAATTGGGCACCGGCAGAGACGCAGTCAGGCCCCCCATGTCCTCGATCGCCGCCAGCCACTGCTGCTGATGCATGGTGTCGCGCGCAATGAGGAATGACAGCATGTCCTTCATTCCGGCATCGTTGGTCATGTTGTAGAGGCGGGTCGCAAGCACGCGTCCGCTTCCTTCCGCGGTTACGTTGGCGACCATATCGGCGGCAAGATTGCCGCTGGCATAAACATGCGAAGCATTGAAGGGAACACCGTTGGAGTTTTCCGGCAGGGCGGCGAGCCCAGTCGACAAGATATGACGGAAATTCATCCCGTTGAGGACAGAGCCGCCGACCGCATCGGACGACACGTCCTCCTGCAGCGAAAGCGGTGCCCCTTCGAGATTGAGCGCGACCGCGGTCGCCAGCATCTCGATATGGGCGAGCTCCTCGGTGGCTGTGTTCAACAGCAGGTCGCGGTACTTGGCCGGTCCACGGCACCCCCACGCCTGAAAGAAATACTGCAAGGCGACACGAATTTCGCCTTCCACTCCGCCTATGGCCTGCTGTAAGGCGCGTGCAAAGATTGGGTTCGGCGTCTCGACTCGAACCGGGAACTGCAATTTCTTGTCGGTGTAATACATGGCTGACTCTCCGTTTGAAGTCAGCCGAACCTCAGCCCGGAAGCATTGTTCCGCCCGGGTAGGCGTTTAATTTGGAAAGAACTGGCAACGGATCGCCTCGTGTCAACGGAACTCAATTGCACGACGACGACAGCCGCTCCGGCCGGTCGAACGCAGTCGTGCCGGCCGGCAGACCAGGATCATGCAACCTTGGAAAACAGAGCCACGTCACATCGGGCCAAGCCGTAGCGCCACCGGTGGTCGGTCGCGGCAACCCGGCTTTGGTAAAACAGGGAAAGCTGGCTGCCTTCGATCATCACCGTTGAATGACCGTTCTCGCCCGGCTGGCCTGGTTCGAGTACCGGGCCTATGGACACGTAAGGTCCGGCAACCTCGTCAGCGATGGCAAAAAACACGCGCTGGCGATTCCCACGAAGGCCATTTGGAAGAAAGCAAGTGGCGTTCAGAAGCACTCGGCCATCCGGCAACTCGACCAGTTGGGCACCTTCTATGCCCCATTCATAGTCGGGGTCCTCTCTCGTATTGTGATGAGGGACATCAGCGTGATCGAGGATCTTGCCGATCCGCTTCCACGGCCCGAACCACGAGTCGGACTGGCTGCGTGCGAGATAGATGTCGGGCTGCGGCACCCTGTTGAATTTCGGCATGGCAGAGTAAACGAGATAGCGCTTGCCACCAATGACCGCCGGATGCGGATCGTAGATGCCATCCTCTTCCGTGTCGGGGATGGCGAGAATGGCCGGGCTGAGAACCACCCAATGGCAGCCGTCGTTGGAAACCGCATGCTCGCAGCGGCCCCCGGATTTCATGAACTCGGTCTGGATGAACATATGGAAGACGCCACTTTCGTGGATGACGCCCGGAGCCGCGACCCCGGTCCCGTTGATGGGAAGCTCGATCGCTTCGTGCTCGGTCCAAGGCCCATAGAGGTCGGGGGCCGTGGCGTGCAGGATCCTCCACGTCTCGGTCGTCACCGTCCCGCTTGAGCCGAACACATGCCACAGCCTGCCATCGAAGACGGGGCATGGGTCCTTGAGATCATCCACGCTTTGCGGATGGAACAGCGGAAACACGTTGGTATCGAAGTCGATCTTCATCTTAGCCCCGGAATTTGCCCTTGCCCCGGACCCGCCCAAGCCGCGGGCGAATCAAGTTGATGTCCGGCACATTTTATAGCCAGCAAGTTCAACGCAAATACGGCGAAGGCGGTTCTCCACCAGCAAACTTGGTCGGGGCAGTTTCGATGACCGCCATTTGAGACAGCCAGTCTGCCTCCGCGCAGCCGGCGCTTTGCATTCGTCCAATCCGAAGCGGCGACCGAGGCTCTCCGTTTCACCTTGGAACAACTCACCTACCCGAAAGTTAGGAGCTGAAACCGAAGTCTAGTTCTCCCTCATCCCCGATTAACAAATGTTAGTCGAAACACAAACCACCGTCTATAAAAGGAATATCTCAATGGAAGCAGCCTTGGGCAGGGTCACCGTCAGTAAACAGGCTGGCAGGCAAAATCTACTGGTTTGCTTCTCTCATTTAAGGTGGAACTTCGTTCATCAACGCCCGCAGCATATCCTCACACTCGCATCCATGCAGCAGAGGGTTGTCTACTTTGAAGAACCTGTCTTTGAAGAACTGCCGCAGCCGCTAATGCGGACGAGCGAGGCCTCGCCAAACATTCTGATTGTGACACCAGTGCTCCCGGTCGGCACGTCGGCTGCGAAAGCAGATGCCACGCAGCGCAGATTTGTTCAGCAGACAATCGCTTCTATGCCGCACAGCCGGCTGATCGCCTGGTATTATACGCCAATGGCTCTCCGCTTCACGGAGTACCTTGAGCCTGACATATGTGTCTATGATTGCATGGACGAACTCTCGGCGTTCAAGAATGCGCCGCCTGAATTGAGGCAGATGGAAAAGGCGCTTCTGCACCGCGCCGATCTTGTTTTCACCGGCGGCCTGAGCTTGTTCGAGACCAAGCGCCACCTGCATCACGCGATCTATCCCTTTCCGAGCAGCATCGACGTGAACCACTTTCACAAGGCCAGGAAGCCGGGAAAAGACCCGGCCGATCAGGCCGGCATTCCTCACCCGAGGGTCGGCTATTTCGGCGTCATCGACGAGCGGCTGGACGTCGATCTCGTGGCCCAGGCGGCGGAGACCATGCCGGACGTGCATTTCGTCATGCTCGGCCCGGTGGTCAAGATCGACGCTGCAAGCCTGCCGCGCGCCGAGAACCTTCACTGGCTGGGCGGGAAAGCCTACCGCGATCTGCCCGACTACCTGCGCCATTGGGATGCCGGCTGGATGCCGTTCGCCCTCAATGAAGCGACCCGCTTCATCAGCCCGACCAAGACGCCGGAGTTCCTCGCGGCGGGGCTGCCGGTAGTCTCGACGGCGATCGTGGACGTGGTGCGCAGCTACGGCGCTGCCGGGCTGGTGGAAATCGCCGACAGCGACGATCTGGAAACCAAGCTCCGCTCGGCTCTTTCGCGACCGCGCCAGATGCTCCGGCAACAAGTCGACGCCTACCTTGCGGATACCTCCTGGGAGCGAACATGGAATGCCATGGCGGCTCACATCGAGCGCGCCCATGAACGCAAGAAAATCGTCCCTCTTCGCAGGAGCGCTTAGCCATGTTCGACTGGCTGGTCGTCGGGGCGGGTTTTGCCGGCAGCGTGCTTGCCGAAAGGATAGCCTCGCAGCGTCACGAAAGCGTCCTGCTGGTAGATCGTCGCGGCCATGTCGGCGGCAATGCGTATGATTGCTACAATGAAGCCGGCATCCTGATCCACCGCTACGGTCCGCATATCTTCCACACCAACAGCCAGGCAATCGTGGACTACCTGTCGCAGTTCACCGAGTGGCGGTCATACGAGCACAGGGTGTTGGCGGCGGTGGACGGGAAACTCGTTCCCATCCCGATTAATCTCGACACGATCAACAGCCTTTATGGACTGGAACTGACCTCGGCCCAGTTGGAGGAATTCTTCGCGTCGCGACGCGAGACTGTGGAGGACGTTCGCACGGCCGAGGATGTCGTTGTCAGCACGGTGGGCCGCGAGCTCTACGAAAAATTCTTCCGTGGCTACACCAGGAAGCAATGGGGCGTCGATCCCAGTCAACTGAGCAAGTCGGTGACGGCACGAGTGCCGACCAGGACCAACCGTGACGACCGCTATTTCAGCGATATTTTCCAGAAAATGCCGGCCGGCGGATACACCAGGATGTTCGAACGCATGCTCGACCATCCGAACATCAAGATCATGCTGCAGACCGATTTCCGCGAAATCCGTGAGAAGATCCCGTTCAGGCGGATGATCTATACCGGTCCGATCGACGAATATTTCGGGTGGCAGCTTGGGCATCTTCCCTATCGCTCGCTGCGTTTCGAGCACGTCACCCTGGACCGCGAGCAGTTTCAGCCGGTCGCCGTCGTCAATTATCCGCAGACGCAAGATTACACCCGCATCACCGAGTACAAACATCTGACCGGCCAGCAGAACGCGCGGACCAGCCTGACTTACGAATACCCGACGGATATCGGCGACCCGTACTACCCGGTGCCGCGAGCCGAAAACGAAGCGCTCTACAAGCGCTACGAAGCGCTCTCCGCAACCTGTCCCGACGTGTGGTTTGTCGGCCGCCTGGCAACATACCGCTACTACAACATGGACCAGGTGGTCGGACAGGCTCTGGCCACTTTCGCTCGCATCCAGAAAAGTCTGCCGGAATGGGCGGGCACTGGAAGGACGTCCCTGGCCGGACTGGTGGCGAGTTCTCCCGCACATGGGAGCTGAATTAACCGCGGCAGAAAACAGAAGGAGAATTGCGATGGATACAAACTTCAACTCGGAGAGCCGTTCGATATTCATTGTTGGCTTGCGCAACGCCCATGCCATGGAGAACCAAGCGCTGTCGATCATGAAACCACAGGTCGAGCGTATCGAGAATTATCCTGAGGTGGCTGATCGCTTGCGCCGGCATATTCAAGAGACCGAGGGCCAGATCACTCGGCTCGAGACGGTCCTGGAGGGTCTCGATGAAGAGCACTCGACTCTCAAGGACACGGCCCTGTCGATGGTTGGCAGCATGGCTGCCATGGGACACTCGATGGCAGGCGACGAGATCATCAAGAACAGCCTAGCGAATTTCGCCTTCGAGAACTACGAGATCGCTGCCTACAATTCGCTCCTGGTGCTCGCCGAGGCCGGCGGCTTCCAGGATGCCGAAACGGTCCTCAAGCAAAATCTGAGCGAAGAGGAAGCGATGGCCGATTGGCTTAAGGAAAATCTGAGCGACGTGACCCTGCGGTACGCCAAGTTGCGCGCGGCGGGGGAGACCGCAAAAAGCTGATCCAACGGCCAGGGGCGGCATCCACAACGCCGCCCCCGCCTGGTTGCCGGCCGCTCCTTCAACGCGTCCGGTTTGGTGCGAACAGATCTTGCTGCCGAACCAGTTCGTCCGCGACGGGCTGGCGGAGGCGTCGCGTGCCATCCGCCTGGATGACGGAAAACAATCCCACCTCCGCATGTCGGGAATTATCCCACCCGGGGTAAGCGGTTATCGGATACAGGCAAATACCCTCGATCGGCGCTTCGAGTTTTATCGCCGCACGCACCTCGTCGCAGACATAGTGGAGCCAAGCCGCCCCGCCCGATCCCTCCGAGCCGGTTTCGGCAATGAACATCGGCTTGCCGTATCGATGAGCGACCTCGATCAGCATTTCCGACAGAGCACGGTACTCGTGGTGCCCCATCGGAATGGTCGGTCCATTTATGTACCATTGATTGTGTGGGTAGAAGTTCAGGCCCACGGCGTCGACAACATCCTCGCTGCCGCCCAACTCCGGTTCGACGCGGCCCAGCAACATGTCGTAGGCCTCGAACTGTCCCAGTCGGGCGTTTTCGGCGCGGCGCCGTTCGCCGCGGGTCCGGTCGCGAGGCGCGATGTGGATGAGCGGCTCGGCCCAGACAAATCCGCATGCCGGATCGACCTCCCGCATTGCACGAACACCGGCGATGGCAGCCTTGACGAGGTGCCGCTTGAACCATCCCCGCTTGTTCGGCCCTACGCGCGGGAAATAGCCGACCTCGACGGCCCAGGCGAAGAAGGAGATTTCGTTGATCGGACACAACAGAGGCGATGTTCCGGTTATCGAACGGTACACCCTCACGGCTTCCGCCGCGAACGAGGCATAGGCATCGATGAACTGGATGGACCCCTGATCGACATGATCCGGGGATCCATAATGGAAGATGTCCCAGATGACCTGGACCCCTGCCGATTGGGCTGCCTCGACCATAGGCATCCAACTTGACCAGTCATAGGTTCCAGGAGCGGTTTCGATCAGGTGCCAGCGTAGCCCATCGCGAATGGTGCGCAGGCCGAGTTCGGCGCAGGCCCGGTAATCGCCGAGGGCATGCAAATTATGCGAAGTCGCACGAATAAGGTCGAGGCGGACGCCATCCTTGCGCCGATGCGAGGAGCACTCAAAGCCCGCCATGAAAAAACTGGCAAAGCGCGAAGCTTTCGGAGCCGACTCACCCACTTCGTGCCCGTCCGTGCGTTCCACTTCGTCCATTCGAAGTCTCCTTTGGGCAGTCGGTTTCAAACTCGGCCGCCCTGTTTGGACCGCGAATTGCCTTGGCGAAACGCCGTATCCGATCAGGCAAGCCGCGTTCCATTGCTCAGCTCAGCTGACCCCTCATCCTGCCTGAGCGGGGTAAAGCCGAACCGACTGGCCGAGCCTTTGTTCCGGTGGTCGACCAGCCGCGAGCTGGGTGGCGATTGGCGACATCAGGAACAAGGAGGCTCGAGCCAAGTTCGGGGCGATGTAGCACCGGCGTCGCTTAACTCGACCGGCTGCCCGGCAAACAACAGAGGCGCGGGATCACATGACCGTTCAAATTCAACTTTCCGATATCGACCACGCCAGGCGCGAGGATCGTGGCGACGGTGCTTGGAGCATCGCACCGGATCTGGGTTATTTGCGGCTGGCAATCGTCAATGTCGTGTTCTTCGGCGCACCGGGCAGCGGAGACCGGAAATGGGTGCTGATCGATACCGGGTTGCCGACGTCCCGGAGCAGCATCCTTGCCGTGGCGGAGAAGCGCTTCGGGATTGACGCGCGGCCGGCTGCGATCATCTTGACGCACGGCCATTTCGACCATGTGGGAACGGTTCTGGACCTGGCGAATACGTGGGACGTGCCTGTCTTCGCGCACCCGCTCGAGCGCCCCTATTTGGACGGGACCACATCCTATCCGCCGCCGGACCCCTGGGTCGGCGGTGGACTGATGGCGCTGCTCTCGCCGCTATTTCCACGCGGGCCGATCGATCTTGGCAACCGTCTGGAACTCTTGCCGGCCGACGGTTCGATCCCCGGAATGCCCGGATGGCAGTGGCTGCACACGCCAGGACACGCCCCGGGGCATATTTCGCTCTGGCGCGAGGAGGACCGCTCGCTGATCGTAGGGGACGCTTTCATCACCACAGGCCAGGAGTCGGTCTATGAGGTTGCCGTTCAGGATCTCGAGATGCACGGTCCGCCACGCTATTTCACGCCGGACTGGGATGCGGCGGAAAGATCGGTGAAGCGCCTGGCCGCGCTGAAGCCGCAGATGGTCATCAGTGGACATGGGGCGGCGGCGGCTGGCATGGGCATGCGTCAAGCTCTTGACAGCCTGGCTGATCGGTTCACGGAGTTTGCCGTGCCGCCGAAAATGAAGTTCGTGCGCGAGCCGGCGACGGTTCCAAATAGCTGAGCCTGTCCGAGCGCGCTCCGCTGCTGCTCTCAAGATTGTCAAAAACGCGCCGGCTTTGCCGCTCGGGCGGCCCAAGACGGGCGGCGGCGGAACAAACGCCACGGGCGCCAGTTAGGGCGTTCGTTGGGCGGCAGGCGACACCAGGCGTTTCTCGAATTCTGCGTCAGGGAAGACTTAGATGGAAAACGCGAAGAACGCGTGCCCTCACGACGCGTCCTCCCCGAGATGCGTGGCGCAGCCACTGTTATTGCCACCCACCTTCAAGCCGGCGCGTTCGCTGCTCTGGATACCCGCAGCCGCATTCTTGCCCGGCTGCGCGGGGGGCGTGCTCGACCCGCAAGGGCCAATTGGCGCGGGCAATCGCACGATCCTTTTGAACTCGCTGGCGGTGATGCTGGTGATCGTCATTCCGACGCTGATCGCACTGCTGGCCTTCGCTTGGAAGTTCCGCGCCTCGAACAGCAATGCCCGCTACGACCCGGAATTCACCTATTCCGGTCGGATCGAGTTGATCGTCTGGTCGATCCCGACGCTCACCATCCTCTTCCTTGGCGGACTGATCTATTACGGTTCCTATCACCTCGATCCGCGCAAACCGATCGCCTCGGCGCGGCCACCGCTCGACATCCAAGTGGTGGCGCTCGATTGGAAATGGCTGTTCCTCTATCCCGAGCAGGGAGTTGGGGCGGTCAACCAGCTGGTCATCCCGGCCGGCGTTCCCGTGCATTTCAAGCTGACCTCGGCCAGCGTGATGAACACGTTCTTCGTGCCTCAGCTTGGCAGCATGGTCTATGTCATGAACGGCATGCAGACCGAGTTGCATCTGCAGGCCGACCGCGAGGGGAGCTATTTCGGTCAGTCGGCGCATTTCAGCGGCGACGGATTCTCGGACATGAACTTCAGCGTGACCGCGGTTTCGCCTGATGCGTTCACCCGCTGGACGTCATCGTTGCGTGGCGGCGGCGGCGTGCTCAACGCCGACGCTTACCGCGAGCTCGCCCGGCAAAGCACAAACCTGCCGCCGGCTTCGTTCGGCCACGTGCAGCCCGGGCTGTTCGAAGCGGTTGTTCAGCAGACGCTGCCGCCCGGCCCCGGCCCCGCTGAAAGTGCCGGCAGCGGTGAGCCACAGGTCAGTCCGAAGGCGTTACGAGCGGCGGCCATGGCGCACCACCAGCGGGCAGAAGGGGGAGAATGACGATGCTCGGCAAGCTCGATTGGTCGGCGATTCCGTTCGACCAACCTATCCCCCTCGGTGCGGCCTTCGCGGTGTTCCTCGCCGCGGCAGCGGTGCTCTGCTGGATAAGTCTCAAGGGATATTGGCCCTATCTGTGGAGCGAGTGGATAACTTCGGTCGACCACAAACGCATCGGCGTGATGTACATCGTGCTCGCGATGCTCATGCTTTTGCGTGGCTTCGTCGATGCCATCATGATGCGCACGCAACAGGTGCTGGCCATCCACGGTCCAGGCTATCTTCCGCCCGAGCATTACGACCAGATCTTTTCGGCGCACGGCACGATCATGATCTTCTTCGCGGCAATGCCTTTCATCATCGGACTGATGAATTTCGTCGTGCCACTGCAGCTTGGCATCCGCGATGTCGCCTTTCCGACACTCAACTCAGTCAGCTTCTGGTTGACGGCTACCGGAGCCCTGCTGGTCAACATCTCGCTTGTCATTGGCGAGTTCGCGCGCACCGGCTGGTTGCCCTATGCGCCCTTGTCGGAAACCACCTACTCGCCGGGCGTCGGTGTCGACTATTATCTGTGGTCGATCCAGATCTCCGGCGTCGGCACGCTGCTGACCGGCGTGAACCTGGTGACGACCATCCTCAAGATGCGTGCGCCGGGAATGGGGTATCTGCGCATGCCGATGTTCTGCTGGACATCGCTGGCATCCAACCTGCTCATCGTCGCGGCCTTCCCGATCCTCACCGCCACGCTCGCGATGCTGACGCTGGACCGCTATCTCGGCTTCCATTTCTTCACCAACGAAGCCGGCGGAAATCAGATGATGTTCGTCAACCTGATCTGGGCTTGGGGCCATCCCGAGGTTTACATCCTGGTGCTTCCAGCCTTCGGGATTTTTTCCGAGATCTTCTCGACCTTCTCGTCAAAGCCGCTGTTCGGATATCGTTCGATGGTCGCGGCGACGATGTTCATCTGCATCGTCTCGTTCATGGTCTGGCTGCACCATTTCTTCACAATGGGCGCCGGTGCCGACGTCAATGCCGCGTTTGGCATCGCCACCTCGGTGATCGCCGTCGGCACCGGCGTAAAAATCTACAATTGGCTCTTTACCATGTATGGCGGGCGCGTTCGCTTCGACACGCCCATGCTTTGGGCGCTGGCTTTCGTCACCACCTTCACCGTCGGCGGCATGACCGGCGTCCTGCTTGCCGTCCCGCCCGCCGACTTCGTGCTGCACAACTCGCTTTTCCTCGTGGCACATTTCCACAACGTCATCATCTCGGGCGTGCTGTTCGGCGCCTTTGCCGGCTTCACCTACTGGTTCCCCAAGGCATTCGGCTTCCGGTTGCACGAAGCTTGGGGGAAGGCGGCATTTTGGGTCACCTTGGTCGGCTACATGCTGGTCTTCGTGCCACTCTATATCGTCGGCCTGCTTGGCATGACGCGGCGCCTTCAGCACATCGACATGGATCTTTGGGCGCCGTGGCTGGTGGTGGCCGCGTTCGGCGTGCTGGTGATGATTATCGGCGCCGCGCTGCAGATCATGCAGCTGGTGGTTTCGATCCGGCATCGCGACAAGCTTCGCGACGAGACCGGCGACCCGTGGGACGGGCGTTCGCTGGAGTGGTCGACATCCTCCCCTCCGCCCGCCTTCAACTTTGCGCGGCTGCCGCACGTCGAGAACGAAGAACCCTACTGGAGCATCAAGCAGCGGGGGATCGAGGAGCAGGGCGCGGAAACGGAGGCCGCGTACGAGCCCATCGAGATGCCGCGCAACAGCCCGACAGGCTTCGTCACCGCTTTTTTCAGCACGCTGATCGGCTTCGCGCTGATCTGGCACATTTGGTGGCTGGCGATCGTCGGCTTCATCGGCGCCTACGCCACCTTCGTCGTCTTCGCCTGGCGCGATCATGGCGACTACGAGATCCCCGCCGATGAGGTCGCGCGAATAGACCGAAACGGCCGAGCCGCGCGGCTTGCCTTCCTGCGCAGCTGGGAACGTCCGGTATGAGCGATCACGCCTTCACCAGCGACATCAGCGCCGACGGCCAGACACGCGACCAATACCGGGTCAATCGCACCGGCAGCCATGGTGCAAGATCCGCGACGGGCCACGGACAGGGCGGCCCAGCGTCGAAGTTCGTCACCGTTGCCTACGGGTTCTGGATCTTTCTGCTGTCCGACATCATCATGTTCTCGGCCTTCTTCGCCGCCTATGCCGTGCTCGCCAAGGCAACCGCCGACGGGCCGGCCGGCAAGGATCTGTTCGAGCCCACGCGCGTTGCGGTGCAAACGGGCCTTCTGCTCAGTTCGAGCTTCACCGGCGGCTTGGCAACGCTCGCGAGCCACCGCAGATCGATGGCTGCCACCCAGTTCTGGCTGCTGGTTACCGGCCTGCTCGGGGCAGCCTTCCTGCTCCTGGAGGTGCAGGAGTTCGCGGCGATGGCCGGCGAGCAGGCAGGCCCGTCTCGCAGCGCATTTCTTTCAGCCTTTTTCGCACTCGTTGGTTGCCACGGGACCCACGTCGCACTTGGCCTGCTCTGGCTAGGCACCATGATGGCGCAGCTGTGGGTCAAGGGTTTTCGACCCGATATTTTGCGGCGGCTCCACTGCTTCGGGCTCTTCTGGCACGCGCTCGACATCATCTGGGTTGCAATCTTCACCCTGGTTTATCTGTTAGGAGTATCGCCATGACCGAAATCGGGGGCGAGAGCGGGGCCGGCGAGACGCCAGACCGCCGCGATTCAGCGCCGGGCGAGGAACGCATAACCGAGCACGAAATGGCGGGGGGCCTCTCTGGCTACCTGCTCGGCTTCGGCCTGGCCATCCTGCTGACGATTGCTTCGTTCCTGGCGGCTCAGACCAACCTGATCTACCAGCCGGCGGTGATTTCGGCTCTGGTGGTGCTCGCTGTCGCGCAGATGGGGGTGCATCTTGTCTTCTTTCTCCACCTGACGACCGGACCGGACAACACCAACAACGTCCTGGCCCTGGCCTTCGGCGTGCTGATCGTGGCGCTGGTGGTTCTGGGCTCAGTCTGGATCATGGCCCATCTGGATCAGAACATGGCTGCCATGACGGCCCATCAAGCCGGAGTGATGCCTTGAGCGAACCGCACGCCGGACACGGCATTAGCTGACTTTCGCTCGCCTCGTCACGCGTTTCAGGCGGGAACTTTGGTTCGGGCAGCAAGTTCGGACGCCATCGGAGACAACAGGCTCGCGGTAGATGGGCGCCCAGATCAATCACTTCGTCAAGGATATCCTCATCGAGGTCGCCGAAATGCTTCCGGCCGTGACTCAAAGGGAAAGAACGCCGGCTGACGAACTGCCCGTCGAAGCGCCGGACTTTCCCCACGATCTGGAACCGGTGATCCGAGCGAACCCATCATGGGCGGCGCCGCGCCGGCCGGGCTGCACGCAAGGCACCGAGCACCGAGCGGACGGCATCGATACCTGAGCCGCGAGACTGGATCGGGGGCCTGAAAATCAGCCGGCCGTTGCGGAACTCGAAGCCCTGTGCGTTTTTAAAGCGCCATTTTGATGCCACCGGCTTCTTGCGGAAGGTAATCGCGATCCCTTCTGGTCCCACATCGACTTTGCTGATGCCCAGGTCCGCCGCGGCTATGCGCAACCTGGTCAGTTCCAGTAAATCCGCCACTTCGCCGGGCATGTCTCCAAAGCGGTCCTCAAGCTCTTCGCCGAATGCATCGAGGTCCGTCTCGGCAGCCAAACGAGACAGCCTCGCATAGAGGCTGACGCGCACCGTCGGCTCGTTGACGTAACTTTCGGGAAAGGCCCCTTTTCCGGCGCCGTTGATGTCGGCAAGCTGCTTGTCGGTATCGGCCCCTCCCGCAGCCAGCGAGACCGCCCGCTGCAGAAAATGTTGGTAAAGGCCTGCTCCGATCAGCTTCATGTGTCCGGCTTGATCTTCGCCGAAAAGGTCTCCTGCCCCGCGCAGGTCGAGGTCCCTTTGGCTGATCGCAAGGCCGGAGCCAAGCCGATCGAGCGCAATCATGGTCGAAAGTCGGGCTCTTGTGCCTTCGGCCAGTTCGACGCCAGGCTCGGTCAGAAGAAGAGCAATAGCCTGCACCGCCCCCCTTCCGACCCGGCCGCGAAGCTGGTGCAGCTGTGCCAGACCGAACCTGTCCGCTCGCCAGATCAGTATGGTGTTGGCCCGCGGCACGTCGAGGCCGCTCTCGATGATGTCGGTGCTCAACAGGACGTCGCCGTCACCGTCAGCGAACCCGACCATGATGTCGTCCAGTTGTCTCCCTTTCATTTCGCCATGCGCCGTCTTGACCGCGAGTTCCGGCACCACTCTGTTTAGCTGCAGGCGAACCGGATCGATGTCTTCGATGCGCGGAACCACCAGGAAGCTCTGTCCGCCCCGACGAAACTCGCGCAAAAGGGCGGCTCTTGCCGAAGCTGGATCGAAGGGCGCCAGGATGGTGCGAACGGGACGTCTTTTGGCGGGCGGAGAGTTGAGGACGCTGACCTCCTGGACGCCTGACACCGCCGATTGCAGCGTCCGCGGTATCGGCGTGGCGCTCATGCTCAGCGTATGAAGGCAGGGCGCCATGTTCCGCAGCGCCTGCTTCAGCTTGACACCGAACCGGTGCTCCTCGTCGATCACCAGCAGCCCGAGATTGGCGAAGCTGACGCTCTTGGCCGCCAGGGCCTGGGTACCCACAACCACCGCGACCTGACCGCTCCGCAGCCGCTCCTTCACCGCTCTCGCCTCCGCCGCTCCGACCATTCTCGAGAGGTGGGCGACGTCGAGGCCGGTTCCCGCAAATCTTCTGCTGAACGTCTCGTAGTGCTGACGTGCCAACACCGTTGTCGGCGCTATCACCGCCACCTGCTTCCCGCAGAGGGCCGCGGCGGCGCAGGCCCGCAGGGCCACCTCTGTCTTGCCGAAGCCGACGTCGCCGCAGACAAGGCGATTCATTGTTCTCCCCGACGACAGGTCGCCGAGCACGTCGCGGATGGCGGCAGCCTGGTCGGGAGTCTCGGTATAGGGAAACCGCGCCGCGAACCGGGCAAGGTCGGCGCGAGAGGGTTTTATGATCGCGGCAGGCTGGCTGGACCTGGCATTGGCAAGGTCCCTCAAGCGCTTGGCCAGCCTGTCGATATCGCGCAGCGCCGCCTTGCGTCGGTTGAGCCACCCATCGCTGTTCAAGCGATCCAGCGGCACTGCACCGGGTTCCGAGCCGTAGCGCCATATCCGCCCAAACTCACCGATCGGAACCAGCAAGGAAGCTCCGTCCTGATATTCCAGCCTGACGACATCCTGCTGCTGACCGGCCAACTCGACCTGTTCGACCGCCGCCAGCATGGCGAGGCCATGGTCCTCATGGACGACGACGTCGCCAATGCGCAACTCGGGTTCGAGTATGCTGGTGGCCGCGCTGCCGTTTGCTTTCAAGGCGTGGCCAAACAGGTCGGCCGCGGCCACCACCGCGATGCCAGATTGCTCGTCGACAAAGCCTTCGTCGAGAACGATCTCGGCCTTGAGAAGAGAGCCCCTTGGGGCCGAACGGATCCGCGGCCAGTCCGCCACTTCCCCCATTCGCCGACCAAGCTTCCGATCGAGCAGACGATCGGCTCGCTGCAGTTCGGAGGCCTCGCCCGCGAATGCCACGGTGACACCCGACCTTGTCTGCCTTTCCGCAAATTCGGCGAACCGATGCCCGGATCGCGCCTGCTGGAAGAATTTGGGAACTCGCGCGGCAGAAACGGCGAGACTCGTGCCGTGGCGTTTACGGACTGCGACGTCCCATTCTTGACGCGACAGGTAAAACTGTTCCGGCAAGGGTTTGGCGGGCGCGGCAACCTCCTGCCTTGCACCACGAGCATCTTCGATCAGGCCCAGGAAGCGGTCGAGCGGCGCGCCTTCGAGACCTTCCGCGATGGAGACACAGGCGCCGGATGCCACATCGAAGACCGACGGCATGCTGCCGTACAACGCGACGAGGCGTTCTTCCATCGACGTCTCGCGCATCGCTGCCAACTCGGGATGATCCCCTGTTGCGAAAATCAACTCGGATGCCGGCCCAACCGTGACCGACTCGCGCGACTGTTCGCTAAGCTGGCTGATGGGATCATAGGTCTTGAGTTCCCGGATGCAGCTATCTGTACCGATGACGACACGAACCGGGTGATCGGCGCCAGCAGGGAATATGTCCATGAGGTCGCCCCGAAAAGCTATCTCGCCCGGTTCGTCGACCCTTTCGTCGACACCGTATCCAATCGCCTCTGCTCTCGTTCGGAAACCATCCGCGTCGAACTCTTGTCCGAGTTCCAGAATTGTAAAACCGCCAGCAATGACTGGTGCGGGCGGCACCCGCTGGAGAGTAGTCTCGATCGACAGAACCACGATGCGCGGACGTTTTGGCTCGCTCGCGATCTCACGCAGAGCGCGAAGCCTCCGCCCCATATTGGCGCGTGTCGGCCATACCCTGTCGTAAGGCAGGCAATCCCAGGACGGCAGCAAGATGACGTCCGCGCTCGGCAGAAACTGACGCAAAGCCGCAGCGGTCTCTTCGGCACTGCGTTCCGAGGCGGCTATATGGACAATATGCTTGTTTGGACCGCTCTCAAGGGAGTCGGCCAGCGCCGCCGCGATTGCGGCGGAAGGCGAGGCGCCCTGGTCTCTCGCGAGGTCCCCGTCATTCGACGGGTGATCCATTTCTTCGATGATTTCCGTCCGCGAAATGGGTCTGTTCACTGAGGTCTCACCTTGCCACCGTCGAGAACGTCAGTGGGACCACTCCGTTCCTGAGGCGCGGATTAAAGTGTTGCAGGCAGTGGCAGCGCGCGCGGTCTTGCGTTCTATGGAGCAACGCGCCAACGATGCGGCTCTCGATGAGCCGCTTCTGTTGGCAGCAGTCACCGCCGCCGACGATGGCCGTTTAGCCGGCCATGCTTCCAGAATCTCCACAAGGACTTTGAACGAACTCGTAATAGCGCGGGCGCTACGTGTCAGCCTTTCCGACCAGCGGGCTAGAATGGCCGCCTTGCTCGGAGACCTGGTTAGAATTCGTTTGGAAATCAGAGACGCCGCCGCCGTCCACGCTCATATAAGAGGCACCGTGGGCCTGTGGCTTCAGGAGCTTCGCTTCCCGGACCAAGGACGACCAATTGAGCCCTAGCAGGGCTATCAGTTCGCGGGCGTCTTTTTCGCTGACGCTGGTTTCCTTGATCAGGCGATCAATGAAAGCTGTCTTAGGCTCATCCATGGCGAACTCCCCGAAGAGTCCGACGTAACCGCGAATGCCTACCCTACGTTCCGGCGGAGCGGCGTTAGGTATGAAAACGTACAAAGCCGTGGGTGCGTTTGTTCCGTGGGCTGCGGTTTTGATCGCGCCTTTGGCAAACCAGGTTCTGCTCATTCGGATTTCACCGCCATCCGGAACTTTTGGCTGGGATAAAAGTTCGGTGGGCAACATCAGCTAGGTAGCCATTTTGTCCCCCTCTTCGTCCTCGGATGTACTTATCCGCAAGCTTCAGACCATCTCGGACATTCGAGAAGCCGAAATCGCGGTTTTGAAAAGCATACCGATTCAGGAGAAAGATTTTTCGGCCAACCACGACCTGGTGCGTGAGGGTGACCATCCTGTTTACTCGTTTGTCGTCCTGGATGGTTTGGTCGGGTCCACCAAATACACAAGCGAAGGAAAGCGACAGATCACGTCTTTCTTCGTGGCCGGGGACATTCCCGATCTGCACGGGCTGCATCTGTCGGTCATGGATTGTAATTTCTCCACCATGACGCCGGCCCGAGTGGGCTTCATGCGACACGATGTTCTACGCAGCATCTGTGACCAGCACCCTCGCATCGCCACCGCTTTCTGGCGGTCGACGCTGATCGACGCCGCGATGTACAGGGAGTGGGTCACCAACGTTGGCAGACGTGAGGCTTACACCCGCATGGCTCACATTTTGTGCGAACTCATATTTCGCTTGCGGGCGGTCGGACGCATTCAGGATCACATTGCGGATATTCCCATAACCCAAGCCGCACTTGGCGATGCATTGGGTCTGTCGACGGTCCACGTCAACCGAATGCTTCAGGAACTACGACGTGAAGGCCTGATCGCCACCACGGGGTCGAGAATGCATGCAATCGACTGGCCCGGCCTCACTCACGCAGGGGATTTCGACACGACTTACCTGCATCAAAAGAACCCGGCAGATTAGTGGTGACGGAAGCTCTCCCATGGCACGATTTTTCTTTGACACCGGCGATCGCGATTTGGTCTTGCAGGATGAGATAGGTGTCGAATGCACTGGCCTGGAAGAGGTGCGCCGAGTCGGATTCGAAGGCCTTATCGATCTTACGAGAGACGCATTGAAAAGCGTCGACGGACAGAAATTGTTTGTCGAGGTGCGTGATGAAAATGGCGACAAGGTTCTGCGGCTAAGCCTCTCGCTTCAGATCAAATTGATGAGATGAATTCGGCCGATTTTCGCGCCATTATCGGATCAGCCCCCCACCCAACCAGCTTCAACATGGCCATCGGACTGCATCGAGCGAGAACTCTCGAAGGGCCGCGAGCCATAGATCACTCAGTGCTCGGTCATGGAGTAGATCCATGAATGCAAGTGGGTGGGCGCTTTAATCTATGTAAGTGCGCCTAGTCGGCGACCGGATTAATTGGGTCTGTGCGTGCCGGGGGACAATGCACCCTTGCTCGCACGCAGGACCCTGCTGATGACGGGCCCGAGTATCAGCCTGGAGCAAAACATGACAATTGTCGCTTCTTGGACCCTTCACCCCACCAGATCAGACCGACACGAAAGAGGTCCCATGTCTCTGGAGGATCGGTGTGATGGCTGAACACCGTCGCAAGCTCGAAGCTTCCGATCCGGCGCTTGTGGAGCAGACACAGCCCGTTACCGACCCTGGCGGCTCGTCCTTGCCAGGTTCTGGCGAACAGACGAACCTGGTCGACCTTGTTCCCGCATTGCGGGCATTCGCACGTTCGCTCAGCGGCAGCATCGACGAAGCTGACAATCTTGTCCGAGAAACACTGGTCAAAGGGATTGCAGATCTCGATGGTCTTGACGGAAGCCGGGTAAAGCCCTGGATCTTCGCCACCATGCGCAGGGCTTCCTTGGCCAGGCTTGAAGGCACAGCCCCCCAGCCTCGAGGACCGGCGAGCTGCTTGTCAGAACCTTTTGCCACGGACACACAGGAACAGATGGAAGCCGGCCCAAGGATAGCGCATGCCATTGACCTCCTGGCGGATCCGGAGCGGCAGGCCATCGTTCTGGTTTGCATGCTCGGACTGTCCTATGAAGACGCCGCCGACATCTGCGATTGCGACACAGCCACCATCAAAGGCCGGATACAGGATGCGAGGACAAGAATGGCTGTCCTGTCGGGTGTCCCGGCGGAAGCCACGCCTGAAATATCGAATTGATGGTGAGCAAAGCGCGGCAGTGTTCAACGCAAAAAAGTCGGAATGCCTGTCAGGCAGCCACGCATCACTTGCCCTGAGATAGCCTATAGCTCAACCGCCGGTTTGTTATCCATGACAGGGAACCATGAGGGGATCCGCCGAGTTCGACCCTCGGACAAGCTCGGGTTCCCAACATGGAAGAAATCGGCAAGGCGCAACAGAAGGCCATAGCCCGTCTCATACGTCAGTGGATTGCATCGGACGCCAGTCGTCGCCAGCTTCGCCAGTTGCTGGACCTACCGACCGATGCGGACATGCCGCGCGAGCATCGGTCGTTGCTCGACGAACTCGACCGAAAGCTCGACGAATAAATGCATGCTTGCCGAGACACGGACGCTCAGTCGTCATCTTCCCAGCGGCTGCCGGGACAGCTGTTCAAGCTCGTTCTCGTCCGTGATCCCGGCTTGGTAGTAAGCAAGGATGCGCGATGCGCGCCGTTCTCTCTCGGCTTCAGTCTCGTTCTTGAGATTGCTGCGTGCAAGAACACGGCTCAGTACGGCAAGTTCCGATGGGGTATAGGCATCCCTATGCATTTCATCCCGCCCATGCACTGCAAGAAACCTACAATAAGGATTCTCCGGCGCGCCCTAACGCTGGTCGGGACAGAATGTTCCATGGATTTTCGTGGAAGGAGAAAAAGCTTATCAGCGCTAGATGTGAGTTTCTGGGGCTTGCCGAGCGTTTAAAAGCTGCGAAACGGCGGTTATGATTTGCGGCAGAAAGAAGGGCTTGGTGATCATAATGCTGTTGGGCACTCCTTCCGCTCCCCAGTGTACCGCGCTGTCGCCGCTCATATAGACAACTGGGATGGTCGAGTTGGACCTACGCAAATGCCGGGCGATCTCCCACCCGGATTGTCCCGGCCCCAAACGGATGTCGGTGAGCACGGCCTTGAACCTGGTGGGATCGGGGTCGAAGGCCGCCAGCGCCTCGGCAGCATTTCGAACGCCGACGACCTGAAAGCCAGCCTGCTCCAAAGCTGACTCGAGGTCGAGCAGTATCATCGTCTCGTCTTCGACGATCAGAACAACGCCATCGCTCATCCGGGATATCCCCAAGTCGCCACCGCTACTACGATCTCGGCGTCAACTTGGTTCCATATGACACGCATCGGCCTGTTGTCACCGCGACCTCGCGGCGGAGTCATGAGAAGCCCGCCTCGGAAAGCCGAGACGGGCTGAAGCTGCTTCGACAGCCTCGAAGGCCAAGACAAGGGAGGATTGTAGGCCCGCGACCGAACCTTGAAGTGCAGCGAATGTTCCTCTGGATGTAGGCTCTTATTCGATTAGCCTCCGCGGCAGCCCGCCTCCAATGCGGGGCATTTCGTTTTTGCTCAAGATTTCTCCTGATCTCCAGAAGCTTGCTGGATTTCCGTCATCACCTGCCGGGGATCGACATTCTCGGCCAGTTGCGGCAGCTCCTGATCGGCCGGTGTGGAGACATTGAGGCGCTCCGTCAAAGCAGCCACCATTTCGATGAGCCTCGTGGTTTCGTGCTCGTTGAGAAGGCTGATCTGCAGATCCAGCTCCGCTCGGCGCTCGCTGTGTTCGGCCATTCTGTTTTGGTTGATCAGCACGAAGGTGGACAGGAAGATCGCCTCGACCGAAGCCACCATGGCTAGGATCACAAAAGTTGGGTCCCAAGCTGGGACGGCCGGTATCAGGCCAAGGTTCGCAAGGATCCAGGCGACCAGAATTGCGAGATGCAAATAGACAAAAGGCATGCTTCCCGCGAAGCGCGAAATGATGCCGGCAATTCGCACCTGAACGCCTTGGTGCTCCTCCTGTTGTCGCCTGTGGTCGACCAGAGCCTGTATGTTCTGCTGAAGGACCGACCGCATGTCGGCGGGATGCTGATCGTTCATCTTTGAAAGCCCGGTTTGGCCAATGTCATCCGAGCGTTGCTCATCGCCCGCCTGGCACGTCCGGCGAGGCTGCACCGCCTGAACTCGCGGGCTCATGGCCGCCGGTCTCTTCAGACGAGGAGTGCCGTCCTGCAATCGTGTCCACCATGGCGATCACCGCCCCCGGGGCGCTCTGATGAACCATATGGCCGGCGCCCTCAACGACGTCGAGGAGGGACCCACCAACCTCCGCATGCAGGCGTCGTGCCTCCCCCTCGGCGTCGAACAGCCGGTCTCCAGAACCCGCCAGGATGCCTGTCGGGACACCAATGTCCGTGTAGCTGGCCTTCGTCAGCAGGGCCGCCGCCAGCATCGATGCCGATTCCGAACACACCGCCCGCAGTTGGGAAGGGCGGCTGGCGATATCTTTTGCGAGAACGGCGAAGTCGGCAGCGACATCCGCTGGGTGGAAGATCTTCTGCATCGTCCAAGGCCAGGCAAGCCTCACAAGCACCGGCAGCAAGGTGTGGCGAAACGCGGTGCCGACGAATGGCAGAGCCGGGAGGGCGGCCAGCGCAAGATCAAGCCGCGGCGGCGGATAGTAATAGCCGGAGACCAGCACGACGCCGGCAACCGAACGAGAATGCCTGCGCGCCAATTCGAGGGCTACCCAAGCGCCCCACGAATGTCCAAGCACGATGTAGTTCTCGATACCCAGCCTGCCGGCGGCGGCATGTATGAGATCGGCTTGGTCGCGGGCAGACCACCGCCGGCCGCGCGACCGCGTGCTTCGCCCGAAGCCCGGCCGATCAAATGCGAGTACCCGATAGGTTTTTGCCGCCTGATCGAAGATGCCGCTCGACTTGAAATCCTGTGCCATGGATCCGTTTCCATGCAGCAGAATGAGCGGCATGCCGGTGCCGGCTTCGATAAAATGCAGGCGAAGACCGTCAACCTCCATGACATGGCCGTGCGCCCGGCCAACAAGCGCACGTTTGGCGCGGGCGTGATTGTACCCGGCAAGTGCCGATAATGCGGCGATGAGCAGCACGGTCGATAGCTTCGGTCCATCCCTGTCGAACGCCATGCCCATGCCTGCCAGCAACTGCCCTGCCCGGTGCCCTGCCTGCCCAAACCTTCGGAGTGGCGGCTTGTTCCGCTGGACAAAGACGACGCTTTGTAGCCGGCTCAAACGGCCTAGGCGGTAAGCTCTCTATGGGCATGGGACGCGGCGATGGCAGCTTGTCCAAACGCGACCGCAATCTGATTCAGCGCTTTCACAACGTCGCCGATGGCGTACATGCCGGCGACGGAAGTCTGCTGGTGCTCATCGACCGTGACGTAGCCCTCCGCGCAACATCTCGCGCCGACGGCCAGGGCGAGGTGCGAGCGCACCTTGCATCCCAAGGCCGCGTAGACTGCATCGAAGCGCCAGGTCGCTCCATCCTGCAAAATCGCCGCACAACCGTCAGCAGCCGGGCTGAGCCTGTCGAGAGTGTGACGGATGACTATCCCTCTTTCGCCCGCCGCGCGACGCGTGCTGGTTGAAAAGTCCGATGCGTGGGTCCCCAGCATCGTTACGTGTGGTGTGAATCGGCTGAGGAAAATGGCCTCGTGCAAGGCTCTGTCACCCTGCCCCACGACCGCTATCTTCCGGTCGATCACCTCATATCCGTCGCACACCGGACAAAGCCGAACGACACCGGCCGCGATTGCCTCCGCCAAGCGGGGCAATTCGGGTGTCGTGTCGACAATCCCGGTCGACAGGAAAACCTTACGCGCGCGGATTGCGCCGATCGAGGTCTCAGCATCAAAGCCTCCCTCGCCAGCGGCCAGCGAAAACACCTGCCCCCGCATCAAGGTTGCTCCGTACAAGCTCGCGTGGCGGCCAAGCCGATCGAGAAGGTCGGGGCCACTTATCCCTTCGGGAAAGCCCGGACAATTATGGCTCTTCGGGATCAGAGCGGCACGGGGCTGGCCGGCATCGACCACCAGCACGCGATGGCGAAAACGGGCGAGATATTGGGCCGCGGTCAGTCCCGCTGGCCCGCCTCCGACGATCAGCACATCTTCAGCGTCGGCGAGCGGGTGACCGGCATGGCTTTCACCGCAGGTTTGCTCCATCAGCGGCGAACTATCTGGTTCGTTCGATGTTCCAGCACGACACGCGGAGAGACCGCATAAGCCCGGCCGGCTTCAGCCGCAGCCAGAGAGCTTCGATCTCGTTGTCACACCGGTCCTGCTCGGCGTCGAAACCTTCTTACCGCTTCGGGGTTAATCCTGACGGACAAGGTGAGCACCTGCGAAACACAACCGTTGACCTCGTCCTCAAACGACGTCGGGCGGCTCGCAGGCCATGAATGATATGAGTGAAGAGCTGAGGCCGCCGACAAAGGGCGCTGCCGAACTCGCTCAAACGGGGAGCGCCGTTTTATGAATGGATGCCTCAAGGCTTCAGATGATCCGGGTCGCTACCTTTAACGTAAACGGCGTCAACGGTCGATTGCCGGTTCTGCTCAAATGGCTGGGTGAGACGCACCACGACATCATCTGTCTCCAGGAATTGAAAACATCGGACGAAAAGTTTCCTGCCGATGCCATCAGCAACGCCGGCTACGGGGCGATATGGCACGGACAGAAGTCGTACAACGGCGTAGCCATTCTCGCTCGGGGCAAGCAGCCGCATGAGCGTCGGCGCGGGTTGCCCGGTGACGCCGATGACACGCATAGCCGTTACATCGAGGCGGAGATCGACGGTCTCGTCGTTGGTTGCCTATACCTGCCCAACGGCAACCCGGCGCCTGGTCCGAAGTTCGACTATAAGCTCCGCTGGTTCGAGCGGCTGATCGACTACGGACGGCTCCTGATCAAGGACGCGCCCGCCAGCCTGCTTTGCGGCGACTACAACGTGGTGCCGGCGCCGATCGACGCCGCGGTTCCGGCACGATGGCTGGGCGACGCCGTCTACTTCCCGGAGAGCCGACAGGCTTACGCCGACCTGCTTGCCGATGGCTGGACCGACGCCGTCAGGCTGATCCGTCCCGAGAGAGGCGTCTATACCTACTGGAATTTTTCCTATCGGGGCGGTTACGACCGCAGTTCCGGCCTTCGCATGGACCATCTTCTCGTGAGCCCCTCGCTCACGAACAGGCTGGGCGGAGCGGGCGTGGATGAGACGGTACGGGGATGGGACAAGCCAAGCGATCACGCGCCAGCCTGGATCGAACTCGACTGGCCCCGGTGAACCGAGACATCGGGCTTCAGCCAGACCGCATGACGCCAGGTTCGTCCGCCTCTCTTAGTCGTTGCGAATCCTCGGGGGCGGCGACCAGATCCTGGAATCCAAGTGTGACGACGAGATAACCCGCCTCGTCGTAGACTTTCGTCACCCAGCTGGTCGGGTCCGCGCCATCGATAATTCCGTCAAGCATGGCCTCCTTGGCTGCGCGCTTCGCCTCTTTGATGGCCTCATCCCGATCAGCCATGTCGGCGAAGATTGCAGGCTGGGACATGCCTTCGATAAACTCGAAGCGAAATTTCGGCATCGATCCCTCCTGTCGGTGGTGATAACGGATCGGCCATTGCTAGCAGGGTGACGGTCAACGCCACCGTTTCGAAAAGGATGCACCGATTGTGCGTGCCTGCACCGGAGGTCAGGCAGCGTTGCTGGCTTCCGTTTGCCAGTCGTCCTGCCAACGCGCGCGCACGGCAATCATCAGCATGGCCGATTCCGTGATCCCGGTCTGGAACAGCCTGATCAGCTCTCTCGCGATGGAGTGAGCCGCCGCGGTGTCCGGCAAAATGGCAAACTCCTGGCACATCGCGTCGAAGACCGCGCGAAGCGTGTCCAGGTCATTCGGGTAGAGGGTATCCGTGCGAATGGGTCGGTCAAGCATCAAGCGTCTCCAAACGAGCGAGAGTGCGATGGTCTCCCAAGCAGCGGAGCCCGTTACATGCCCGCTGACCTCTCGCTTATGCGGCACAGCGCACGACGTGTCGCTAACCTATGATGGACCGAGGCAAGTTCGCGCACAAAAGATCCAATTGCGTATAGCGACGCGGCTAGCGCCACGCCCAATGGAAGCCGCACGACCGTTGGAGCCGCGAGTGTTCTAAAGTTCAAGGCGACCAAAGGGACATCGTAGATGTTTCTTGCCGTTCAAGCCGCGTCTCGTCGTGTGTCACTCAAGGTGTTCGCGCGAACCGCCGGCCTGCCCGTCAAAGAAGCGTGCGGGCCGCAATGGAACTCTTGGCCGTCAACTGCATTATCCAGTCCGGGCGAAACGGGGGCGATATGGGGGTCACTTCAGGCGATCGTCAATCTGAACTGCAGCGCTTCGAGCTGTTGGCGGCGCTGGGCGACCGGATTCGCGAGATTACTGATCCTGCCGAACTGGCCCACGCTGCCGCGGAACTGGTAGGGAGACATTTCGATGTCAGCCGAGCCGGATACGGCACGATCGATCTTGAGAAAGAAACCATCACGATCGAGAGGGATTGGAACGCGCCAGGCATCAAAAGCCTGGCTGGGACCCTGAATTTCAGGAACTACGGCTCGTATATCGAGGACTTGAAGCGGGGCGACACCGTTGTCTTCGAAAATGCCGAGACAGACCCGCGAACAAGGGATCATGCAGAGGCTCTCAAAGCCATCAGCGCCCAATCCGTCATCAACATGCCGGTTACCGAGCATGGCGGTTTGGTGGCGCTGCTATACCTGAACCACTCCGCGCCCAGACGCTGGGCCAAGGAGGAGGTTGCCCTTATTTCGGAAGTGGCGGACCGGACGCGTACCGCCATCGAGCGGCTTCGCGCTGAGCGAGCGCTGCGTGAGAACGCCGAACGCCTGGCTTTTCTCGACCGTCTTGGAAGGGAGATTGCCCTCGCGGCCGACGCCGACGCCGTCATGGCGATCACCACTCGTCTGTTGGGCGAACATCTTGCCGTCTCGATTTGCGCCTACGCCGACATGGAGCAGGATCAGGACCATTTCACCATCCGTGGCGACTGGAGCGCACCCGGCTCGCCCAGCATCAGAGGGTATTACAGTCTTACCGATTTTGGTCGCCTGGCGGTCACCAATCTCAGCGCCAATCGGCCGCTCATCATCAACAACAACCTCGAGGAAATTGCACCCGAGGAGGCAAAGACCTTTCAGGACATCGGCATAACGGCAACCATCTGCATGCCCTTGGTAAAACAGGGCCGGCTGACCGCCCTGATGGCCATTCACGACAAGCAGCCCCGCGTCTGGTCACAGCGCGAACTGTCCTTGCTGACGGAGGTGACGGAGCGGTCCTGGGCTCACATCGAGCGCGTTCGCTCGGAACAGGCGGCCCGGGCCAGTGAGGAGCGCCTCCGGCTCGCCACGGACGCAGCCGCTATCGGGACCTGGGACTACGATCCCGTCACCAAGGCGCTGCGGTGGGATGACCGGTGCAAAGCCCTTTTCGGCCTCCCGCCAGACGCGGAGGTAACATATGAAAGCGCGTTCCTGGCGGGTATTCACCCAGAAGATCGGGCCCGCGCCGACGAGGCCGTACGCCAGGCGCTCGCGCCGGGCACGTCTTCCCGCTACGACATCGAATATCGGACGGTCGGCTTGCACGACGGCAAGGAACGCTGGATTGCGGCAGCGGGCGAGTCGCTTTTCCAGTCAGGGCGCGCGGTCCGCTTCATTGGTACCGTCATGGATATCACCGCGCGAAAGCGGGTGGAGCATCAGCTTCAGATGATGAACGTCACCGCTGCCGCGGTAGCGGCCGAGCTCGACGTGGAGCGGATTGTTCAAACGGTAACTGATGCCGGCGTAGCGCTGTCGGGCGCACAATTCGGAGCTTTCTTCTACAATGTGATCGACGACAAGGGCGACAGCTACATGCTCTACGCCCTGTCGGGCGCACCTCGCTCCGCGTTCGAAAATTTTCCAATGCCTCGCAACACGGCGGTGTTCGACCCCACTTTCCGCGGGACAAGCGTGGTGCGCTCCGACGACATCCTCGCCGACCCCCGCTACGGCAAGAACTGGCCCCGCAAGGGAATGCCGGAGGGCCATCTGCCAGTGCGTTCCTATCTTGCGGTACCGGTCGTCTCGCGTTCGGGAGAGGTGCTGGGCGGCCTCTTCTTTGGTCATGCAGAGATCGGCGTCTTCGCCGAACAGCAAGAGAAGGCCTTGCTGGGGCTTGCGGGCCATGCCGCGACGGCAATCGACAATTCTCGACTGTTCAAGGCGCTGCAGACGCTCAATGGCACCCTTGAACAACGTGTCATGGACGAAGTCGCCGAACGCACCAAAGCAGAAGAGCACCTGCGGCAGGCCCAGAAGATGGAAGCTGTCGGACAGCTTACCGGTGGCATCGCGCACGACTTCAACAATATGCTGGCTGTCATTATCGGCGGACTGAACCTTGTGCAGCGCAAGCTCAGAAACGGCGATACCAACGTCCACCAGTTCGTGACCGGCGCGATCGATGGAGCCCAACGTGCTGCGGAACTTACCAAGCGGCTGCTTGCCTTCTCTCGCCAGCAACCTCTGGCGCCCAAGCGCCTGAATCCAAATCGCCTCGTCTCGGATATGAGTGAATTGCTGAGCCGGACGCTTGGGGAGACAATCCAAATCGAGACCGTGCTCGCCGCGGGACTTTGGCATGTGGAAGTCGACGCAGGGCAGCTGGAAAGCGCGTTGCTCAACCTTTGCGTCAACGCGCGGGATGCCATGCCCGCTGGTGGAAGGCTGACCATCGAGACATCCAATGCCCATGTCGACGACCGGTATGCGAGAGAAAACGCAATACCCTCCGGCCAGTATGTGATGATAGCTGTCACGGACACCGGAACCGGCATGACTGCTGACGTGTTGGCCAGAGCCTTCGATCCGTTCTTCACCACAAAGGGGGTTGGCAAAGGCACCGGGCTGGGGCTCAGCCAGGTTTATGGATTTGTTCGCCAGTCCGGCGGCAGCGTCAAGATCTATTCCGAGCAGGGTATCGGAACCACTTTGAAAATCTATCTGCCGCGCTCGCACGGCGACGTGGTCGACAGCCCGGCCGAGTCCGTGGCGGGCGAGCACCCCGGCAGTGAGGACGAGATCATCATGGTTGTCGAGGATGAAGATCGCGTCCGGCTGATGGCTGCGGAGGCGCTGCGGGAACTGGGCTATTCCGTGTTGGAAATGCAAGGGCCGCGGGACGCGCTGGCGGCCGTCGCAAGCGGGCAAGTGCCGTCGCTTCTGTTCACTGACGTCGTCATGCCGGAGATGTCCGGCCGGGAACTGGTGGATCAGGTCAAGAGCATGCAACCGTCGCTAAAAGTGCTCTACACCACCGGCTACACACGAAACGCGATTGTCCACAACGGCACACTTGATTTTGGAACGGAGCTTTTGACCAAGCCCTACACGATTGACGAATTGGCAGAGAAGATCCGTAAGGTGCTGGATCGCAAGTGAATGGTCACTGCCCGAGGCACACCAATCCCTCTCCGCTTCGGTTGCTTTACAGGACACCGCGCTTGGCGGAATGGCACCTTCTCCAAGACAACTGCCGTACCGCAGAGGCTATTGGGGCTTCGTGCACCCAACAGTGAAACCTTTTCCCTGCTCGCAGCTTGTTTGCGACACCGGAGGAAACGATCGTGTCAAGGCGAGATGGAGAAATGGGGGATCAACCGACCAAGAGGCGTCGTACACGTCCCTTGAAGGGCGAGGACGCGGAGGTCCGGCATGTCGTCGAAACGCATGACCTGTCGCCCGCTCAGGCAAGGGAGCTGGTACGTCGCCACGGCAACGATTGGCGCAAGATCGATGAGGCGGCGAAGTCATACAAGGACAGCACCTGACGGAAGCCTCCAGGTCTCTCGGGAAGACGCTAAATCCTGAAAAGCCTATTTACAGCAGCGGCTCATCCCGCCTGACAGGCTTGTTCGCGAGAGCCCGCGATTTCCAATTGAAAAAGAAAGCCCACTGCCTCGGGGGAGTGCAGCGGGCGATCGGCTAGGAGTTGAGGGGACATCTCCACGCTGGGTAAACAACAGATCAACAGCGGATCGGTTCCAACGCTGCGCCCGTGGCAAGGAAACCCGACGCCTAATCTCTTTCCTTGCCTTGTTCATCATCAGAATGATCGATGAATTCCCCCTCTTGCAAGCTCATAACCGGGTATCAACCGTAAACCCAGGCAAGCCATGCTCCCGGCGTATTTGAATGCACCAGCAGCGGATCAGGACCATCACCAGGATTCTCGGCCCTCCCGCAGATGGATAGACGTCGCGGCCTACGCCCTGGATCAAGGTGGCCCGGCGCTGCGCCTTCATCAGAAGTTGGGGCCGGCATTTGCGGATGTCGGGATTGCCGATCAGCTCAAGAAAGTCGCGGCCCAATTTTCCGGAAAAGCCGCTGTGCATGACGGCGTGAATCAACTGTCGTACTTCGAGCTTGCAACTGCCGTCGAAGTCCTGTCCCGCCGGATCGCTGCCGTCGTTCCCGAGGGGCAGCCGATCGGAATTTATCAACCAAACTCCGTCTGGTACATCGTTGCTGTCCTGGCGAGCATGGCGGCGGGAAGGATTTCGGTTCCCCTCAACGCCCGGGACCCAATCGCCCGTGTCAACGAGATTGTCGGCGTCGCGCGGCTCCGCGCCATTCTTGGCGTTGGACACCGGCATGCGGGTTTACCCGAGGACATCCGCTGGATCGATGTGACTGCCAGCCCCGCGTCGACGGCGCCGCTGTCATCGACGCAATTGCCTGCCGTATCCGTCGATGCACCGGCGATGGTTCTTTACACGTCTGGCAGCACCGGATCTCCAAAGGGCATAGTCAACAGCCAGCGCAGCCTGCTCTGGCGGGTGCACCAATATGCCGATGCGTGTCACATCAATTCCGACGATGTCTTCCTCCCCTTGACCGGGCCGGCCACCATAGCCGGCTGTCGAGAAATCCTGACTTCGGTCCTGTGCGGCGCCACTTTGCATATGGTCGACGTGGAAGCGATCGGTCTGCGTGCGGTTCGCGAGCGAATGCAGCAGGTTGGCGCGACGCTTACTTACCTCGTGCCCGCGCTGCTTCGCGCCCTCATGGCCAATGCCCCCGCCGATGCGTTCGGATCGCTCAGGGTGGTCCGCGTCGGCGGCGAGAAAGTGCTTTGGACCGACATTGCCCTTTTGCGAAAGGCGATTCCTGCTCATTGCCTCGTACAGATCGGCTACTCGTCAACCGAGACGACCGGGTCACAATGGTTTCTGCCTCGCGTTCAACCAAAGAACCAAACGTCCGTACCGGTCGGCCGGCTCTTGCCAGGAATAGCTTTTGCGATCGTCAACGAGGACGGTGACAGCGTACCGCGGGGCGGAAGCGGGGAACTCGTCATCAAGAGCCCCTACGTCTTGCTCGGCCACTGGGAAAACGGCACCGTCATCCCCGCCGAGGCGGACCCCGATGATCCACGTCAACGGATATTCGCGACCGGCGATCTCGTCCAATTGGACAATCGGGGCCTGCTGAGGATCGTCGGCCGCAAGGGGCGGCAGATAAAGATCAACGGTCGGCGCATCGAGCCGGCCGAAGTCGAAAGAATCCTGCGCTCCGCCTCGTCAGTCGAGGATGCGGTGACGATCGTGACCGAGGCCAACGAACTGGTCGCTTTCGCGATCCCCAGGAATTCCGCCGGTCCGGCCTTCGCCGACGACCTTCGCCAGCTGCTTGCAAAGACGCTGCCGCCGCCACTGCGCCCGCTGCGGCTCCACAGGGTAGAGGACATTCCGCGCCTGGCGGGCGGAAAAATAGATGTGGCGAAACTCGGGAAAATGGATCTTCTGGCCAAGAAGCCTACCCAAGTTGCCGATCCACCAATTTCAGGCAGCAACCTCAAGGCCCATCAAGCAGTGCAGAATGCCTGGACCAGGGTCCTCAACACGCGGGCAGCCGTCGGGCGATGGGATGAAGCGGGAGGGGACTCGCTGAAGCTGCTCCACTGCGTCATGGAGATCGAGAACGAAATCGGCCAGGAACTGGATCTTGAGGCATTTACCGTCGGGATGAGCGCCGAGGCGATGGTCAGCGCGGTCGCGTCCGCACAAGCCGGCAATGCGCCCGATCATGTGCTGGAGCATGATCGGCCTTTTCTCTTTCTGTTTCCCGGCTCCGTGGGCTATGGGCCTAGTCTTGCAGCCTTCGCCTCAGCCATGGGCAAAGTCGCAACGGTCCGTCCGATAAGATATCCCAGCCTCGCGACCATTCTCAGCGGCCAGAACGATCTTGCCGCCATGGTGGACGCCGCGCTTGAACAGATCAGCCGCATCCAGCCGTCGGGCCATGTAAGGCTTCTCGGCCACTCGCTCGGCGGAGCCGTCGCATTCGAAGTTGCCGTGCGCCTGCTGAAGGAGGGAAGGTCCGTCAAGTTTGTCGGTATCCTCGACACCAGCCTGGCTGGCGAGCGGAGCCGTCCGTGGGAGACAATCACCCGCACCTTGCGTCGGGTCCGGTCCAACCGCATGTCACCCTATCGAATGGCTTGCCGTGTTTTGGCGAAGCTCACGGTCAAGGTCGGCCAGGAAGCTCGTCTTGCCCAAGCCATCGACCACTTTTCCCGAGGACAATTCAACGCAACCAGCTTCCGCATCAAGCTGGAGTTGCAGGAAGTCTTGCGTGCGCAGGCCTTCTTCCGTTGGTTGGAGCAGCCAAGAACGGTGCTCCCGATCACCGGAACGCTGTTCCGTTGCGCGCGACCGGGAATGCCTCTTGCCATCGGATGGGATCGGGTGTTCGCGGACCTGCAGGTCATCCCGATTGCCGGCAACCACATTGATCTGGTCGTCGAGCCTCACATCGGCGTCAATCGTCCGCTGATCGAGGAGGCGGTCGCTCGCACTTATTCGCCGGCCGAGTCTTCAACCATGAAAGGCAGCTTCGCGTGACTTCGCGGTTCGGCAAGGATGTTCTGGCACTGGATGCGGCCGCGGAGGTCGACCGCATCGTAGCATCCGTGCGCGAGCAGGTATTGGTCACGCTCCGCCGGCGCGGAGTGGTGGTCGGGCTCTCAGGCGGCATCGACAGTTCGGTGGTCGCGTCGTTGTGCGTGGCTGCCTTCGGCAAGGACAGGGTGCTCGGGATCTTCATGCCGGAGCGTGACTCGTCCGGGGACTCGCTGAGGCTGGGGCGCGTTATCGCCGGTCAGCTGGGCATCGACACCATCGCCGAGGACATTGCGCCGGCGCTCGACGCCATCGGTGCCTATAGCCGGCAGATAGAGGCCATTCGCACCGTTGTTCCGGACTACGGCGAAGGGTGGAAATGCAAGCTGGTGCTGACCTCGGTGCTGGAGAGCAAAGGCCTCAATATCACCCGTCTCACCGTTCAGGATCCCCAGGGGAAGATCGATACCGTGCGCCTGTCAGGAGCGGCCTATCTGCAGATAGTGGCCGCGACCAATTACAAGCAGCGCATTCGCAAGATGACTGAGTACTATCACGCGGACCGTCTCGGCTATGCGGTGGCGGGCACGCCTAACCGGCTCGAATATGATCAGGGTTTTTTCGTCAAGCAAGGCGACGGAATCGCTGACCTGATGCCGATCGTCCACCTCTACAAGACGCAGGTCTATCAACTGGCGGAATATCTCGGTGTGGACGGGGAGATCCGGCGCAGGCCGCCGACGACCGACACCTTCTCCATGGCGCAGAGCCAGGAGGAGTTCTACTTCGCCCTGCCCTATCATCAGACGGACCTATGCCTCTACGGCGTGAACCATGGCATCTGCGCCGATGAAGTCGCTGATGTTGCCGGGTTGTCACCAGACGAGGTCCAGAAGGTCTTCAAGGATATCGAAGCCAAGCGTCGAGCGGCGCGCTATCTGCACGCCCAGCCTTTGCCTTCGGTGCCAATGACGGTGGACTGACGGATGTGCGGGATCGCCGGAATTGTCGCGCTGAGCGCCACTGCCCCACCTCCTTCGCGGGAAGCGCTGTTGCGTATGGTGGGCGCGCTCGCACACCGCGGACCCGACGAGCGGGGGCTGTATCGCGACCGACGCGCGGGTTTGGCGCATGCCCGCCTGTCCGTGGTCGACCTGCTGCACGGCCAGCAGCCACTCGCCGACGTGAGCGGCCTGACATGGATCGTCTTCAACGGTGAAATCTTCAACTACGTCGAATTGCGCGACAAGTTGATCGCGCTTGGTCACCGCTTCCGCACGCATAGCGACACGGAAGTCGTGCTCCATGCTTACCAGGCCTGGGGCCAGGCCGCCTTTGGGCGGATGAATGGTCAATGGGCAGTCGCGATATGGGACTCTGCTGCCGGCCGCCTGATCCTGTCGCGTGACCGCTACGGCATCTGCCCGCTGTATTATTGCGAGCACGGCGGCCGCGTCTTCTTTGCAAGCGAAGTCAAAGCCATTTTCGCTGCGGAAATGGCCGTTCCTCGCGCCTTTGATCCGGCAGGAATCGATCAGACATTCACATTCTGGACGGTGATCCCACCGCAGAGCGTCTTCGAAGGCGTCAAGGAATTGCAGCCTGGACATATCCGGCTCTATGAGGGTGGCGTGGCCCGGGAGACGGCTTTCTGGGAGCCGCATTATCCGCGAATTTCCGGTTCCGAGCCTGAATGGTTCACCGGCTCGTGCGATGATGCCGTCGAGGCGATCCGCGGTGCGCTCGAAGCCGCGACGGCGCTGCGGATGGTGCAGGCCGACGTGCCGGTGGGCTGCTATTTGTCCGGTGGGCTCGACAGCTCACTTGTCGCGGCGCTTGGGAGACGTTTCGCGGGGGAGCGCTTCCAGACATTCTCCTTGCGTTTTGCCGACGAGGAATACGACGAGACCTATTTCCAGCGCCTGGTTGCCGCCGCGACCGCGAGCGAGCACCACGAGGTGGTGATTTCCCGCCGCGACATTGCAGCGGTTTTTCCCGAGGTCGTCTACCATACCGAGCGGCCAATCCTGAGGACGGCCCCGGCACCGCTCTTCCTTCTGTCCAAGTTGGTCCGCGAGCGCGGCATCAAGGTTGTGCTGACAGGGGAAGGCGCCGACGAGATGTTCGCCGGCTACGACCTTTTCCGCGAAGGCAAGGTTCGCCGCTTCTGGGGGCGTCAACCTGCTTCGAGCCGGCGTGCGCGACTGCTCGAGCGTCTCTACCCCTATCTGTCGCGCTCACCGGTGCACCAACAGGCCATGGCGCGACAGTTCTTCGGGCGCGATCTTCATGCCTGCGACAGGCCCGGCTTTGCACATGACACGCGCTGGCGCACCACAAGCGCCATCAAGCGCCTATTCTGCCCCGACATGCGCGGCGCCTCGCAGCACCGCAATGCGGTCTCCGAACTGCTCGCCCCTCTCCCCGCCGAATTTTCGCGATGGAGCTTCCTTGCCCAGGACCAGTATCTCGAAATCCGAACGCTGATGTCGGGCTACCTGCTCTCCTCGCAGGGCGACAGGATGCTGATGGCACACTCGGTCGAGGGGCGCTTCCCCTATCTCGACGACGATGTCGTGGCGCTCGCGAATTCGCTTCCGGATGCTTACAAGCTGCGCGTCCTCGACGAAAAGCACGTGCTCAAGCGAGTGGCGCAGCCGATCGTGCCACCGCAAGTCGTTGCCCGCACGAAGCAGCCCTACAGGGCGCCAAACGCGCTTAGTTTCGTTGGTCATGATGCACCAGATTACATTCGCGAAGCACTGTCGGACACGGCATTGCGCGCGGCAAATGTCTTCGATCCGAAATCGGTGGCTTTCCTGCTTGGAAAGTGCCGGTCCAAGGCCGGCGACGGCGATCTCTCCAACTCCGACAACATGGCACTGGTCGGCGTGTTGTCGACCCAGCTTCTGCATCAGCAGTTCATCGCGAGCCGCCCACGCGGAGCGGACAAAGCCGAGCTCAGGATCGACGTTGATCACGAACAGCGGGAAAGGGTCCTGGCATGATCCACGGCGCCGTACCACTCCTGCAGGACTACCTCATCCATTCCGCCGGCCGGCTTGGCGGCAAGGTCGCGTTGGTGGCCGGCAAGCAACGCGTCACCTACGCGGAGATCGATGAGCGCTCCGACAGGATCGCGCATTTCCTGGCCGCGGCCGGCGTCGAGCGCGGCGACCGCGTCATGATCTTCGCCGACAATACGGTCGAAACCGTCGTCAGCTTCTGGGCGGTGCTCAAGGCGAACGCCGTGGTCTGCATCGTCAACCCGCTTACGAAAAGCGAGAAGCTTCATTACCTGCTCAACGATTGCCTGCCAGCGGCGCTGATCACGGACAGCCATCTGCACTCGATATTCTCCCAGCCGTCGCGCGACTGTCACTCGCTGCGGGCGGTGATTGTCTCTGGGCCGGTCGACGAGGCCGAGTTCAACCGATTGCCGCACGCCGTGCGTTGGGACACGATCATCGAAGGACCTTCTGTTGCGCCGCCGCGCAAATCGATCGACATCGATCTCGCCGCCATCGTCTACACCTCCGGATCCACCGGCGAACCCAAGGGGGTCATGTTGACGCACGGCAACATGACTGCCGCGTGCGCATCGATCGCCTCCTATCTGGAGCTGCGTGAGGATGAGGTGATCCTCAACGTTCTGCCCCTCGCCTTCGACTACGGGCTCTATCAGATGATCATGGCCTTTCGCACCGGCGCACGGCTCGTCCTCGAGCGCTCCTTCGCCTTTCCGGCGCAGATCCTTCAGGTCATCAAGGACGAGCAGATCACAGGTTTTCCGGGCGTGCCCACGATCTTCGCGGCCCTTGCGGAACTCAGATCGCTGAAGAGCAACGATTTCGCGAGCATCCGCTATGTCACCAATACCGCGGCCGCCCTGCCGCTCAAGCAGATTGCCATGCTCAGGGAGCTGTTTTCGGGCGCACGCATCTATTCTATGTACGGCCTCACCGAATGCAAACGCTGCAGCTATCTGCCGCCCGACGATCTCGGGCGAAAGCCCCTCAGCGTAGGCATTGCCATTCCCAACACAGAAGTGTGGATCGTCGACGAGGGTGGCAGGCGGGTCGGTCCGGGCGTCGTTGGCCAACTTGTAGTCCGCGGCGCAACGGTGATGAAAGGCTATTGGGGCAAGCCCGAGGCAACTGCAAGGAAGCTGAAGCCGGGGCCGCTGCCGGGCGAGCAGGTCCTCTACACGGGCGACTACTGCCGGATGGACGCTGAAGGCTATTTGTACTTCGTCGGCCGTGGTGACGAGATCATAAAATCACGAGGCGAAAAGGTCGCTCCCAAAGAGGTGGAAAGCGTGCTGATGGACGTCCCTGGGGTGAAGGAAGCCGCGGTCATCGGTGTTCCCGACGACCTCCTCGGGCAAGCGGTCAAAGCATTCGTCGTCATCGAGCAGGGAAGAATTGTCGGCGAAAGGCAGCTCCTGATGGAGTGCCGGAAACGGCTGGAGAGTTTCATGGTGCCAAAGACCATCGTCATCGTGCCCAGCCTGCCGATGACCGATACCGGAAAACTCAAGAAAGCGGCCCTGTCGTAGATTGTTTCAGAAGCGCGATCGCAAGTCGCCTTTGCAACGGAGGATGGATTAGATGGATTCCATGATATCGGCCGCGGAAAGCGACGACATTCATATCAACCAGATCCGCAGCTTCCTGGCCTCGAATTTCTACATCGCGGACGTCAAGGCGCTATCCCTCACCGCATCATTGCTCGATCAGGGGATCGTCGACTCGACCGGAGTGCTCGAGGTGATCGGGTTCATCGAAGAGACTTTCGGCATCACAGTGGAAGACAGTGAACTCCTGCCGGAAAACCTCGATTCGATTCAAGGAATCGCGCGGTTCATCGTTCGCAAGAAGAAATGATCTGGCGCAAGAAGCAATGATCTGGACGGTCGGCCCGATACCGGCCGAACGCGGTCATGCCTGCCGCCTGGCCCCTGCCAGGACCACCCGCACTTCACCGGCATGGTTGGCGAAGGTGCGTATCTGCTCGTAGCCCTTGCTGCGCTCCAGAAGACTTATGACCTGGCGGTCCTGACCAAGCCCCACCTCGAACAGCAGGACGCCGCCTGGTCGGAGGTAGCGCAGCGCGTCCTTGACGACCCGCATATGAATGCTGAGCCCATAAGGACCGGCCGCGAATGCCTCTCGCGGCTCAAGCACGACCAGATGGCGGCGATCACCCTCGAGCCGCTTCTCCGAAATGTAGGGCGGATTGCAGACGATGGCATCAAGCGTGCCGTTGAGCTCCAGTCCGGACACGCCTTCGAACAAATCACCCTGATGCACTGAAATCCGGTCAGTCAAGCCATGATGAACGACATTTCGCCGCGCCGCGTCGATACAGCCGTCGGTAAGATCGCAGGCCCAAACTCGGGCGGATTGGATATGGCTAGCGATCGCGCAGGCCAGGTTGCCGGCGCCACAGCACATGTCGACGACACGCGGCGCCGGCAGGTCCATTGCGCGCAGGACATCTACGGCAACGGAGCCGAGCAGCTCTGTTTCCGGCCGCGGCACCAGTGCACCGGGCGCAACCAGGATCTTCATTCCCATGAAGATGATGCTGCCTTTGTTGTAAGCGCCGGCGACGCTGATCTCTTCGCTCACGACCGTTCTCGCAACGACATCGAAGATATTGCCGCTACCGGCGACGCCGGCAGCGATTGTCTATTGCACCGCCGCGTTTTCGAGCGCGCTGCTGAACCTGACCTCGATCGTATCACCCGGCGCCACCGCGGTATCCTGGTCGGCCGGCTGCTTGCGCCATTGCGCATCGACGGAGCGGATGATCGTCACCTGGGCCCGCACGGTTTCGCCGCCGATCGGCTGCGGCAAGGCGGATGCTCCCTGCGGCTGCAATTTCTGGCTGACCGCGTGCAGCCTTGCGGTGATGTCGGCAAGGCGCGCCTGTGTATCCCGCAACTCGTTCAACAAACCGGCACGCCTCTGGTTGTCATTGCGCTCGATCTGCCTTGCAAGATCATCCTGTTGGCGCCGAGCCCTCATGAGTTCGACCGAAGTTTCAAGCGCACGGCTCGAGGACAGAAGCACCGCGCGCCGGACATCGGCGAGCCGGTTGTTGGTCAGGTTGCCAGCCTTGAAGAGCTTGGTCACCTGCGCCAAATCCTCTTCATCGGCCTTGACTCCATCGGCTTCGTCCTGCTCGCGCTGGAGCAACGCCTGGACCTGGGTCGCTGCATCCTTGGCGCCCTTCTCCAGAAAGCTCTGCTCCTGCCCGAAATTGTCCAGCGAGAGCTTCAGCCCTTCTGCCTCGGCCTGCGCGATTTCGGTTGCGAGGGAAGAAGACAGCGGAAAGCCCTGGGGGGCCTTCATGTCGAAATCGGGCTGCTTTTGAAGTTCGGCACGTATGCGCGCACTGTGGAAATAGTCCTTGATGTATTCTCCCCAGATCGTCTCATAATCGCGCTGCAGGTCCGTTGGGTCCGGCCCAGCCTGGTTCGCCCGTGCACGCAAGAGGCTGAAGCCGCCGGCGACGGCTATCGCCTGCCGAACCGTCATGAGCGGACGAAAGGCTTGCTGCCCAGGAGCGAGCACTTCGCCAGTCACGTAGATTGGACGGTATTCAGCGATGATCGCCGTCACGTCGCCGGGCCTGACGACCGCCACCTGCTCACGGCCGTCCGGCATGCGTATGTGGTAGATCTTGGTCGGCAGGATCGCCTGCAAGCGCGTCTGAAGTTCGGACGGGGTCAGGCCGGCGACAGGCACCGTGCCTGCCTCGGCGAGAACGATGGTGCCGTCCATCTGCACCACCGCACGCTGCGTCCGCTCGGGAAGCGAGGTGATTGCGATCTCGATGGTGTCTCCGGGCGAAATTCGATAGATCGTCGCATCGGCTGCCGCAGCCATCGGCAGGGCGCAAAGCATCGCAAGTGTCGCAAGGAAGAATCGGCTAAGGTTGACCATTCGCGACAATCTCCTTCTTGTCCTGGTTTTCGGGCCAGTCGACGCGGGTGACGAAGTCGTAAACCGGTCCACCGGCCACGCCCCAATTGCTGGACCAGATCACCTGTGTGCCGTCCGGCGAAGGTGACGCATGCGTCTCGCTCCAGTAGTCGAAGGGCGCGTTGCGGGTCTGCACGATGCGCCGAACTTCGCCGCTGCCGTCGATGCGCAACGCGATGACTTCCCGTGCATATGGTGCCCAGCCTGGATTGGCCGATATCTCTTCCGGGTTGCCGCCATAGGTCAGGAAGACCCAGCCGGGCCGCTTCAGAGCACGCGACGATGCATGCTCTGCTTCGCCGTATCCGGTCAGGGAGGTCACCTTCCCATCGGACAATCTTCGCTTGATCACGTGATACTTGTCGGGGCCGGATTTGCTGATGCCAACATAGACCTCGCTGCCGTCGTCATCGAGCGTAAGGTCTCCGTGGCCGGGGCGGTGATGGTCCGTCCACCTCTGTCGCAAGGTGCCATCGACACTGAAAATGGCCCTCTGCTCGGTGCCGTCGGCCAGGTTTTGAAAGCAAAGGATGTTCGTCCCGAGCGGGGAGATGGTGCAGGAGCTGGTGGTCCCAGGAACCTGAGCGAGATCGATGTCCGGGAATTTGAATCGATCCGCGAGATCGAAGGCGAACACCACGGCTTTTCCATCCGCGCGGACAGCGCGGACGGCTATACGTTTGCCGTCACGGCTTGGATTGCCCTTCGACGGCCCGAACTGCAGATCGTGGTATTGAGCCGTGACGAAGACAACGTCTTCGTGGTTTGTCCTTGGCGCCCATGTCGAGATCTTCCGATCCTCAACGCAGATCATCACGTCAGCGTTTCGAGGATTCCATTCGCATTCACCGCCTTTGTCGCGGTGGAATAGCGGAGCATATGTCTTGCCGTCGAGGAAGCACAGCCCGTTGCAGCCATTGGCCAGCACGAGCAGGCTCTGGTCCGCATTCCAGGCTTGAGCGCTCGAATAGCGATGACTGCAATATTTCGTCCCACACACGACACCTCCCCCAAGTGCGCCGGGTTTGGTGATGCGCATGAAATTCGTGCCGAATGCCGGATCTGTCGCGGGATGCAGATAATCTGGGAGATCCATCGGCATTGGCGCGACGAACGTCGTGGACATGCTGTTTCCCTGGCTGTCGGCCGCCCGCAGCAGGACGGCAAAGGCGATCAGGAGCAGTGCCAATGGAAATGGGTAAAACCTCATGTCATGTAGCTCATTTCGCGACGTACCCGACCTTCGCCGAGGCGCGCCCGCCACCAATCGATGGTTCTGGCCAAGCCGTGGCGCAAACTCGTTTGCGCAGTCCATCCGGTTTCACGTTCGAGCCGTGATGAATCGGCCAGCAGAGCGCGAACTTCGGAGTTTTGCGGCCGCAATCGACTCTCGTCGCGGTGAACGGGCTTCTTGCAGTTGCTCAGTTCGCGCACGAGATCGAGCACGTCCGATATGGTCACGGCACGCTGGCTTCCAGCATTGTAGGCATGGCCGAATTCGAGTGTGGCTGAACCCGCGCTCAGGAAGGCAGCCGCTGTGTCCTCGACGAAGGTCAGGTCGCGGACCGGGCTGGTATCTCCCACCATGATCGAAACACATTTTGGATCGAGCGCCTGCCGGATGATTGTCGGTATTATGGCTCGTTCGCTTTGCCGCGGCCCGAATGTATTGAACGGCCGGAGGATCACGACGGGCAGGTCGAACGATCTGGCATAGGACTGCGCCATCATGTCGGCGCCGATCTTGGACGCCGAATATGGCGATTGTCCCTGAAGAGGATGGGACTCGCTGATCGGCATGCTGAGCGCCGTGCCGTAAACCTCACTGGTCGAGGTGTGAATGATCCGTTCCGTCTCCCATTGGCGGGCCGCTTCAAGGACATTCAGCGTCCCCATGATATTGGTTTCCACATAGGACTGGGCGGCCGCGTATGAGTACGGGATCGCGATAAGCGCAGCGAGATGAAACACGACGGCTTGGCCGCGCACGATCCGGTTCAGGAATGCACCGTCGCGTACATCGCCTCGAACGAGTTTCAGATGACCTCGGATGTCGTCTGGCAGATCATCCAGCCATCCATGACTGTCGAACGAATTATAGAGGGCCAATGCGGTCACCTCGGCACCGTTGCGGACGAGTGCCTCGGTCAGGTGCGATCCAATGAACCCATCCGCGCCAGTGACCAGAACTCTCTTGCCATTGTAGCTCATAACCAGGTGTTCCTTCTTTCACCTGAAGCGCTCCGGTTGCCGAGCGCGCACACAGAAACAGCCTTCAACGCCTGAGTAGCCCGACAGGCACCCAGCCGATTACCGCCAGAAAACCGAGGATCATCCACACAACATCCGAAGCGATGGTTCGTCGGGGATAATAGGAAAGATCGAACTTAGCTTTGATCGGAAACAGCGCCTCCCTGTAGAAGGACGACAGGTCTCCTGAGACCGGGTAGAGAGAGGCTTCGTGACGGAAAAGAACTTGCGTCGGGCCGACCAAGCCGGGTTTATATCTTAGGACCGCCTCGAAGCCGCCATGGAAGCAGTCAGCAAAGGCGAGGCTTTCCGGCCGTGGCCCGACGATGGCCATGTCGCCTCTGAGCACATTCCAGAGTTGCGGCAACTCATCCAGTTTGGTGCTGGCCAAAATGCGCCCGATCTTCGTCAGCCGACGGTCGCCTATGCTGGTCAACGCAGGGCCCTGAGGATCACACAGAACCTCGAATTTGCGGAACTTATAGATATGAAACATGCGCCCCCCTGCACCGATGCGAGGCTGCCGGAAGAGCACGGGGCGTCCGCCCTCGAGAAATAGCGCAAATGCAATCAGCAACATCAGCGGCGCGAAAACGATCGCGGCCAAGGATGCGGCCACGACATCCATCGCGCGTCTGCCAAAACCATGGCTCACGCCTGACACGACGGGCGGGTGTATGGATAGATCAAACGCGTTCATGCGGCGGTTCCCGCGTGGATGCCGCTGTTGAGCGCGGTCGCCAGGACGTCCACCACGGCTTCAACCGCGGGCGCGGTAATCTGAGGATGCAGCGGAATGGTCAACTCTCGTTCCGCGAAATCCTCGGTGCGCGGCAGGTGAGTACCCGGGTAAAGCTCACGGTAGAGGGTCATCTGATGAACGGGCGGGTAATGGACCGTGGTTTGTATGTCCTGCGCCCGCAGTTCATCGACGACATGCTGCCTATTGACGTAGCGCGGCAAGAGGATCGGCATGATGTGGTAAGCCGAGGCTCGCGGTTCTTCGAAGGGTATTGTGATTGCCGGGCAACGCAACGCGATAAGGCGCCGGTACAACACGACAAGAATGCGCCGTATCTCGTTCCACTCCTGCAGGTTCTGGAGTTGAACCAAGCCGATCGCGGCCCGCATTTCGTCCATTCGGTAGTTGAAGCCGAGCATAGTCACATCGTAATGCGCGGTGCGGCTGTTCAGTCGCTGGCGTGTTCCGGTGGTCATGCCGTGCGCGCGAGCCTGGCGAATCCTGTCCAGCAGTTGGGGGTCCCGGGCAATTACGGCCCCGCCCTCCGCCGTCGTCATGTTCTTGTTGCCGTAGAAGCTGAAGGCGGCGCCCGCACCAAAGGTGCCAACCGCTTTTAGGCCGGGAGCATGTGCCGCATCCTCGATGATCGAGAGCCCGCGTGCGCTGGCGAATGCTTGCCAGGCGTCCTTGTCGGCAAGATAGCCGGCGAAATGAACCAGGATCACGGCCCTGGTGCGAGGGCTGCAGCGTGCTTCTGCTTCTTTGAGCGACATCAGAGGGACGTCTGCCGATTCTATGTCGACAAAGACAGGAGTGGCGCCGACATAGAGCACTGCGTTCGCGGTAGCCACGAAGGTCAGCGAAGGAACCAGCACCTCGTCGCCCGGACCAATCCCCAATCCGTGAAGGATAAGATGAAGGGCTGCGGTGCAGGAACTAACCGCTACGCAGTCCTCTGCCTCGTGCATCAAGGCAAACGCCTCTTCGAAAGCCCGGACCCGTTCACCCATCGTCAGCCAACCGCTGTCGATCACTTTCGCCAAAGCCGCTTTTTCTGGCACTCCCAGGACCGGGGAACTTACCAAGAGCATCGTCACCTCCTCGATGATCCTCGCGCCTGGCCGTTACGCTGCCGCGGCGGCCACTTCGATGGACGCCGACTGCTCTTCCCAGGAAACTGTCTGCGCGTTCTGGAAGTCCTCGACGCGTCCGATGTCGAGCCAAAGACCTTCGTGCTTGTAGACATGCACGACGCGTCCGGCCTGGAGCATCTGCAGCATGAGGTCGTCGAACCCAAACGGTATCCCGGATGGGATGAAGTCGAGGACGTCCGGGTTCATGCAGTAGATGCCCATGCTTACCAGATGCGACAGCGCAGGCTTCTCGCGGAAGACCTGGACGGTGTTGTCAACCTCGTCGATCACACCGAAATCCATCTTGGTAAGCCGCAGCGAAGTCGCTATCGTGACGGAGTCCTTGTGCAGGCGGTGCGCTGCGGTAAACCGGCTGATGCTCAGGTCGGTCAGCACATCGCCGTTCAGGACAATGAACGGCTCATTCAATTCGTCTCTGATCAAGGAAAGCGGGCCGATCGTTCCGAGCGGTTCCATTTCCTGCGTGTAGCGGATCCTCAGATTCCACTGCGAGCCGTCACCGCACACGCTCCGGATCAGGTGCCCGAGATAGCCGGTGGTGACGTAGACGTCTTCGATTCCGCTACGCCGCAGCCATTTCAGCAGCAACTCGAGGACTGGCCGCGCGCCAATTGGCATCAGCGGCTTGGGCAAAACCGATGTAAATGGCCGAAGGCGCGTTCCCATGCCACCGCATTGAATTACCGCTTTCATTCGATCCTCCCTACGCACATGGCCAGAGTTGGCCTCGACGGCTGAAACCGCATCCGGAGCCAAGACGGCGAACCGCCTCGCGCAGCAGGGTTTCAGTTGTCCGAACCTGCGAGAGATTAGGGAGCGAACCGGGATACTGTCGTCGTGCGTTTGAATGGCACGGGCGAATTTCTCTGATCCCGGAACCGTAGGGGACGAAACATATCCCGCGGACCTGACGGGCGTGGTCGAGACGCGCAACAGACCAAGGTCCCACTTGAATTGCGATTGAAGGTAAACATTTTCCTAAAACCGAGCTACATTAGCGTACGGTAATTAGCAGGACGGGGTTGTAGGACGTCGGGTCCACCTTTCTGGACGTACCGGCGCTCCTGCAAGGCGCGGCCAGGTAGTGCGGGTTGTTTGTGCGTGGGGGTTTCTATGTACAAGATCGTCATAGCCGATGATCATGGCCTTTATCGACGTGGCTTGCGCATGGCGCTGACAGCCGGAATCCCTGGTGCGGAAATAATCGAGGCGACCTGTTTTGATGCCGTGGTTGGGCTCTTGGCCGAACACGAAACAATTGATCTTGCGATCCTGGACCTGAACATGCCCGGGCTGCTCACCCAGGAAGTGCTCGGCGATGTTCTCGCCGCCTATCCCAAAAGCAGGTTTGCGATTGTGTCAGGAAACGATTCACGATCGGAAATTTTGCTGGCCCTTTCAGTTGGCCTCCACGGCTACATCGTGAAGTCGCAGCCGGATGAGGAGGTGGTGCTGGCTGTCAAAGAGATCTTGTCAGGCCGCATCTATGTACCAGCCCTCCTGTCGCGAAGCTCTGGCGCAGCCGCGCCTCAGACGCATAGATCTCCCGTGGAGGCTTCGCACCAGGCCTTGGCCAGCCCAGGTTCTCTGGGAAGGCTCACGTCAAGGCAAAAGGACGTGCTCAAGCTTATGGCCGAAGGTTATTCGAACAAGGAGATCGCCCGCGATCTCGACATCGCCGAGGCCACGACGAAGATCCATGCCGCCGCAATCTTGCGTGAACTGGGAGTCCGAAACCGCACCGAGGTCGCTGTTTTGATGAGGACATGGCTTGGAACGATCTAAGTTAAGGCTGAATCTCGCCCTGGGATAGGCGTAGCTGATATCGCAATCCACCAGCCGACATTTCCAGTTTCGAAGAGTGACCGACCAAGGGCGTTCCATCGGCGCCAAGGACAATCGACCCAAAACCTTTCCGCAGGACAGGCTTGGCATTTCGGCCGCCTCGTTCGATCCAGTCGAACACGATGTCGCCGTCCGAGCCCTCGGGTGCGACGCCCCACCTTACCTCCACCTGGCCTTGGGAGTTCCCGAGCACCCCGTGCTTGACCGAATTTGTCGTGAGTTCGTGGACGACCATCGCGAAACTTTCCGCAGCGCCTCCGACGATTCTGACATGAGGCCCTGTGATCGTTGCTCTGTGTGCCTCCGCGTAGGGGCGAAGCGCATGTGCGACAATATCGCGGATCGTAGATGATAACTCTGCATTGTTGATCAACAGCAGGTGCGTGGATTCGAGCGCCCGAATTCGCTCTAAAAGATCTCCTCTGTACTTGGAAATATCCTGGTCTGAAGCAGGGATCATTTTCACGACAGCCGTGATCACGGCAAACAGATTACTGAGCCGGTGCCGCTGTTCAAGTATAAGCCGCTCCTGTCTTCTCACCGCGGCCCGCAACAGTGTCGTCTGCCGCCGCTCGGTAAGGTCAGCCGCGATCCCGAACCGCTGATGATAGCCATCGCGGATGTCCTCACGGCCGCGCAGGGCAATCCAGCGGAACTGTCCGTCCGACCGCCGAACTCGAACCTCTGCGTCGTAGTTGGCGGTTGCCGCGATGAATTCTGAATGGGCCCCGAGTTTTGGCCAGTCCGCCGTATGAATGATCGCCGACAGCTCGTCCAGAGGACGGGAAGCGGCTGGCGGCAAACCAAGAATTTCCCAAAATTGATCTGAACCGGAGACAATTCTCTCCTTGTAGTCCACGCGCCATGTGCCAAGCCTTCCGGCGAGCAGCGCAAGGTCCAGCCATTCCTTTTGGCTCAAGAGCGCTTCGCTTGCAGCCCTGCGTTCAGTGATATCCTCGAAGACGACAAATATGCCCATCGGCAGTTGTTTCTCCGGACCAGACCAAGAGAGCGTCACGCGAGCCCAGAAAACAGTGCCATCCTTCCTTCTCAAGCGCATTTCCAAGCCAAACGACGGCGCCTCCGCGCTTAGACCACGTCCAAGCCTGGCGAACAGATCGCGTTCGTCAGGATGAACGAGCGTTTCGATATGCTGGCCGACGAGCTCTTCCTGTGCGTAGCCGGACATACTGCACATGCACATGTTGACCTGCAGCAGCTCACCACGGTCATTTGCGGTCGCAAATCCCAAGGCGGCCCGCTCGAAAGCCCAGCGATATCGCGCTTCGGTCGTTTCGATGGCGGTAAGCCTGTTCTCGGCGACATCGAGCGCGCTCCTCAACTCCTGCCTTGAACGATGGAAAAGAAAGGCGATCATCCCGCCGGACAAGGCGAGGAGAATGGCCCCGGAAAGATCATCTCCGACCAACTGACCGTTCGCCGCCAGGCGAACTGCCAAGCCGACAGCCACCATGGCAAACGTGGCAGCCATCGCAGGCCAGCGGTCCTCCAGGAAGGCGATGATGACAATCGCCGGCACACATTCCAGAAAGGCCGCACTGCCACCACCTGTCAGCGACGATTTCATCTCGATAAAAAGGGTAGCCAGCAGGACGGCCGACGAAACCAGATGTTGTCGTAGCCTGTCCGACAGTACGGGACCGCCTATCCGCAATCTCATCCTGACTACCTACAACTTTTGGCTTAGCCAATGCGGCTTAGAGCCTTTGGTTATCGGACCTAGTGCTGCTGCTCGCTTTCGCGCGCCGAAATGTCAGCCTATCAGAATCATCAGAAGAAAGTTCCAACACTTAGCCCATGCGCTGGCGCCGATCTGACAGCGAAACCGGAAAGTGGTGACGACAATGAACCTGGTCGAACGGCCGAGAAGTACTGTTTTCCAAGTGCAACGTGCGATGGCGGCCATGGGGCCTGGCAGCAGGCCGTCTCCCTTGCGCCATGCCCAAAGCTCCGACCGGCAGGTTGAAAGGCCTGCTGCCGCCACCGAAGGTGACCAACCGCCGCTGCATTCTTTCCCGGGTATGCTTGATCGCCTTGGCTACGGATGTCTCGTGCTCAGCGAAACCAGGAAAGTCCTCAAGTGGAACGCCACCGCGCGCGTCATTCTCAGCGGTTATGGCAGCCAGGTGAACAACGCCGACGGCCTTTCGGGAGCGCTCAGAAGCCTGATCGCGAACGTGCCGTGCCACCTCAACCCCGGATCGTTTGCATGGATTGTGATCCGCAGCAGCGGAGATCGCCCCGTTGTCATCAACGAGCGCGGCCTCTTCGCAGCCGACAACACGATCGTCGTCGCCCTGTTGGACCGAGAGACGAAATCGGCGCCCAACCCTCAAACCCTGCAGCGAATGTTCGGTTTGACCGGAGCCGAGACACATCTGGCGGTGCGGTTGGCAAAGGGCTACACCCCGTTGGAAATAGCTGAAAGTTGTGCGCTCAGCCGGACGACCATCCGAACCCAGCTCGCATCACTGTTCGCCAAAACTGAAACCAGGCGTCAGGCAGAATTGGTCACCCTTCTCGCACGCGTCTCGGTGTTGCCCTAGTTCCCTGAACATCCGGGGATGATCGTGTCCAGCCTTGTGGCCACCGCAGGGGCGGCCGTCGTGAATCCGTGCCCCATAAATCGGTTCGGCGCGTGCCGCGTCCCGTGCGCGGCCTTGAACGGGTCAGCTCCATCACTGTCTTCGGGTATACCATGGCCCTAGGACCGGGCGGATCCTGAACAGGTATTCCACGAGGTACTGGCTTGCGATCTTCATCACTGATGGGCGAAGAATTTGCAGCGTGTCGCGGATAGTCACGGGCAAGGACTGGTGATGAAATCTGGCGGGTACGCGTGCAACCCGCAATGCTCGCAAGAGGCTCTCAGGGTCAGGAAGATTCCTTCTGTTTTCGAGCAGCTGCCAATTAAGCTGCTTAACCGCAAGCGTAACTTCGTCCACTTCCGTGTAGCTCTTCGATGTGGTGATGCTCGGATGGTTGGTCGCGTCGTAAAAAATCAGACCCTCATTAATCGCAACCATGTCTCCGTGACCGGCCAGGTCCACGAAGAACAGTTGGTCGACGCCGGCGGGGATCGATTTGTGTGCACGCATTCGGCATCCAGCCTGAAGAACCTTGCTGTTGATCAACAGTGTCGAGGGAATGATGCCGAGGCTCCTCGTCGTCCGGACAAGGTAAAGATCCCTGAGGCATTGCTGGCTCGAATAGACTGAAACGCGGTTTTGCTCCGATGGCGTCGAGCGGAGCATGATCCTGCCGTCTTCCACGATATTGGCTGCACAGGTCATGAATGCGGCCGAGGGATGCTCCTTGGACACCTCGGCAAATCGCTTGAGCGCGCCGGGCGCGAGCCAGTCGTCGTCATGCAGCAACTTGATCCAGGTGCCGGTGCAAGCGAGCATGGCGTTGTTGGTATTCTCGACCTGGCCTCGCCCCCTGCCGTTCTCGACAATCCGAATGCGACCGTCGGCACGCGCATAGTCGTCGACGATCCTCCAGGACAGCCCTCCTTGCCCCTCGTCGTCGCTAACCACCAGTTCCCAATTCGCAAAATCCTGCTGGAGGATGCTGTCGATTGTCCTTCGAATGGTATCTGGCCTGCGAAAGGTCGGGATGGCCACTGAAATGAACGGCCGCAGTGTCACCAACTCCGCCGACCCCTCATCTTGCGAAGGTCCGACCCCTGTTGGCAAGGCTGCGGAAGGAAGGGCGTCGCGACTGTCCATCTGCGTCATGTTATCTTTCCTCCAAGGCGATGCACCGGCTGCGAGGCGACGTCTCGTCCGGTTGAACACTTTGCTTCAACAGATAGAGAGAGGCTGCCGTCTTGATGAAGAAGCCCCCGGCGCCGCCGGCAGCCATGAGATAAATGACAGTGAGAGGTTCCCAGCCAGCTCTGGCGCCGGCTAGAAGCGGACCAAACACGAGCACCGTCCTTATGGCATCGACGACCAGGCGCACCTCCTGCCGTCGCAGGAGAGCCGGCACATCCTGAAGCGGCGTCGACAAAGCTTGCACCGCGCCCATGAAAGCCAGCGCCGTCATGATTTCGGCGGCGGGCAGCCATGGCCGTCCCAATAGGGGTACGACGAGCTGCGGTGCGGCGAGGCCAAGAGCCAGAATGGGCAGTGAAGTGAGCCCGCCGGCAAGGATCAGCAGGCCTCGTGCGAGGCCGAGCAGATGCCTGCGGCCGCCGCCCTTGTTGGCTTCGGCGACAAAGACATTGCTGAGCGGCGTGGCTATGAGCGTGACGGGGCCGGTGACGAGCCGCGACGCGACGCCCAGATAGCCCGCATAGGCGGTCCCGAACATTGAGCCGACGAGTATCGCCGGAAGGTTGTTGATGGCGAAACTTGCGACCGTTGCCGGGATGTCGAACAGTGGAAATTTGTATTCGCGCCTGGCCTTTTCAAAGACCGTTTGCCACGGCGCGCGGGCAATACCGCACACGTCCTCCCAGCGGAAAATCCGAACGCCAAGGAACCCAATGAAGATGAATTGGCTGAGAATGTGAGCGTGCACCATCGCCTCTCCTCCGAGATGGACGATGCCGAACATCAGCTGCAACAACGCCATCGTCGCGGGCAAGATCAAGCGGCCGAGCGCGAAGTCGCGCAGCAGGCCGGCACGCAGGCTCCAGCAATTCATGGTCTCCACAAGACCTGCGCCTGCCATGCCGATCGGAACCAGCCACACAAGGTCAACAGCGCGGACCGGAACGGTGCTCGACAACATAACCCCCGCCGTCAAGGCAAGAACGCCGGTTGCCGACACGGCCAAAAGAATGAGCTTAACCGTGACGTATGCCTGCGCGTCGCTCTTGACGCCGTACAGCGAAGCCTCAAAGCGCAGTGCCGCGACCGCCCCCAGTATGTTCACGGTCGAAAGATAGATCGTGAACAAGCCGAAATCAGCAGGAGAATAGAGCCTGGCCAACACCGGAATGGTCGCGACAAGAATGAGCTGACCGGCAATCGCCATGGCCGACACGCCACCGGCCGCTCGAAGGACCTTGCCGATCGGGCTTTGCGGAAGTCGGATCATGGCGAGCCTTGCTTACGGCCGGTGCCGGTCGAATTCATGAGATCCTCTCGCGCAAAAGATCGGCACTGTCGCCAAACCGATACCTGCCGTACCGGGTGAGGTTCACCCGGGTAAGGACGCTCGCCACCGGAACCGAGAGCGTTCCGTCGCTCAGGAGCTGCTCCACCACCCCGCGCGCGACATGCCGCGAGGTTCTTGCCCAGCGAACGGTAACGAGAACCGCGTCCGCCCAGCTCTTGAGGAACATGGCTTCTGGCCCAGCCAGCCCCGATGGCCCGTTTATGATGACGAGGCTGTACGCCGAGTGCAAATCTTCCCTGCACTTGGCGGTGTCGACACGCGCCAGGAGAGCCAAAAGATCTTCTGCAGGTGCCATGGTCGTCAGGTCGATGCCAATTTCGGGAATGCTGGCGACCGCGTCATCCAAGGTACAACGACTGCTGATGTAATCCGCGAAGGAATGACGAGCCTTGGGTCCGTTGAACTGGCGCAGAAACTCGGGCGTAAGTTGGGAGCCCGCCCGCTGGAGATCCACCAGAAGAACACGATTGCCCAGTCGGGTGGCCGCCAAGGCCAGGCCCCACGCAAGCTCGGTCGCTCCGTCAGCCCGGACGCTTGGCGTGAGCAGGATCGTGTGCGGAGCACGACCCCTTGCCTGATTTGGCGCGGCCGCGACCAGCAGCGACGTCACCGCACGGCTGTAGGCCGACTTGGGCTGGCCCAAAACCAAGTCACGCAACTGTTTGGCGTGCATCCTGCCCGGTTCGGGCACGAGCCCCACGCACGGTATCCTGAGCACGGCTTCCGCCTCCGCTTCACCGCGCAAGGTGCGATCGAAGCGATTTCGCATGAGGACCAAAACAGCGCCAAGGAGGCCGAACGCAATCATTCCCGGTGGAACCAAAAAAACCGGCGGCAATGTCTGCGGAATTGTCGGCGGCCATGCAACGGAAAGGACCGAGACCCCGGCGGACGGAGCTCCGATGCGCCGCTTCAGGTCCTGCTGGCGGCCGAGAAGTTCGTTGTAGCGTTGCGTCAGGAGGCTGACTTGAGGTTCGAGCGCCCGCAAACCGGCGAGCCGGCTGGCCGTGTCGGCCGCGACCGCATCGAGCACACGCATTCGATTTCCCAGAGCCTCGACCTGGGCACGATAGATGTCCGCTTCAGCGACGATATCAGCGATTGCCTTTTCGATCGCGACAGAAAAGGCATTGGCCAGATCCTTGTCCGCTGGCGCCCTGGCCACGCGAGCCGAAAGGTCGGCCAACTCCTGCGTGCCGGCGGCCTCGGCCAGGGTCGCGGCCGGCGCGCCCTGCTTTCGAAGCTCCTGGATACGCTGGAGCCGGGACTCCAGCGCCGCCAGATCCGCTTTGGACATCGATATCTGTTGGCTGAGATCCGCCCTCTCCCCGGCCACCTTGTCAGCCGAGCCTTGATCGACCGCGCCATGGCTCAGCCGATACTCCTCGAGCCGATTGGACGCATCCACCAGTTCATTCTGCAGTTTGGGCAAACTGGCGACGACGGCGTCAAGTTCCTGCATGTTCGACGCCTGACTTTTCTGCGCGAGGTCGTCGACATAGATCTTGGTGAATGTATTGGCCACCAGCGCCGCGCGCGCCGGGTCATCGTCCGAGAAGCCGACGGAAATGACCCGGGACCGGAGCTCTTGTCCGACCCTTACCCCTTTGCGCAGCGCTTTCATCTCGGCGGCCTCTGCTGCTTGCGGCGCATTGGTGGATACAACATCCCGCGGCCAAAGGCGCTTCAGCAGATCGCCAGCGAAAGAGTGCGATGTCGGCGGATCGGCGGGCGTTGGCCCCTGGCTGGAGCTTCCCTTCCCGGCTTGCGGTTGTGCGGTCGCGTTGGCCGGGCTCGGTTGACGCAGCGCTGCGGCGACTCGACGAAGGTGGCTCTCCGACGAGAGCATCGTGATGTGGTCGTCAATGCTTGAATCGATCATGTCCTGCGCTGAGCCCGGGCTGGCGGGAAGGGCCGCCCTGGCAGGAGCGTCTATGATAAGCTGGCTGGTGGCTTCGTACATGGTAGGGCGGGTTATTCCCGCCAAGGCCGCCAAGATGCCGCCGACAACCGCGAAGAGCAGAATGATCCATTTCCTGCTCGCCAATGTCACCAGCAGTTGGCGAGACGGGGTTGCTGAATTCGGGGCGCTTCTGGGAGGCCGTACGCGGGCCCTGCTTTCAGGAACCGGGGCAGCCACCGGGGTGGCTCGTGGCAATTCAATTCGGCTGACTGCGGAACCCGCCATTTCATACTCCTGCCAGATCGAGTTCACGGGATGAGTTCGATGCCGACGCCTGCCGCTTGGCCTCGTTGCACCAGGCTTGGAACATCAGCACCGACCACAGTTCACGGGAGCGGTCCTGTCCTGCAACGTGATCGCGCCAGCAGGCGTCCACCTTTGTGCTGTCCAGCAAGCCTTCGCCCTGGTTGCGAACATCGGACAGAATATCGGTGGCCCAGCTGCGCAACGGGCCCCGCAGCCAAGCCGCGATCGGCACGTCGAAGCCCTGCTTCGGCCGGTCGATCAGCCGTTGCGGAAGATAACGACGCAGCACATTTCGAAGGATCCACTTGCCTCTGCCGTTGCGAACCTTCATGGCAGCCGGAAGGCGCCAAGCGAATTCGACGGCGCGGTGGTCCAGCAGGGGACAACGCGCCTCGAGGCTGTTGGCCATGCTGGCTCGATCCAGTTTGACGAGAATGTCACCAGCGAGGTAACCGGACATGTCGTCGTACAGGAGGCGAGACAACAGCCCGTCGAGCCGCGGTGCAGAGACTTTGGATGCAGGAGTCTCGTGCCGGGTGAGGTTTTCGGCCGATGATCCTGTCAGCCGCCTGTGCAGCTCGTCTTCATCCTTCGCGGCGAGAAGCCAGGCGAAGCGAGTGAGCCGATCGCTGCGCAGCGCATGCCGCACATGCGACGGAAGTGGCAGGTTGCCAATGAAATCGTGACGAGCCGCCCTGGACAGCATCCCTGCGCCGGCCGCCACCGTTCGTCGTGCACTTGCGGGTAGACCTTGGTACCGTTTCAGCCGGTCCGCCATGAAGTGGCGGCCATAGCCTGCAAAGCACTCGTCTCCGCCGTCCCCCGACAGCGCCACGGTCACGTGCTGGCGGGCCAGCCGCGCCACCAGCAGAGTCGGTATCTGCGATTCGTCGGCGAATGGCTCATCCCACACCGTTGGCAGTTCGGGGATCACGTCACGCGCGGCGGCGGCCGAAAGGTGTAGTTCCGTGTGGTCGGTGCCCAGATGGCGCGCTACCTCGGCGGCGTAAGGGGCCTCGTCAAAGCCGCTCTCCGCGAAGGCGATGGTGAAAGTGCGCACGGGATTTGGAGATTGAGCCTGCATCAAGGCTGCAACGGTAGAGCTGTCGACGCCTCCCGACAGGAAACCGCCCAACGGAACGTCGGCGATCATGCGCTCGCGAACGGCAAGCCGGAGCAGATCATCCAGTTCATTGGTCAAATCGTCGTCACTGCCGGCGATCTGGTGTTCTCGCCCGTTCTTGGCGACTTCGGCCAGCGACCACCAGCGACTTGCGCCCTGCGAAAGGGAGGCGGCCCCGCGCCCCTCCGCCACAGTCGCGGCCGTGAGGGTCAGGACCGAGCCGGGTGGCAGTTTGAAGACACCTCGCCAGATGCAACTCTGATCCGGGACCCACCCCTTGGAAAGCATTGCAGTGGCGGCATCCAGATCGATCTCCGGAGAGTAGCCTGAAAAGCGGCTGATTGCTTTCAGTTCGGAAGCAAAGACCAGCGCATGCCTGGCTGAAGCGATGTAGAGGGGCTTTTTGCCCAATCGATCGCGCGCGAGATGCAGGGTCCTGGTCTTCAGGTCCCACAAGGCGAACGCGAACATGCCAGCAAAACGCTGGAGTGCGGCCTCGAGGCCCCAGCTCTCGATCGCACACAACATGACTTCGGTGTCGCTGGTGCCGCGGAAATGGTGACCGACGCCTTCGAGCTCGAGACGCAGGTCACGGAAATTATATATCTCGCCGTTGAAGGTGATCGCATACCGACCGCTTGTGGACAGCATGGGCTGCTGCCCCGTTTCCGACAGATCGACGATCGCCAGCCGCCTGTGGCCCAAGGCAATGCCTGCTTCGCGATCCGTCCAGAGTCCTTCGCCATCCGGACCGCGGTGACGAAGCGCCATCATCATTTGCCCGATCTGATCGAGCGACTTGGGGTCGGCAGCATTGGACGCGAGAAGTATCCCGGCTATCCCGCACATCACATCACCTCTGAAGGCTCAAGCTCGCGCCGGAAAACGCTTGGCGGTCCCGCGACGAGGCAGAAGGTCAATGCAAACCACACGATCGGATGACGAATGATGAGGTGCGGTATGCTGAACACGGCTGCGGACGCCACGAGCACCAAAAGCGCGTCGTAGCGAGCGCGCCAGGCGGACATGGCCGCCGATCCAACGATCCACAGCAAGGCGATGACCGCGACCAGCCCGCCCTGCAGATAGAGGTCGAGAACCGTATTGTGCGCTTCGAACGGCCGCTCCAGAAATTGCATGTCGGCCGTCGGCGGGCGCTCCAGGTGGGGGCCAGGACCGAGGCCGAGCGATGCCGATTGCAGCCCCTTCTGAAGCGCCTCATCCCACAGATAAACCCGAAGTTCGAATGTTTCAGCCGTGGCCTCGCCGCCTCCGTCCTTGGTGAGGCTCTTGGCAAAATTCGCCGCAAAGCTTTCCTCGCTAAGAAGATAGGGGGTCATCGCTATCACCAAGGGGACAGCGCCGACCATCAGCAGAAGTGCGATCTGCCTGGGCAGGCTGGTTCGATTGCCATCGGATGCCAACCATGCCTTCAACCGCAACCCGAGGAAGGCGACGCCGCTTACAATCGTGGTGTAGAGATAGGCATCGCTCCTGGTCAGGCGGCCGACAAAAAAGATGAACACGAGGCTTGAGAGCGCAAGGGCCTGACCCCACCGGTTGCGAGTAGTGGTTGCAAGGTGCAGCGCCAGCGGACCAAGAAGCGCGCAATAGAGCGCGAGCTGGTTCGGATTTTCAGACCAGCCGCGAAAGCGGTCCCAATACCACGGATCGACGCCGGGCTGATGGAGCCAGCCCCACGCGATGGCGAGTTGGATGGCAAATATCGCGTCGGCGAACACGATTGTCCACCAACCGCTGCGCCGAAGACGACGCCCCGCGTCGGGCTCCACACTCGCCAGGCAAGTGATGCTGGCCAACAGCACGTAGGCCATTGTGTCGTGCAACAACCCTGTCGGGTAAAGCAGGGTGGTCAAGTAGCCGACGATCGTGCCGATCCCCAATGCGAGAGAGAGGAGCAGCCAAAAAGTCGCGAGTTGCGCGAAGGCTGGTGTCGCTTCGACGCGCCCGCCGACCAACATTCGTCCGGCCGACAGCATGATCCAAAGCGCCAGGAGCAGTTCGCCATAGCCGAATGGCATGCCGGGGACGGAGAGCTGCGACGCGGCTGACAGGATGACACCGCCGGCAAGCAACGCGTCGCGCATCATTGCCGCGCCCCGTCCAACCGGCGGTTCGCAATGCCGCTCTCCAGAGGCGATGGAGCAAGCAAGCCGCGAGATTTGGTCCTGAGATTGCTCTTATAGACATCGCAGTACTGGTCGACGATGCCCGGCAGGGCAAAACGCTCCCTGACAAGCGAGGCGGAGCGCTGCCCCATGGCCGCTCCCAAGGTGCGGTCCGACAGTATGTCGACTATCCGGTCCGCAAGGGCGCGAGCATCGCGCGGCGTGACCAGATAACCGTTCCACCCATCTTCGACGACGTCGCTGCAACCGGGCATTCGCGATGCGACTATCGGCAATCCAGCGAGTCCGGCTTCCAGCAAGACGCGCGGAACGCCCTCGCGATATTGTGTTGGGAAGGCGAACAAATCAGCCATGCCAAGCAGACTGGGGACATCATGCCGTTTGCCCAGCACGGTTACATGAGAAGCAAATCGTTGGATTTCGGACTTTTCGACGGCGAATGGTCCTTCCGATTCCCGTGGGCCAACGAGCACGAAACGCGCATGAGGTCTTTTGGAGAGAATGTGCGGAATCGCCTCGAGAAGGGTCGGAATGCCCTTAAGGCGGGTGAGCCGGCCGACAAAAATGACGATCTCGGCCGATTCCAGTCCGAATTCCCGCCGCATTGCCGCTGGTGATGAGGCAAGACGTCTTGCCACCGCGAATGCATTGACGTCGATGCCCGACCCCTGAATAAGGCGTCCGCTGCCGCGTGGGATCAGCCGATAGCGCTCAAAAAAGGCTTGGTCGTCGCGATTTTGGAAAACCGTGGCAGCAGTCCAGAAGGAAGCAACCCACTGCAGACCGCAGAAGGCGGGCCGCATGGCCAAGGCTCGCGGCTCCAGCGATGAGAAGGTCCAGCCCAAGCCGTTGATCGTGCGGACGACCGGGACTTCTCCCCGCACCGCCAGCGGGGTTAGCAAATTGGGTTTCGTGTCGAAGCTTTGGACGATGTCGGGGCGGAGTTCCCGCAACAACCTTCGCAATGTCCTGATCGTCCCGGCTTTGCCGCTGCCATTGGCAAAGCGATTGAACTCGTAGCGGCGGTGCGGAATGCCGTGCCGTAAAAACAGAGCTTCATCGCCCGTCGAGACCGCGGTGACCCGAAAACCCCGCTCGCGGAGTTCCATCAGAAACGAGATCCTCAAGGCGTGATCCTCGCCGCCGATGCAAACCAGGTGCGGGTTCATCGTGCCGCTCCCGAAATCCAGCGGGCCTTCGGCTCCCATAAGCGGCTCAAACTTGGATCGTTTCCCATGGCCCGATTTCGTTGCGATTTACACCAGCAATTCAGGCTACGGGCAGGGCTGGCCGTTGTCCTCGTCCGTTCGAATGACGCAACTAGAACCATGCTTGCGTGCCAACGGCGCAAGGATCAGACCGCGGGCTGGACTGTTTGGATCGAGACGCCGTGCGCTATGGGATCAGCCGCGCGAATGCGCATTCATCGCGAACGGGTGATCGGACTATCAAGATTGCTCGTTGGGGTGGGTTGAGGTCGATCCGAGAACGTATATTCATAGGCTCGGCGGCGGCCGTCCTGCTCGAATACCCGGATCCAGCGGACCTCGGAAGCACGAAGCGTGATTTCCCGGTTTGTCGCGAGCTTGGCTGCTCGAAACGGAGTTGGTGCGACTACCTTGTGGGTCACCACGACTTGGCCGGCGAAAATCTCCTCGACTTCGTAGCTTGGCACGTCATCCATCCCCTGCGCGATGGCACCAAACCACGATCAAGGCAGAATGTTCCCGCAATGCCTCGGACGGCAGCCGTTTTTAGCCCAAAAAGCGGCGTGCGCGCTCAACTCGACGGCGAGCGGAGAAGCCGACCGGCAGGAGCGCTCAGTTCCTGCCGGAAGCACAACCGCGTGCGTCAAACCACGAAAAAGGAGCTCGCGCCAATTGAGAGATGCGGAGCAACGGTCGCAAACTGCGTCTGAGCATGGCCGCCGATACCGTCACTGTCGAAAGAGAGCGCGCCGGTCGAACTGTTATAGATGACGTGGTCGCTTCCATCATGCGCACCTTTGCCGATGTGGAAGTTCGCGGCCGAAAGGGCGCCCTGCTGGAGTCCGGTGAATACGCTGTGATCAAGTTGGATCTTGTCCTGGGAAACCTTGAAGTCGGTTATCTTGTCGATATTTCCAGAGCCAAGCGCGGTGTTGAACACGAAGACGTCCTTGCCGCCAAAGCCCGTCAGCGTATCGGAACCACCCCCGCCATTGATCTTGTTGGCGCCGGCATTTCCTTGGATCGTCTGGGCAAACTCGTTGCCGGTCAGGTTGATTTGCCCCGTTCCCGAAGCCTGCGTGGTCGCAAGTTTCTCGACGGATGAGCCCGCCGAGAGAGCATAGCTCACCGAGGCGAACACCGCGTCCTTGCCGTTGCCTGGCTGCTCCACCACCTTGTCATGCACATTGTCGACAAAATAGGTGTCGTTGCCGCCATAGCCTTTCATTGTATCGGCGCCGCCTCGACCATCGATCTTGTTGGCGCCGTAATTGCCATTGATCGCCTGACCGAACTCGTTGCCCGTCAAGTTGATCGTATGTGTGCCGCCCGTCTTGTCGGTCGAGAGTTGCTCGACATGCGAACCAGCAGACAATGCGTAGCTGACCGAGGCGACCACCTTGTCGAAGCCGCCGCCTGATGCCTCCATCACCTTATCATGTGCATTGTTGACATAGTAAACGTCGTCCCCGCTGGTCGAATGAAATACGTCCGCGCCAGGGCCGCCATGGAAGATGTGATGGGTCGACTGCGTGGGATCGGGGACAGTCGGCGTGGTGGGCGTAGGCGTTGTCGGCTCGGAACTCGGAGGCGGTGTCGAAGGACTAGGGCTGGCGAGGTTGTGCTGGCGAAAAACGGCCTGCAACTCAGGGGAGTTCTCCAGGGCGGTGTCGCCATTCTGAGAACCCCAGGCATACGCATAGTCGAAGGCTGGGGACGGAACCAGCTTTGCCCAGTGATCGATCATCGTTTGCATTTGGGTCGACGTTGGCATGACGTGCTTGCCGCCGGTGTCCGTCTGCCAACCGCCGCCGCCAAATGTCTGATATACAGGAACGATCTTGTCAGCCGGAATGCCTGATTTCACGGCCGCTGCCACGGCTCTGTCGATCATGTTGTAGTCGACGCTGCTTATCCCCGTGCGAACCGGGTATGGGTCCAGTCCATAGTAGTCGATCCCGGTGTTGGCGGGATTATAGGTGTTGGAAAAGTCCGGGTTGGTGGACGACCCCATATTCATCATGGTGATGAAGGTCTTGGCGCCCGGGAAGTGGGAATGGATCCAGTCGGATTCAGCCTTCAGATTTGCCGCACTCGCGTAGGTGCCCCATCTGCCGGTAGGATCCGGCTCGTCCATCAGGAAAAATCCAAACACTTTTGGATTGTTGAGGAAGGGCGTGACTTTTTCGATGAACGACGAGGTCACCCCGTCATGAGCGCTTAGATAGACAAGCCCCTTCATTCCGCTGGGCAGCTCATTGACCTGCGAAAGATACTGAACGTCCGCCAGGTTAAATCCGGCGCCCGCAACTTCGGCAGCCGAACCGCCTGATGCATAATGGAGAGTCGCCATGCGTTTTCCTTCTTGTTTGGCAACACCCCGCCCTGGATGGGGGTTAGACCGAAAGCTCCATTAGATGAAAATCACATACCAACATCTTTGAACGAAGTTTTTGATCGCTGTGGGGATGGCCACATCAACGGGTCGGTGCAATTTACTGTAAAGTCAGTGGCTTGCAGCGAAATCTGCGGGTTTTCCACTGACGACCGCATGCACAGTTCTCCACTGTTTTCACAGGCACCCCTCTCCCCACCCCGACTCCCGGCCACGATTTCGCTTCATTTTGCATAAAGTTCGCCATATGTTAGCTAGCCATCATGTCCGGGGGGCGCATGTGATATGGTGGAATCAGAAAAGGTTACCCATCGGATGAACAAAGAAAGACACGCGACAACGTCGTGTCATAGCAATAAGCTATGAATAAAGAGCCACAAAGCGCCTCTCCGCTACGCTCCGCAATACTAGACTGCCTGCCTGGAATAGCTGGCATCGGACTCTTTTCCGCAATGATAAACATCCTTGCGTTGACCGGATCCGTTTACATGCTGCAGGTCTATGATCGCGTCCTGCCGTCGCAAAGCGTCCCGACCTTGGTCGGGTTCACCATCGGAATGCTGGGCCTCTATGCGGCCTACGGTCTGCTCGATTTCGTGCGGCTTCGTCTACTGGTCCGAATCGCCAGTCGATTCTACTGCAGTTTGCAGCAGAGAACATTCGCAATTTCGTTGCTTCTCCCGCTCAGGGCCGGTCGAGAAGCGGACCGGGTGCTTCCGTTGCGGGACCTCGATCAATTGCGCGGATTCCTTTCGGGAACGGGGCCGACGGTTCTTTTCGACGCGCCGTGGATCCCGTTTTATCTGCTCATTATCTACATGTTGCATCCGTCGCTCGGCGTGCTTGCGACCTTCGGCTCCGTCGCCGTCGTCGTGCTGACCATCGTGGCTGAGATCATCAGCCGCCGCCCTGCGGCGCTGGCGTCCGAAGCGATCCTGACACAGCGCGCGCTTGCTGATTCCGGCCGTCGGAATGCCGAGGTGGTCCACGCGATGGGCCTCTCCGAACGGCTGGCGGGGCGCTGGGGCGAAGTCACTCACGCCTATCTCTCCTATCAGGAGCGGCTCTCCGACATCGTGGGTGGAATCAGCTCGCTGTCGAAGGCGCTTAGGATGGTGCTGCAATCTTCGGTGCTAGGGCTCGGCGCGTATCTCGTCATCGGAGGCGAAGCATCCCCTGGCGTGATCATCGCGTCGTCGATATTGCTGGGTCGCGCGCTAGCCCCGGTCGATGCGGCGATTGCGAACTGGCGGGGTTTCCTATCCACCCGGCAGAGCTACTTCCAGTTGAAAGCGGCGCTCCGTGCGTTCGAGAGTCCAATGGAATCCATGAAGTTGCCGCCGCCAGAAGCCCGCCTGGCGGTCGATAGTTTGGCGGTAGCGCCTCCGGGTACACCCAGGCCGACGCTCATCGATGTAAGCTTCCAGCTTTCGAGCGGCGCGGGAATGGCGGTTATCGGCCCAAGCGGCTCGGGAAAGACAACATTGGTTCGCGCGCTGGTGGGAGTTTGGAGTCCTCTGCACGGCACGGTACGGCTGGACGGGGCCTCTCTCGACCAGTGGGACGCGCAACGGCTCGGCGCCCACATTGGCTATCTGCCGCAGGATGTTGAACTGTTCGACGGGACGGTGGCGGACAATATTTCGAGATTTGGCGGCAAGAGCGACCCCCAGGGCGTGCTCGCCGCGGCGAAAGCCGCGGGCGTCCACTCGATGATCATGCATCTGCCGGCAGGCTTCCAGACGCGCATCGGCGAGGGAGGAAGAGCGCTGTCGGCAGGGCAAAGGCAGCTTATCGGCCTTGCCCGGGCGCTCTACGGCAACCCGTTCCTGGTCGTGCTGGACGAGCCAAACTCAAATCTCGACGTTGAAGGTGACGCCGCCCTGGCCGGAGCCATCATGGCTGTCCGCCAGCGTGGGGGTATTGTGATCGTTGTTGCACACAGGCCATCTGCCCTCACCAACATCGATCAAGTCATGGTCCTGGCGGATGGCAGGCTGCGCACCTTCGGCTCGCGCGAGGAAGTGCTTGCCGGCATGCGGCGGCCGCCCTCGCCTGCCGCGCAACGTCCATCTTCGATCGCGCCCATCCACTCGGGAGTGACCGGACATGCGTGACATCTTGCCCCGCGTGCTTGCGTTCATGCCGACACTTGCCCGGTTCGGAACTCGATACCAGCCCGCCGAAACCGACTTGCCAAAGGTGCCAGGCAGCATCCCTGCGCCAGGGACCCTTTGGCCAAGCATGACGCTGGGGCTCGTTGTGACTGGCCTGCTGGTGGTCGGCGGCGGAGCATGGCTTGGCTTGACCAAGATAGCTGGTGCCGTGATCGCGCCCGCCACGGTGGTGGTCGAAAGCAACATCAAGAAGGTCCAGCACCAGACCGGCGGCACGATCGGCGGCATCTTTGCGCAAGACGGCGACCATGTTCGGGCCGGTGACATATTGGTCCGGCTGGACGGCACGCTGCCACGGGCCAATCTGCAGATCATCAGCGAAGATCTTGATCGCACCACGGTGCGGCTTGCGCGGCTGGAGGCCGAACGCGGCGGTTTGCGTGAAATGCAGCTTCCAGCCGGCCTTGAGGCCGGGATGCCAAAGCCGGAGCTGGCCGCCCTTGTCAGCGGCGAGCGCGCTCTGTTCGAAACCCGTGCCTCGGCATTGGCCGGGCAGAAGGCGCTCTTGTCGAGCCAAACAAAGCAACTCGAGCGTCAGATCGATGGCCTGAAGGCGCAGCAGGTTGCAGCCGATGAATCAGCGGCGCTGCTGAGCACTGACCTTACGGATGTCGATGCCCTCTATTCGAAGAAACTGGTGTCCAAAGAGAGGATCAGCAACGTCAGGCTGGATGCGACACGTGCCAAGGGCGAGTCGGGACGACTGGCAGCCGCGGTAGCAGAGGCACAGGCCAAGATCAGCGAGATCGAGTTGCAAATCCTGCAGCTCGACGAGCAACGGCGAAGCGATGTGACCGGTGAACTGCGCGAGACTGAAGCCAAGCGCACCGAACTCAACGAACGCAAGATCGTGGCGCAAGACGAACTGACCAAAACCGAGATCCGCGCTCCGCAATCCGGCACAGTTCAGCAGTCGTCCGTTCACACTGTCGGCGGCGTGGTCGCCCCGGGCGAACTGCTGATGACGATCGTTCCCGAGGCCGACAACCTTGTCGTGGACGCGTTGATCCCTCCTTCCCGCATAGACGACGTCAACCCGGGACAGAGCGTTTCGATCCGGTTTCCAGCTTTCGATGCCGGGACTACCCCTGTTTGCAACGGCTCCGTCAAGTACATCTCGGCGGACCTGATCAAAGATCCGCAACGCCAGCTTTCGTACTTTTCGGCCCGTATTAAGGTCGACAGTCAGTCGGAGTGCTTGAAGGAAGCCAGGCAACTCAGACCGGGCATGCCAGCGGAAGTTCACATCCGCACGGATGAACGCAATGTCTGGTCGTATATGCTGAAACCTCTCACGGACCAGATTTCCAGGGCTTTCCGCTAAGCAGGCCTGGAATTCGCATGCCGGGTCCAGCCCGAGAGCCATGGGCTGGACATATCATGCGTCCGCAGGATGCCGGTTTCGCGGCGCAACCTATAATGCCTTCTGATGAAGGTACTGGTCACCGGCGCTGCCGGCTTCATAGGCTATCATGTCGCCAGGCGGCTCCTGGAGCGCGGTGACGAGGTTGTCGGCATCGACAGCATCAACGATTACTACGACCCGCAAATCAAGCAGGCGCGGCTGCGGCTCCTGGACGAGGCGAGCCGCAAGACCAATGCCGGCTATCATTTCATCCACGGCGATCTCGCCGACAGGGGCGTGGTCGACGGCTGCTTTGCCGACCATGGCTTCGACCGGGTGATCCATCTCGCCGCCCAGGCCGGCGTGCGCTACAGCCTGGAAAATCCGCGCGCCTATGTCGAGAGCAACATTATCGCCTACACCAACATGCTCGAGGCCTGCCGCGGCAGCCGTGTCGGGCACCTGACCTATGCCAGCACCTCGAGCGTCTACGGCGCCAACACCGACATGCCGTTTTCCGAGCATCGGCCGGCCGACCATCCGCTGCAGTTCTACGCCGCCACCAAGCGTGCCAACGAACTGATGGCGCACAGCTACAGCCACCTGTTCGGCCTGCCGACCACGGGGCTGCGCTTCTTCACCGTGTACGGTCCCTGGGGCCGCCCTGACATGGCGCTGTTCCTGTTCACCAGGAGCATCCTGGCCGGTGAGCCGATCAAGCTGTTCAACAACGGCAACCACACGCGCGACTTCACCTATGTCGAGGACATCGCCGAGGGCGTGATCCGTGCCAGCGACAGCCCCGCCGCGGCCAACCCGGCCTGGGATTCCGGCCGTCCGGATCCGGCGACCAGCAGCGCGCCCTGGCGAATCTTCAACATCGGCAACAACAATCCGGTGAAGCTGACCGCCTATGTCGAGGCGCTGGAAAACGCGCTCGGCCGCAAGGCGGTGATCGAGCTGCTGCCGCTGCAGGCCGGCGACGTGCCCGACACCTTCGCCGACACTTCGGCGCTGCAGGCGGCGGTCGGCTATCGCCCCCGCACCTCCGTCACCGAGGGGGTGGGGCGGTTCGTCGAGTGGTACCAGGATTTCTACAGCTGACGGGTCGGGTTCGCGAGGCCCGGGCCGCAGCCGACTGTTTAAGAGCGGGGCGTGGTTTTGCGGGTCGAGCCATCACTTACTGATGCGCCGGAACACCGCGAAAGTTGCGGTGCGCGAGAGCAAGGGGCGCAGCATCGAAGGCGATGCAATCAGGAAAGGACCCGCTATTGGAAAAACCTTCTCCAATAGTTTCGACCGGTTATGGGGAGAGTGCTAGTGGTACCGTTGGCTGGGATCGAACCAGCGACCTCCGGATCCACAATCCGGCGCTCTAACCATCTGAGCTACAACGGCACGTCTTAACGTTAGTAGCAGGATCGGGGTGGAAGGTTCACTCTCCGCGATCCGCTCTTTCGTTCGGCGATGCGTCCTTACGGGCTTATGAATTCTAATTCAAGGCTTTTGCAAAGCAAAGGCCACTTCCCTACAGCGGCGCCCCTTTCGCCGGGCAAAGAAAAAGGCCGGCGGGAGGAGGTGCCGGCCTTTTCCTGTTACGAGCCAGCGGGAGGAGGTGCTGGCTGGTCACCCCGAAGAGCAGAGGGAGGAGGTTCCACTCGCCGGGTATTCGCTCGGTCGCCACTGTCTCACATCTATTTGTCCGACAAAATGCGACCTTTTGTTGCATCCGCGGACGATGCGTACTTGTTAGGCGGCCTTGATTTCCTTGATCGCCTTCTCGAAGGCGGTCTTGATCGGCTTCGAGACGTCCTCGGCCGCCTTGGAGGCAACGGCCTGGAAGTCCTTGGCTTGCTCGACGGTCAGTTCGACGCGCTTACGCAGGAACGCGGTCTGCAACTCGATGACTTCCGACAGCGACTTCGCGCCGATCAGGGCTTCGAGATGCGAGAAGCCGGCCTCGGCGTTGGCGCGCAGCGCGGTGATGGTCTTGAGCGACAGGTCGCTGGAAACAGCCTTGGCGGTTTCGTAGGTCGACTCCAGGGCCTTCTGGGTTTCCTCGGCACCGGTCTTGAGCTTGGCGTAGGCCTCCTTCGACTGCTCAACGCCCTTTTCGGCGAAAGCGCGCATCTGGTCGGTGGCCTTGGAAGCGTCGAAGCTCGGGAATTCAACGTTTTCGATCGTCTCGGCGGTCTTGGTCCTGGACATTTTCCATCCTTTTCAGCGGCAGCGGCTTTGACAGAAAGCCGTCTCGTTCATGTATGATGGCAATATAAAGGCAAATCTTGTGCATTGCAATATCTTTGTTGCAGTGCACAAAAAAATGTTTTCGGCCGTTAACCAAACGGCCAAAATTCAGCCTTTGCACGTTCTGGCTTGTGGACCTTCGTGGCTGCGGCTTTTATTAACAAAGCGTTAACTGCAAATTCGCCGCTCCGTGAGGGTTCGCCAAGCGCATGCCGTCCGAATATTCCTTCCTCGACGTCGCCGTGCTTGACGCGGTCCGCCAGCGGTTTGCCGCCGGCGACGCAATCGCGATCCTGTCGGTGGACCTCGAGCAGGTGATCTGGGCCAACGGGCCGGGCGCCGCCATGTTCGGCTATCCCGACATCGAAGCGATCATTGGGGTCTCGGCGCGGCTGCCGCTGGCCGCACGCCGCCAGATCATGGCGACCAGTGGTTTTCCCCAGATCGGCGTCGATCGATCGATTACCGTGCGCCTGGCGACCGGCATGACCAGTCGCGCCGTCGGCTTTCTTGCCAGTGCCGTGACGCTACCCGACGGCGAGAATGCCATCATGCTGGCGGTGCCGGCCGCGCAGACCGGCTCGCGCAGTGCCGCCGAGATCGCCGGCCGGGCAATCAGCGGCTTTACCGAAGACGGCCATTTCATCGCCTTCATCGATGCCAAGGGCAATGTCGAGGCCGCCTCGGAGGGATTTTCGGCGCTCGGCATCCAGCCCGCGACACTGGCGGCCCTGGTGGCAGACGTCGCGGCCGAGGGCGAGCGCATCGTCAAGCGCCTCGTTCCGGGCGGCAGGACCTCCTACCCCGCCGGTCTCGCCCGGCTGACGCCGGAGCGGCATCTGCTGGTGGTGATAGACGAGGACCAACTCGAGGACAGCGCGGCTCCGGCAGACGGTTCGCCCGCGACCACGGAAAGCCCTGCCGAGGAGGTTGGCGTTCGGATGGTGGGAACCGCCGCGACAGAGGCGAGCGAGCAGTTGCCCGTCGCTGCCGCGACCGAGCACGAACACGTCCCTTCCGAACCCATGGCTGGCGAGATGCCGGAGCCGACAGCGCGGGAAATCGAGGAGCCGGCCGGGCCGACACCCGCTGCCGCCGACAATGATCAGCCGGCGGCCGGCACGCCGGGGCAGCACGATCATTGGTATTTCAATGCCGGAGAAGACGACGCGCCAGCCGCGCCGGAACCGAAACGCGTGGCAGAGGCGGTCGGCACCGAAGCTGCGGCGCACAGCGTAAAGCAAGACGAGGCCACCTCGCCCGTAGCCCCGACCGCGACCATGGCCACCCGGACGATAGACCGCTCGGCCGCACCGCTGCGTTTTGTCTGGCGGACCGACGCCGAGGGTAAGTTCAGCGCCCTGTCGCCGGAATTCGCCGATATCGTCGGCCATCCGGCCGCCGACGTGATCGGCCGGCGCTTCCGAGATGTGGCGGCGGCCTTCGGCCTTGATGCATCCGGCGAGATCTCCGGCCTGCTGGAGCGGCGCGACACCTGGTCCGGCCGCTCGGTGCTGTGGCCGGTCGTCGGTACCGACCTGAAGATCCCTGTCGACCTGGCGGCATTGCCTGTCTATGGGCGCGGCCGCGCCTTCGAAGGCTTTCGCGGCTTCGGCGTCGCGCGAAGCGGGGATGCGGTCGTCGATCCGGAAGCGATCGGCATGGCCCTGGTGCCCAATGGCGAGATGCCGGCGGCACCCAAGCCGAAAACCGTGGAGACAATGCCGGAAGACCCAAAGGCCGAAGAACCAAAAGCATCGGATCCGTTCAAGGGCGAAGTGCCGGCGCTGACCATCGTCCCGAAACCGGAGCGGCGCTTTGCCGACAAGGTCATCCGGTTGGCCGAACACCGGCAGCCGGCCAACGACAAGGGACTGTCCTCGCTGGAACGCAGCGCATTCCGCGAGATCGGCGAGCGGCTGAAAAAAGACAGTTCCACGGCAGAGCCGCCGGCGGCAGCCGAGCCGGCAAGGCAGGCGGAACAAGGTGCCGGAATAGGGTCCTTGCCCGGGCCGCACGACGCGGCCAAGCCGGAGGCCGATGCGAAGCCGCAGGCGGATATCGCCGACCCGAATGCCGGACCAGCAGGCTTGAGCCAAGAACCGGCGAGCGGCCCGGCGCATGAGATGGCAGCGCCCGATGCGGAAGACGAGCCGGATGCGGGCGAATTTTCCCCAAGCGATGCCGAGGATCAGAGGGATCTGGCGCGGCTCGACGGTGCGCAACCGGACCAGGCCGAACAACAGGCGCCGGCCTCCGGATCCCCGCCGCCGGGGGCCTCGGGCTCCCTGCTCGACTATGCCGCCCACGATAGCGACAAAGAGGCGGCGACGGCCGAGGATGGCGAGGCTGCGGCCCAGGCAGAACCTGCCCAAGCACCGGCCGATGACGACAGCATGACGTCAGACGATTTTCGCGACGCCGAGGATGACGAGGATTGGGCCGGCGACGCAGCAACTGCATCCGGCGATCAAGCGATTGCGGCCACCGGCGGAACCGGCGGCACGCATCACGCGGCCGAGACGCTCATCCAGCCGCCACGGCTGCAGGTACCGCCGCTCAAGACCGAAGGGTTCATGCCGTCGGCTTTTTCCGTCGGCACAGAAAACAAGACGCCCGATACATCGCTGCTCGGCAAGCTGCCGGTGCCGCTGATCATCCATTCAGGCGACCAGTTGCACTATGCCAACGAGGAATTCCTCGACCTGACCAGGTACGCGACGCTGGAGGACCTCGAGGATGCGGGCGGCCTCGGCGCTTTGTTTGCCGATCCCTATGCCGATGACGGCGCCTCCGACGGCAGCGACCGGGCGCTGCGGCTGAAGACGCGCGACGGGCAGGAATTCCCGATCGACGCCATCCTGCGCTCCGTGCCCTGGCGCGACGGCAAGGCCCTGATGCTGGTCGTTCGCCGTTCCGGCGAGGATGATGCCCCCGCGGCAGCGCATGCGATCGGCGAGGAGCCGACGCAGCCCGACATTTCCGAGCTCAAGGCACGCATCGCCGAGATGCGCACCATCATCGACACAGCTACCGACGGGGTCGTGCTGATCGGCAGCGACGGCACCATCCGTTCGATCAGCCGCCCGGCCGAGGCGCTGTTCGGTTTCGACAGCGACGAGGTGACCGGCAAGCCCTTCGCCTCGCTGTTTGCCATCGAGAGCCAGCGCGCGGCGCGCGACTATCTCACTGGCCTGTCGGAGCCTGGTGTGGCGAGCGTCTTGAATGACGGCCGCGAGGTGATCGGCCGCGAAGCACAGGGACGCTTCATCCCGCTGTTCATGACCATCGGCCGGTTGCCCAATGACAGCGGCTTCTGTGCCGTGGTGCGCGACATCACGCAGTGGAAGCGAGCCGAAGAGGATCTCACCCAGGCGCGCGCGGTGGCCGAACGCGCCTCCTCGCAGAAGACAGATTTCCTCGCCCGCATCAGCCATGAGATCCGCACGCCGCTCAACGCCATCATCGGCTTTTCCGAACTGATGGTCGACGAGAAGTTCGGGCCGGTGGCCAATGACCGCTACCGCGATTATCTGCGCGACATCAACCGCTCGGGCAACCACGTGCTCGATCTGGTCAACGACCTCCTGGATATCTCGAAGATCGAGGCCGGCCAGCAGGAAATGGCTTATGAGGCGGTGTCGCTCAACGATACACTGGCCGAAACCGTGGCGATGATGCAGCCCCAGGCCAACCGCGAACGCGTCATCATCCGCTCCAGCTTCGCCTCGCGGCTGCCGGAAGTGGTGGCGGACCTGCGCAGCGTGCGCCAGATCGCGCTCAACATCCTGTCCAACGCCGTGCGCTATACCCAGGCCGGCGGCCAGGTGATCGTCTCGACCGCCTACGAGACCTCGGGCGACGTCGTCATGCGGGTCCGCGACACCGGCATCGGCATGAGCCAGGCCGAGATCGAGCAGGCGCTGAAGCCGTTCAAGCAGATCAATGCGCTGAAGCGTGGGCGCGGCGACGGCACCGGCCTTGGCCTGCCGCTGACCAAGGCGATGGTGGAAGCCAACCGCGCCCGCTTCACCATCAATTCGACGCCCGGCGAAGGCACGCTGGTGGAGGTTGCGTTTCCCTCGACCCGGGTGCTCGCGGAATAGCAAGCCAAGAAAAAAGGCGCCCGGTAAGGACGCCTTAGGAAATTGGATTGCTGTCACAACGGGGGCTTGAGCTGAATTCAGATCCTCGGGGCTGAGGAACGGGATTTCTCCCTCAAGTTACGTGCGACTATCGACGCCGGGCCTTAACAAGTCCTTACCGGGTCGCCAAAAAATTTACGAATGTGTACCACTCGTGAAATCTAGGTAAATTCGTGCGACATCTTTCGTTAACCATGCCGACCGCGTTCACCGCGCGAGCTGCGGCAAGTCGCGGAACAGCTCCAGTGCTTCCGGGTTGGCCAGCGCTTCCTTGTTCTTGATGGCGCGGCCGTGGACCACGTCGCGCACCGCAAGCTCGGTGATCTTGCCCGACTTGGTGCGGGGGATGTCGGAGACGGCGACGATCCTGGCCGGAACATGGCGTGGGCTGGCGCCGCTGCGGATCTTGGCCCGGATGCGCTTTTCGAGATCGTCGTCGAGCTTGACGCCGGCGGCAAGCCGCACGAACAGCACGACGCGCACATCATTGTCGAAATCCTGGCCGATGCACAGCGCCTCCAGGATTTCCGGCATCTGCTCGACCTGGTTGTAGATCTCGGCCGTGCCGATGCGCACACCGCCGGGGTTGAGCGTCGCGTCGGAGCGGCCATGGATGACCATGCCGCCATGATCGGTCCATTCGGCGAAATCGCCATGGCACCAGACATTGTCGAAACGCTCGAAATAGGCCGCCTGGTATTTCCTGCCGTCGGGATCGTTCCAGAAGCCGATCGGCATGGACGGGAAAGCCCTGGTGCACACCAGCTCTCCCTTCTCCTGCCGGACCGGCTTGCCGTCATCGTCCCAGACGTCGACGGCGAGGCCGAGGCCCGGCCCCTGGATCTCGCCGGTCCAGACCGGCTGGGTCGGCACGCCGAGCACGAAGCACGAGACGATATCGGTGCCCCCGGACACCGAGGCAAGGTGCACGTCCTTCTTGATGCCATCATAGACGAAGCGGAAATCCTCGGGCGAAAGCGGCGATCCGGTGGAGGATATGGCGCGTATCGTCGACAGATCATGGCTGCGGATCGGCTTGAGGCCGGCCTTGCGCACTGAATCGATGAACTTGGCCGAGGTGCCGAAAAAGGTCATCTTCTCAGCGTCGGCGAAATCGAACAGCACATTGCCGTCGGGATAGAAGGGAGAACCGTCGTAGAGCAACAACGTGGCGCCGGAAGCGAGGCCCGAAACCAGCCAGTTCCACATCATCCAGCCGCAGGTGGTGAAATAGAAGAAGCGGTCGCCATCGCCGAGGCCGGCATGCAACCGGTGTTCCTTGACATGCTGAATGAGCGTGCCGCCGGCCGAATGGACGATGCATTTGGGAACGCCGGTGGTACCGGACGAAAACAGGATGTAGAGCGGATGCGAAAACGGCAGCCGCTCGAAGGTGACGGGCCTGACGGCAAAGGGCGACAGGGCCTCTTCCATCGCCACTGCCTTGTCGATGGTATCAGCCACGTCGGCGGAGGTGCCAAGATAGTCGACGAGCAGGACTTTGCGGACGCCGCCGAGCCTGGCCGCGACCGCCTTGACCTTGTCGGCGACCTCGATCGCCTTGCCATTATACCAATAGCCGTCCGGCGCGATGAAGATGACGGGCTCGATCTGGCCGAACCTATCGAGCACGCCCTGCTCGCCGAAATCGGGAGAACAGGATGACCACACCGCCCCGATGGAGGCCGCCGCCAGCATGGCGGCGACGGCTTCGGGCATGTTGGGCATCATCGCCGCTATACGGTCACCCTTCTTCACCTTGAGCGCCAGGAAAAGCTGCTGCAGGCGCGAGACCAGGCCATGCAGTTCATTCCACGACAGCCGCCTCTCGACCTTGTCCTCGCCGCGAAAGACGATGGCCTCGCCAGCGCCGGTCTTTTTCAGAAGGTTTTCGGCGAAATTCAAAGATGCGTCCGGAAAGAAAGAGGCGCCGGGCATCTTCTCGCCGTCGAGCAGCAGTCGTTCACCCTTGTCGCCTTCAAGACCGCAGAAATCCCAGACGAGACCCCAGAACGCCTCCCGGTTCTCGACCGACCAGAGGTGGAGGTCGGCATAGGACGAGAATGGACTGCCGGTACTCGCTGCCGCGGCCTTCATGAAAGCGGTCAATGGCGAGGCATCAATCTGGTCTTGCGTCGGGGTCCAGAGCGGTAGTTCGCCAGCCATGATCGATCCTCCCACGGTCGCCATCGCTTATGCATATCGCTGCGCGGCAGAGCAAGATTTTGTTGGGCCGATGCGGTCAGGTGTGCGCAAATGCCATCGCCGGGCCATAAAGACTTGAAATGCGTCGGCCCTAAGTCGTAGTGACGACAGGGGTTATACCCGTCGGACGCTCGTTTTTGTCGGAATGGAAGCATACGGGGCTATATGCCATCATCCTTGATCCGCCGCGGAGTATGGGCGATCGGCGCTGCCGCGATCGTCATCGCTCTGGTGGTCGCGGCCCTGCCGCTGATCGCCTCGACGCGGATCGTGCGTGACCGCATCGCGTGGGAATTGAGCGCCTGGAGTGGCTTTCGGGTTGCCATCGAGGGGTCGCCACGAATCGAGGTCTGGCCGAATTTCCGCGCGATCCTGACCGATGTGACGCTGTCAAAATGGACCGACGGCGATGCGCCGCCGGTCGTCGAAGCCGAACGGGTCGAGGTCGACCTCTCGGCCATGGCGGCATTGCAGGGCGATGTGGTGTTTTCCACGGCACGGCTGGTGCGGCCGACGATCCGGGTCCAGCGCACGGCGGACGGTCTGTTCCTGCCCACGGCGCCGACCGGCGGGCGCATCGCGCGCTCCATCGATGCGGCCCGTGGCCTGGTCAACGCCGACCCCGCCAAGCCCGACCTCGACAAGCTGCCGGCCGATACTTTCGGCACAGTGGAGTTCAGGGACGGCCGCATGGTGGCGTCCGTCAACGGCAAGGACGAAGAGATCCTGAGCAGTCTTAGCGGCCAGGCCAACTGGGCGGCGATGAACAGCAATGCGACACTGTCCGCGACCGGGATCTGGCGTGGCGAAAGCGTGACCGTGGACGCCGCCTCGCCGAGGCCGCTGGTGCTGTTTGCCGGGGGCATGGCGCCGCTGACCCTGTCCTTCAAGGCGGCGCCAGCCACCTTCTCCTTCGACGGCACGGCCAGCATGTCCGAAAACGCCTATTTCGACGGCCAGGTAAAATTCGCCGCTCCTTCGCTGCGCCGCGTACTGGAATGGTCGCAGGCCGGCATCGCGCCGAGCGCCGCGATCGGCTCGGTCAGCATTTCGAGCAAGGTCACGGCATCGGCCGGACGCGTCAAGTTCGAGAACACGGCGCTGGCGCTGGACAACAATCCGGGCATGGGTGCGCTGGACGTGTCGCTTGGCGAGGCACAGCCGGTGATCTCGGGCACGCTTGCCTTCGACACGCTCGACCTCAGGTCGTTTCTATCCGCCTTCACGTCGCTGGGACCGGCGAGCAGCGGCGAACCAGGTCAGATCGACACGAGTTTCGCCGACCGGGTCAACCTCGATCTCAGGCTATCGGCGGCGCATGCCACGGCGGGGAGCATCCAGCTTGCCGATGTCGCGGCCACCGCGCAGGTCAAGGACGGCCTTTCCGTCTTCGACATCTCCGACGCCTCCGCCTTCGGCGGCAACATCCAGACCAGCCTTCGTTTCGACCGCAAGCCCGAGGGCACCCAGGTCGAGATCCGGCTGCTGGCCTCCGATGTCGATGGCGGCGCGTTCGGCACCGCGGCCGGGATGACCCGGCTGGTGCCGGTCGGCACGGGCACCGTCTCGGTCATCCTCAAGGGACCGGGAAGGACCTGGGATTCGGTTTTTGAGAACGCCGACGGCTCGGTCTCGGCGACCTTTGGCCCTGGCGCGCTCAGCAAGTTCAACCTGCCGGCCTTTCTCAAGCATACCGAACAGGGCGGCTTCTTCGCGCTGGACGATGTCTCGGACGGGACGCTGCCCATCGATGGCGCCGAAGTGAAGGCAACCATTTCGCGAGGCGTGGCCAGACTGGACAAGGCCGAGGCCAATTCGGCGAAATACAAGATCTGGCTTTCCGGCATCGCATCCTACGCAGGACGCGGACTGGCGCTGTCGGGCGGTGTCATCCAGCCGGATCAGCCAGCAACGCAGAAGAGCGGCCAGCAGGGGCCCAACCAGTCGTCGTTTTTCGTCGGCGGAACCTGGAGCACGCCGTTCATTTCACCCATCAGCCGCGGCGTTTCGGGCGAATAAGGCCTGGCCCCTCAGTTGAAACGCTTCTAACCGCGTTGCGCGGCCCGCTCGTCAAGCTGCCGCTGCACCTCGCGCCGCTTATTGGCGACGGAAGCGATGATGACGCCAACCGTGACGATCGCGATCAGAAGGGTGCAGGCGGCATTGATCTCCGGCGTCACACCGAGGCGGACCTGGCTGTAGATCTTCATCGGCAGCGTGGTGGCGCCAGGGCCCGAAGCAAAGCTGGCGATGACCAGGTCGTCCAGTGACAGCGTGAAGGCCAGCATCCAGCCGGACACGATCGCCGGCAGAATGACTGGCAGGGTGATCTGGAAAAAGGTCTTCACAGGCGGCGCGCCGAGATCCATGGCGGCTTCTTCCAGTGAGCGATCGAAGCTGACAAGCCGCGACTGCACGACAACAGCGACAAAGCACATCGTGAAGGTGATATGCGCGAGGATCACGGTCGTCATGCCGCGATCCATGCCGATTGCGACAAACAGCAGGAGCAGCGACAGGCCGGTAATGACGTCAGGCATGACCAATGGTGCGAAGATCATGCCGGAGAACAGGACCCTGCCCCGGAAGCGTGTGTAGCGGGTCAGCGCCAGGGCCCCCATTGTGCCGAGAACGGTGGCCACGGTCGCTGAAATCAGACCGACGCGGATGGTCACCCATGCGGCGTCCATCAGGCCCTGATTGTGGAACAGCGATACGTACCATTTGGTGGAAAAGCCGCCCCAGACGGTGACGAGCTTGGACTCGTTGAAGGAGAAGACGACGAGCAGCACGATCGGCAAATAGAGAAAGGCAAAACCGAGCGTGATCGAAGTGATGTTGAAGCGGCTCCAGGTGGTGTTCATTTGCCCTGCTCCTGCGCGCGGGCCTGGGCATGCTGGAACAACACGATCGGTACGATCAGCAGCAGCAGCAGGATGACGGCAACGGCCGACGACACCGGCCAGTCACGATTGGCGAAAAACTCGTTCCACAGCGTCTTGCCGATCATCAGCGTCTGCGAGCCGCCGAGCAAATCGGGGATGACGAACTCGCCGACGGCAGGGATGAACACCAGCAGGCAGCCGGCTATGACGCCGGGCAGCGACAGCGGAAAAGTGATCTTGCAGAAGGCTGACGTCGGCGGGCAGCCGAGGTCCTTGGCTGCCTCGATCAGCGAATAGTCCATTTTTTCCAGCGACGAATAAAGCGGCAGCACCATGAACGGCAGGTAGGAATAGACGATGCCGATGAAGATGGCCGTGTAGGTGTTGAGGATCACCAGCGGCTGGTTGATGATGTGCAGCGACAACAGCAGCTGGTTGAGCAGGCCCTCGGGCTTGAGGATGCCGATCCAGGCATAGACGCGGATCAGGAACGACGTCCAGAACGGCAGGATGACCAGCATCAGCAATGTCGGGCGGATTGTCGCCGGAGCGCGGGCCATGCCATATGCGATGGGATAGCCAACCAGCAGGGTCAGCACCGTCGAGATGGCAGCGATGACGACGCTGGTGAGATAGGCCTTGAAATAGAGTGCGTCCTGCGTCAGCCAGACATAATTGTCGAAGTTGAGGTCGCGAAAGCCGGCGAAGAAACCGGAAACGCCGTCCCTGAAATCGAGCACCGGCGTATAGGGTGGCATGGCGATAGCCGTCTGCGACAACGAGATCTTGAAGACGATGACAAAGGGGACAAGAAAGAAGAACAGCAGCCAGAGATAGGGAACGATGATGACGAGCCGGCTGACGAAGCCGGCACCGAGCCGCGTCAGGAACGGATTGGCGGCGGTCGGTGGCGCGGCGGCATCGGTAACGGCGATGTTGGACATGACCGTCCCCTACCGTGCCAGCACGACGCCGGCGTCGGGCCGGAAAGACACCCAGGCACGGTCGTTCCAGGTCAGTGGATCCTCGGTCACACGGGCCGCGTTCAAGGCGCTTGCCCGCACGATCTGCCCGTCGTCCAGCCTGACGTGATAGACAGTCATGTCGCCGAGATAGGCGATGTCGTAAACCTCACCTTCCAGCGCGTTGACGGCATCGGCCGGCTTCTTAGACGAGACCCTGATCTTCTCCGGCCTGACGGCGAAGACGATATCCGCATTGGCCTTCGCAGCCGCGCCACCGTTCTCGACGACGATCTGAGCTCCGCTTGGACCTGTAATGCGCGTCGTGTTGGCCGCCTGTTCGGCAACCTTGCCCTCGAACATGTTCACGTTGCCGACGAAATGGGCGACGAAGCGCGAGGTCGGGGCTTCATAGACTTCCGGCGGCGTCGCCACCTGCATCACCTCGCCCTTATCCATGATGGCGATGCGATCGGCCATCGTCATCGCCTCTTCCTGATCATGGGTGACGACGACGAAGGTGAGACCAAGCTCCTGCTGCAGATCCATCAGTTCGAACTGAGTTTCCTCGCGCAGTTTCTTGTCGAGCGCGCCGAGCGGCTCGTCGAGCAGCAGCACCTTCGGTCGCTTGGCTACCGAGCGGGCAAGCGCGACGCGCTGGCGCTGGCCGCCGGAAAGCTGGTGCGGCTTGCGCTTGGCGAACTGCTCGAGCTTGACCAGCTTCAGCATGTCGGCGACGCGTTTTTCGATATCCGGCTTCGGCATGCCTTCCTGTTTGAGACCGAAGGCGATGTTCTTCTCGACGGTCATATGCGGGAACAAGGCATAAGACTGGAACATCATGTTGACCGGCCGGCGATAGGGCGGAATGCCGCGCAGATCCTGGCCGTCGAGCAGGATGCGCCCGGCCGTCGGCTCCTCGAAGCCGGCAAGCATCCTGAGCAGCGTCGACTTTCCGCAACCCGATGCGCCAAGCAGAGCGAAGAATTCACGCTCGAAAATGGTCAGCGACAGATTGTTGACGGCGGTAAAGTCACCAAACTTCTTGGTGACATTGTCGAACTGGATATATGGCTTGGCGTTCGGGTCGTTCCATGGCGCGAAGTCCCTGCGGATGCTGCCAAGCGATTTCATATCCCCACTCCGTGCTTTTTTATTCCCCAAAAGAAATCGACCCCGGCAGTTGGCTGCCGGGGTCGCGCCGGATTGCCTACTGGCCGGTGACGATCTTGGTCCAGCTGCGCGTGACGATGCGCTGGGTCTTGGGATCGTAAGGCTGGGTGGTATAGAGCTTCTGCAAGGTCGCGGCGTCCGGATAGACCGACGGATCGTCGAGCAGCGCCTTGTCCACGAATTGCTGCGATGCCTTGTTGCCGTTGGCATAAAGGACATAGTTCGACGACTTGGCGATCACTTCCGGCGTCATCATGTAGTTGATGAATTCAAGCGCCTCGGCGACGTGCGGCGCGTCGGCGGGGATCGCCATCTGATCGAACCACATCTGGGCGCCTTCCTTCGGCACGGAATAGCCGATTTCCACGCCTTGCTTGGCCTCGACCGCGCGGTTGCGAGCCTGGAACACGTCACCCGACCAGCCGACCGCCAGGCAGATATCGCCATTGGCAAGTGCGTTGATGTATTCGGACGAGTGGAACTTCCTGATATAGGGACGGACCTTGAGAAGAGCTTCCTCGGCCTTGGCGATGTCGTCGGGCGAGGTGCTGTTGGGGTCCAGACCGAGGTACTTCAGCGCCGCCGGCAGGATGTCGGATGGAGAATCCAGCACATAGACGCCGCAATCCTTCAATTTGGCCAGGCTATCGGGGTTGAAGAAGGTATCCCAGCTGTCGATCTTGTCGGTGCCGAGCGCTGCCTGCACTTTCTTGGTGTTGTAGCCGATGCCGACCGTGCCCCACATGTAATTGACCGAGTATTCGTTGCCGGGATCGTATTTGGCGGTGCGCTCCGTAACCGTGTCCCACATGTTGGAGAGGTTCGGCAGCTTCGACTTGTCGAGTTTCTGGAACACACCGGCCTGGATCTGGCGGGCCAGGAAATTGCCGCTCGGCACGACGACGTCGTAGCCGCTGCCGCCGGCGAGCAGCTTGGTTTCGAGGATCTCGTTGGAATCGAACGTATCGTAAACGACCTTGATGCCGGTTTTCTTGGTGAAATCATCGATGATCGAACTGTCGATGTAATCCGACCAGTTGAAGACGTTGACGACGCGGTCCGCGGCGTGACCGGCGGGCGTCAAAAGCGCCAGAAATACCGAGGTTGCCGAAAGCCAGAGTGCTTTGCGGATCATGCTATTCTCCTTTGGTGAGTGTTCCATTGCCGGCGCGTCGCGACATGCTCGCGAGGCCGGGCATTTGCTTTAGACTGTTGAGCTTTCCAGAGGTCGACGGCCGCCATTCGGCACGCCGCCGACGGCCGCCCGCACGGTCGGGGCGGGAAGGAATTGCGATGCCGTCAGAAGCTTTCGCCGCCGTGCGGTCAGAGATACTAGAATGTGGTCCGGTCTCGATCGGGCCGCCGGGGAGACTTGGCAAGATACGCCTGTCTTGTTGTTGCCGTGTTCCCAGCCTGCCCGGGTGGCAGCGACATTGTCAATGGGCAAAGCTTCGGCGCCCGCATCAATTAGGCGAAGGCACCCCGGTGACCCCAGCCCGCTGCGGCCGCGCCTGACGCTTGAATTCGAGCCCAATATGGACAAGCAGCGCCGTGACCACCACCGCGCCGCCGACGATGGTGCGCCCGGACGGCACCTCGGAATGGATGAGCCAGACCCATATCGGCCCCAGGATCGGCTCGAACGTGCCGAGCAACGCCGCGATAGCCGCCGGGATCAAGCGCGCGCCAGTGGCGAAGAAAGCAAGACCAAGGCCGAGATTGACCACGCCGAAGACGAAGAGGAAGCCCATGTCGCCGACCGACACCGCGAACGTCGAGGCCTGCGAGGCAGCGAAGCCCGCCGCAAGGATCGTGCCGAGACACGTCGCCGGCGTCATGCGCACGCTGGAGAAGCGCCGGGTGATGACGGTGGCGATCGAGAACATGAACGCGATCAGCAGCGCCAGTCCATCGCCTATGGGCGAGACGGCGCCGTCAACAGATTCAGACACCATGATGGCGACGCCGGCGATGACGGCGACGATTGCTATCCAGGTCGCGACGGTTACCTTTTCGCGGAACAGCGCCCAGGCAAACAGGGCCGCCAGAAGCGGCACGCCGGCTTGCATCAAAAGAATATTGGCGACGGTGGTATAGGCAAGCGCCACCACGAACGAGGTCGACGCAATGGCGAAGCAGAACCCCACCGCAATGCCTGGCAGGCCCATGTCGCGGAATGATTTCAGCATGCCGCGCCAGCCGTCACGCCAGACCATGAAGCAAAGCAGGAAGACGGCAGCCCACGCGGAGCGCCAGAATATCACGGTCCAGCTGTCGCCGACCGTGATGAACCGGGCGATGGTGCCGCCGAAACTCCACATCAGCGCCGACAGGAACACCAGAAGGAAGCCGATGCGCTCCTCGCGCAGCGGGATGGCCGCGGACGTGGCGATCTGCCTTGATGTGGTGTCGGTCATGGGCGCGACTGTCGAGATTTTGAGGACGGCACGATGCGCAGGAGACGACAAGAACGTACCCTGTTCGCGTACCGCAAAGGCATTGGCGAGGCGTGATCCAGTGCAGTGTTCCGTTTGGCGCACTGCCGGCACCCTACCGGCGCGCCCGACAACAGTCAGCAGCGCTTGGGCGACGCCTACGACGTGCGCTTGTTGCCGCGAATGAAGCGCCAGACTCCGGCCAAGGGAACCAGCAAGATCAAACCGAATTTCTTCAGCGCAATGAGCGCCACGGCCAGAAGGCCCGCCTTCGCCGCCAATTTTCCCGCTATGAGGCCACCAATGCCAACTGCCGCAACTGTATCGGAGCCGGGTATGAAATCAGTGTATTTCTTGCCGGTATTGAAGGCGGCGAGGCCAAGGACTTCGTCCAGGCTTTGCCTTATCTCCGGCAATTGCTCCACCGTAGCGATATAACTCATCACAAAAACGCCCTCCTTACCCAGAAAACGGACGTCGTAGTTGAGCGTGTGGACGGTATCGTCTCCGAATTGCAGTTCCTTTGCCCAGTGCAAACGCTTGTTGACCGAGTCGTAGACTGGCGGCGAGGCCCAGCCGATCAGGGTAATGGGAGGAAAGCCATCCTTTGCCCTTTGATCGTTGCCTGACAATGTGTCCGCCTGCATGGTGCGCAGCAACTCGCCGTAGTCGATGGATGCGGCGTCGCCATCATCGACATAGCCTATCTTCTCCCATCGCAACTCTATGCCCCAATTGCCATCGGCAATGGGATCATATTTGGCCGGAAAGATCATGCCGACCGAATCGGCAGCGGAACTGGCAGGATTGCCCCAGGCTTCTGTCAAAACAGAGGCGGTGTCTTTCTTGTTAAGAAAATAGAACTTATCGCCAAGGGTCAGGTGTACACCTTCGGCAAGGTCCACCGTGCCGATCTTCGGCTCGATTTTGTCCAGGAAAGCCTTGCCGTCGTCATTGTACCCTTGGTAAGATTTAAAAAAATCCGAGGATTTTTCCGCCTGAGCGGGCCAGACCGAAAGGGCAAGGCCCAAACCAAGCCAAAGAGCTATCCGGCTCATCAATCCCCCCGATCGCTGCACAGATTGTCGTTGATATCTTAACAGCAATGCTTAATCAATATTGCATCCGCTATGTTTAGCGTGACGGCTTATTGTCTTCCTGAGTAGGAAGCAGTCTTCTTCTTCGCGCGGCAAGTCACCACGACATCACTGGAAGTCGAAGGCACTCAAGCCGGTGACCATCTCGTCGAGGCCGAGCGGTCGCGTCACCGGCGGCTCTGCGCGCGCCAGGCAGCCGACGCGCTCGCAAAGCCGGCAGGCGGGGCCGACAGGCGTCGCCGCGACGGTGCCCGCCCCCATCTTCGCGCCGGTCGCCGCGCCAGGCAGCACCGTGCCATAGACGATGTCGTCGCGAAAGCCGATGTCGCAGCCGAGCAGCAGTGCCGTGCGGCGGGGTCGTTCGGAGAACGCGCCTTGCGGCCCCTCCAGCGTGCGGGCGATGCACAGGAACTCGGCGCCGTCGGGCATTTCCACCGCCTCGACGAATATCTGGCCCGGCTGAGTGAAGGCGACATGCACGGGAAGCTTGGCACAGCCCCCGCCGAAGCGGCTTTGCGGAAAGCCCTGGCTGCCGGCCTTGCGGAAGCGGTTTCCCGCATTGTCGATCTCCAGCATGAAGAAGGGCACGCCGGAAGCACCTGGCCGCTGAAGCATGGTCAGCCGGTTTGCCGCCTGCTCGAAGGAAACGCCGAAGCGCGAGCGCAGGACATCAATGTCGTAGCGTGAGCGAACGGCCGCCGCGTGAAAGGGCAGATAGGGCATCATCAGCGCATGGGCGGCGTAGCGGCCGAGTTCGAAGCGGGCAAGGCGGCGCGCCTCGTCCGTGGTCAGCCTCAGTGCCTGGATCTCACTGGCGACCGCAACCGACATGCGGATAAGGCAGGCCTCCATCGCGACTTCACGCAACTGGTCGAACGGCGACAGACGCTCGGACAGGAACAGGCGCTGCGAGTGGCGGTCGTAGCGGCGGCGCCAGTTCGGCATGGTGGCGACCGGGAGAACCTTGACCACGATGCCGTATTCGCGCTTCAGCCATGCCTTCAAGGCGCCAAGCAGGTCGTCGCCGGGATCGAGCACCGACGTGAACGCCTCGGCCTCTTCCTCGAGCGAGGCGAAATGGTTCGGTCGCCGCTCGAAAATCTCGCGCACCTCGTCGATCGGCAGGCGGGCGCCAGAGAGGGCGGTCGCCCGGCCCTCGCGGGCCAGAAGCTCGTTGAGATCGGACAGCCGCTCGGCTTGCTCGCGATAGGCGCGGAACAGTTTTATCACCGCGGCGGAGGCGTTGGGCGCCGCCTCGGCAAACTCGATCAATTCCTGGTCTCCCGGCAGTTCGCCGACCAGCAGCGGATCGGTGAACACCTCCTTGAGGGCAGCGACCGATCCCCTTGCCTCGCCCTGAAGCTCATGCGGATCGACTTTGTAGACGGAGGCGAGCTTCAGGATCAATTGCACCGTCAGCGGCCGCTGGTTGCGCTCGATCAGGTTGAGGTAGGACGGCGAGATGCCGAGCCCCTCGGCCATCGCCGTCTGGGTCAGGCCCTTGGCGCCACGGATGCGGCGGATGCGCGGCCCAGCGAAAATCTTCTGGTCAGCCATCGCCAATTCTTGACAGGAGTTTACACGCCGCCAGCTGCATCCCGCCTCTCTTCGCTTTACAGGATTGACAAATTTACAGTGCCTTGCTGTCAAACACAAACACAGATTTTCCGTTATATCCACTCGGTTCTGCTGATTTTTCTAGCTCATGCGGCGCCAAAATGTAAATTCAGTCACATAGAAGCGGCCCGAGAATTGGCTGTGCAGAAATCTTCGGAGTGACCAATGACTGATTTTTACAACCTCGTCCCCTCGGCGCCTGAAGGTCGCTTCGACGGCATTGAACGTCCCTATTCGCCGGAGGACGTGAAGCGGCTGCGCGGTTCGGTGCAGATTCGTCAGAGCCTTGCCGAAATGGGCGCCAACCGGCTGTGGAAACTCATCCACGAGGAGGACTTCGTCAACGCGCTCGGCGCCATGTCCGGCAACCAGGCGATGCAGCAGGTGCGCGCCGGGCTGAAGGCGATCTACCTGTCGGGCTGGCAGGTCGCTGCCGACGCAAACACCGCCTCGGCGATGTATCCGGACCAGTCGCTCTATCCGGCCAATGCGGCGCCCGAACTGGTCAAGCGCATCAACCGCACGCTGCAGCGCGCCGACCAGATCGAAACCTCCGAAGGCAAGGGGCTTTCTGTGGAGACCTGGTTCGCACCGATCGTTGCCGACGCGGAAGCCGGCTTCGGCGGTCCGCTCAACGCCTTCGAGATCATGAAGGCGTTCATCGAGGCCGGTGCCGCTGGCGTCCATTACGAGGACCAGTTGGCGTCGGAGAAGAAGTGCGGCCATCTCGGCGGCAAGGTGCTGATCCCGACCGCGGCGCATATCCGCAACCTCAACGCGGCGCGGCTCGCGGCCGACGTGATGGCCACGCCCACCTTGGTCGTGGCACGCACGGACGCGGAAGCTGCAAAGCTGCTGACCTCCGATATCGATGAACGCGACCAGCCCTTCGTCGACTATGATGCCGGCCGCACGGTGGAAGGCTTCTACCAGGTCCGGAACGGCATCGAGCCTTGCATCGCGCGGGCCATTGCCTATGCGCCGCACGCCGACCTGATCTGGTGCGAGACCTCGAAGCCCGACCTGGCGCAGGCCAAGAAATTCGCCGAGGGGGTGCGCAGGCACCATCCAGGCAAGCTGCTCGCCTACAATTGCTCGCCGTCGTTCAACTGGAAGAAGAATCTCGACGACGCGACGATCGCCAAGTTCCAGAGGGAACTGGGCGCCATGGGCTACAAGTTCCAATTCATCACGCTGGCCGGCTTCCACCAGCTCAACTACGGCATGTTCGAACTCGCCCGCGGCTACAAGGCGCGGCAGATGGCGGCCTATTCCGAGTTGCAGGAAGCGGAATTCGCGGCGGAAGCCAATGGCTATACCGCGACCAAGCACCAGCGCGAGGTCGGCACCGGCTATTTCGACGCGGTCTCTATGGCGATCACCGGCGGCCGGTCGTCGACCACGGCCATGCATGAATCGACCGAGCACGCGCAGTTCAAGCCGGCCGCGGAATAGCGACCAGGAAATACAGAGGAAACGCCCAACAGGGCCTCAGACACAGGAGAAGACCAATGGCATCGATAAGCCGCGTCAAGGAACGGGCCGAAGAGCAATCGACCACGATGAGCGTCGACCAGCAGGCGACAATCCGCATGCTGGCCAACGACCTGCACAGGCTCAACCAATCGGTGATGAAGGCGGTCGAGGCGGGCGTCTCGGTGGAGCTCGTGCGCTCCGCGAGGCACCATGGCGGCGACGGCAATTGGGGCGACCTGCTGATCCCGGTCATCGTTACACAACAAAGCCATGGCTGACCCGGAAGCGCTACAACCGGCCATTTGCCCGCGCCGCGTATGCGTAGGTGAATTTTATTTTCACGCAACCAAGCTATGGACAGGGCAGTACAGTACTGTTGCTTGAATCCACTGTGTGGGAGACGGTTTCAGAAGTCTTTTATTTCAACTTGACATAGGGTGCGATCTCACGCCAATTGTCCGCAGATTCAACTCTGCATTGAAATAGGGGCAAGATTCTTGGCCGACTTGGGTGCCTAGTGAGTGACGAGGGGGAGAGTACAAAACATCTGAATCGGGTGACCCGGGGTTCAAACATTGAGACGATCCGAGATCCTTCGCGGGTGCTTGTTGTCGGGAAGTCGCCGATCAATCGCGTCGTGGTGTCTAAAATCGTCGAGCGTTCCGGGCTCAAACCAATCTCGGAATCGCCTGAAATGGCGGTGAAGACCTTACGTTCGCTTATCCCCGGGGCGGTTGTCCTCGATGGTGGCCCCGACAACAAAGACTGCGACACGCTGATGTCCAGTATCGACACGTTGCGGCGAGCCGCGGGCAAGGCACTTCCTCCCGTGATCCTGCTTTCAACCAAGAATGGCACGCCCGAGAGCCTGGGCCTGGCGCATGTTGTCGACGCGGTGGTGGCCAAGCCGATCACGCCCGAACGGCTGCAACCGGTCATCGATCGCCTGACCGGCCGCTAAAACGATTCCAAAAGGCGAAAACCGTTTTTCCATCCAGAATTGCGCGAAAAAAGCAGTCGGAGGTCTACGATCAAACTCTGTTCCTGATGCTTTCGACAAGCGCGGGCAATTGGCTGAGATCCGATATCTGGCGGAAACGCGGCTCGGCGACCGGCGCCTCCACATGTTCGAGCACCCAGGTCAATTCGTGCGGCACATGGACACCCCAGCCGCCGGCCTCGATGGCGGGCACCACGTCCGACTTCAGCGAATTGCCGACCATCATGCTCCTTGCCGGGCCATCGCCATGGCGGTTGAAAAGGCGCGCATAGGTCGCGGCGGTCTTGTCGCTGACGATCTCGACGGCGTAGAACAACTCGCCCAGCCCGGAGCCAGCCAGCTTGCGCTCCTGATCGAACAGATCGCCCTTGGTGATCAGCACGAGGCGGAAGGTGCCGGCGAGCTTCTCGACCGTCTCGCGTGCATGCGGCAAGGGCTCGATCGGATGGCCCAGCATCTCGCGGCCGGCGTCGAGAATCTCCGATATGACGGAAGCCGGCACGCGCCCGTCGGTGACCTCTATCGCCGTCTCGATCATCGAGAGCGTAAATCCCTTGATGCCGAAACCGTAGATCGCGAGATTGCGCCTCTCGGCTTCCAACAGTCGAGCCGAGATCTGCTCGCCCTCGCCATGATCGGCCAGCATGGCGGCAAAGCGCTTTTCCGTCATGCGGAAGAACCGTTCGTTCTGCCAAAGCGTGTCGTCGGCGTCGAAGCCGATCGTGGTCAGTTCGTTGCTGGATCTCATCGCCGGCTTCTCGAGTGCGGGAAGACGCCAAACCTATGCCGACCGGCAACCGGTTTTCAACCCGCAACGGCAAATGCCCGCGGCGGCTCCCCTTCCCTTCGGTCGCACGGCACGGCTATACTTGAAAATCCGCAACCCAATCTGGTGAATGATGCCGCCTGCAAAAAAGGAAGTCCGTCCGTCGAGCCGCGGAGGACGGGCGCGCACGCCTGCCTTCGTGAAAAACCTGCGAGGTGTGAAGAACTGGAAGGAAGTCAGCGATTGGCTGGAATGGCGCGGCATCGAGGATATCGAATGCATCACGCCTGATCAGGCCGGCGTGGCGCGCGGCAAGATGATGCCGTCGAAGAAATTCACTTCCAACACCTCACTGGCGCTGCCTTCGGCGGTCTTCATGACGACGATTTCCGGCGGCTATCCGGAGGACGGTAACGGCTTTCACTATCCGGAAGACGACGGCGACCTCAAGCTGATGCCGGACCTGTCGACATTGACCGTGGTTCCCTGGGAAGAAGACCCGACGGCCGCCGTCATCTGCGACCTCGTCCACCAGGACGGCCGCTCGGTCGAGTTCACGCCGCGCAATGTGCTGAAGCGCGTGCTGGCGGCCTATGACAAGCTTGGGCTGAAGCCGGTCGTGGCACCCGAAATCGAGTTCTACCTCGTGCGCAAGAATCCGGACCCGGACTATCCCCTGACCCCGCCTGTCGGCCGCTCGGGGCGCGCGATCGGCGGCGGCGCCGGCTATTCGATCGCCGGCGTCAACGAGTTCGACGAACTGATCGACGACATCTACCATTTCTCCGAAAGCCAGGGCCTGGAGATCGACACGCTCATCCACGAAGAGGGCGCCGGCCAGCTCGAGATCAATCTGCGCCACGGCGACCCGATCGAGCTCGCCGACCAGGTGTTCATGTTCAAGCGCACCATTCGTGAAGCCGCGCTCAAGCATGAGATCTACGCGACCTTCATGGCCAAGCCGATTCAGGGCCAGCCGGGCTCCGCCATGCATATCCATCAGTCGATCGTCGACAAGAAGACGGGCAGGAACATCTTTTCGGCCGAGGATGGTTCGGAGACCGAGGATTTCTTCCATTTCATCGGCGGCATGCAGAAGCACGTGCCGAATGCGCTGGTTATGTTCGCGCCCTACGTCAATTCCTACCGGCGGCTGACGCAGGCGGCCTCTGCCCCGGTCAACAACAAATGGGGCTACGACAACCGCACCACGGCTTTCCGCGTGCCGCGTTCCGATCCAGCGGCGCGGCGCGTTGAAAACCGCATCCCGTCCTCCGATGCCAATCCCTATCTGGCGCTGGCGGCTTCGCTTGCCTGCGGGCTGATCGGCATCACCAGGAAGATCAAGGCCGAGCCTCCCGTACTGACCACCGCCAACGCGCACGAGATCGACCTGCCGCGCAGCCTGCTCGAAGCCGTCGACCTGTTCGAAGGCGACGAGGAACTCTGCGCATTGCTGGGCAAGTCCTTCGCCGCCACCTATGCGGCGATCAAGCGGGCGGAATTCGAAACGTTCATGGAAGTGATCAGTCCGTGGGAGCGGGAATATCTGCTGCTGAATGTTTAGGGGAGTAAGGCAGTAAGGCAGTAGGGCAGTAAGGCAGTAAGGGGGGTGGCAGACGATGGCGAAGATCGAATCGTACAGGGATCTGATCGTCTGGCAGCAGGCCATGGACCTAGCAGTATCAGTCTACGAGGCGACAAAAGCCTGGCCGAAAGAAGAACTCTATGGCGTGACTGCTCAGCTACGCAGGGCAGCCACCTCCGTGCCCGCCAACATAGCTGAGGGTTACGGACGGGAAAGCCGGGCTTCCTATCAGCAATTTCTCAGGATTGCGCAAGGATCACTCAAAGAATTGGAGACCCATCTGCTGATCGCGCAACGCGTCGGCATCACCTCGCATGAGATAGCCCAACCGCTGATGAACCGCAGCGAGAGTGTGGGAACGCTCTTGCGGCTTCTAATCCGCAAATTGTCACCCGAGTAGTTTATCTACTGCCCTACTGCCCTACTGCCCTACTGCCCTGTGAGCATCATGAACTACCAATCCCCCATTTCCCCCGGCCGGTCCTGGTATGAGGACACGGCTGGGCCGCGGCCCGAATATCCAACGCTCGACGGTGATCGGACCTGCGACGTCGTTATTATCGGCGGCGGGTTTACCGGCCTGTCGGCAGCGACGCATTTGGCCAAGGCCGGTACCAGCGTTGTCCTGATCGAAGCATATCGTTTTGGCGACGGCGCTTCCGGGCGCAATGGCGGCCAGCTCGGCACCGGGCAGCGTGCCTGGGCCGAGGACCTGGAGGCAGAATACGGTCTGTCCCGCGCCAGGGCGCTGTTCGATCTCGCCGAAGAGGCGAAAGCGCATCTGCTCGACTTCGCGGCCCTCAACCAGATCGATATCGACTACATGCCGGGCCAGCTCTCGGTCGCGCACAAGCCGCGCTATGTGGACGACTACAAGGCGCATGCCGAAATCATGGCCGGCCGCTTCTCATACCCGCACATCTCCTTCATGGATGCGAAGGAGACGGCGGATCGGCTGGGCTCGAGCGCTTATTTCGGCGGCACGCGCGATATCGGCACCGGCCATATCCATCCGATGAAGCTGGTGATCGGCACGGCGCGGGCGGCGGCACAAGCTGGCGCCCACTTGTTCGAAGGGACGCCATCGACCGGCATCGTCTCGGCAGGCGGCAAGGTCAGGGTCTCCACGCCGAGAGGGACGATCTCGGCGCAAAAATGCCTGATCGCGGTCAACGCCTATGGCGGCACGCTCGAGCCGGTGAGTGCCGCGCACATCATGCCGATCGGATCCTTCATCGGCGCGACCGTGCCGCTGGGATCGGATTCGAACGTGTTGCCGGGGGGCGAATCGGTCGACGATTCCCGCTTCGTCGTGCGTTATTTCCGCAAATCCAGGGATGGACGGCTGCTTTTCGGCGGACGCGAGGTCTATGGCGTCAACGATCCCAAAGATATCCACATCCACATTCGCCGCCAGATCGCGGAGCTCTATCCGGCGCTCGGCGATGTCGAGATCACCCATGGCTGGGGCGGCTATGTCGGCATCACCGTGCCGAGGAAGCCGTTCGTGCGTGAAGTGATGCCGAATGTGATCTCGGCCGGCGGCTATTCCGGTCACGGCGTCATGCTGTCGAACTTCTTCGGCAAGCTCTATGCCGAAACCATCACCGGCAACCGCGACCGGCTGAAGCTTATCGAGGAGCTGAAAATCCCGCCATTTCCTGGCGGCCGCCGGTTCCGGGCGCCGCTGCTTTTCCTTGCGCTCAACTGGTTTGCGCTGCGGGACAGGATCTAATGCGTCGCGCAAAGTGACCTTTGGGAAGAACGACATGCACAAAACAAGATCCAAGTGCGTCGTGGGGTCTTTTCCAACGCGACGTGCTTAGGCTGGGATTGGATCGCCGCTATCCCTGCGATCACGAACTCATGTAATATTGTAATATTCATGTAATATTTGTTGCCCGGGCGACACATTGCGGAATTGCGGGCAAAAGCGCAGAATCCTTGCTAATGGCGTACTGACGCCACAATCGCGGGCGAAAGGTCCGCATCTGGGCGATTGTTCGGGGATTGTTGCGGGCCCGCCCGCGTTTTGGGACCGATGCTGATCGAACGCGTGACTTGCGATATTTGATCGAAAGAACACCGGCCCGCTTATGGAGGTGGCAAGAGTGAGAGAGCCCTTCAGTTTCGGTGCTCCGGAACGTCGGCGCTTCGCCATGCAGTTCGGCTATGACATGCGCCCGTCATTCTGGCAGGGAGTCCGTTCGAACTCGCACCTGGTTATCGCGGCAATAGGCACCGCGGCACTGCTTGGCGTTGCCGCAGTGGCGCTCTGGCTGGCGTTGCCGACCGGCGAGAGGCAAGCAGCCGCCAGTCCCGAGCAGAGCATTCCGACCATTCCGGTGAAGACGACGAAAGTTCCCTCCTCGGGGACGACGGTGACGGTGGCGGCCGTGACGCCGCAGGCGGAGCGCAAGTCCAGCCAGGTGTCACCGACCAAGGCAGCGGCGGCGGTGGACATACCAGCGCTTGCCGCCAATGATCCCCGCTGGACAGGGGCGCAGCCGAAGGCTGCCGCGGCAACTGATCCCGATCAAACGGCGGCTCCCAGCCAGGTAGCCAAGCAGCCCGAGCCGGCGCCTGACAAAACAGCGGCGGCATTCGCGCAATCGTCTACCGATACCGATGCCACCGACGAGCTTGCCAAGGTCGCCGCGCCGAGCCCGCCTGCCAATAGCAGCAATCCCGATGGCGCGCAGACCGCCGCCATTCCGGAGACGCAGCCGCAAGCACCGGACCAAAAACCCGCGAATGCACAAGGCGAGGACAACGCAGCCAAAGCGAAGCCGCGCAAGGTGGCGGCGACGGGCAGCGGCCGTATTCTCAGGGCTGTGACCATGCGCAGTGCTCCAAAGAAGGGTGCCACCCCCATCGGTACGATCCCTGCCCGGACCTCGGTGCAACTGATGGGCTGCAAGCAGTGGTGCGAGATCGTCTACAACGGCAAGCACGGCTGGGTGTACAAGAGCTACGTCAAGCCCGGCACGTAATATCCGACGATCGCCGCGTTCAGATGCAGCGCCCGCCATCGACTTCCAGAGCGACCCCGGTTATGAAAGCGGCCTCGTCCGAGGCCAGCCATAAAGCCGCGTTGGCGATATCGAGCGGGGTCGACAGCCGCCCGAGCGGGATCGAGGCGCGGAATGCCTCGCGGATCTCGGGCGTGTCGGCGCCCATAAATTTTTCAAGCATGCCGGTTTCACCGGCGACCGGGCAAAGGCAGTTGACGCGGATGTTCCTGGGCGCGAGTTCCACCGCCATCGACTTGGTGGCGGTGATCGCCCAACCCTTCGAGGCATTGTACCAGGTGAGGCCGGGCCGCGGCCGCAGGCCCGCGGTGGAGGCCGTGGTCAGGATGACACCACCACCTTGCCGCTCCATGATCGGTACCACCGCAAGGGCGGCGTGATAGATCGCCTTCATGTTGACTGATGTGATCAGGTCGAAAGTTTCCTCGTCGACCTTGAGCATGTCGCCATTGCGATGGGTGAACCCGGCATTGTTGACCATGATGTCGACACGGCCGAAGGCGCTTTTGGCGGCATAGACCATCTCGTCGAACTCGGAGCGCAACGAAACGTCGGTCTGCGTCCAGATTGCCGCCTCGCCGATCTCATCGGCGACGCGTTTGGCACCCTTGGCGTTGAGATCGGCGACAACGACCCTGGCGCCCTCTTCCGCGAAGCGCTTGGCCATGCCTTCGCCGAAGCCCGATGCCGCACCGGTGATAATGGCGACCTTGTTTTCCAGACGCATGCTTTTCCCGCTCATGGACTTCCTCGATATCACTGCACAGCTTGCACAAGGGCTGGCGACCGATGCGATCGATGCCGCAAGGATGGCGCGCCGATTTCTCCCTTAGCTTTCGTCACATTCACGTTCTATGCTGCAACTGCGAAAGCTTCCGGAGTCTTCGTTCACCGACAAGCCTCCCGGCGGCGCCAGTGTCAAGCGCACACGTGGACCGACGCAAAATCCAGCAGTTGGTCCTCGATGTGACACCATGGCACTGGAAAATTTAAATCGATTAGAATATATCAGCCGCGTATTTGCGACCGGCGTCAAAGCGGACAGACCATGACCAGCCAGATCATCCCCGTCGACCCTTTCGACTTTATCATTTTCGGTGGTACCGGCGACCTGTCGGAACGCAAGCTGCTGCCGTCGCTCTACTATCGCCAGCGCGACCATCAATTCTCCGAGCCGACGCGGATCATCGGCACGTCGCGCTCGAAAATGAGCGACGAGGAGTTCCAGGCGTTCGCCAAGCAGGCGATTTCGGACCATGTCAAGCCGGCCGATATCGATGCCAAGGAGTTGAAGACCTTCCTCGCCCGGCTTTCCTACGTCCCGGCCGATGCAACGAGCGGCGCCGGCTTCGACAAGCTGAAAAAGGCGATCGGCGAAAGCGACCACATCCGCGCCTTCTACCTGGCCGTGGCGCCGGCGCTGTTCGGCGACATCTCGCACAAGCTCAAAGAGCACAATCTGATCACGCCGAATTCGCGCATCGTGCTGGAGAAGCCGATCGGCCGCGATCTTGCCTCGGCGCAGGCGCTCAACGACCTGGTCGGCGACGACTTCCACGAAAGCCAGATTTTCCGCATCGATCATTATCTCGGCAAGGAGACGGTGCAGAACCTGATGGCGCTGCGCTTTGCCAATGCGCTGTACGAGCCGCTGTGGAATTCCGCCCACATCGACCACGTGCAGATCACCGTCGCCGAGACCGTGGGCCTGGAAGACCGCGTCACCTACTACGACAAGGCCGGTGCGCTGCGCGACATGGTGCAGAACCACATGCTGCAGCTGCTTTGCCTCGTCGCCATGGAAGCGCCCTCGTCGATGGACGCCGACGCGGTGCGCGACGAGAAGCTCAAGGTGCTGCGGGCGCTGAAGCGCATCAACGGCAACGAGGCGCCGAAGCACACCGTGCGCGGCCAGTACCGCGCCGGCGCCTCGGCCGGGGGACCGGTGAAAGGCTATGTCGAGGAACTCGGCAAGGACAGCAACACAGAGACCTTCGTCGCCATCAAGGCCGAGATCGGCACCTGGCGCTGGGCCGGCGTTCCGTTCTACCTCAGGACCGGAAAGCGGCTGGCGACCCGGGTTTCGGAAATCGTCATCGAGTTCAAGCCGATCCCGCATTCGATCTTCGGCGACAGCGGCGCGGGGCCGATCTTTGCCAACCAGTTGGTCATCCGGCTGCAGCCGGACGAAGGCGTCAAGCAGTTCATCATGATCAAGGACCCAGGCCCGGGCGGCATGCGGCTGCGCCAGATCTCGCTCGACATGAGTTTCGCGCAGTCGTTCGACGGCCGCGCGCCTGACGCCTATGAACGGCTGATCATGGATGTCATCCGCGGCAACCAGACGCTGTTCATGCGCCGCGACGAGGTGGAAGCCGCCTGGAAGTGGATCGACCCGATCCAGAATGCCTGGGAAGGCGCCAAGCAGGAAGCGCAGGGCTATACGGCAGGCACATGGGGGCCGTCGGCCTCGATAGCACTGATCGAACGTGACGGGCGGACATGGCACGAGAGCAATTGAACAGCGCCAGCTACAACTGGAACGCTTTTCCCGACCGTCCGCAACTGGCCTCGGCGCTGGCTGGCCGCGTCGCCGATACCCTGACCAAGGCGATCGCCGGGCGCGGCACGGCACTGCTGGCGGTCTCCGGCGGCACGACACCGGCAAAGTTCTTTGCCGCGCTCTCCGCGGCGCCGATCGCCTGGGATAAGGTGATCGTGACGCTGGTCGACGAACGTTTCGTGCCGGCCTCCTCGCCGCGATCCAATGCCGGGCTGGTTGCCGCCAACCTGCTGCAGAACGCGGCCAAGGCGGCCCGCTTCGTTCCGCTCTACCACGAGGCGGTCGGCATCGAGGATGCCGCGGCATCCGACGATGCGGCCCTGCGATCCCTGCCCTGGCCGCTCGATGCCGTGATCCTCGGCATGGGGCCGGACGGCCATACCGCCTCATTCTTTCCCGACGCCGACGATCTGCCGAAGCTGCTCGACCCCGCCTCGGACAGGATCATCCTGCCGGTTCACGCCGCAAGTGCGGGTGAGCCTCGGCTGACCCTGACCCTGGCGCGGATCATCGACGCCGGTTTCATCGCGCTGCACATCGAGGGCGAGGACAAGCGCACCGCCTTCGACGGCGCGGCCGCGCCCGGGCCGCGAAAGCCGATCCGTGCCGTGCTCGACGCATCGCCCAAGCCCGTGGAGGTTTTCTGGGCGCCCTGATTTCAAGTTTACAAGTGGTCCCGGCAACGGCGGGAGGATGTTTCCGGGACCTCGCCTGAAAGGACCTGATCCCATGACCGCAAGACGAGACATCGAAGCCATCACCGAACGGATACGCCAGCGCTCCAAACCGGGCCGGGAGCGCTACCTCAGCCGTATCGCCGAAGCGTCGAACCAGACCGCCAACCGGTCGGTGCTGTCCTGCGGCAACCTTGCCCATGGCTTCGCGGTCTGCAGCCCCTCGGAAAAGCTGGCGCTCGGTGCCGACAAGGTGCCCAATCTCGGCATCATCACCTCTTACAACGACATGCTGTCGGCGCATCAGCCCTTCGAGACCTTCCCTGCCCTGATCAAGGAGGCCGCGCGCGAGGCGGGCGGCATCGCCCAGGTCGCGGGCGGCGTGCCGGCGATGTGCGATGGCGTGACCCAAGGCCAGCCCGGCATGGAGCTGTCGCTGTTTTCGCGCGACGTGATCGCCATGGCAGCCGCGATCGGCCTGTCGCACAACATGTTCGACGCCGCCGTCTATCTCGGCGTCTGCGACAAGATCGTCCCGGGTCTGGTGATCGCCGCACTAACCTTCGGCCATCTGCCGGCGGTGTTCATTCCTGCCGGCCCGATGACGACAGGCCTGCCCAACGATGAGAAGGCCAAGGTCCGCCAGCTCTATGCCGAGGGCAAGGCAGGACGCGCCGAACTCCTGGAAGCCGAGTCCAAGTCGTATCACGGGCCGGGCACCTGCACCTTCTACGGGACGGCGAACTCCAACCAGATGCTGATGGAGATCATGGGCCTGCACACGCCGGGCGCGTCCTTCGTCAACCCCGGCACGCCCCTGCGCGACGCCTTGACCCGCGAAGCGACGAAACGGGCACTGGCGATCACCGCGCTCGGCAACGCCTATACGCCGGTCGGGCGGATGATCGACGAACGTTCGTTCGTCAATGGCGTCGTCGGCCTGCATGCCACCGGCGGCTCGACCAACCACACCATCCACCTGATCGCCATGGCCGCCGCCGCCGGCATCGCGCTGACCTGGCAGGATATTTCCGACCTCTCGGAAGCGGTGCCTCTGTTGGCACGGGTCTATCCGAACGGACTTGCCGACGTGAATCATTTCCATGCAGCCGGCGGCCTCGGCTTCCTGATCCGCGAACTGCTCGACGAAGGCGTCCTGCACGAGGATGTGCAGACGGTGTGGGGCGAAGGCCTGCGGCCGTACGCGGTCGAGGCAAAGCTCGGCGCCGACGGCGGTGTGCTGCGCGAGGCTTCGCCGCGCGCAAGCGGCGACGAAAAGGTGCTGGCGCCGTTCAACAAGGCCTTCCAAGCGACGGGCGGTCTGAAGGTGCTGGCGGGCAATCTCGGCCACGCCGTCATCAAGACATCGGCGGTCAAACCGGAGCGGCGTATCATCGAAGCGCCGGCCAAGGTGTTCGACAGCCAGCAGGGGCTGAACGACGCCTTCAAGGCGGGCACACTCACCGGCGACTTCATCGCCGTCATCCGCTTCCAGGGTCCGAAGGCCAACGGCATGCCGGAACTGCACAAGCTGACCACCGTGCTCGGCATCCTGCAGGATCGCGGCCAGCGCGTGGCGCTGGTCACCGATGGGCGCATGTCGGGTGCCTCCGGCAAGGTGCCGGCGGCAATCCATGTGACGCCGGAAGCGGTCGAGGACGGGCCGATCGCGCGGATCCATGACGGCGACATCATCCGCCTCGACGCCGATGCCGGCACGCTGGAAGTGCTGGTGCCAGGCACCGAATTCGCGCTGCGCCGCACAGCCGAAGTCGATCTCATCGGCAATGAATTCGGCTTCGGACGCGAGTTGTTCGCCGGCTTCCGCCAATTGGTGGGCCGCGCCGATCACGGCGCCAGCGCGTTCGGCACTGCCTGACGCATTCTGTCCGGCATGAAAAAGGGCGGCTCGTGGCCGCCCTTTTTGCCGGTCGAAATCGCAATCCTCATTGCACCGTCAGTTCAACCCGCTCTCCGGCCTTCACGGTCACGGCGCCTTCCTTCTTGCTGTTGTCCGACTTCTCCGAAACCACGGCGTAATCGCCGGCCGCTATCGCGGCCTGATACTTCTCGTCATAGGCATAGCCGATCGACTTGCGATTGCCATTGATGTCCTTCTTCGTCTCGAAGATCTCGATCTTGGAGGTGCCGGGCGCCGTGATTGCCAGCACGCCGGCATTCATGGCGACCTTGAGGTCCTGGAACTCGCCGACCTTGACGCTGAAAGGCTGTTCCACGATGGCGAGATCGACCGTCGCGATCAGCACATAGTCATCGGGCGGCAGATCGAACTTGCTGTCGGGGCCATAGGCATAGGTGACCTCGTCGCGGGTGCCATCGATCTTCTTCTTGGCCTTGAGCACCTTGAAGCCGATGCCTGAACCGTCAGCCTTGTCGCCGCCGGCCACATAGTATGCGTTGGCAACGACATGGCCGACGCCGACGATGATGTCCTTGTCGATCACCCTGCCCGCGGCGAGCGGGATCGTTTCGGTGACCACGCCCTGCCCGATCGTGACGGTCACTTTCTCGTCGCCGGCCGGCAACACGACTTTCGTGTCTCCATAATAGGTCGGAGGGTTGTCGACGCCCGGATAGGCGATCACGACAGCCGCCCCGCTGGCCACATCGGCACCTTGGCTCGGACGCGGATGCAGGATGAGTGTGCCGGCATTCAAGGTGAACAGCGGCTTGTAGACCTGGCCCGCCTCGATCTCGATCTTCTGCTCCGTCTTGGCCTCACCGTCGCGCGCGACGACGATGTAGTCGCCCGGTTCCAGATTGGCTTTGTAGTCGCCGTATTCGGTGGTGACGTTGTCGCCGCGCGTGCCGTCCGATTTGGCCTTGTAGACTTCCCAGGCATTGCCGTCGGTGACAGGATCGCCGCCCTCGGCCAGCACCACGGTCGGCATGAAATTGAACTCGGGCTTCGCCGGCTCGGGCGCTGGTGCCGGAGCGGGGGCCGGTGCTGGCTCGGGCGCCGGTGCCGCGACGGTCTCGACCAGCGCCTCCTGCAGCGCCTTCTCATCGGAAGCCTGGATGTATTTGCCGCCGGTATTGTCGGCGAGGCAGGCAATCTGCTTACCTTCGTCGGCGGTCAGGCCGAAGCCGACGACGTCGGCGGTGAAATCGACGCCGGAGGCTTCGAGTTCCTTGCCCAGCGCACAAGGGTCGCCGGCGCACGTTTCCAGCCCATCGGTGATAAGAACGACAGTTGCCTTGTCCTCGGTGTATTTCAGCGCTTCGGCCGCCTGCTTGACGGCTGCCGTCAGCGGCGTCTTGCCGAGGAACTTCATGCTGTCGGCGGCTGCCGAGATGGCGCTTGCCGAGCCCGCCTGGGGCGGCACGATCAGTTGGATGTCGTCGCAGCTGCCTTTTTCGCGATGGCCATAGGCCATGAAGCCGATCTCGTCGTCGGCGGGAACCGATTGAAGCACGGTCCTCAGCGATTCGCGGGCGATTTCCAGCTTGGGCTTTCCGTCGATCTGCGCCCACATCGATCCCGACGCGTCGAGGATGATGATGACCTTGTTGGCGGCAAAGCCGAATGTCGTCGTCGACAAAAGGAGGATCGCCGCAGCGACGCTCCGCGCAAGTATCGCCATCGAAATCTCCTGAGTTAGCCACCCCGTCCGCTGGCCGAAGCTATTTGAGCGCGTGCAGGGACACAAGCCACCGCTATCAACGATAGCTCGCATAGGGCCCGTGCGTACCCAATTCAGTATGTCGTGCGGCGCTCTTCCGAGGGCGGGCGGCCAAACTGCAGCCGATAGCTCTGGGCAAAATAGGAATGCGAGGTGAAGCCGGTCGCGATCGCCACGTCGAGGATCGGCATGTTGGTCTGGCGCAGCAATTCGCGCGCCCGCTCCAGCCGCAGCCGCATGTAGTAGCGTCCGGGCGTGACGTTGAGATGGCGCAGGAACAGCCGCTCCACCTGGCGCACCGAGAGGCCCGCCGACTTGGCGAGCTGTACCGCCGACAGCGGCTCATCGAGATGGTCGGCCATCAGTTCGACGATGCGTCGCAACTTCTCCGACTTGCCGGTGAGGTCACGCTCCGGCCCGACGCGCTGGCGGTCTCCAGCGGAGCGGATGCGCTCGTGCTGGAACTGGTTGGCGACGCCATTGGCGAGGTTGGAGCCGAAATCGCCACGCACGATCTCCAGCATCAGATCGATCGAGGTGGTGCCGCCGGCGCAGGTGTAGCGTTTGCGGTCGATCTCGAAGACGTTGCCCGTGCAGTTGATGTCGGGAAAGCGCTCGACGAAGCCGGCGCGGTTTTCCCAATGGATCGTGCAGCGATAGCCTTCGAGCTGGCCAGCCTCGGCCAGCAGGTAGGATCCGACCGACAAGGCACCAAGCGCGTTGCCGCGCCGGCCCCAGCTGCGCAAGGCGGCCAGAACCTTGCTCTTGCCCGGAAATTCTGTCGTCAAGCCGACCGAGACGAAGAGAATATCGACCGGCGGCAGGTCCGCGACGGCGTAGTCGATCTTGAGCGGCAGGCCGTTGGAAGCCATCACCGGGTCACCATCGGCCGACACAGTTGTCCAGCCGTAGAAGTCGCGACCGAGCAGGCGGTTCGCCGACCGGAACGTATCGATCGCGGCGGCCAGCGAGAACATCGAAAACTTGTCGACCAGCAGGAAAGCGAACTGCCGGCCGCCTTGAACGGGATCATTCGTGACCGGCCGTTCCGGGGAAATAGTGGGGTTCGGCAAAGCTGCGGCTTTCAGGGTCAACCCGGGCTCAGAAGGAAGGCCGCTTCAGTCCGGCCGCAAGGTAGGCCGAAGCTAACGTATTGGCCATCAACATGGCAATGGTCATCGGCCCGACGCCGCCGGGCACCGGAGTGATCGCGCCGGCCGCCCTGGCCGCTTCGGCATAGGCGACATCGCCGACGAGACGCGACTTGCCCTCGCCTTTCTCGGGCGCGGGAATGCGGTTGATGCCGACATCGATGACGGTGGCGCCAGGCTTGACCCAGTCACCCCTGATCATTTCCGGCCTGCCGACAGCGGCGACCAGGATGTCGGCCGTGCGGGCAAGCGCCGGCAGGTCCTTGGTGCGGCTATGCGCGATGGTGACGGTGCAGTTGGCGGCAAGCAGCAGATTGGCCATCGGCTTGCCGACGATGTTGGAGCGGCCGACGACAACGGCGTTGAGGCCGGACAGATCCTTGCCGCGCACGCGCTCGATCAAAAGCATCGAGCCGGCGGGCGTGCAGGGAACGAAGGCCGTGTCGAGTTCACCAGTGCCGAGCTTGCCGACATTGATGAAATGGAAGCCGTCGACGTCCTTGTGCGGCGCGATCGCCTGGATGATCTTGCCGGCATCGACATGGGCGGGCAGCGGAAGCTGGACCAGGATGCCGTTGATTTCAGGATCGGCGTTGAGTTCGGCGATGAGCTTGAGCAGCGCCTCTTGGGACGTTTCCGCCGGCAGCGTGTGCTGAAGCGAATGAAAGCCGCATTCCTTGGCGGTACGGGATTTGGAGGCGACATAGACCTGGCTCGCCGGATCCTCGCCGACGATGACGACGGCCAGGCCTGGCTTGGCCTGGCCCTTGGCGACCAGCTCGGCAGTCAGCGCCTTGACCGTCCGCACCACGTCTTCGGCAACGCTTTTTCCGTCAATCACTTCGGCCATGCCACCCTCAACATCGTTCCGCCCAACGCCGCTTCGAGAACATAATGCCGCGGCGCAGGCAATCTGCAGCGCGGCATTGTCACGAAAATACAAGCTCGCAATCCCGTCAAAGCGCCTTCCCATGCCGTTTACGCGAAACCGGCACGGTTTTGTTCGGCCTCCGCAGCCTATCTAATGGTTCAGAAGTAGCGGCGGCGGGTGCGGTTTTCCGTGAGTTCGCGGACCGCTTCGCGGAATTCACGCAGGCTGGCGCGAATCTCTTCGACCGATGCTTGTTCGCCACCCTCCTCGACCGGGGTCGGCCTCGCGGGCGGGGCGGCCGGTGGCTGCGCCGGAGCGGGCGGCGGCGGATACGGCATCTGCGCCGCATAAGGTCCCGCTGAGCTTTGCGTGGAGGGATGGCCCGCTTGCGACCAGGGCTGCGCCTGGGGGTAGCCCAACGGCTGTGCATAGGGAGAGGACGGAAACGGGGGAGCTGGGTACGTTGCCTGTTGCGGCATCAGGGGCGAGCGCGAAGGCAAGGTCATCCGCTGCCCATACCCCGCATCGGGGCCCGGCTGGAAGGGTGACTGCGAATAATCCAGGCCGGCCGCCTGCCGAGGCCCGAAACCGGACTCCGGATGGCCAGGAAATAGCGGAGCGTTGACAGGCCGTCCGTTGTCGGCGAAGGCGGGTAGGCCGAACCCGCTGGAGATGTCGTCGTCGGCTTCGGCGGACGGCTTGCGGGACATGGCCTTGCGCAGTCTCGACATGAGTGCGCCAATCCTCCCCGAGCTTTCGGCGGGAGCGGCCTCGGTCCGCGTGACCGGCGGCGGTGGTGCGGGCGGCGGCGGCACATGCGCTGCCGCGATCGGTGGCTCTGGCGGAGGCTCCGCCCGGAATGCCTGCTCCTCGCGAGGCGCTCTCTGGTCAGCCAACTTGCGTTCGTCCACCTTGCGCTCGCGGCGTGAGCGCGCGCTTGCCGTCTCGCGCAGGCTGTCATAGGTGCCACGCAGAGCGCCGAGGCCAACACCGGCAGCAAGGCCAAGCAGCAGGCCGGCCAGCGCCACCAAGGCCCGTGAGGGTCCATTTGGCTCGAGTGGAGCCTGGGCGGGAGTGATCACATTGATGTTGGTCGTGTTGATGCCCGTCTGTTCACCAGTCTCCTTGGCGCGCAGGAGATATTGTTCGTAGACGGAACGCTTGGCGGTGGCCTCGCGCTCCAGCTCCCGCAGGGCAACCAGGTCGCTGTTGACGTCGCCGCTTTGGACCTTTGCCTGGGCCAGCCGGGAAGCGAGGTCCTGTTCGAGCTGAACCGCGCGCTTCAAGTCGACCTGCAGCGAAGAGGCGATGCGGCGCAGTTCAGCCGCGATGCGTTCGCGCGCGCCGGCGATCTGGGCGTCGAGGGCCTGGAGTTCTGGATGACGCGGTCCCAGCCGGACCGCGGCACGATCGGCCTCCTGCTTCAGCGTTGCATATTGCGAGCGCAGATCGCTCATGGCGTTGGAGTTGATCTCTTCCGGCAACGTGCCGGTCAGAACGGAATTGACATCCAGCGAACGCGCCGACGCTGCCCGGGCATTGAGTTCCAGCGTGCGGGCGCGGGCGACCGAGAGCTGCTCGTTGAGCTTCAGCATTTGATCGTCGCTGATCAGATGGCCTTGCGCGTCGACCAGGCCATGCGTGGCCCTGAAATCCTCGACCTTGCGCTCGGCCGCCTCGACCCCCTTGCGCAGATCATCGAGCTTGGACGTCAATTCGTTCGTCGCGCGTCCGGCCATGTCGGACTGGTATTTGGCGGCTTCCTGCTGGAAGACGGTCCTCGTCGTATTGGCAATGAGCGCCGACTTGTCGCCGTTCTGGGTCACGGCGCTGACGGAAATGACAAAAGTCTTGCCGCTGCGTTCGACCGACAGACTTTTGGCCAGATTGCCGACAGCCAGCGCCTGGCGGCGAATCTCATCGACGCCGCCCGGCCCATCGTTGCGTGACACGATCGAGCGGATGAGCGACATGACGCCGAGGCCGCCGGAGCCCTGGCCATTGAATTCCGGATCGTTGACGAGGTTGAGATTCTTGACAACCTGATCGAGAACGGTGCCCGAGGTTAGCATCTTGATCCGGGTTTCGACGACGGCCAGAGCGGCATCGGGCTGGCCTACCGGTTGGGTGAGATCGCGGTCGGAGAGCTTCAGGTCACCCGGCTCGATGATCAGTTCGGTCGTGGCTTCGTATTTCTTCGGCATCGACAAGGCGATGGCAACGCCAAGTCCAGCGCCCAGTATCGTGGTCGCAACGATCAGCAGCTTCGACCTGGCAACGCCGCGAACGACCAGCATCGGATCGATCAGCGGCTTCCATTGCTGACTGTCGGCCCCGCCATTGGAGGACGGGTCGGCTCTGCCCGTAGCGCGGGACCCGATTGCATCATGGGCGCCACCCGTGCCCGAAGGTTCCTCCGGGGCGGGCCTTGCTGGCGGCATGTCGGGTGGCAAATCGCCGGTGCCGGTTTCCCCCCGCGAACGCCAGGCGCCGTCGGATTCAAACGGCTGCTCCTCGTCCAGGCGAGACCGTTCGGCGCTATCGGCTGCCGACCGAGGCGGGCTCGCCTTCGTCTCGCGACGGGAACGAGCCAGGCGATGGCGCGTGGCGGCATCCTCGCGCCACGAAGGGTCCGCGCGATCTCCAATCGAGACCAGCGAAGCATCGTCCTCGCCACGCACGGCTTCGCCAAGCGCCAGCAACGAGCGCTCGCGCTTCCAGTCTTCACGGTTTTCCCTGTCGACCATGTCGTGGAGCTTTACTCTTGGCCGCTTGGCAGCGGCGGTCGGCCATTCGTTAAGTCACGCTAAACAGGCATAGGAAACAAAAGGTTAATTTTCGAAAGAGGACGGCAAGAATTCACGCCATGGTTGCAACAATTTTCAACACTACTGAAAGCTTCAGAACGGCGCGTTAAACTTTCCAGCCTATGCATTTTCCTCGACGTATGACTGAGGCCAGCGACATACCGCAAAGGCGGACCTTCGCGCGGATCGGCACCTTGATGGCCGAACGGCGGGGGCTGGTGCGCGACTATTTTTCGGCGATCAGCGGCGCCGGCGGGCGACTGGTGTTTTCACTCGCCTATTTCATCGCACTCGCCAATACGCTGTCGATCGCAGAGTTCGGCATGTTCGCCACCGCCTCGGCGGCCGGCGTCATGCTGTCGAGGCTTCTCGCCTTCGGTTTCATTTCGGCACTCTACCGCACCGCCACCATCCGCCCCAATCTGATCGGCACGTTCACAGCGGGTTTCCTGCTGCTCGGCGCCGTCTCGCTGCCGCTTTTGGTCCTGGCCTCGTTCGGCGTCTACCTGATCTTCTTTGCCGGCACTGTGCCGCTGTCGGTATTCACGGCCATCGTTTTTGCCGAGGCACTGCTGTGGCGGCCGGTGGAAGTGGCGCTGATCGTCAACAACGGGCTGGGCAAATTCGGCCGTGCAGCCGTGCTGGCGATCCTGGCCACCGCACTGCGGGCGCTTGGCGCTGTGTTGTTCATGGTCTCGCCACAGCATGACATTTGGATGTGGTCGTGGTTCTACATAGGGGCCAACGCTGCCTCGCTGCTTTTGGCTTTTGGCTGGTTCTATCCACGCCAGCGGCTGCGGCTGCGCATCGAACTCTATCTGCGGCGGCTCGCCGATTCCATCTATGTGGCCGGCGCCGAGGTGTTGTTCTACCTGCAATCGGAATTCGACAAGCTGCTGGTGCTGGCGATCGGTGGCCCGCATTTGGCCGGCATCTATGCCATCATCATGCGGCTCGTCGACCTGACGGCGATCCCCATCCGTACCTTCTCCATGATGCTCGTGCAGCGCATGATGCGCGCGCCGGAGCTGCTGTCGCGCCTTGCGATAAAGAGCGGCATCGAGGGCGGCGTGTTCCTCGTTTCAACGCTGGCGCTGGCAGCGCTTGGCATCGTGCTGCATTTCTTTCCCAACGCGCTCGGCAGGAATGTTTCCGAGGCCTCACCCCTGGTGGCGCTGGCGATCTGTGTGCCTGGACTGCGCAATCTGGTCGAATACCAGGCCGAGCTTCTTTTCGCGCGCGGCCAGACGCTGGTGCGAGCGCTCAATCTCGGCCTGCTCGCCGCCCTCAAGGCGCTGCTGCTGATCTATGTGCTGACCACCATTTCCGAAACATCTGATCTGGTGCTGTCGCTCAACATCGTCTTCCTGCTGCTCTACCTCGCGTCCATGCTGCTGACCTATTCGGCGCTGCGCAGACCGGCCAAGGCAATCTAGGACAATCAGCGATCAAGCCCGATCAGGCGTCGGATCCGGCCTATATCGGTGCCGATAAAGGACTGCATGCCGATTGCCACCTGCTCTGGCGCCATGCTGGCAACGAAGCGGCGGAACTCGTCGTCCGACAGCGCCTCGCCCGTCCAGTGGACGCGGCAGAATTCTTCCGAACCGTGGAAGTGGCCGGCTCCGTCCAGCAGATCGTCGACATAGCGCCCGTAGATCATGCATTCGGAGAATTTGCGCGCCGAGCCGATGACCTCGACCCAGTCGCGGCCATGGACCTTTTCGATCCGGCCGCACATGGCAAGCACCGTGTCGCGGCGCCAGGCGATCAGCGTCGAGATATAATCATGGACCGATCTCCGGGACGAATCGATGCCAAGTGCCGTTCCGGCATTGCACGACCACAAGCGATGCTCGTCATGGCCGTCATCGGCGAGCACGCCATCCCGGCGGAACAAACGCGCCTTGCCATCTCGCCAGAAGGCACCGCAATCAAACGCCTTCAGGAAAGCGACGTCGGAATCGCAGAAGATCAGCACATCTTCCCCTGCGTGCGCCGATATGGCGATACGGCGCAGCTGCTGCACGTGCCAGCCACGCAGCGGCTGGGTTTTCAGGCTGAGCCAGACGCGGCGGCGAAACAGGCTGAGCGGATCGTCGAAGGCGCGCAGCCAGCGCGGCAGGAGATCCCGCTCATCGACGACCGAACGGCGGCTGGTCTGCAACTGACGGAAAAGCGCAAGGTCGCGATGTTCGACCAGAATGTAGTGGTGCGCGGCACCCGAGACATGCCGGTCAAGCGTTTCGCACAGCAGTCGGCAGCGTTCGAAATCCGGGGCGTAGCTTGCCGTCACAACCGCTGCCGTCGGCGTCTTCGGCAACAGGCGTGGGCCGGCCAGCGGGTCTGGGACGAACCGCTTGTTCAACGAAACTCTCCGGGAGCATCTGCGACGGCCTCGGCGCCGCGCGCCCATTTCTGCTTGACGACCCGCCACAGGAACAGGGGGTTGCCGACCACGTAGCGGCGCCAGAGCCGGCCCGGCTCGACCGCCAGACGGAACAGCCATTCCAGCCGCAGGCGGCGCATCCACAGCGGTGCGCGCGGCACCGAGCCGCTCAGGAAATCGAGCAACGCGCCGACCGCGATCGGCAGCGTGCAATGGCGTTCGTCGATGTGGCGTTCAATCCACAATTCCTGGCGCGGCACGCCCATCGCGACCAGCAGCATATCAGGCCGTAGCTTTGCGATGCGGTCGATGATCTCCGGCTCCTGCGCGGGGGAGAAATAACCGTCGTGAATGACCACGAAGTTGTGCTGCACGGCAAGCGCCGCCAGCTTCACGGACGCCGCCTCGGCGTTGACACGGGTTGCTCCGAGCAGCCCCACCGTCAGCGGCCTCTTGGAAGCCTGCAGGAAGGCCGGCACGAAATCGGTGCCGTTGAGATTGTCGGGAAACGGCGCGCCGTAGAGAAGCTTCGCGGCGAGATCGACGCCAATGCCGTCCGGCAGGATGAGGAAATCGTCGAGCGCCTCGGCGAACACCGGGTCGGTGTGGGCGATATTGGCATTGTGGGCGTTGAGGAAACTGACCTTGGTGAAGCGCCGCTCGGCGATCAATCGGTTCAGCAAGGCAATCGCATCGTCCCAGCGGATCGCCAGCACCGGGATGCCGAGGATTGCCTTCAGGCTGTCAAAGCCGAACGCGGCGCGGGCGGCGTGCATGTTCATGCAAACACCTCCTCCCGCACGGCGCCGATTTTTTCGAGACCGACACGAACCGCGGCGTCGAGCGCCTTGACCTGCCGGCGATGGAAGGTGCTGCCATCGACATCGTGAATGTCGGCCGCGGCTGCCTCCAGGGCCCGGGCGAAGCCGGCCGGATCGTCGGTGACGACGCAATTGTCGGGGCGATGGTCGATGCCGCGCAGCGACCGGCTGGTGGCGACCGAGGGCAGGCCAAGCTCGAAGGTCTCGATGGTCTTCAGCTGTACGCCGCTGCCCGCGGTGCTGATCAGCGGGATGACGGCCGCGCCGCGCACGAAAGCCCTGGCATCTGCGACACGGCCGACAAACTCGACGCCCGGATGCGCGGAGGTGACGCCGGAAGGCATGTGACCCGCTATGCGGATGCGGAAACCAGGCCGCAGATGCGGCACCACCTTGCCCAAGAACCAGTCGAGGCCGATGCGGTTCGGCTGCCAGGTCCAGGTGCCGATCAGGGCCGCGTCACAGTCGATCGCGCGCCGGCCGTTCCAGACTGGCGCCGTGGCGCCGGTCACCAGCGGCAGCACCACCGAACGATCATCCGAGGCGACGCCAAGTGCCCCGCGATCCTCCTCGGCCAACGTGAAGACAAAACGCGCGCGGCGGCAGAGGCGCTCTTCGACCAGTTTGAGCAGCCTTGCCTCGCGCCGAAACAGCAGGCGCTGGAAAATGCCGGCGGCGGCAACGGCGTTCTCCCGCGCCGAGAGATGCTCGACATTGTGGGCGACGAAAATCGAAGGCCGGTCTTCGAAGACCCGTTCGAAAGCACCGGCGAACTGCACGGAATTCAGCACATAGCCATCGAACGGACCGGCTCGTTCGAGGGCGGCCTGAACATCGTGGCTGGACACCGCACGCAACTTGACCGACGCGAAGGTCAGGCCTGAAAACATCGCCTTGCCGACCCAGACAAGCTTTTGCAGCGGCGAAGCACTTTCGGTGCGCACGTCGACCGCCCCCAGCACCACGGTATTTTCGGGATCGGCCGCGGCTTTCCCGGGCCAGGTGAAGCCGATGACCGTGACGCGCGCGCCGGCGCGCCGCAGGGCGGCGATAATCGCGGCGTTGGCTATCTCGTAGCCCGAGGCGAGAGCACCGTCGGGCACGATCGATGTGGCGAACAGCAGATGCATCTTACCTATCCTGTGGTGTAGCCGGTAGCAAAGCGCGGTGAACCCTTGATTAAACGAGCACGATCAACGCCCCAAAACCCATGTCTGGCGGGCCTCTCCGTGCAAGGTGATTAACGAAACCTTATCATCGTGGTGCTACCAGAACGCGACTCACGACGCGGCTGGACACGGATGATCCCTTTGCCATTGGACGGTTCGGTATCGATCGCGGGACGATCTCGCCTGCTCGACGTGGAGGCCGTCGAAGCGATCGTCACCTTGCCGACGTTCAAGCGGCCGCAGCAGGTGCTGGAGACACTGGCGTCGCTGCGCGCGCAGCAAACCGACAGGCGCTTTGCCGTCATCGTCATCGAGAACGAGGCCGAGGCGCGGGAGGGCGCCAAGGCGGTGCTGCCGCTGTTCGAGCGCGGCGAGATACCGGGCATGGTCATCATCGCGCATGAGCGCGGCAATTGCAGCGCCTACAATGCCGGCTGGCAGACGGCGATCCTGCAGTTCCCGAACTTCAAGCATCTTCTTGTCATCGACGATGACGAGACCGCCGATCCGCAATGGCTGGAGCGGATGTGCCACGCCGCCGAAACGCTCGCCGCCGACATCGTCGGCGGCCCGCAGGTGCCCGTTTTTGCCGATCCTGCCCATGCCAAATGGGCCGAGCATCCCGTCTTCGCACCCCCCTACCGGGAGACGGGACGGGTGCCCGCGCTCTATTCGTCCGGCAATCTTCTGGTCGGGCGCAACGTGCTGACCGCGATGGGGCCGCCCTTCCTCGATCTCAGATTCAATTTCATGGGCGGCGGCGATTCCGACTTTCTCAGCCGGTCGGCGCAACGCGGCTTCGTGCTGGGCTGGTGCGCCGAAGCCAAGGTGCGGGAGACCGTTCCGGCCCGGCGCGTCGAGACCGACTGGATCCGCGCCCGCAGCCTACGCAACGGTGTCATCTCGACACTGGTGGAAAAGAAGAGGCGCGCCGGCATGCCGTTCGCCGGCGCCAAGGTATTCGCCAGGAGCCTGGCGCTGCTTGCCGCCTCGCCGGTTCGCGGCATCATGCGGCTGGCGCGCACGGGATCCCCGGCGGCCGCCATCTACCCCGTCCATGTGGCGCTGGGCCGCGTGCTGGCCGAATTCGGATATGCCAATGAGCAATACCGCCAGCCTGAGAAGAACTGAGCGCGCGCCGCTCAGCGCCGCGTTCACGCGCGGTGGCGTGGCGACCGCGATCGCCGCGCTGCTGTTCACCGTCATCATGGTGTCCTTCCGCCCGTTCCAGCCGGCCGGCGCCGAACTCACCGGCGAAGGGGGCGACATCGTCAATCAGCTCGGCTTCGGCTCGCTCGGCGGGATTTCGATCTTCGCGCTGATGGCCTTCGCCGATCCGCGCGTCGTGCGCTCGCTGCTCAGCCCATCCTGGATACTGATGCTGGGCTTCTTCTTCCTGTCGGTGGTGCTGGCGACCGATCCGCCCTCGGCAATGCGCGCGGCGTCCTTCACCATGATCGGCATCCTGACGATGGCGACGATTCTGGCGCTACCCCGCGACGCGGAGTCCTTCTCCAGGGTCATCATCTTCACCGCGGTCGTGGTCATGGGCCTGTCCTATCTCGGCCTGATCGTCTTTCCGCACGAGGCGATGCACACGGCTGACTCGCAGGAGCCTGAACATGCCGGCCTGTGGCGCGGGGTGTTCACCCACAAGAACATCGCCGGCCCGATCATGGCCTGCTTCAGCTTCGCCGGGCTTTATCTCTACCGACGCGGCCAGCGCTGGTGGGGCGCGGGTATCTTCTGCGCGGCGATGATCTTCATGCTGCACACCGGCTCCAAGACCACCGCCGGGCTGGTGCCGTTCTCGATCCTGATCGTGATGTTTCCGAGTCTGATGGGCATGCGGCTCGGTACGCCGATCCTGTTCATGCTGGCGATCATCGCCACGGCGGTCGGCACGCTGGGCATCGTCTTCCTGCCGCCGGTGAAGCATCTGGCGGCCATCTACTTTCCCGACCTCACCTATACCGGCCGGACGACACTGTGGGAGTTCGCCGGCTCGATGCTGGCGAAGAAGCCGTGGACCGGCTACGGTTATGAGAGCTTCTGGGGCACGCCGCTGCTGCTCAACCAGGACCAACCCTTCGATCGCCCGTGGGACATCAGGACCATCGTGCACGGCCATGACGGCTATCTCGACATCGCGGTGCTGATGGGCATCCCTGCCCTTTGCGTGGCGGTCTACACCTTCCTCATCGCACCATTGCGCGACTATATGCGCATTCCGCCGCGCAAGGAGAACATCTATCTCGGCGATTTCTTCATGATGGTGGTGCTGTTCACCGCACTCAACGCCTTTCTCGAGAGCTTCTTCTTCCATCGCGGTGATCCGGTCTGGCTGTTCTTCGTGCTCGGCGTGCTGGGCCTCAGGCAAGTGTCGTTGCGGCCGATCGCGGTGCGCACGCCTGTTCAGCGGTCCTGAGAGGGCTTCCCCACCGACCCGCGAGCGTCTATGTCATGGCCTTTCCTCGGAGGGCTCTCGATGACGATCAGGCTTGTTCTCGCCGGTTGCGGCAATATGGGTTACGCCATGCTCTCGGGCTGGCTGAAGTCCGGCAAGCTTGCACCCTCGGCGGTTTTCGTGATCGAGCCCAATGCCGAGCTGCGCGATCGCGCAGTGGCGCTTGGCTGCGGCTCGGCAGCGGATGCCGGGGCCATTCCGGCGGATGCCGTGCCCGATCTGGTCGTCATCGCGGTGAAACCTCAGGTGATCCGCGACGTCACCGCCGCGTACAAGCGCTTCGGCGATGGACGCACCACTTTCGTCAGCATTGCCGCCGGCACGCCGTCCGCCACCTTCGAGGGCATCCTCGGCAACCGCGCCCCCGTTGTGCGGTGCATGCCCAACACGCCGGCGGCCATCGGCAAGGGCATGATGGTGGTGTTTTCCAATCCCCTGGTTTCCGCCGACGCCAAGCGCTTCGTCGCCGACCTTCTGTCGGCCAGCGGCGAAGTGGCCACTGTCGACGACGAGGGCCTTATGGATGCGGTGACCGCCGTGTCCGGATCGGGTCCGGCCTATATCTTCCATTTTATCGAAGCGCTGACGGTGGCCGCAGAGAAGGCCGGCCTGCCGGCGGCGACCGCCAGGCTGCTCGCCATGCAGACCGTCTACGGCGCGGCCTCGCTCGCCGCCGAAAGCCGCGAGGACCCGGCCGTGCTGCGCAAGCAGGTGACCAGCCCCAACGGCACGACGGCGGCGGCGCTTGGCGTGCTGATGGGCGATGACCGGTTGACCAATCTCCTTACGCAAGCGGTGGAAGCGGCGCGGCTGCGGTCGATCGAACTAGGGAAATAGAGCAGACTCCCTAGGCCAGATCGGTATGCGAGAAGTCGTTGCCTTTGTAGAGCAGAGCAGAGCCGCGGCCCTTTGCGCAAGCGTAGGACAGGCAATCGGCCAGGTTGAGTTGGGCGGGATGCCCGCGTCCTTTTCCATAGTCTGAAAAAGCTTGGACCGCGAGCTTGGCGTCGCCGGCGTCGATGGGAACGATTTCGATTTCGGCCTCGCGCAGAAAAGCCTCTATCGCCACTTCAGCGACGAGCGGCTCGACGGCCAGCATAGTTGAAAGCCGCATAGCCGCTTCGAGCACCACCAGCGCGGAAGTAATCCTGCGAGGTGCTACCGCGATGCGGTTGCTCCACTCGCCAGCATCTTCTTCTCCCGAAAGAATTGCGACGACCACCGAGGTGTCGACAAACATCAGGAGTGGCCCCACATCTCATCGATCTCATCCTTGTGTACGGGCCGGCCGCCCTGGCCAGCTCTGGCTTTGAGTTCATCGGCGATGGCAGCCAGCCGCTGCGCCAACGGAGCGCGTCCACTTTCCCGTTTCAGTTCGGACTCAAGAGCTTCGATCACCGCCTCGGTCATCGAAATCTTGCGTTTGGCGGCGAGCCGCTGTGCCAGTTCACGTGCACGCGGGTCCCTGATCTGGAGGTTCATTGGTCGATCCTCGGCGTCATCTGCCATTACAATATAGCGCATCTGTCATGACAGCGCCACAACGGGTTTGTTTCCGTACAGCATCTCGTCCTGCAGGCGGCGCAGCGCGAACAGACTGGTCGTCCGGTCTGGCGCTGCATTGTCGGTGGTCAGCAGTGCACCTTTCCTGACCGGCTTCAGCACCTTGCCGCCCTCAAGCAGGCCGACCGGCACGGCGCGCTGGGAACGCGCGTCGCCGACGGTCATGGTCCAGGAGCGATAGCAGGTCTCGCCGATCGCATCGAAGGTCTCGCCGGCGGCGAGATCGCGCTTGGCGACGGCGCAGACCTCGGCAACCGGCCGCGGCAGCGGCACCATGTCGGGCTTGCCGAACAGCACGATGCGAGCGGCCGTCAGCGGCACTTCCAGTGAGGTCAGATGGTAGGGCCGGAACAGGCTGTAATAGGGACCGCGGCCGATATGCAGGTCGTCCATGCGTTCGATGATGCGCGGATGCGTCGCCTCGACGATGACGAAGACACCGGGCGCCACACCCTTGCCGATAGTGTAGTCGACGACGCCTTTTTTCAGCAGGAGGCCACCATCCTCGCGCGGGATCAGCACCTTGACGAGGTCATCGCGGTCGGCCTTGGGACCATGCATGCCGGGCACGTCAGGCACCAGCCCGGTGGCGTTGGCGATGGCGCACATCTCGACCATGGTCTTGGAGCCGTCGACGAACTCGACCAGAATGCGCGGGTTCATGTTGCGGCGGGTCGCTTCCTCGCGATAGTCGTCAGGCACGGCATCGTGGTTGAGCGGGTTGTTCTTGCCCTTGCCAGCCGAGACGATGGTAAGGCCGAGTGCGGACGCGAACTCGATCAGTTCCATGCAGCTCGACGGCTCGTCGCCGGCGCCGACCGAATAAACCACGCCAAGCCGGTCGGCCTGCTGCTTGAGGTAACAGCCGATGGTGACGTCGGCCTCGACATTCATCATCACCAGGTGCTTGCCGTGCTCCATCGCCATCAGGTCGAAATCGGCGGCGACGCCAGGCTTGCCGGTGGCGTCGATGACGACATCGATCAGTGGGTTGGTGACCAGCATCTCGTTCGAGGTGATGGCTATTTTTCCAACCTCGATCGCCGCGGTGACTTTCGACGCGGTGTCGGCTTCGACCGCCATCGCCTCGTCACCGTAGGCGATGCGGATGGCGTCACGCGCGGTGTGCGGGCGCCGGGTCGAGACGGCGCAAACCGCAATGCCGGGCATCAGCATGCCTTGCGTGACGAGGTCAGTGCCCATTTCGCCGGAGCCGATGATGCCGATGCGCACCGGGCGGCCCTCGGCGGCACGTCTGGCGAGATCGCGGGCAAGCCCGGTCAAGGCGACATTGGTCATGCGGAATGTCCACAGCTTCTTGGTCTGGACGCGAATTAGCAGGGACCATTCCCCTGTGCCAACAAAACCGCTCGCGACCGGCGATTTCCAACGAAAATGACCCGTGACAAGCGTCGTCGCCTTGGCCGATTGGCCCAAAGGCTTGCCAATTGACATTGTCGCGAACAGTCTCAATAAAAACATTCGTTTGCCAACAAAGGCAAATGTTCATCGAGACAACCGCTCGGAGGGGCACTCGTCTCGCGGCATCTGGGGAGTGCCTTTGCGCTAAGGTGGCGGCAGAGGCTGAGAGAAAGGAGCACCGCGAAGCTTTAGGCTCGGGGCTCCAGGGGAGGAAGAATGGATACTCTACTCGCTGGCCTCAAGGGGGCCATCGACACGCTCGGCGCGACAATCCTGCTGCCGATCGTCATTTTCATCATTGCCGTGGTTTTGGGCGCCAAGGTCAGCAAGGCCTTTCGCGCCGCCGTCACCATCGGGGTCGCCTTCATCGGTATCAACCTTGTGCTTGGCCTGATGTTCACGTCGATCGGCGACGTCGCCAAGGCCATCGTCACCAACACCGGCATTCATCGCGACATTATCGACGTCGGCTGGCCCTCGGCGGCCGCCATCGCCTTTGGCTCCTCGGTCGGGCTTTGGGTCATCCCGGTCGGCATCCTGGTCAACATCGTGCTGTTGCTGACGCGCATGACGCGCACGCTCAATGTCGACGTCTGGAATTTCTGGCACTTCGCCTTCGTCGGCTCGCTCGTCGTCGCCGCCACCGACAATCTGGCCTACGGCATTGCCATCGCGGCCCTGGTTGCGGCGCTGTCGCTGCTGTTCGCCGATTGGTCGGCGCGCGCGGTGCAGCAATTCTACGGCGTTCCCGGCATTTCGGTGCCGCATCTCGCCTCGGCGCAAATCCTGCCGATCGCCATCATCCTGAACTGGATCATGGACCGCATTCCCGGCATCAACCGCATCAACATCAACACCGAAACCATCGAGCGCCGCTTCGGCGTGTTCGGCGAACCGGTCGTGCTCGGCCTGATCATCGGCCTCGTGCTCGGCGCCATCGCCTTCTACAATGCCGGCGATCCCGGCACGGTGCTGGCCAAGGTGCTGGGCACCGGTATGACACTTGCCGCGGTCATGCTGCTGCTGCCGCGCATGGTGAAGATCCTGATGGAGGGCCTGATCCCGGTTTCCGACGCGGCGCAAGAGTTCGTGCGCAAGCGCACCGGCGATCGCGAGCTTCTCGTCGGCCTCGATTCGGCGATCCTGATCGGCCATCCCGCCGCGATCTCGTCGTCGCTGATCCTGGTGCCGATCGCGATCATCCTGTCGGTGATCCTGCCGGGCAATCGCGTCATCCTGTTCGCCGATTTGGCGGTCATCCCGTTCATCGTCGCCATGACCGCGCCGCTGGTCAAAGGCAATGTGTTCCGCATGGTGGTGATCGGCACGGTGACCTTGGCGATCGGCTTCTATGTCGCCAACGCCCTGGCGCCGCTGTTCACCAGTGCGGCCGTCGCGTCGGGCTTCAAACTGCCGGCGGATGCTTTGCAGATCACCTCGGTGGTCGACGGCTTCCTGTGGGTGCCCTATGTGATCATCGAGGCGATCCAGGGACTTGGGCTCATCGGCATCATCGTGATCGCCGTGGTCATCGCGGCGCTGTTCGTGCTCTATCGCCGCAATCCGCTCGGCTGGGAACGGGCGGCGGGCGCCGAGGACGAGCCGGCCGAAGGCACGGCCTGAACGCAAGCGTGCCTTCATCTGAAACGATCGTGCGCCTTCGCCGGGCGCACGATTTATCGACGGAGCAAGACATGTCCGACGCCCTCATGCAGCTTCTGGATCCCGAGGCGATCGTACTCGGGTCGGACGCGTCGACCAATGAGGAGATCATCCGCGTCCTGGCGGGACGGCTCGAGGCCCTTGGCTATGTCAAGAGCTCCTATGCCGACGCGGTCGTGCGCCGCGAAATGACCGTCCCGACAGGATTGCCGCTGGAACGCGCCGACAATGTCGCGGTGCCCCACACCGATCCCGAGCATGTGCTGAAGCCCGGCATCGCAATGGGCACGCTGAGAAAGCCGGTGATCTTCGCCAACATGGAAGACCCCGACGAGAAGCTGCCGGTGGGTTTCGTCTTCCTGCTTGCGATCAATGACAAGGACAAGCAGATTGAAGCGCTGCAGTCCGTCATGGCAACGATCCAGAATCCAGATGCATTGGACGGCTTGAGGTCGGCCAGGACGCTTGACGACGTGCGCACCGTGCTCGGCTGATATCAAGGGAAAGCAAAGATGGCCCGACAGAAGACAATTCTCTTTGCCTGCGGCACCGGCATCGCCACCTCGACTGCGGTCAACGTCGCGGTCACCGAGGCGATGAAGATGCGCGGCCTTACCTTCAACGCGCAGCAGGCCAAGGCGACCGAAGTGCCGGGGCTCGCCGATAGCGTCGACTTCATCGTCGCCACCACGCCGATCTCGGCCTCGGTGACCAAGCCGGTCATCAAGGGCCTCGCCTTCCTCACCGGCATCGGCAAGGACAAGGTGCTCGACGAGATCGAGGCGCAACTGCGCAAGTAGGTCGCGGACAATGCGGCCTTCGGTGGGCTTGGCTCAGACCACTCTGACGTAACTCGTCATGCCCGATTTCTGGTGCTCGATGATGTGGCAATGCAGCAGCCAGTCGCCGGGATTGTCGGCGACGAAGCCGAGGCTCACCTTCTCATTGGGCTGGATGAGATAGGTGTCCGAAATCAACGCCCGCGCCGGCCGCGTCGAGGATGACAAAACCTTGAAGCTCATGCCGTGCAAATGCATCGGATGCGATTGCGGCGTCAGGTTCTCCATGTCGATGACATAGCTCCTGCCGAGCTTCAATTCGGCCAGCGGCGCGGTTGGATCGGGTGTATCGCCCGGCCACGGCACCTTGTTGATCGCCCAGAAACTGTAGCCGAGCGAACCGCAGATGCTGTCGCTCGGGACGTTCTCCGCCGTGGCGCTGAGCGACAGGGAGATATGCTGGGCCGAGCCGAGATCCACTTCCGCCACCGGATTCACTTCCAGCGGCGCAACGTCGCGAACGTCCCGCTTGAGCGAGTTGCCCGTCGCGCGCAGCGTCGCCAGCACCTTGGGCTTGGTGCCCCTGACGTCCCGCAGGCTGACGATCGCCCCCTCATCGTCGGGCATGCGGATGGCGAGTTCCATGCGCTGCCCCGGTCCAAGCAGCAAGGCATCGGGCGCAAAGCGCTCCGGCACCGGATTGCCGTCCAGCGCCATCACGATCGCTTCGGCGCCGTCGACGCGAAAGGCCTGGATGCGGGTGACATCGGTAATGGCGACGCGCAGCCGCACCAGCCCGCCGGCAGGCGCGTCGTATTGCGGCTGATCGAGCCAGTTGGCCGTACGCACCGTGCCGTAGGTGCCGGTTCTCGCCGCATCGCGCGGCCGGAACTGGTCGATGAACTGGCCGTCGTCGCCAAGGCGCCAGTCGCGCAGGTTGAGGACAAACTCGGCGTCGAATTTCGGATCGTTCGGGTTTTCAACCACGATCACGCCGGTCAGGCCGTGCCCCATCTGCTCCAGCGTGTTGCAGTGCGGGTGATACCAGAAGGTGCCGGCATCGGGCGGCGTGAAGGCATAGTCGAAATGATCGCCGGTGTAGACGTAAGGCTGCACCAGGAAGGGCACGCCATCCATCTTGTTCGGCAGGCGAATGCCGTGCCAGTGGATGGTCGTCGGATCGTCGATGGCATTGTCGAGGCGCGCGGCAAAGGGTTCGCCTTTTTTCATCCTGAGCACCGGCGGCATTCCCGCTTTGCCGTAAGTCAGCACATTGTTGGTCTGGCCGACATCCATCAGCTTCGCCTGGATTTTCGCCGTCCGCAGCACCACCGGCTCAGGCGCGGACGCCGCCCAGCCGCCAATCCTGCCCATGGCGGCAAGCCCGAGCCCGCTCGCACCGGCAACGGCGGCAGTTTTCAGCAGTCCGCGGCGTGTAAATACGGTCATGTCGCACTCCAACGGAAAAGCTGACTGCTCTTCGCAACTTTGCCGTCATAGCCGGACACGCATGCCTTGCCAACGGCCCGGTCGCGGCCGCCCTCCTCCTGTCAGTGCAATGAGGCCAGCAGGGCTGGACTCATTCCGGTCGATGGCGGCTGGTCGGTGGCCTTGCGGCGAGTCTATGCCTGATCCACGCTTTCCAGGAAGCGGGCGAAGATCGGGTTGAAGCGGTCGGGAGAATCCCAGAACGGCGCATGGCCCGATTTGTCGAGCAGATGCGCCTTGCCTTCCCACAGGTTGGAGAACTTGACCGCTGAGACAAAATCGGTGTTCACGAAAGGCTCGTCGATGCCATTGAGAACGGCGATCGGAGGCGTCTTGCCGGCGACGATCTCGCGCTGGTTGCGGCCTGTGCCGGCGGCGAATTTCTCGAACATCAGGCGCCGCGCCCGCCCGTCGGTGCGCGCCACCGTGTCGAGGAGGAACGGTTCGAACGGTTCCCCGCAAGTGCTGCGCGCATAAGCCTCGACATCAGCGGCGGTGAAGGCCTCTTGTCCGGCAAGATGCATATGCGGACTCGACTTGAAGCCGTTGCCGACCTCCTCGGGCGCTACAGGCGGAGTGCCCGATATCATCAGGCCAAGCAGGCCAGGATAACGGTCGATCATCTCCAGCCCGATATGACCGCCGAGCGACCAGCCGAAGACGATGCCCTTGTCGATACCGAGCAGGCCGAGCACTTCGGTCATCGCATCGGCATAGCCTTCCATACTGTAGGAGCGGTCCGGATCGATCGCATTGCCGGAAGCGCCGTGGCCCGGCAGATCGGGGGCGATCATGTGGTAGCGCTCGCCCAGCGGGCTCTCGAGCTGGTTGCGGAAAACGGCACCGGAAGACGAATTGCCGTGGATCAGCAGGACGGCGGTGCCTTTGCCGCCGGTCTCGCGAACGGCGATCCTGCCGTGACTGGTTTCAAGGGTCTTCTGCGCGATCGTCATCTTTGGCTCCGTCTGGAATCGCCCTGTTTCGAAGCAGTTGCACAACAAAGCGCCGCCGCCTCCCCTAGCCCTGCCATAACATTTTCCCGGTCTCGTGCCGTTGAAAAATCCTTTTCAAATAACAACAATTGTGCGTAGATTGTCAATTATCCAACTCCCGATGAACGGGAGGAAAACAGGGAACGGCACGATGAAATCCAAATTCGCAGGCAACAGACTCCGCCATATGCTGATGACCACGGCCCTGATCGCGGCGTTTGCCACGGCAAGCGCCCCCGCTTTCGCCGATGTCGTCAAGATCGGCCTGCTGGCGCCGATCACGGGCCCTGCCGCGGCGGACGGCCAGGAATTCCAGCGCGGCGTGCAGATGGCAATCGATGAGGCGAATGCCGCCGGCGGCGTTGCCGGCAACACATTCGAACTGGTGGTCGGCGACGTTAAGGATCAGTCCGCCGGCAACGTCACCAGCGCGGTCGAGCGCCTGCTTGGCGATCCCGGCGTGCAATTCATGCTCACCGGCTACGCCAGCCTGACGAATTTCGAGATCGACAACATGGCCGAGGCCGAGATGCCCTACATGCTGGCGGCCACCTCGCAGCAGACCAGGGACATCATCGCGCCGAGCCCAGACAAGTACATGTGCTGTTGGTCGCTAACGCCGTCCTTCGACGCCTACAACACCGACGTCACCTTGTTCGTCGAGAAACTCGCGGCCGACGGCAAGATCACATTGCCGACCAAGAAGGTCGCCATCATCTCCTCCGACAACGCCTATTCGAAGACCATCTCGGAGGGCATGAAGAAGACTTTCAAGGAGAAGGGCTGGACTATCAGCGTCGATGAGATCGTGCCCTTCGGCGAAGTCACCGACTGGCGTCCGATCCTGGCCAAGGTGCGCGAGAATGTTCCCGATGTCGTCATCAACACCGATTATCTGCCGGGCAATTCGGCGTCTTTCCTGAACCAGTTCCTCGAACAGCCGACCAAGAGCCTTGTCTTCCTGCAATATGCGCCGAGTGTTCCGGAATTCGTCGAACTCACCGGCAAGAAGTCGAATGGCGTCATCTACAATCTCCTCGGCGGGGCGCTGACGACGCCGAAGAACCCGCGCGCCGACGAGGTGGCGGCCAAGTTCAAGGCCAAATATGGCGTCGAGAGCGGCACCTATGGCGTCGGCCTCTATGAAATGACCAACGTCTATTTCGACGCGGTCAAGAAAGTCGGCGGCGCATCCGACCACGCCGCGATCATGAAGGCGCTATCGGAGACCGACAAGCAGGTCGCCGAAGGCCGGCTGAAATTCGATCCCGCCACGCATCTCGCCACGCAGGGCGACGACTATATCCCGATCACCTTCTTTCAGATCTGGGACGGCCAGCGCACGCTGATCTCGCCGGAAAAATACGCCACCGGTGCCTTCAAGCCGCAGCCCTGGATGCAGTGAGGCATGGCCCTGCTTGAATTGGACGACGTATCGAAGGCCTTCGGTTCGCTGAAGGCCGTCGATGGCGTGTCGTTCAAGGTCGAGGCCGGCGAGATCTTTGGCATCGCCGGCCCGAACGGCAGCGGCAAGAGCACGCTGTTCAACATCATCACCGGCATCCCGTTCGGGCCGGACAGAGGCCACATCCGCTTTGACGGGACCGCGATCAACGGCAAGTCTGGACATGCCATCGCGCGCCTCGGCCTTGCCCGCACCTTTCAGCGCGAAACCAGCTTCGACGGCCTGACCGTATTCGAGAACGCGCTGATCGGCGCCAGCTACGGCAGAAAGGAGAAAGCTGCAGCGGCAGCCGCCCGCGAGGCGGCCGCAGAGGCACTGGAGTTTGTCGGCTTGGGTTCAGTGTCCTTCGGGCGGCTGGCCGGCGAGCTTTCCGTCTTCGAGCGCAAATGCCTCATGCTTGCCACCGCGATCGCCATGCAGCCACGTATGCTGTTGCTCGACGAACCGGCATCGAGCTTGACCAAGCCCGAGATCGAGACGTCGATCGGTTTGATCCGCCGCACCGCCGAACGCGGCATCACCATCCTCCTGATCGAGCATGTGCTGACCTTCCTGATGAGCCTGTCGCAGCATCTGCTGGTGCTTAACAATGGCCGCGTGCTCGCCGCTGGCGAGCCGGCAAGCGTGATTGCCGACCAGCGCGTCATCGAGGCCTATCTCGGAACCCGGAGGGCGGTGGCGTGACTCCCATCCTCACCGTCGAAAGCGTCACCGCCGGCTATGGCCGCGTCACCGTGCTGCACGACATTTCGCTGGAAGCTGGCCGCTTCGGCAATGTCGGCCTGTTCGGACCCAACGGCCATGGCAAGACGACCCTGTTGCGCACCGTCTCCGGCCTGCTGCGGCCGAAGAACGGCCGCATCCAGTTCGACGGGCAAGACATAGCAGGCCTCAGCGCCCGCGCCATCGTCAGCGCCGGCCTGATCCACGTGCCGCAAGGCAACCGGCTGTTTCCCGACCTCTCCATCGCCGACTGCATGGCGCTCGGCGCCTATTCGCCGCGCGCCCGTCCGCATGAGGCGGAGAACCGCGAGAAGGTGATCAAACTGTTCCCGAAACTGGCGGAACGCTGGCGCCAGCGCGTGCGCACGCTGTCGGGCGGCGAGCGCCAGATGGTGTCGATCGGCACGGCGCTAATGAGCCATCCGCGCCTCCTGATCCTCGACGAGCCGACGCTTGGGCTGGCGCCCAAGATCAAGGACGAACTCTGCGCCTCCGTCCTGGACATTTCGCGCGGCGGGGTGCCGCTGATCGTCGTCGAGCAGGATATCGAGTTCCTGCTGGAACTGACGCAGCAACTCTACCTCGTCAACCACGGCGCGGTGGCGACCGAGATCAAGCCGGGCGAGAGCCTCGACCACGGCGAGATCATGTCGATGTATTTTGGCCACTAGGAACTTGGTATGAGCGCATTGGCGGAAATCCTGTTCGGCGGCCTGTTCCAAGGTTCGCTCTACGCCATGATGGCGGTCGGGCTCGCTTTGGTCTGGACGACGATCGGCGTGTTCAACTTCAGCCATGGCGTGTTCATGATGCTGGGCGCCTATGTCGCCTGGCAATTGGTGGAACTCGGCCTGCCGGCGGCGGTAGCCTTTCCCGTCGCCGTGGTCGTCATGGCCGGCGCCGGCTGGATCCTGCAGGCAAGCGTCGTCCGGCCGCTGATCGGCCGGCCCAACATCGTGCTGGTCGTCGTCATCACCACGCTTGCCGCCGGATCGCTGATCGAGAACGGAGCGCTCACCATCTGGGGGCCGCGCTCCAAGCAGATCCCGGCGCTGGTGGACGGCAACGCCACCATCGGCGGCGTCGGCGTTTCGCTGCACCAGATCGCCATCATCGTCATCACGCCGCTGATCCTGGCGGCGTTGTGGATGTTCCTCAACCGTTCGCGCCTCGGGCTGGCATTGCGTGCGGTCGCGCAGAACGAGGACGCCAGCCATCTGGTCGGCCTGAATGTCACCGCGCTCTACGGGCTGGCCTTCGCCATCGCCGCTTCGCTGGCGGGGCTCGCCGGCATCTTCATGGGCGGCTATCGCTTCATGTCGCCCGTGATGGGCTCAGACCCGCTGCTCAAGGCGCTGATCGTCGTCGTATTCGGCGGCATATCGAGCATATCGGGACCGATCTTCGCCGCCTATCTGATCGGCTTTTTCGAGGCCGCCTGCAGCTATTACTTCGGCCTCTACTGGACGCCGGCATTGCTGTTCGGCGTGCTGATCCTGACCCTGATGGTGCGCCCCGAGGGCATTTTCGCCAGCCGCTCGCGAGGCCTCGCATGACCGACACGACCTCGCCGATCACCCAGATCCGCACAGCGGCGGCAACCCCGATCGCACCTGGCCGCACGCCGTGGCAGCACGAAGCCATCGGCTTCGTGCTCGGCTTCGCCGTGCTGGCGCTGCTGCCGCTCGTCTTCGGCGACACCTATGCCCGCCACATCCTGATCATGGCCTTCATCTACGCCATCGTGGCGTCGAATTGGGATCTCAGCCTCGGCTATGGCGGCGTCTTCAATTTCGGTCATCTGGCGCTCTTCGGCATCGGCGTCTACGCCTACAGCCTGCTGACCAAGCTGGCCGGGCTCGATCCGTGGATCGCGCTGTTTTCCAGCGGCATCATCGCCACGCTTGCCGCGATCGTGGTGACCATCCCGATCCTGCGCCTGAAGGGCATCTATATCATCCTGGTCACCTTCGGCTTCGCGCAATTGGTCATGCAAGTGATCCTCAGCCAGTCCGACATCACCGGTGGCACGCAAGGGATCGTGCGTATCCCCGGCCTCTACTGGCTCGACCACAATATGGTCCGCGACGCCAAATTCGCCTATTTCTACATCGCGCTGGCGCTGCTGGTGGCGAGCACGCTGTTCCTGCGTGTGCTCGTGCGCTCGCGCGCCGGCGCCAGCATCGTGGCGCTGCGCGACAATGAGGAATACGCCGTCAGCCGCGGTGTCTCGATCGTGCGCCAACGCATGCTGACGCTTGCGGCAAGCGCCTTCTTCACCGGCATTGCCGGGGCCTTCTATGCCGCCTACCAGCGCAACGCCTCGATCGACGTGTTCGGCATGAGCCTGGCGACCATCATCCTGTCGATGGTGCTGCTGGGCGGCACCAGCACCATCTACGGCGCCATCGTCGCCTCTTTCGTGCTGACGGTCTTCGCCGAGTGGATGGCTGATTTCGGCGCATGGCGCCCGATGATCACGGCGGTTCTGATCATCGGCGTGATGCTGGCCTATCCCAGCGGACTGGCCGGCATGATCAAAGCGGCTTGGGGTGCCGTCGCCGGGCGGATCAACCGCCCGGCGTGACCGCCTGAAAAGCAAGCCTCTCAGCGCACGCCGCACCAGTCGATGACGGATGCCGCGATCACCTTGGCGGTCTCGACCACCGATTCCACTTCGACATATTCGTTGGCGCCATGGAAGCCGTCGCCCGACGGACCGAAAATGACACCGTCGACACCGGCGCCGGCATAGTGCGCAGCATCGCACACGGCGACGAAGCCGCTTGTCTGAGGCGCCTTGCCGATCGCCGCCTTGCGTTTCATCAGCGACGTCACCAACGGATGGTCGACCGGCGTGTTCATCGGCGGGAAATGCAGCCCGCCGAGCTCCCACTGGATGGCAGGCGGGTTGTCGCGCAACCAGGCGTCGGTTTGCGCGAAATGATGGACGAAATTCTCGAAATCGCGGCGATAGTCGGCTGAATTCTCATCCGGCAGAAACTTCATGTCGAGATCGAGCACGGCAACATCGGGGATGATGGCCGGGTTGGTCATCACCGTCGGCAGGCCGTGTTCGCCAAGGCCCGTTCCGCCATGCATGACACCGATGTTGATCGTGTTCATGCCGACCGGCAGCAGCGGATGGGACTTTGCCCGTGTCCGGTCGAGCTCGTATTGGCGGACGGCGGCAATGAACCGCGCCGCGATCTCGATGGCGTTGACACCCGGCTTCAGCCGGTCCTTGTCGTGCCGTTGCGGGTAGATTTCGTTGTAACGCAGCGCCGAATGCGCGTTGCGGCCACGGATCGTCACCCGCGCCCATTCGAGCCCGCCCTCGACCGGGAGGACATCGCCCCAGGTCGGCTCGGCGACAAGCACCGCTTTGGCGAGTTTGCCGTTCTTGACCGCGTCCATGGCGCCGAAGCCACCAGCCTCCTCGTCGACGACGGAGTGGACGGCCAACCGGCCTTGCAGTGTGATGCCCGCCTTGCGGATCGCGTGCGCGGCGGCGACGCAAGCCGCGACGCCGCCCTTCATGTCGACCGCGCCCCGGCCATAGAGCCGGCCATTCGTGATCTCACCGCCGAACGGATCGACCGACCAGTCCTTCATCTCGCCGACCGGCACGACATCGATATGCCCACACAGGATCAGGCTGCGCTCCTCGTTTCCAGCCCATTCGCCGACCAGATTGGGCCGGCCGGGCAAGGCGTCCCACTGTTCGGTCTTGAAGCCATCGTGCTTGAGGATCGGCTCCAGCAGAGCCTGGACATCCGCCTCGCGGTTGATCGCCGGATTGGCCTCGAATTTGGGATTGACCGAAGGGATGCGGACCATGTCGCGGACAAGCCCGATCAGCCAGTCGCGGTCTCTCTCGATTTCAGCCTGCACGGCATCGATGATCGTCTGGGCGTCAGCCATGGTTATTCCTTCCTCGCACCGCCGCGCCGGGCGCATCGATGCTATTTCCTGGTGGTTCTTGGTTTGACGGTTTCGTTGTCGGACGGCGACAAGGCGGCATCGAGGGTGACGGCATTGGCGCTGCGGATCTTCTCGATGTCCTCGATGCGCTTGCGCACCCCGGCGCCATGGCCTTCCAGCGCATGGGCGAAAACCGTCTCCATCTGAGCCACGGCGGTCGCCAGCGTGTCGAAGGGCGAGTTGGCGTCGATCGCCGCGACCATCGTCAGGTCGGCGATGTCAGCGATCGGCGACAGCCATACATCGGTGAACAGCAGTACGGAGACGCCGCGTTCCTTCGCCTGCCGCGCAAAGCTCACCACGTCCGACTGGTAGCGCCGATAGTCGAACACGACGAGAAGGTCGCGCTTGCCGAGGTCGATCAGCAAGTCGAAATCCGCCGGGCTCAACGAGCCGATGTCGCGCACGCCGGAGCGGAATTGCAGGAGATAGCCGGCGAGCATGGAGGCGATGTGGCGGCTGAAACGGCCGCCCAGCAGGACGACCTGGCCCTTGGTCTCGAGCAGCAAATTGACAGCGCGTGTATAGGCCTGCAGGGGGACCGCCGTGCGCGTGCGCTCCAGACTGTCGGAAACCGAATGGAAGTAGGCCAGTGCCGTGCCCTCGCTGGAGCCGCCGGGACGCTTGGCCTCCATCATCAGCAACGGCGAATGCAGTCTGGATTCGACTTCCGTCAGCAGCCGCGCCTGGAAATCGGCAAAGCCGACATAGCCGAGCTTGGTCATCAGGCGGGTCACGCTCGGGTCGCTGACTCCGGCGCGTCGCGCCAGCCGGGTCGCCGTTCCCAGCCCCGACATCGGATAGTCGGCGAGCAGGACCTGAACGATCTTTTCTTCCGCCGACGTGAAAGCCAAGGTGGTGTTGGCCAACTCTTCGCGGATCGACATGGTCATCGCCTCTCGCCAACGGAAAGACGATTACCTTACAATTTCATACAAGATTGTCAAATTTGGAAAATATCTTACAGACTTGCGCGTCGACCTATCTGAATCTGGCGATGGGCAGGAATTTCACAGCGGAGCCGGTGAAGCGGCGGTGATCGGACGTCTGTCCTCGTGGCTGGAAGCCATCGAGATAGACCTGCTCCGGCGCCGTGCGGATGAAATTGGCGGCAATGACGGTCGCCGCTGTCGAGCCGGTTCCGGTGATGCGGCGCCCGGTCTTAAGCGATTGGGCGGTCGGCGCCGCTGGCAGAACGACGGCGGTGGCTTCGGGATCGAGACGTGGCTGGACACGGTCGGCCTTGGGGCTGGTCCTGACACGGTCTTCAGGTTTCGATGCAGGGACTGCAATCCGCTGTCCAGCCAGCGAATCGAGGCTGTCATCGACGTGATGCGTGGCCAGCAAGGCACCGATTGCATCGGCAGATTTAGCCGCCTCCGGTTGACGCGCGGGGCCCGTCTGGTCTTGCGGTCGCCATGTCGGGACAGGGATGTTGAGCGCCAGCATGTCCGGACCGGCAATCGCGGGGGCGGCATTCATCCTGGCCACGGGATTTTCGGCACCGGTCGCCGCCGGTTCAACCCGCGCGGTGGATGCGCTGCTGGCTACGCCGAACGGCACGGCTTGCGGGATTGGAATGGTGGCGGCGAACCCGGTGCGCGGTGCGAAAGCGGGTATCGGCACCGTGCCGGGCGGCATCGCCATGACGATCGCTTCAGGCGACTTTGCAGACGTTTCTTCGGCCGGATCGGCGGAGGGGGTCTGGACGTCCGCCCGCTGGGCTGCCTCCGGGGCCACGATAGCAATGCCCTGGCCAGCCGTCTTGGAGTCGCCAGGCATCTTGGGATCACCGGCCGTTTTAGGTTCAACTGACTTGGTCGGCTTGCGTGGCGCAGGCGCCGCTTCCGCGGCATCGTCCGCTTCATCCGCGCCGCGCCCGCCCAAAAGCGTCGCCAGCAGGCCGCGCGCTGGCCTGCGTTGGCCGCGGTCGGCGCTGGCCAGTTCGATGTTGGGCGTGCCGGCGGCCTTGCGTGACTCGTAGGCGGCAAACGCCTGCTCGTAGCCAGGCAACGGTTTGCCGTCGCTCGGCACATGCAGCGTGTTGCCGTTCGGGAAGACCCTGGCGAGCTCCTGGCGGCTGATGCCAGGCCAATGCCGCACATTGCCGACATCCATATGAATGAACGGCGAACCGGAGGTCGGATAATAGCCGACGCCGCCGCCCTGCATCTTCAGGCCGATGTCGCGCAACTTCTTCAGCGGCACGTCAGGCAGGAAGAAGTCCATGGCGCGGCCAACCATGTGCTGGCTTTCGCGGGCCACGCCCTTCGAACGACCGCGCAGCATGGCGTTGGTGGCCGGCGAGCGATAGGCGCTGACCACATGGATATAGGCCGTCGAGCCGCTGGCGCGGTAAGCCTGCCAGACCAGGTCGAGCAGGCGCGGGTCCATCCTGGTCGGCTCGTTGCGGCGCCAGTCGCGCAGCATGAAGTTGATCTTCTTCAGGCCCGCCTGATCGTAGCGCCCATCGCGCTTGAAGACGATCTCGGCCTTCTCGCCCGTATGAAGATGCTGAATCCGCAGGGCGCGCGTCTCGGCGAACGCATCGGTGACACACATGCAAAGCAACGCCATCGCAATGGCCGGCAACCATGTCCAACGACGGGAAGCGCCGAGCGGGTTTTGTTCGCTTTCAATCCCATTCATGCCTTGCACATCGTTCCTGTTTGAGGCGATTTGGCTTCGCTCAGATGAGGAGCTTTCGTTCAGCACTCTCCCCGGCCATGACTTGACCAGCCGGACAGGCAGCCGTCCGACAACCCGTCATGTCGAAGAACAGCATCTTGGTTAACGAATCGTGTCATGCCGCGCATGCGTTCGACCGATGAGGGCGCGCCACCGGCAAGCACCATAGGCCTGTTCACATTGCCGGCGGCCATCGATTGGTGATGAAATTGTGCTGCCGCGCCTTGTCGATCGGCCTCGCGGGGACGCCGACCGCGGTGCTCCCCGCCGGAATATTCCTAGTGACAACGGCACCCGCGCCGATAAGCGAGCGGCTGCCGATCGTGACCTCCTCTACGATGCACACGTTTGGGCCGATATAGACCTCGTCCCCTATCGACGCGGATTTGCCAAGCGTCGCCCCGATCGTCACATACTGGGATATGTTGCAGTTGTTGCCGATCGTTGCCGTATGATGGACCACGCACGGGCCGCCATGGCCTATGTAGAAGCCATGGCCGATGCTGGTCTCCACGGGGATTTGTATGCCGAATTTCCTCATCTTCAGCGAGAGGAAGAGACGGGCTATCCGGCACACGACGGAATTGTCCGACTGCGCGATCCGGTGCCCGGCGCATGCTGTGACTTCATCGCCTGTCCGTGCCGGAAAGACGGTGTCACAGGCCGCGTTGTTTGCAGGGTGTCTGGTGCTGCGAGAGAGGATTGAACTCTGGCTTAAATTAATAAAATCAATGATTTATCAGCCATTTTGTAACATTGTGACGACCGTCAGAATGACCGCGCATAGCCTTCGAATCAATGGGCGTGTTTGCCTCCACGAGGCGCTCTTCAACCTCTAGTATCATCGGCTGAATAGAAGCTGGGCGCGCCGCCAACGTGCTCGTAGACTTCCGCGACATTGCCAGAGGTCACTGCTACGCCCGGGAGCACAATCCACGGCGGCACAGCATTGCCGGTCAGCCCGACAATCGTCGCCGTGGCCGCTATCTCGCCCTGTTCGAAAGGCCGTTGCGCCGCAACGCCCTTGACGATCGTTCCTTCGAGAAGGGCCTCAGCGATCGCGCTACCAAGATCCACCGTGGTCATAACCGGGATCCGGGAGCGGCCAGAAAAAACCGGCAGCGATGCGACTGCTGGCTCGTCCCAGACGACGAACATTCCGTCAAGATCGGGATTGGCATCGAGGTAGGGGCCGACTGCGCTGCCGGCATTTGCTGGCACGTCGAACTTCAGCTGCGTCAGCGTGATGTCCGGGCGCTCGTGCCGCATCCACTTGCCGAAAGCGATCTCACGCTGCGCTGTCGCGAAGAAGTCGACGTTGTAGGCAACCACGCAGACTTTGCCGTTCTGCCGGATGTGCGGCGAAATCAGACTGGCGGCGATCTGGCCAAGGCCAAAATTGTCCGACGATATGACGCTTACATAGTCGGTCTCTTGAAGCAGGCCGGAAGGCGCGTTGTCGAGTAGGACGAGCTTGATCCCGGCGACCGCCAGTTTGCGGAAAGCTGCGGCCACGGCCGTGCTTCCGACGGGGATACTGATCACGGCATCGGGTTTCGATTGCACCAACCGTTCGATCGCTGCGATCTGGGTGGCTGCGTCGTAGCCGCAATCGACGATGTCGACGACGACGGCGCCCGCCTGCTCCAAGCCTGCCTTGATGCCCGCGATCTGACGCTGCGCCCAGTCCGAAGCGGTCGTGTGCAGCACGATTGCCACGTGGAAGGCCCTTTCCCTGGCGCGTTCCAGCATGTCGGCAGACGGGCGCAGCAATTCGGGAGATGCCGGCCGTTCGCCATGTGGTCCCAGGCCTGCAACCAGCGGACGCGCTAGGGACGAAACTGGCAACACACATCCGGGTGGCATTGCCGCATCAGCTCTCTGCATCCCGTTGCTCCTCCCATCCGCCACCTCTGCGGGCAGCTGTATTGAATCAAACCTACCGCAGGGGTTCGGGTTTGCAAGCGCCACGGCTTATCGCGGCGACTGCGCGACAGCTGGTCGGGCGGGCCGCACGCTCAACCGCCTGTCGTCGCCGTCTTCTCGACCCCAGCCAGCAAGTTGGCAACCCCGGCGTGGGCAAGCGGCGTGCCCGATACGATCCATTCGCTGAGGAACGCGGGGGCGAACAGTTCAGTCACGGCGACGGCTGCGGCGCCAACAAGTCCAGCCGACCTTCCCATGCGCGAATGAACAATACTGATATCGCGGCTGATGAGCGGCTGCGCGTGCCCGTAGATACCCTCGCGGATCGCCGCCAAGCAGATGTCGCCCGTTTGGGACAGTTCGCCGCCGAGAACGATCATCGACGGGTTGAGGATATTGGCCAGCGTCGCCAGGACGGTGCCGATCAGCCGTCCGGACTGCGCCAGCAGATCGGCCGAGAACGGGTCGCCGAGGCGGGCCGCCGTGCCAATGTCGGCAGCCGTCACCGTCCCGGTTGCGGCGAGCGTTTCGCCGAGAAGACGGCTTCGCCCCTGTTCTGCCGCTAGTAGGCCGGCCTGGGCGATAGCATCGCAGCCGGCGACGGTTTGCAGGCAGCCAACATTGCCGCAACCGCAAATGCGCTTGTGCGGCTCGCCGGCGTAAACATGCCCTATCTGTCCCGCTATGCCTTGCGCGCCACGATGCAGGCGGCCGTCGACAACTATGCCGGCGGTGATATCCGAGCCAAGGTCGACATAGAGCATGTCGCGGCTGGCTTCCGCTGACAAGGCGCTGAGTTCACCCATGGTTTCCATCTGCACGGCGCCCCGCACCCAGACCGGCGCCTGGAAACGATGTATCAAACGTTCCAGAAGCTTCGCCTCGTCCCACGCAGGCATCGCGCTAAGCTTAGGGATCGCCAGGCTTTTCGAGTCCTTCTGCTCTACCGCACCCGGCGCTCCCAGCCCAATCGCCCACAGCGGAGCACCATCCTTGCCGAGCGACCAGTTGAACAGCGCCTCGAGCCGATCGAACAGTGCCTGTGCTGGGGAAGCGGCGTCGAAATCCTCGTAGTGCTCAAGGATGAGTCGCCCGTCCAGATCGGCGAGACCAAGGCTGATGGTGTCGCCGTCGATATTGGCAACCAGAATGCGCGCGGCCTCCGATCGAAACCGCACCAGACGCGGCGCGCGCCCGCCTATGGAGCGCCCGACACCGCCTTCGTCGACAAGGCCGAAGGCAGCAAGCGTCGACAGGCGGTCCGTGACCACGGCGCGGCCGAGCCGGGCCTCTCGTTCGAGGTCGAGGCGAGTGCAAGGTTCACTGGATCGCAGAATGTTGAGAAGCGAAACAAGACTCTGGCGTTCGGCTTCGAGGGCTTTTACGCGGTCCGTCGTCGCCAGAGAGCCCGTCTCTCCGGATCGATCTGCATCCGCAACTGCGGTGCGTCCCAAGCCAGTCCTAGCCACAGCCGATTGCTCCTTCGTCGTCCAACATGGACGAGCGCTTTCAGAAGACGCAATGCCTAATTTTGTCGCTAACACAGAAAAGTAAATTGACTTTTGATTTTTATCAACTAAAGATACGTTTTCAAATGCAAAAGCATATCGGGCCGTGTCGGAGGAGACGCCATGACTGCTTGGAAGCTGGCCTATCATGCCAATTGCTGGGGTCCACTTGGGGGCGACGCCGTTGGCGTTACCTCAATCAACCGATTGACCTACCGGACGTTCGGGGACATGGCCGTGGCCGCGCGCGATATTGCAGCAGCGGGCTATGATGGCATCGAGTTCTTCGACGGCAATGTAGTCGAAAGCGCAGGCGACGATTACGCCGCCATCCGCAAGATCCTCGCCGACACCGGGCTGTCTCTGGTCTCGGTCTATGCCGGCGGCAACTTCATCTTCAAGGACATCCTTGACGAAGAACTGGCACGCGTCACCAAGGCAGCGGACGCAGCGCGGGTGCTCGGCGCCGAGCACCTGGTTGTTGGCGGCGGCGCGCGGCGCCACGACAGGACGCGGCAAGGCGATTACGATGCCTTGGCTTCAGCGCTCGACAAGGTGATGGCAATCGCTGCGGAGCACGGCCTGAAAGCTCACTACCACCCCCATCTGTCCACCATCGTTGAGAACCCCGACGAAGTGCGGACGATCTTCGGCAAGACCGCGATCGGGTTCTGTCCGGACACGGCGCATTTGGCCGCTGCCGGAGGCGACGTGGCAGCTATGGTGCGCGAGCACGCGTCACGCATTTCCTACGTCCACCTCAAGGGTTGGCAGCGCGACCCGTTCGCCTTCGTGCCGGTCGGCCGGGGCGATTGCGACAACGGCGCCGTGATCCGGGCCCTGAAGGACATCAGTTACACGGGTTGGATCTGCAACGAACTCGACGCTTGGGCCGATCCTGCCGCCGGGGCGCGGGAAAGCCATGCCTTTGTGCAAACGGAACTGGCGAAAGCCTGAAGTTACCGACCGGCATTGACGCCGGAAGCGCCTGTAACTGCAAGAACGAAAACCAAACAACATCAGGGAGGAAACACCATGCGCATGAAAACCTTGCTTCGGTCGACGGCAATCTGTCTGACGCTCTGCCTCGGCCTTGTCTCGAACGCGGCCTATGCCACTGATCCCGCCCAGGCGCTGACCGAGATCGGCCAGCATGTGATGAGCCTCGGACCGAACGGCGAGAAGCCGGAAGCCGCCTCGACCGTCAAGCTCACCGATGAGGAACTGGCCAAGATCAAGGAGATGCATGCCAAGGCCGCCATAGTCATGCACTATGCCGGCAACGACTGGTCGCAGGCGCAGATCGAAGGCCTCAAGGCGCAGTTCGCCACCATGGGGATCGAAATCATCGCCGTCACCGACGCAGGCTTCAAGCCCGACAAGCAGGTGTCCGACCTCGAGACCGTCATGGCGCAGAAGCCCAATATCATCGTGTCGATTCCGACCGACCCGGTCGCGACCGCAGCGGCCTACAAGGCGGCCGCCGACGCCGGCGCCAAGCTCGTGTTCATGGATAACGTGCCGAAAGGCTTCGTGGCCGGCAAGGACTACGTCAGCTCCGTTTCCGCAGACAACTACGGCAACGGCGTCGCCACAGCGCACCTGCTGGCGCAGGCACTTGGCGGCAAGGGCGATGTCGGACTGATCTTCCATGCAGCCGACTTCTTCGTCACCAAGCAGCGCTACGACGCAGTCAAGAAGACGCTGGCCGAGAACTATCCGGACATCCACGTCGTCGCAGAGCAAGGTATCGGCGGTCCCGACTTCTCAGGCGATGCTGAGAAGGCCGCCGGCGCCCTGCTCGTCGCCCATCCCAGCATCAAGGGCATCTGGGCAGTGTGGGATGTGCCCGCGGAAGGCGTCATCTCCGCAGCCCTCACCAATGGCCGGGACGACCTGGTGATCGTCAATTGCGACCTCGGTGAAAACGTCGCCATCAACATGGCGGCCGACGGTCCGGTAAAGGGCCTGTCGGCGCAGCGGCCCTACGACCAGGGCGTGACCGAGGCAATGCTGGCCGGCTATGGCCTGCTCGGAAAGCAGGCGCCGGCCTATGTCGCGCTGCCGGCGCTGCCGGTAACCAAGGCCAATCTCGCCGATGCCTGGCAGCAGGTCTACCACAAGCCGGTCACCGACAAGATCAAGCAAAGCATGCAGTAGACTTCGCACACAGGTCCTCCCGGTGGCGATGGTTCGGCCTAGTTCGAGCAGAAGCGCAGCGTTTCTGTCCGACAGGCCGAACCATTCCTCCTACCAGACGCAAACCTTTGTTTTGCCCTAGGTGTTGTCATGAACACTGCCAATGCAGCCGAAGCCGTCCGAATGCGAAATGTCAGCATGCGTTTCGGCGGTGTCCGGGCGCTCGACGACGTTCATCTCGACGTTAGCCCGGGCGAAGTGCACGCACTCGTCGGTGAGAACGGCGCCGGCAAGTCGACAATCCTGAAAATTCTCCGCGGCGTGCAGCCGCCAACCTCCGGCACGGTCGAGATCGGCGGCGTGCCGCTAGCCACCTTCACCGCCGAGGCCGCGCGCAATGCCGGTGTCGCTATGGCGTTCCAGGAAATGAGCCTTATTCCGACGCTGACGGTGGCGCAGAACATCTTCCTCAACCGTGAGATCATGACCAGCTCCGGGCTCATCGACGACAGAACCGCTGTAGCCGAATCGCGAAAACTTTTCACGCGCATGGGCGTCGAGATCGACCCCAGCGCCAAGGTCTCCGACATTCCGGCTGGACACCGACAGCTGACCGAGATCGTCAAGGCGACCTCGCAACCGTGCAAGGTTTTGGTGCTGGACGAGCCAACCACCGCGCTGTCGCAGAACGAGGTCGAGCGGCTGTTCGACTACGTGCGCCAGCTTCGCGGCCAGGGCGTCGCAATCGTCTATGTCTCGCACCGCATGGACGAGATCTTCCGCATCGCGGACCGCGCTACCATCTTGCGCGACGGCAAGCACATCATCACAGCGCCGATGTCAGAATTTACGCTGGAATCGATGATCGCCCATATCATCGGCCGACGCTCTCGCGGCTTCTCCGACGTGGTGCGCGAGACGGCGACTATCGGCGAAGTGCTGCTCGAAACACGCGACCTTTCGGGCTCCGGCAAGCCGATCGGTATCGATCTGACGCTTCGCCGCGGCGAGGTGGTCGGCGTCGCTGGCCTGCTGGGCAGTGGCCGCTCGTCGCTGGCGCGCGTGCTGGCCGGGGTCCAGCCGATGGCTAGTGGCGAGATCCTGATCAAAGGTAAGGCAGTTTCGATCGCCAGGCCGCGAGATGCCATCGACGCCGGCATTGCACTGGTGCCGGAAGACCGTGCCCGGCAGGGGTTCGTCGCCTTCCATTCGGTGGAAAGCAACATCGACCTGCCCAACCTTGATCGCCTTTCGACGAAGACATGGGTCGATCGAAGCAAGTCGGCGGCACTGGCCGAAAGCTCGATCCAGCGCCTGCGCATCAAGACCGACTCGCGCAAGGCGACCATCAGGACGCTGTCGGGCGGCAATGCGCAGAAGGTCGTCATCGCCAAATGGCTGGCGACCGAACCGGAGGTGCTGATCCTCGACGAACCAACCGCCGGCATCGATATCGGTTCGAAATCGGAGATCGTGACGCTGATCCGCAACCTCGCCAAATCTGGCAAGGCAATCCTGGTTCTGTCGTCGGAGCTTCAGGAACTGCTCGCCGCTTGCGATCGCATCCTAGTGATGTCGGAAGGCCGCATCGTGCGCGACATCGCCCGTCACGACCTCGACGACGCCACCAAGGCGGACTCGATCGACAGCCTTCAGCACGCCGAACAGAAACTCAACAAATTCATGCAGGAAGCCCGCGGAGGAACCATCCAATGACCGACAGGGCCGCATCAGCCAGCAAATTCTCGGCACTGGCCAACTGGCGTGAATACATCATCTACATCGGTTTCCTGGTGATCTTCCTCGTCTTTGCCGCGACGCTGGGCGACAGGGGCTTTCTCGACCCCAACAACCTGTTGAACATCATCCGTCAGACCGCGATCATTGCCGTGGTCTCGGTGACGATGACCTTTGTGCTCAGCACCGGCGAGATCGACCTGTCGGTCGGTGCTGTCGCCGGCCTCGCTTCCGTCGCCACGGCAATGGGCATCGACCAGTTCGGCATCGCTGGCGGCATCCTTTACGGCCTGGGCACCGGCGTCGTCGTCGGCGCCGTCAATGGCTGGCTGACCACCGGCATCGGCATTCCTTCGTTCCTCACCACGCTGGCCATGATGGGCATCGCACGCGGCGTCGCCATGTGGATCAGCGGCACGGCGGCGATCCCCATACTGAGCAAGCCCTACGCGGCGATCTTCGGCGCCGGTAACCTCGGCCCGATACCAAGCCTGCTGATCTGGGTGGCAATCATCGGCATCGCGGGCCACATCGTGCTTCGCCGCACCACGTTCGGACGGCGCGTGCTGGCCACCGGCGGCAACGAGACATCGGCACGCTACTCCGGGGTCAACACCGGCTCTATCAAGTTCCGCGTGCTGATGCTGTCGTCCGTGGCGGCCGCCTTTGCCGGCATGCTCTATGCAGGCCGTCTCCATTCCGGCCGCTTCCAGTTCGGCGAAGGCGACGAGCTTTCGGTGATCGCCGCAGCCGTGCTTGGCGGCACCAGCCTGTTCGGCGGTGCAGGCACAGTGGTCGGCTCTATCATGGGCGCGCTGATGATCGGCCTGATCAACAACGGTCTCGTGCTGATGGGACTGGAATTCAGCCAGCAGCTGATCGCTCGTGGCGCCATCATCATCATTGCAGTCGCCATCAGCCAGACGCGCAAGCGTTAGACGGAGCGCAGGAGACCACAGGCTGGGCCTTGCCAGGCATCAGGCTTGTAGCGCGCTGGCCCGAAGCGTCGACCCCGAAAAGATAATCGCAGCAAGGGACATGCCATGTCTGACACCTTCCTCAATCCGCATCAGCGCGCCACGGTGGAGGCCGCGATGGCCCGCATAATTCCAACCGACGACACGCCGGGCGCACGCGAAGCCGGCTGCGTGGACTTCGTCGACCGCTATCTCTCCGGCATCGGCTATATCTTCGCCAAGCCCGACGGCTCAGGCTTCGAAGTTCTCGAAGGCGCATCGGCCAAGGCCTGGATGCAGCGCGTCGAAATCATGCGCGAACGCTATGTCGCCGGACTGCTCGACCTCGACGCCCGCGCCCAAGAGAGATTTTCGGCCAACTTCGTCGCGCTGGCGCCACAGCAGCAGGACGATATTCTTCATGAGTTGGAGCAAGCCGGCACGGGTGCGCCGACGACGCTCGCCGTCAACGATGCGCTCGCTGGTCCGGTTTCGCCCCAACCCGCGCTGCAGCAGACCTCAACGGAGGTCGATCTCGATTTCCTGCCGCTGCTGGTCACCCACACCCGCCAGGGTTTTTATGCCGACCCCATCTATGGCGGTAACAGGAACCGGATCGGCTGGAGGGTGATCGGCTTTCCAGGCCCCGCCTCGCTAAAGGATGTCCACACCGGCCGCTACACCACGCTGCAGTATTTCGCCGACGGCGAAGCCGAAAAGGTCAGGGAGTTCCACGATGGCCTATAAGAGAAAACCCGCGAGAACCGACGTCGTCATCATTGGCGCCGGCGCGTCCGGCGCCGCCGCCGCCAAGGTGCTTTGCGAAGCCGGTGTCAAGGTCGTGGCCCTCGAAAAGGGGCCGTGGCGGAAGAAGGAAAGCTTTGGCGGTGACGAGCTCGCCAACATCAATCGCTACAATCTATGGCCGGACCCGATCCTCAATCCGCGCACATGGCGCGAGACCGCCGCCGACGACGCGCGTTCCGAAATGTTCTGCCCGGTGCCGCAGATGGTTGGCGGCGGCACCGTCCACTGGCAGGGTTGGTTGCCGCGCTTCACCGAGAACGATTTCCGCCTGCGCACCGTGGCCGGCGACCTGCCGGGCACCAGCCTTGCCGACTGGCCGATCACCTACGACGAGCTCGAGCCTTACTATCTCAAGGTTGAATGGGCATTTGGCGTGTCCGGCCAGCCCGGCGCCAACAAATTCGAGTCGCACCGCTCGGGCGGCTATCCGTGTCCGCCAATGCCGATGTCGCGCTATGCACAGAAGTTCATCAAGGGCTGCAACGCGCTTGGCTGGAACGCCTTCCCGACGCCGCAGGCCGCCTTGTCGCGCCCTTTCAACGGTCGCAAGGCGACAGTGGTCAGCGCTTTTGCACAACAGCACGGGGACCCGACCGGAACGCGCTCGTCGGCGCTCAACGTCTTCATCCCGGAAGCCGTTGCAACCGGCAATTTCGAGTTGCGGCCGGATTGCGTGGTTCGCGAACTCACTCTGGACAGCCAAGGCAACATCAAGGCAGCGATCTACCAGGACGCTGACGGCGACACCATCGAGCAAGAGGCCGATCTGTTCATCCTTGCCTGCGGCGCGATGGAAACGGCACGCCTGATGCTGTTGTCGAAGTCCGGACGCTTCCCGACCGGCGTAGCCAATGGCAGCGACATGGTCGGGCGCAACGTTACCTTTCACGAATACTCGGCTGCGGTCGGCACCTATGACGATCCGGTCTATGCTTGGGCCGGCGGCGGCTATGTCAGCGCTTCGACCTTCCAACATTACGAGCACGACGCATCGCGCGGGTTCGTCTCCGGCGGGCACATCGCGGTGGCGGGCGTCGGTATCCCCCTCCCGATCAACTGGCGCATGCCAGGCACGCCATCATGGGGCGCTGAGGCCAAGAAGAACGACCGTGACCACTTCAGCCATTCGCTGGCGATTGCCATGGTGCTGCACGACATGCCCCAGCACGACAATCGCATAGACCTCGACGAAACGGTGGTCGACGCCTGGGGACTGCCGGTCGCGCGCGTGACACTGAAGCCGCACCAGAACGATCTCGACCAGGGACGCTACCTGATCGATCGCGGTGCCGACATTCTGGAGGCCAGCGGCGCTTTGACCATCCGCAAGGTCTATGCCGACCGCGTCACCGGCAATTGCTCGCACCAGCATGGCACGGCTCGTATGGGCGACGACGGAGCGACCTCGGTGCTCAACAGATGGTGCCGGGCGCACGAGGTCGAGAACCTCTACGCAGTCGACGGATCGCCTTTCCCGACCGGCACAGGCGCCAACCCGACGCTGACCATCATGGCCAATGCCTGGCGCGTCGCCGACAAGATCATCGCCGAACGGGGAGCAGCAGCTTGATGGCCGGCGGGAGACCTCCAAGGTCTACCGCCCGCCACGTCCCCGATCGACCGCAGCAATGGAGAGCGCCATGAGCGGCGGCAACCGTTTCGCTGGAAGGCGTGGCCGCATCCGTCTGGGAATGGTAGGCGGCGGCGAAGGAGCCTTCATCGGCGCGGTGCACCGCATCGCCGCCCGCCTCGACGACCGCTACGACCTGGTCGCGGGAGCGTTGTCCTCGGACGCGGCGCGCGCGGCACGATCCGCTGCGCTGCTCGGTCTCGACCCGACCCGCAGCTATGCCGATTTCACTGGCATGGCGCGCAGCGAGGCCTCCCGACCCGACGGCATCGAAGCGGTCTCGATCGTCACCCCCAATCACATGCACGCGCCGGCTATCCGCGCCTTTCTCGATGCGGGCATCCATGTCATTTGTGACAAGCCGCTGACGACGACGCTGGCCGAGGCGCTGTCGCTGCGGGAGGCGGCGCGGGTTTCTGGGCTGGTCGTGGCGCTGACCCATACCTATACTGGTTATCCCATGCTCCGGCAGGCCCGCGCCATGGTCCGCAACGGTGACCTGGGCGACATCCGCATCGTCCAGGTCGAATACACGCAGCACTGGCTGGCGACGAAACTCGAGGACGGCGGCAACAAGCAGGCCGAGTGGCGCTCGGATCCAGCACGCTCGGGCGCGGGCGGCTCAATTGGCGACGTTGGCACCCATGCTTTCAATCTTGCCGGTTTCGTCACCGGGCTTGAGCCTGACGCACTATGTGCCGAGCTTACCACCTTCGTGGCAGGACGGCGGCTTGACGACAACGCCCAGATAATGTTGCGCTATGAAAACGGCGCGCGCGGCAGTCTCTGGTGCAGCCAGGTCGCTATCGGCAACGAGAATGAGGTCAGTCTTCGCGTTTATGGCTCGAAGGGAGCGCTGGAATGGAAGCAGCGCGACGCGAATCAGCTGGTCTGGTCGTCGCTCGGCCAGAACCGGCAAATCATTACCCGCAACGGCGCCGGCGCGGATGAATCAAACAGACGTGCCTCGCGCGTTCCGGCTGGTCACCCGGAAGGTTACCTAGAAGCTTTCGCCACCCTGTATCGTGAAGTCGCCGAGGCGATTGTCGTCATGCGCCAGGGCAGGTCGCGTGCGCCCGAAACGCTGTTCCCAACCGTCGACGACGGCGTAAAGGGCCTGGCTTTCATCGACGCCGCCATTCGTTCGTCGATTGCAGGAGGCGTCTGGACAAGATTGTGACGAGTGCCTTGCGGATCATGGTCGATCTGGGCAGCGATGCAAGAAAGGATTAAACTCCAGCGCCATCAGACGATCAATCCGTTCGGCCGCCCACAATCTCTCTGATTTTAGTCTTGGCCACCTTGCCATAACCGGATTTTGGCAGATCGCTCCAAAACAGATACCGCTTCGGCAACTTGTAGCGGGCAATCTTGTCCGTCAGCCAGGAATCCATGTCCAGTCCTGCGATGTCGGCGCCAGGTGCGGCCACGCAAACAGCAACCCCGATTTCGCCCCACACTGGATCGGGCACGCCCAACACAGCCACCTCACTGATGCCGGGATGCGCAAGTATCTTCTCCTCGATTTCGCGCGGGTAAATGTTCGAACCACCGGAAATATACATGTCGGACGCCCGGCCGGTTATAAATAAAAACCCTTCCTCATCCATGTGCCCAATGTCACCGGTGCAGAACCAGCCGTCTCGGAATGCATTCGCATTCGCTTCCGGATTATTGAAATATCCAGGAAAAACGGCCGGGCCGATGACGTGGATTTCCCCGGTCTCGCCAAGTGCGAGTTCCACACCATCGGGGGATTTGATGGCAATCTGCATCCCTGTTCGCTCGAAGCCGCAAGTTCCGATCTTCGCATCGGGACCGTCACCCAGTCGATGGTGGTTGGGCGGGAGAACGGTAATGTTGCCTGTCACCTCGCCCAGCCCGAAATACTGGACCAGCACAGGCCCGAGCTTTTTCAAGGCGTGCTCTTGATCGGTGCGATACATCGGGGCTCCGGCATAGATGACATGGCGAAGCGATGAGTGGTCATACCGATCCGCGGCTGGATGCTCGACGAGCATCTTAAGGATTGTCGGGACGGTGAAGACGTTGGTGATGCGCCACTTTTCGATCAGAGCCCACGCGGCGTCGATGTCGAAACGGTCGGTCGCCAACAGCACTGTCTTGGCGCCTCGCGCCACTTGCGTCAGTTGGTGAACGCCCGCCCCGTGAGAAAGCGGCGCGACCACGAGCGACGCGTCCTCCTCGGTGGTTCCGGGCATGAGATCGCAGAGGTGGTTTGTGATGACGAATGCCATCTGGCCGTGGGTTAGCATCGCCGCTTTGGGCCGGCCCGTTGTGCCCGACGTGAAGAGGAACCAGCAGGGGTCGTCCCGATCAACTGCCGCCGTTTCGACCTGACTTCCCTCATGCTGCAGAACGACGCTATCGTAGTCCGGACCATATTCGGATGCGCCGATGGATATGAAGAAGCGAAGTGGCGCGGAGGAAGCCGCACAAGCGGTCTGATGTTGCGAAAACTGGTTGCCGCAGATCATCCCTACGGCACCGCTTACCTCTGCCTGGTAGGCCACTTCCTCCGGTGTTTGCCGGAAATTGTTTGGCACCCAGACCGCACCGATGCGGAAGCAGGCGAACATGGACTCGAACATCTGGTTGCAGTTTTGCGACTGCACGAGCACGCGGTCACCTTTCTTGACCCCATAGGTCTCAGCAAGGGCAACAGACATCGCATCGATCCGCCGATCAATTTCGCGCCAAGTCCAGCTCTTGTCTCCCCAGACAAATCCAGTCCGTTCGGGAAATCGACGCGCCGCCTGGGTGACGAAATGCGACAGGTTCATCACCCGCGTCGACACCGGTTCAATCGGACCTGCAGTTCCCGCGTTCATCGCACCCGCTCCAGGATCGAGACGTAGTTGGTGACCGCCGCACCCCCCATATTGAAGACGCCGGCAATGCTGGCATCGGGGACCTGCATTCCGCCGGCCTCGTTCATCAGTTGCTGTGCCGCCATTACATGCATCGAGACGCCAGTCGCGCCGAGCGGATGGCCTCTGGCTTTGAGGCCGCCAGATGGATTCACCGGCAGCCTGCCGGAGCGTTCCGCAATCCCTTCGCGCACGATACGAAACCCTTGACCCGGCAACGCCAGCCCCATCGCCTCGTATTCGATCAGTTCCGCGATGGTGAAACAGTCGTGCGTCTCGACAAGGTCGAGATCATCGATTGCCAACCCGGAGGCCCCTAGCGCCGATCCCCAGGCCCGCCTCGCGCCATCAAAGGCGATCGGATCGCGCCGGCTCAGCGCCATGAAGTCATTGGCATGGCTTCTGCTGCGAAATGCGATCGCACGTGACATTTCGGCCGCAGCCTGCTCGTCCGCTATGACGATGGCTACAGCTCCGTCTGAAACCAGGGAGCAATCGGTTCTCCTTAGTGGAGCGGCGACATAGGGGTTGCGCTCCGACACCGTGTTGCAGAAGTCGAAGCCCAGATCCTTACGCATATGCGCAACCGGATTGGCGACGCCGTTGCGATGGTTCTTGGCGGCGATCATCGCAAGTTCTTCGGATCTGTCGCCATGGCGCTGAAAATAGTTCTGCGCGATGCCCCCGAATACGCCCGCGAAGCCGCCCTCTACGTCCGCCTCTTCCTTGCGATAGCAGCCGGACATCAGAACATCGCCAACTTCACTTGAAGGCAAGCCGGTCATCTTTTCAGCGCCGATCACCAGGGCGATCCGTCCGCGACCGGCCTCGATGAAATCGAGTGCACCAAAAAGAGCGGCCGAACCCGTCGCGCAGGCATTTTCGAAACGCACGGCAGGTGTCGCGGCAAGGCCGTGACGACTCATGCCGACAAGTGCCGCCTGAAAATCCTGACGCGAAAAGCCGTTGTTGTAGACGCCAACGAAGATGCCATCAACGTCGGCGGCTCCAATACCGGCATGGTCGAGCGCCGGGCCAGCGACCTCCGCCATCAACGTTTCGGTGTCGGGGGCGGCGGACTTGCCGAAATTGCTGTGAGCCCACCCGATTATCTGTGCTTTGCCCATGCCTCTTCCTTTCGGCCCTCGACGAACGCCGTTAAATCAGCCAGTTCTCTGATTGCGGCAACGCTGCCGCCACTTCGTCAGGCGCTCGCGCGCAACTCCGGCTTGGCCGAAATCTCCCTCTCGAAAGCGCGGATGCCGGCGGTGAACGACTCCATCATTTCCTCGATTTCCGCTTCGCTGATCGTCAGGGGAGGACAGACCATCAGCCATTCTCCAAACGAACCGCCGGCGGTGCGCCGCGAGAACAAGAGCAGTCCGTGGTCGCGGCAGATCATTCCGATCCGCTCGCTCGCCCGTATTTCCGCTGGGAACGGTTCCTTGGTGACCTGGTCCGCGACGATCTCGACGGCCATGTGCAGTCCAAGCCCGCGGATGTCGCCGATGATGCCGACCTTGCCCTTGATGTCCCCCAATCGGGCCTTGATCAGCGCACCCAAATTCCGCGCCCGCTCCATCAGACCGTCTTCCTCGACAACCCTCAGAACCATGTCGGATGCAGCGCAACTGACTGGATTGGCTGAATAGGTGTGGCCGTGCTTGAAGCCACCGGAACGGCGCACGTCGCTCACCATGTCTGCCGACGCCAGGACCACGCCGAGTGGTGCATAGGAGCCGCTGACGCCCTTTGCGAGCGTGACGATATCGGGCCGACAATCCGGCCAATGATGGCCGGCGAGAAACTTGCCCGTCCTGCCAGCGCCGCTCATGATCTCGTCGTAGATCAGCATGACGCCATAGCGATCGCATATCTCCCGGATGCGGGTGGAATAGCTGTCCGGGGAAACCAGGGCTCCCGTCGACACGCCACCGACTGGTTCGATCATGAAGGCGAGGATGGTTTCGGGACCTTCCCTGAGGATCGTTTCTTCCAGCTGCCGCACACAGCGGTCGACGACGTCCTGTTCACTTTCGCCGGCGGGGCGACGATACATCAGCGGCGCATCGATCTTTGGCATGTCGACAAACATCGGCTTGTAGGCTGCCGCATAGTCGGGATCTCCGGTGATGCCGAGAAGCGCGGTTGTCGCGCCATGATAGGAAGGGATACGGCTGACGATCTTGAAACGTGATGTCTGACCTCGCGCCACCGCCACCTGTCGCGCGAATTTGATCGCGGCCTCGTTGGCCTCCGAGCCGCCGGAGACGAAAAAGGCCGCGCCATAGTTCCAATTGCTCAAGCGCTCGAGCCTGGCGGCCAGCCGCTCGTTGGGGTCGTTGTCCCATCTCATGCTGTGCGCGTAAATGATGCGTCCCATCTGATCGCGCATTGCCTCCAACACCCTGGGATGGGCATGGCCGACATTGACCGAAATGGCACCCGACGATCCGTCCAGCAGACGGCGACCGGTGCTATCCCAGATATAGACGCCTTCACCGCGGACGACCTTGGGAAATTCCTTCGTGCCTTCGGGCGTGATGAAATGCTGATAACGCAGTGTCATGAGTATCCTCGCACTGTTGCCTGCGGAGAGCTGCGGCTTTTCAGGGCCGCTTAGCAGGGAAAGAGAAACCATTGAGTGGGGAATTCGGCGTCAGCAGCTTCGGGTCGGGATCAGATCCGAACAACATCCGATGGCGCGTGAAAGCCAGGAGCTCTGCCACGTGCTCGTCATTGCGCGGATCATCGGGAAATGCCTCGCCAAAAATCTCGTCGACATAGATGCGGGTCATGATCTCGTCGGCGAACGCGCTGGTTGCGTGCCCGATGAACTGGTTGAAGGCCGCCGGAACCGGCTGCTTAGCATGGTTCCTGGCAATGGCAGAAAGTATGTCCGCCCATTGTGCGGTCAGCCTCAACCAGACCGCGTTGGCATCCGCATCCTGCCGCTTCATCTGAAACAATGATCGAAAGAACATTCGGCGGCGACGGAATGCCCCCACGATTTCGATAAACGTTGCCTTCATCTGCGAAAAGAGGTCGACAAATTCGTCGCCTTCGGGGATCGCCGGGGCGATGTCGACGGCAGCGAACTCGGAGAACACCTCGAGCACCAGGTCACGGATGCTGTCGAAATGCAGGTAGAACGTTCCTGCCGCGACCTTTGCCTTGCCGGTGACCGAGCCAATCGTCAGGCTCGCGAGATCGCTTTCCGTCAGGCAATCGAAGGCCGCCCGCTTCAGTTTTGCGCGTGTGCGAGCGCTCTTGCCTTCGCCACTTGCGCCCTTGATCTGCGCGTTCAGCGCAGCGACGTAGCGATCGCCCAACGCCAGATGCGGTCCGGGAGAGGCAGAAGCAGCTCGGCCCTGGCCTAAAACCGCAGCTGGCAAGTGGTTCGACGCGTTCTGATCCGTCATCTCATCCCTCATCAGGAAGCCGCCGCAAGAAGCGTGCGGTCAGGGAGTGCCTCACCGACCAGTCTCTCGAATTGGCCGGCAAGCTCGGCCAAGTCGAGTGCAGCTTTCTTGTCGCCCGACAGATCCATCACGACCTTGCCGCGATGCATCATTAGCACTCGATCCGTGTGGCTGAGCGCATGGCCAAGATCATGCGTGACCATGACCGTCGTGATGTCTTGTGCGCGAACGATCTCCCCGGTTACGTCAGCCACGATTTTCGCACGCTTGGGGTCGAGCGCCGACACGTGCTCATCAAGCAGGAGAACGCGCGGATTGCGCACCGCCGCCATCGCCATCGCCACGGCTTGGCGCTGCCCTCCGGAGAGAGTGCCCGTCGATTCCCCGAGCCGGTCTTCGAGCCCCATGCCAAATCGCTGAAGTGCGCTTCTCGCCGCCTGTCTCACGTCATTACGGTCATAGCGGCGAAGGCGGAACGCACGCTCCCGTCCCATCACGGCGAGCGCAAAATTCTCCTCGATGCTGAGCGAGGACAGCACGTTGTGCTCGGGGTTCTGGCGAACGAGCGCAATCTTGGAAGCCCTCTGCCACGAGGGCTCCTCGCTCATGTCCTCGTCATCGATGTGCAAGGATCCCTCATCAAGCAGCAATGTCCCCATGAGGATCGAAAGCAGGGTAGACTTTCCGGCGCCGTTGGAGCCGATCAAGGCGACGTAGGAACCGCGTGCGACATCAAGGGTCAGGTCATCCAACGCGGTGAAGACTTCCTTTTTGCCAAGGCCCGCAAAGCGCTTGGTTGCGTGGCGGAGACGTATCGCTGGTGGTGCGCCACCAATGCGTCGCTCAGAGAAGAGTGGTGACACGATCGTTCTCCAGGAATTGCACATGTTTGCGCCGGCGGGCTCGCCAGCCTTCGAACCCGGAAATCGTGAGCGTGCCCTTTCCGTGTATGCGGGCCGCGATGAAGGCGAAGACCAGGAGCGCTGTAATCAAGCGAACGGAGTTTGGCGGAATGCCCATTCTGAGGCTGAGCGCCACGATACAGCGATAGATGATGACGCCGACGATAACGGAGGTTACCCCGACAGCGACCTTGTCGGAACGAATGACACTGGTCCCGATCGTCAAGGCCGCCAGGCCGACCACAATCACGCCGCCCTGGATGGAGACATCCATGAAACCCTGGCTCTGCGCCACCAGCGCGCCCGATGCCGCCGCCAGAGCGTTGGCCAGCATGAGGCCAAGAACCTGATGCATCTCCGTTCGGATACCTAGGCTGCGCGCGGTCTGTATGTTCAAGCCGCTTGCGCGTGTCGCAAGGCCGTAGCCAGTGTGCAGGAGCCAGACAAGGAAGGTGGCGAAAATCAAGGTCACAGCGCCCGCCACCAGGATCGAAGCGGACTGGTTGCCGAGCCCCAAATTCTCGGCCCAGGTGAACAATGTATCCACCCGGACGAGAGAGACATTGCCTGTGCCCATCACCGCAATGCTTACGGACCATGCTGCCGTGGTCATCAGAATGCCCGCAAGCAAGACGTTCATCTGAAGGATCACATGCAGCAGGGCTGTTACGAGTCCGGCAAGTGCGCCGGCACACATGCCGAGCAACAGCGAACTGATCGGATCGACGCCCATGAGAAGGCTGCTCGCGGCAGCGGCGCCGCCCAGGCCGAACGAGCCTTCGAGCGTCAAGTCCGGCAGGCTGAGCACGTTGATCGCGAGATAAATGCCAAGCGCCAATGGTCCATAGAGGAGCCCAATCTGGCCACCAATCACGAGCACATCGATCAGCATCGAATCCGCCTCAGTAGGTTTTGACTGCGGAGGTCATCATAGTCTCGGGAATCTTGAGGCCCAAAGCGCCGGCTTCGGTCTTGTTGATCTCGAACCCTGCAATCTTGGGAATGACTACCGGCGTCGTGGCAGGGTCAGCGCCCTTCAGAACGGCCACCACTAGGTCGGCCGCCCTCATCCCAACAGTCACATAACTGTAGCTGCCAGCGAGGATCGCGCCACCTTTGACTGCATCGGACGTGCAGCCGAACACCGGGAGCTTGGCATCCTTGGCAACTTTCAGCGCTCCTGCCATGCCAGAGATCGTGGTCGTGTCGCAGGGAAACTCGATCGCCTGAACACGCCCAACCAGTGACTGTGCCGCCTGGGTGGTTTCACCTGCATTGGCAATGCCCGCTGTAACGTGCTTCAAGCCCTTGCTTTCTATATGTGCAATGGCACGTGCGGCCAGCGGATCACCGGCGGGATCGCCAACCTTGTAGATCAGGCCGATGGTCTCGATCGTGGGTAGGATGCTCAGCATGCCGTCGACTTCCGATTCCACGGGAAGAGGATCCGAAACTCCAGTCATGTTGCCGCCGGGCTTTTCGATCGACTGGACAATGCCCGCCTCGACCGGGGTCGACACGCCAACGAACACCACAGGCACAGTCTTAGTCGCCTGCTGTATGGATTGAGCGGCGGCGGTGCCAATGACCACGACTAGATCACAACCGCCATTGGCGAATTGCTGCGCGATTGTCTGTTGTGTTGCAGCGTCCGCTTCGGGATTCTGGATGTTCTGGACGATCTTTTCGCCACCCGAAGCCTTCAGGCCGTCGTTCATTCCCTTCAATATGTCGTCTATGACGGGGGCCGACGCATATCTGTTCACACAGACTGTTTTGCCGGAAAGGGCCGCATCCTCCGCCTTTGCAGTTACCGAGCAGGCGAGAGTCAAGCCTGCAGCCGTCGACAATGCGATCAGTGCCTTCATTTCAGTTCCCCATGTTGACCGCCTTACCGGCAGCGCTCGTCTGTTCCGATTATGAAACTGAATACAGTTTCATAATTTGTCAATCGGCTTTCTGCAAAAAGGGCGATCGAGAGCGGCTTGCAACTTTGACCAGCGGAAAGGGATGATGCGAAAAAGGATTGAACGTCCGGCAAAAACATTTCTGGCTACAAAAGTTTGGGCCCATGGGCGGGAGGCAGGCATTGCGCAGATGGTCCGCTCGATCGGCCTGCTCAAAACCCATCCCATCGATTTGATGCAGATTCACAACCTGCTTGATTGGAAGATCCACCTTCCCATTCTACGCGAATGGAAAGTCCAAGGCCGCATCCGTTACATCGTTATCATCCATTATAACGTCGGCGGGCACGCAGACCTGAAGCAGTCATTCGCGTCGAGCCGGTTGATTTTGTTCAATGCAACTATGCACTAGACGACCGGGCGGCCGAGAACGGCTGCTGCCACTGGCTGCAGAGCGGGGTGTGCCGTTCTGGTGAACCGGACAATCGGGCAAGGTCATTGGTTCACGAGCTTGTTCGCTACCCTCTGCCCAACTTTGCTGCGGAGATTCGCTGCCAGAGTTGGAGCGAACTGGCGAACCCCGCGGTTACCTGCATAATCCCGGCAACCAGCAATCGCTCACATGTCGAGCAATATGGCAGCAGGTTCCGGCACACTGCCGGACGCCGCGATGCGCGAGCGTATCAGGCAAGCGGCTGATCTTTAAAGACGTCATGCGGTGAGGCCGCGGACGTTGGCCAACATTCACCGTCCGAGCAGGTTCTTCTCGACGGTTCTGAGGTGCACCAGCATCGCTGTCTTGGCGCCATCCGGATCGCGACGGAGCAAGGCATCCAGGAGCGCCTGATGCTCTTCGCAATACACCTGGCGGCGCTCTTCCGAGAAAGAACGCTTCTTCATCTCGAACCAGGGCGACTGGTTTCGGATCGCACGCATAAGATTGTGGATTTCTTTCAAAAAGTCATTGCGGCAGCATGCGAAGACGCGGTGATGGAATTCCGCGTCCCAGTGCTCGAACGCGGGCATGTCTTGCGACTCGCACGCGGTCCGATGTGCTTCGCGCACAGCGTTCAGCTCTGCAGCACTTGCATTGGTCGCCGCGAAAGCCGCGGCAGCCGGTTCCAGCAATTGCCTGATCTCCATCATATCGGCCGGACTGGTCCCTTCCATCCGCGCAACCATTGAGGCGATCGACGAAGTATCGGTTGCCGTGAGAAATGTCCCGCGTCCGACGTGACGGACAACCGTCCCATCGTCTTCGAGGAAACCGACTGCGCGCCGCACGGTGTTACGCGCTACGCCGAACTCGACTGCCAGATCTCGTTCCGGCGGCATCCGGCCATCTTCAAGCCATTCGCCGGATGAAATCCGCTTCTTGAGCATCAAGGCAATGTCGTTCGCAACGAGCTTCGGCATATCTTCGATCTGATCCAATGGTGCACCAATAAATATCAGTCATTGGGCGCTCGGTCCAGTGGCGTGAGCTTCGAATAGGCCATTTCGGGCAAGGCATTAAAAGATTCTTGGCCTCACCCATTGCCAAGCCCAACCAATCATGGCTATCGTGTCTTCAAAGGCCACATATTGGCTCATAAAAGGTTTAGGGAGAGAGGCATGAAAATTGCGACATTCGCGACTGGCGGAGAGCGTCGCGTCGGTATCGTCGATCTCGAGAAGCAGACCGTTTCGCCTTTCGACTTAACCGTCGACCAGGCAAAGACAGGTCTTCTGGCGTTGATCCGTCGCAATGGCGCCGGGATGCCGCGAACGCTTTCGCCGATCCCGCTTGCGCAGGTCGAGATCGAAGCGCCAATCCCGCTGCCGGCCCGCAACATTTTCTGCGTCGGCAAGAACTATCATGAGCATGCCCACGAGTTTTCCCGCAGTGGTTTTGACTCCAGTGCGGCCGCTGGGACCATCCCCAAGCATCCGATCATCTTCACCAAGGTTCCAGAGTCAGTGATACCGACCAACACCAATGTGTTGATCGACTCCTCTGTATCGACGGCCATCGATTATGAGGCCGAGCTTGCCGTCATCATCGGCAAGGGCGGGCGTGGAATTTCAAAGGAAGACGCTTACGATCACGTTTGGGGCTACACGATCGTCAACGACGTCACCGCTCGCGATCTGCAGGGCAAATACAGTCAGTGGCTGATAGGCAAGTCTCAGGACACTTTTTGCCCAATGGGGCCTTGGGCCATAACCAAGGACGAACTCGACCTGGATAGTGCTTCTGTCCGCTGTTTCGTCAATGACGACCTCCGCCAGAACTCGAAGATTTCGCTGCTCATTTTCGATATCCCGACGATCATCTCGACGCTGTCGCAAGGCATCACACTGAACCCTGGCGATATCATTGCGACGGGCACACCTGCGGGCGTCGGTATTGGGTTTGATCCCCCTAGATACCTGAAGGCCGGCGACGTCGTGCGCGTCGAGATCGACGGCATTGGGTCTCTGGAGAACCGCTTCGCGGAGCGTGCGCAATGACGACCGTGAAGATCGGACCGATCGTTGCTGAGGTCACTGGCGAAGGCATGCCGGTGGTGATGCTCCATGGTCTTGGCGGAACGTCGAACATGTTCCAGCCCCAGATGGCCGCACTTTCAGCATATAGGGTCGTCCGGCTCGATCTGCCCGGCTCGGGGCGCTCGCCAAGGCCGTTCGAGCCACTGACAATGGAAATTATGAGCGACGCCGTTGCCCGTGCCATGGACGGCATGGGAGTGACGCGGGCACATTTCATCGGCCATTCGATGGGCACCATCGTCTGTCAGCAAATCGCTGCCAAACATCCCGCGCTGGTCGCTTCGCTGGCATTGTTCGGCGCCTTGGCCGAACCTGCCGAAGCGACACGGGTGGGCCTCGCCAAGCGAGCCCAGCTGGCCAGGTCGGGCGGCATTGCCGACATCGCCGATCAGATCGTCGCCAATGCGTTGTCGGCACACACAAGAGAGACGTCGCCAGCGGCGGTCGCCTTCGTCCGCGAGTCGATTACGCGGCAGGATCCGGAGTCCTATGCGCGCACTTGCGAGGCACTGGCGAAGGCAGTGGCGGTCGACCCCAGGCGGATCACGGCCCCCACCCTGTTGGTCACCGGCGATGCCGACACGGTCAATCCGATGAGCGTCGGCCAAGCGCTTGCCGATGGGATCAAGGGAGCCGTAATCTCTTCGCTCGATCGGTGCGGACACTGGGCTACCGTTGAGTGCCCCCGCGAAAGCAGCCAAAAGCTCGCCGATTTTTTGCGACGCGTTGATAGGTGAGGACCTGAACAGCGCGTAAAACTGCGCGTTCGAAAGTTTTTGGGAGGATAAGATGGCAGAAGACAGCTGGAACGGAAACGGTTCGGGCGGCACGCTCTTCACCAATGTGCGCGTGCTCGACGCGACGGGTGAGTATCCCTACACCGGGGAAGTGCTGGTGCAGGGCAACCGCATCAAGCAGATTACCAAGGGTTCGTCACGTTTTGGCTCATCATCGTCACCGTCATATGGTGGCAGTGCGACGGTCATCGACGGCATGGGCGCGACGCTGATGCCCGGCATGATCGATGCCCATTTGCACCTGTCCTGGAACAATGCGCCCGGCATCGACCCGATCCAGATGATGGAGATCGAGGAGCATATGCTGGTCACCATGGAAATGGCCAAGCTCGTGCTGGACGCAGGCTTTACGGCCGGCCGCGGTGCTGCGGCAGCGAAGCCCAGGCTGGATGTCGTGTGCAAGAAGTTCATCAACCAGGGACGCTTTCCTGGCCCGCGCTACCTTGCAGCTGGACCCGAGATCACCACGGTGGGAGGCCTCGGAGATTCGTCGCCGTCTCATATCCCGCATGAAGGTCTCAACCTCGGCATCGTCGTCTCGGGGCCGGAAGAAATCCGGCGCACCGTGCGCCAGCTGATCAAATACGGCGTCGACTCGATCAAGCTCAACCTGTCCGGTGAAAGCATCACCGGCATGGGCGCCGAAGAGACACCGATGTCCGAAGAGGAGGTCGCCATGGCGGCCTCGGAGGCACGCTGCCGCAACAAGGTGTTGTCGGCGCACGCGCGCTCATCCGGATCGGTCAAGCAGTGCATCAGGCACGGCATCCAGAACATCTACCATGCCTCTTTCGCCGACGAAGAGGCACTCGACATGCTTGAAGCAGCCAAGGACAAGCACTTCGTTGCGCCCGGCATCGCCTGGCTCATCAACACTGCTCGCCATGCCGAGCAATGGGGCATCAAGCCGGGCTCGCCGCTTTCGCTCGAATATGAGCGCGAGCTCGAAATGTGCATCGACACCATGAAGAAGATGCACCGCCGCGGTATCCGCGTCTGCATCGGCGGCGACTATGGTTTTGCGTGGACCCCGCAAGGCACCAATGCCAAGGACATCCAGACGTTCGTCGAGATGCTTGGCTACTCACCGATGGAGGCGATCCAGGCCGGAACCAAGTTTGGCGGCCAGATCATGGGCATGGGCGACGAGCTCGGTCTGATCAAGGAAGGCTATCTCGCCGACCTGCTGCTGATCGACGGTGATCCGATCTCGGACGTGCGCATCCTGCAGGACAAGAACCGCATTCTGGCCATCATGAAGGACGGCAAATTCCATAAGGCGCCGCGCATCAACGAACAGCGCCGTCGGCTGACTGCATGAGCATCCTGGACCGGCCATCTTCGTCCGGGATTTCGGGCGGCGGCGTGTCGCGCCGGCAGGCGTGGGGTTTTTTCTGGCTCCTGGTCGCCGCGCTCGTCGCATGGCTGGTTTTCGCCGTCTGGCCGGATTGGCTCAACGCGATCCTGATATCGAAGAAAGCCTTCGTCAGCGCCATCCTCAATGGCATCACCCTGGCAGGGCTCTACTTTCTGGTTGCCAGCGGTTTCACTTTGATCTTCGGCCTCATGCGCAACGTCAACCTGGCGCATGGCTCGCTCTATCTGCTCGGCGCCTACATCGGCTACGAAGTGGCGAGCCGCACAGGTTACTGGCTGCTGGGGGTCGCTGCCGGCTTCATCGTGCTGGCCGCAATCGGTGTCGTCATGCAGGTCCTCGTCTTCCGTCGGCTTGAGGGTGACGATCTCAGACAAACCCTGGTCAGCATCGGCATCTCCATTGTCGCTGCTGACCTGATGCTTGCCGTCTGGGCCGGCGGCACTTACCAGATCGCTGTGCCGGAATGGCTGGACGGTGCAGTGACCTTGCCGGTCATAACGGCAGTCCGATCCAACGGCGCATCGGTCTTTCTTACTTACCCATTCTATCGGATCGCAGTGCTGGCCGCAGCCATCGTCATTGGCATCGGCCTGTGGCTGATGCTGAACAAGACCCGCGTAGGCATGATGATCCGCGCCGGCGTCGACGATCGCGCTATGCTTTCGGCCTCTGGCGTCAACGTGCATGCGGTCTTCGGCATCGTCTTTGCGGTTGGAGCCGGACTTGCCGGCTTTGCCGGCGTCGTTGGCGGATCGGCGCTGTCCGTCGCGCCGGGTGAAGACATTCGTTATCTGCTGGCCTCGCTCGTGGTTGTCATCGTTGGCGGCATGGGCTCGATATCAGGCGCAGCCATAGGCGCGCTTCTCATTGGTCTGGCCGAGCAACTCGGCCTGGTCTACTTCCCGACCTATGGCGTCGTGCTGACCTTCATCATCATGGTCGTGACACTTGCGATCCGGCCGCAAGGCATCATGGGCAAATCACGATGACCATGAGCCTCCAATCAACGCCCCCCGCAATTCAGCCAACTTGGCTGGACAAAATTGGCGCCGGTCACATTCTTCTCGCCATCGCGCTGGTTCTGTATCCGCTGGTGGCGTCGGATTTCTTCCTGACGCAGATCGGCGGCTACTCCTTGATCTACGGCATGCTCGGCCTGTCGTTGATGATGCTCGCCGGCTACGGCGGCATGGTCAGCCTGGCTCAGATCACCGTCGCGGGCATCGCGGCCTATTGCATCGCGATCTTCGGCGACAACAACAGCCACCTTCTTGGCTTTGGCTGGCCCTGGTGGATTGCGGCTCCGGTTGCGATCCTGATCGCGGCGATCGCCTCGTCCCTGATCGGGTGCATATCGGTCCGCACCGAAGGCATCTACACCATCATGATCACGCTGGCGATTGCCACCGCCACCTTCTACTTCGCGCAGCAGAACTACGCGATCTTCAATGGCCATTCGGGCTACGCCGGCATACGCGCCCCAGCTTTCTGGGGCGCGAACTGGCGCGATCCGAAGGCGTTCTATTACCTGTGCCTTGGGTTCTCGATGCTCGCCTATGCCGCGATCCTCTACGGCTCCAGGTCAACGTTCGGGCTGACCCTGCAGGCGATCCGTGACAATCCGCGCCGGATGCGCGCTCTGGGCTTCAACGTCACCGCGCACAAGGTGTTCGCCTGGTTTCTGGCCGGCATCATAGGTGGCTTGGCCGGTGTGCTCCTGGTCTGGTTCAACGGCCGCGTCTCGCCCGGCACCATCGGTGTGGACGCTGCAATCGATGTTCTGATCATCGCTGTCATTGGCGGCCTGCGGCATCCGATCGGGCCGTTCCTTGGCGCCCTCGTCGTCGTTCTGATGCAGACGTTCGCGATCGATCTCGTCGGGGCCGAGCGTTTCAACACGCTGATCGGCCTCGTCTTCCTGGTGATCGTTTTCATTTCACCAGACGGCATTCTTGGGTTGTGGGCGAAGTTCAAGCCCAACTTTTCTCAGGAGTCCTTGCGCCCCGGCCAGTGACGGCCGGGCGGAATGAACTGCATAACTCTATCAATCAAGGGAGGAAATAATGAGGATGCACAGACGCACATTACTGGCTTTGGCACTGGCGAGCGGACTGACCGCTCCGTCCCTAGCTCTCGCCGCTGACGACACAATCAAGATCGGTCTGCTTGCGACCTTCGAAGGGCCCTTCACGGTGCTCGGCGAAGACAGCGAGCGCGGCGCAATGACTGCCGTAGAAGAGGTTGCCGGCACCGTGGCTGGCAAAAAGATCGAGATCGTCAAGGGGTCGTCCGACGCGTCGCCCGACAGTGCGGTGCGCGCGGCCCGCAAGCTGGTCGAACAGGATGGCGTCAAGGTCCTGATCGGTCCGCTTTCCGGCGACGAAGGCTTGGCCGTCAAGGACTATGCCAAGACCCAGCCGACAGTCACCTTCCTAAATGGCGCCTCTGCTGCCCAGGACACGAGTTTCCGGGACCCTGCACCGAACTTCTTCCGCTTTGGAACCGATGGCGCGCAATGGATGGCAGGCCTCGGCACTTACGCCTTCAAGGATAAAGGCTACAAAAACGTTGCGACGGTGGCGGAGGACTACTCCTTCCCCTACACGCAGGTGTTCGGCTTCATGGCCGAGTTCTGCAAGGCAGGCGGGCACGTGCCATCGAAGTCCTGGGTGCCGATCGGCAACAAGGATTTCTCATCCGTCATCGCTGCCATCCCCGACAATGTCGACGCAATCTATGTGGCACTCGGCGGTGCAGATGCCGTCAACTTCCTCACTCAATACCAACAGTCCGGCGGTGCAGCCCCGCTGATCGGAGGCTCGATCACAGTCGATCAGACGGTGCTCACGGCCAAGGGCAAGCTGCGGGACGTGCTCGTTGGAACGCCTTCGGCCGGTCCGACGGCCGATACGAATGACACCCCTTCCTGGACCAAGTTTGTCGAGGCTTACAAAAAGCAGCCAGGTGCATTCCCGTCGCCGTCGCTGTTTGCGCATGCCTACTACATCAACATGAAAGCCGCGCTGCTTGGCCTCGACAAGGTCGGTGGCGATGTGTCGGATGGTGGTGCGAAGCTCCGCGAAACCCTTTCGTCGCTCTCTTTTGAGACGCCGACGGGCAAGGTTTCGCTCGACAAGAACCGCAATGCGGTTGCCGACATCTTCCTGACGGAAGTGACTGAAAACGCCGACGGGACGCTGTTGAACAAGCTGATCAAAGTGGTTCCGCAGGTAAACCAGACACTCGGCATTGCTGAAGCGGACTTCACGGCGCTGGGCGCTGTGAGCCGCGACAATCCAAGCTGCCCGTAATCGGTCGAACGCAGGGGCGCGCACCAGTGGCCGAGAATGACATGGCTTCCCGTCTGCAAGGAACCGGTGCTTACGCTCTGGAACTGGACGGCGTCGCGCGTCACTTCGGTGCTCTGGTGGCGCTTTCCGGCATCAATATGAGGATTGCAGCCGGCGAACGGCGCGCGGTCCTCGGCTCCAACGGCGCCGGCAAGACGACGCTTTTCAATGCGGTGACCGGTGACTTCTTGCCGACGGCCGGGCGCATCCGCTTCTTCGGCGAAGACATAACCGATCTGCCCCCACATGAACGCATCAGGCGTGGCTTGCGCCGAACCTACCAGATTTCGCAGTTGTTCAAGGGGCTGTCGGTTCTCGATTCAATCTTTCTGGCGTGCCGCGGAGTGTCGCGCCGCCGGTTCTCATTGCTTCGGCCGCGGTTGAACGACGTCAACAGAGTTCAGGCCGAGTCGATCCTCCACGCCGTGCATCTGGACGGCGACCGCGACGCGTTGGTGGCGACACTCAGCCACGGCCAGCAGCGACAGCTGGAAATTGCGCTGGCGCTCGCGGGCGCACCCCGGTTCATATTGTTCGACGAACCCGCAGCGGGTCTGTCGCCGACAGAGCGTCGCGATCTGGTAGCGATCCTCAACGGCCTCCCCAAGCACATCGGGTATGTCATCATCGAGCATGATCTCGACGTGGCGCTTCGTGTCTCCGAATATGTCTCGATGATGCACAATGGCCGCCTGTTCAAGGAAGGCACGCCCCAGGAGATCGAGGCGGATCCTGAGGTCCAGGAAATCTATCTTGGAGGTAAGCATGGCTAAGCGCGCCGCTTCCTCAGGCAAGGCGGTTCTCAAGATCGAGGACCTTCAGGTCTATTATGGCCAAAGTCATGCGCTCCAGGGCGTGTCGCTGACTTTGGAGACCGGCGTGTTGTCGGTCGTCGGCCGCAATGGCATGGGCAAGACGACATTGTGCAACACCATCACTGGGCTGAAGCGCGCACAGTCCGGTTCCATTCGGGTCAACGGTCGAGAGATATCCTCGCTCGAGCCGCACGAGATCCACCGCCTAGGCGTGGGCTACGTCCCCCAAGGCAGGCGAGTCTGGCCAAGCCTGTCCGTGGATGAGCACTTGCGGATGTCGTCGAAACGCGACGCCAGTTGGACGGTCGAGCGTGTCTACCAGACCTTTCCACGCCTGGCGGAACGCAAAAGCAATGGCGGCTCTCAACTGTCGGGTGGCGAGCAGCAGATGCTGGCCATTTCGCGTGCCCTGCTGAGCGACCCTAAACTGCTGGTCATGGATGAGCCGACCGAAGGGCTGGCGCCGGTCATTGTCGAACAGGTCGAGCGCATGCTCATCAGCCTGGCGGAAGAAGGCGAGATGGCGATCCTCGTCATCGAACAGAATATCGGTGTTGCAACGGCCGTGTCGGACCGCGTCGCGATTATGGTCAACGGGCGCATCAACCGGGTCATGGAAGCCTCGGCTCTTGCTGCCGATCGCGACTTGCAGCAACGCCTGCTCGGCGTTGGTCGCCACTCCGATGAACCTGTTGTTTCTCCAGCCGCAATTGCCGAAGCGCAAGAGCAACTGGCGGAGGTCTACCGCATTGATCGGGCAGGCACACGCACAGAGCCGGTGGTTCAGAATGGGGTCTATCGTCCGGTCACTGAGCTGCCAAACCGGTGGAACGTGCCGGTTGCAGCCATGCGGCAAGCGGCAGTCGAAAAACACAATCCTCAAGACGAACTGAAAAAGGTCTTCGCCATCCCTTTCGCCGAGCGGATCGGCCGCACCGTTCTTGTCGCCGGAACGTTCGACACGAAGGCGAAGGAACTGCGGTTCGTAGCCGATCGTCTGAAATCCCTAGGGATCCCCGTTCGCACAGTCGACCTCTCGACCTCGGGAAGGCCGTCGAGCGCGGACGTTCCCGCTATGCAGGTCGCAGGCATGCATGCGCGAGGATCATCGGCTGTGTTTTCGAATGACCGCGGCGGCTCGGTCGCCGCAATGGCCGAGGCCTTTGCTCGCTGGATCGAACGCGAGCCAGGTCTTGGCGGGGTGATTTCGGCCGGCGGCTCAGGTGGAACAACCATGGCCACCGCCGGCATGCGCGTCCTGCCGGTGGGCGTCCCCAAACTGATGGTGTCCACCGTGGCAGCCGGCGACGTCGGCAAATATGTCGGTGGCGCCGATATCATGATGTTCCACTCGGTCGCGGATGTTCAGGGTCTCAACTCAATCACTGAGGCCGTTCTAGGCAACGCTGCTCACGCTATGGCGGGTATGGTCGCGCAGCTGCCTTCCGGCGAAGCTTGGGAAGCCAAGCGAAAGCTGGCACGTCCTGCTGTCGGCATCACCATGTTTGGCGTCACCACGCCCGCTGTGCAGGCCGTAACCAAACGGTTGGAAGCGGATTATGACTGCCTGGTTTTCCACGCTACCGGCATCGGTGGACGGGCGATGGAGAACCTCGCCGATTCCCGGATGCTGTCGGCCTTCATCGACCTGACAACGACGGAAATCGCCGATATGATCGTCGGTGGCGTGTTCGCGGCAAGCGATGATCGCTTCGGAGCGGCGATACGCACGGGCTTGCCCTATGTCGGGTCCACCGGCGCGCTGGACATGGTCAATTTCGGTCCGCGCGACAGTGTGCCGGAGAAATTCAAAAGCCGGAAGTTTATCGTCCACAATCCCAATGTCACCCTGATGCGCACCACCAGGGATGAAAACCGGCAGTTTGGCGAATGGATCGGCACGCGGCTGAATGCCATGAACGGGCCTGTGCGATTTCTCCTGCCTGAAGGCGGCGTCTCGATGCTCGATGCACCCGGCCAGGCATTCCACGATCCGGAAGCCGATAATGCGCTGTTCGAGGCGATCGAGAAAACCGTGCGCCAAACTTCACTGCGTGTGGTTCAGCGCGTCCGATCCAACATCAACGATGGTCCATTCGTCGATGCGGTCATCACTGCATTCCATGCAATCGCACCGAAACTGCAGAGGCGCGCATGACCAGATCTGCGGTTCGACAGCTTCACGAAAATCAAGCCGCTCGGCTTCGGTCGATCGCATCGTATTTGGGAGGGTAAAAAATGGCCGCGCAGACTTTTGGCACGTTCCTTTTGTGGTTGATCGTCGCCGCGGTCATCGTTGTGATTGCTGTCTATATCCTGCGATGGCTGTATCGCCGCTCCACGAAGGAAACAGCGTTCGTGCGAACCGGTTTCATGGGCGAGAAAGTGGTCGTCAATGGCGGCGCTTTCGTCATACCGGTCCTGCACGAAATAACTCCCGTCAACATGAACGTGCTGCGCATCGAGGTGCGTCGCGAAGACGCTCACGCGTTGATCACCAAGAACCGGATGCGCGTCGACCTGATCGCCGAGTTCTTCGTGCGGGTCGGAGCAAGCCGCGAATTGGTGTCTGCCGCCGCGCAAACACTTGGTCGACGCACATTGCAGCCTGAAAGCCTGCGCGAATTGCTTGAGGGAAAATTCGCTGGCGCTATGCGCACGATCGCTGCCCAGATGAGCCTTGAGGAAATGCACGAGTTGCGCGGCGACTACGCGGCCAAGGTCCGCACCCTCGCCTCTGAATCGCTTGCTGCTAACGGTCTCGAACTTGAGAGTGTCGCTATCGTCGACCTCGACCAGACCAGCCTTGAGTATTTTGATCCGTCCAACGCGTTCGATGCGGAGGGTCTGACGCAACTGACGGAATCCATCGAAACTCGCCGCCGGATGCGCAACGAGATTGAACAGCGCACCCTCGTCGATATCCGCAACCAGAACCTCGATACGCAGCGCAAGGTTTTGGAGATCGACCGTGACACCGAATATGCCCGGCTCGAACAGGAGCGCGAGGTCGAAATCCGTCGTGCGGCGCAACGTTCTGAGCTGGCCATAGAGCGCGCGCTCCGCGACCAGGAATCGGAACAGGCGCAGTTGTCCTCGCGCGAAGCCGTCGAGAAATCCCGGCTGAACCAGGAAAGGAACATCACGGAAGAGCGCATCAAGAGCGAAGAGGACACACAGCGCCGTGAAATTGCTCGCCGGCGGTCCCTCGACGAGACCGAGATGAAAATGCGCGAATTGACAGAGCGGGAGCAGATCGCCCTGGAACTGTCGCTGGAAAAGGCCCGCATCGAGCGCGAAGGCGCGCAGAGCGGACTGGAGATCGAGCGCAAAAAGGTGCTCGAGATCGCGGAGCTTGAGCGACAGATCGCGTTGGCGGAGAAGGCGCTGGAAGTCACGAAGGCAGAGGCTGAAAAGCGCCGCGCCGAGATTGTTGAGAACCAGGCCACGGAAACCGCGCGCATCGCGCAGGAGCGCGCCGTTGACGAGGTGAGGATCGCTCGCGAGCGCCACCTTGAAGCGTTGCAGATCGCCAAGCGCCAAGCGTTCGAGGAAGCCGAGATTTCAGCCGGCGAAGAGGTGGAGCGTGCCCGCATCACTACAGAGCGGGGCATTGAGGAAGCCCGCCTGATCAAGGACCGCGACATGCGCCAGTTGGGCGTCGATCGCGACCAAAAGATCGAGATCGCCGAGATTCAGAAGGCAATCGACATCGCCAAGAAGACCCAGGAACGCTCGTCCGCGATTGCAGCCTCGGAAGCCGTTCGTGCAAAGGCCATTCAGGCCGAGGAACAGGCCTTCACCGCCCGCGAGCGCGAGATTGCCGAGCGTCGCAAGCTGACCGACCTTATCGGTGCCGCCCGGGAAGCCGAGCGCGATGCCCTGCGTATCACCTCGGCTGCTGACGCCGAGATGAAAGCGGCAAAGAGCCTGGCGGAAGCACAGAAGATCGCTGCCGTCGCATCCGCGGATTCGGAGAAGATCCATGCCCTGGCCGCAGCCCAGCGCTACGAGGTCGACGCCGCCGGTAACCGGCAGCTCAACGAGGCCGAGAACGTGCTTTCGGACGAGGCTCGCGCCGGGCGCCTCCGCGGCAAGTTGCTGGACCACATGGAAGGCATCATCCGCGAGAGTGTCAAACCGATGGAGAAGATCGAAGGCATCAAGATTCTGCACGTCGACGGCATCAACGGTGGCCAGGGCGGCAGCCGTAACGTCACCGACGAGGTCATTGATTCAGCGCTGCGTTACAGGGTGCAGGCGCCAATGATCGACAATCTGATGAAGGAGATCGGCATCGAGGGCGGATCGCTTGGCCGCATGACGGATGTTTTGCGAGACGCCAAGGACATAGCCAGCTTGAGCCGCGACAAGAAAGGCAAGGCAAAGAGCGGCAAGGAAACCGACGATGACGATCGCGACCAGTGAAGCCGTAGGGTCACCCGATGCCGAAGATCTATGTGTCATCGACGATCAATGCGCCAGCTGTGGACGTTTGGAAACTTGTCCGAAACTTCAATGGCTTGCCGAGCTGGACACCGTTTGTCGCAGAGAGCCGCATAGAACAGAACGCTCATCCGGACCAGATTGGCTGCATTCGCAATTTCATGCTGAAGGACGGCGGCCGGATCCGGGAGAAACTGCTGGCTCTGTCTGACTACGACCTCTCCTGCAGCTATGCGATGCTGGAGAGCCCGATGGGAGTCGAGAACTACATAGCCACACTCTCCCTGACCCCTGTCACCGACGGCAACATGACGTTCGCCGAGTGGCAGGCCGAGTTTGACTGTGCACCCGACAGGGAAAGCGCATTGGTGCAGCAGATCGGCATGGGCGTATTCCAGAGCGCCTTTACGGCGCTCAAACAGCGCTTCGCGCGCTGACATCGACGAATGGTCAAGGTTTGCCAGAGCACGATCATCAACGCGCCTGTCGAGGACGTCTGGTCTGTTCTGCGCGATTTCAATGGGCATGAGCGCTGGCATCCGGCAATCTCCTTCAGCGAGATAGAGAGCGGCGACCCGGCCGATGCGATCGGCGCAGTGCGCCATTTCCGGCTCACCGATGGCAGCGAACTGCGCGAACAGCTCCTGGCATTGTCCGACAAAGACCGACGGCTGAGCTACTGTCTACTGGAAGCCCCGTTGCCGTTGATGGGCTATGTCGCGTCGATCCGGCTGAAGCCCGTAACCGACGGCAACGCCGCCTTTTGGGAATGGTCCTCGGAGTTCCATCCGCCCGCGCATCGCCGTGATGAATTGGTCAATCTCGTTACCGAAGGCATCTACCTCGCCGGTTTTGAGGCCGTTCGCCGGCTCCTTAGCGGAAGGGCTGTTGCCGAGCCTGCCAGCGCAGGATCACAGCAACCTCTCGCGGAGTCGATACAAGAGAGGCGCCACTTGGAGCCGCCCAGAGCCAGCGACCAAAGCACACGGACCAAGGCAATCCTCGTCGAGCGCCACGGAGGACCCGAGGTTCTGCAGCTTGCGGAGATTGGCTTGGCGCCGCCAGCGCGTGGCGAGGTCCAGATCCGTCACACATTCATTGGGGTCAACTTCATCGACGTCTATTGCAGAACCGGCTATTTCGATCTCCTGCAGCCGCCGGGCGTTCCGGGCATGGAGGCCGCCGGCGTCATTGCAGCGGTCGGCCCGGAAGTGTCGGGCTTTTCAGTCGGCGACCGGATTGCCTATGCATGCCCGCCGGTCGGCGCTTACTGTGAACGACGCAACATGGCACCGGATCTTTTGGTTCACCTCTCGGACGATATTTCCGACGCAACCGCGGCGGCGGGCCTGTTGAAGGGCATTACTGCAAGCTTCCTGCTCCACGACGTCTATTCCGTGAAGCCCGGGTCCGTAGTGCTCATCCATGCGGCAGCCGGCGGGGTCGGCCAATTGCTGGTGCAATGGGCACGCCATCTCGGCGCGACGGTGATCGCCACGGTCTCGAGCGACGACAAGGCCCGGATCGTGGAACGGCTCGGCGCCCATCACGTCGTCGTCTACTCCAGAGAGAATTTCGCCGAAGCCGTCATGCAGTTGACCGGCGGCAGGGGCGCTGATGTAGCATTTGACGCCGTCGGCAATGACACATTTGGCGGGTCGCTGGCCGCGCTGGGTGTCCGCGGCCATCTCGTCAGCTTTGGTCAGGCCTCTGGACCTGTGGGAAATTGGGACATTGGCAGGTTCTCTTCGAAGTCGATCACCATTTCCCGTCCGAACTACGCCCACTACACAGACAGTCCGGAGAAGCTTGGCCCTCACATCAATCGGTTTTTCGCTGCTTTGCGTCAAGGTGTGATCAGGATAGAGCGGCCGAGGCAGTATGACCTGGCGCAGGCTGCCGACGCCCATCGCGATCTGGAGGCTAGAAGGACGACCGGGGCGCTTGTGTTAAAGGTTTGATGCAACATCGACACTGTCGCATGTTTGACTGATCACGGGCGTTAGCGTGGTTTCCGAGCGCCAAATCGAATTGTCGCAGCAACCGGCTCGACCACAAGCACCAAGCCAATTTTGATGCCGCGAGAAAGGATTGAACTCTAACTAATTTCAATAGAATCAATCATTTACGATACGTTTTGTGACGCGCAGACAGATGACCTCGAATTTTGGATGAAAAGCGATGCCTTGGTTCTGCCCCGGCGGATCAGGCACGACCCGAACGACGGCGAACGCCCGAGCGGTCGCCTAGTCGATGTGCTGCGATGACGAGCTACCGGCTTTTAGACGTCAGCTGCTGCCTAGGGGGGCGATCACCCTTCGAGATAAAATCCTCGAACTTCTTCTGGTCGAAATTGAAGGCCTGATTGAACCTTTCGGTAAGCTTCTTGGCGGCTTCACGGATTGCTGACTCTTGCTCTTCACGCAGGGTCATGGGCTGGTTCATGCTCCTCTCCCAGAGTTTGCGAATCGCTGACCATCACCATAGTTCTCAGTGAATCACTGAGGCTAGTGAAATCAGCGGACTCCATTTAGGTTCCCTAGGATGTCAAACTCACCACTTATACAACATCCCGAACTCGTGTTCGGACTCGCCGGACCACTTGGTGTCGACCTGGACGGGCTTAGCGACAGCCTCAGCCAATCCTTGAGAGCAGTAGGCTACCACGCGGTTAGCATCAAGTTAACAGACGAGATGCAGGCTTACACAGCTGACATAACCCTGTCAGCGTCGTCTGCATACCACGAGCAGATCGCCGCTAAGATGGATTACGCCACGGCTCTGTGCCGGAAATATGGTAATCCTGCAACGATGGCTCTTATCGCTATCGACGCTATTCAACGCCATCGAAGAGCGCTCTCCGGTTCGATCAATAAGATACCGGACACGCCTACGGCCTATATCGTTCGTCAGCTCAAACGTCCCAACGAGGTTGAACGTCTTCGCCGTCTCTACGGAAAGCAATTTGTGCTCGTGTCGGCCTACACAGCCGTCGACGAGCGCTTCAATCGAGTGTTCGAGCGCATACAGAGGTCGATCTCAACACGTTCCAGTCCTGCCGACGTGAAGTTTCAGACCAACAAGATCCTCGAGCGCGACGCCGACGAGGATGACGTCAACGGCCAGCATATTCGCGACACGTATCACCTTGCCGACGTTTTCGTCGACGGGAACACACGGCAGGATATGGACCGCACCATAGACCGCTTCATCAAGGGTTTCTTCGGGAAAACCGATGTAACCCCCACGAAGGACGAATACGGCATGTATGCTGCGAAGTCGGCTTCATTGCGGTCGGCAGATCTCTCGCGCCAGGTAGGCGCAGCTATTTTCTCGGATGCCGGTGAGATAATCACCCAAGGGTGTAACGAGGTGCCGAAGGCGTTTGGCGGAACCTACTGGGATCAAGAGCAGCCGGACTTCAGGGACGTGAAGCTTGGGTATGACCCAAACGAGGCGCTCAAGAAGCAAATTGTAAAAGACCTGGTCGAGAGACTGCACGAGGCCGGGATGTTATCCGAGACCTGCACCTCTCTGGGTCCGGTGGACTCAATTGTCGCTACGCTAACGGCAAAAAGGAAGGATAAGCAGGGCGTCACCAAAGGGCCTTTGGCGGATGCCGCTATCATGGATTTGACGGAATACGGTCGGATTGTGCATGCGGAGATGTGCGCAATCTGTGATGCAGCCCGCCTTGGTCGGAGCGTCAAGGGCGGCACATTGTTCTGCACAACCTTCCCCTGCCACAACTGCACGAAACATATCCTCGCAGCTGGCATTAGGAGGGTCGTATATATCGAACCTTATCCGAAGAGCCGGGTCCAGGAGCTCCACGGCCACGAGGTCTCGCTCGAGAGCGAGAGCGCCGACAGAGTCGGTTTCGTTCCATTCATAGGCATATCGCCATTCCGCTATCGCGACATATTCCAGAAAGGGAGGCGCAAGAACCCTGATGGAAGCGCCTCGAGTTGGCTCGGCGGAGCGCCCGCGCCTATGCTCGATCCAGGCTTGGGCGCTTATCTTGATAGTGAAGCAGGCGAGCTGCTCGTCCTCACTGGCTCCTACGACGAAAAGGAGTTACGACTGCCAGGAGGCGATGGAGCCGGGCTTTCAGGCGATCGTCTACTGCATGATTGAAGCCCAGGTGGCTACGCGGCGAGGTGATGCGCCGCTGTGCCTGCTGATTGCCGCCAACGACACAACCCACAAGGAAAATGCGATGATCGCGGCCGAACTGGCGATCGCGCGGGCGATAATCCGAGCAAGAGAAGTCTGCCTTCGTGCGGCGGTTCGATTTTGCTTGCGCTGAAGCTGCTTCTTGCCGGCGTCAAGGCGACTGAACGATCTTGACTGCCTACACCCACTAGGTCACTCTTGCACCGTGCCTCGAGAGAACCGGTGCCGGGCACTCTGAGTATAACGCCGCGTGATAACCGACGATGGGGGAGCCCTTACGTCGTAGACAACGAGCAGCACGGCTGCCCAACACAACTCCTTGAACATCAACTGGCTCGCGGACCGGCTCATGCACGTCTGCACTCCACGATCATTTGGAGAAAACTTTGCCGAAATTTGTTGAGTATCAGGACGGTGATGTGGAAGTGACTTCCCGCAAGCCGCTGAGAGGCACGCTGGAGTTGGTCACTGACGATGACGACACGGTCGATATGTTGCTCGACCGCGAAAATGCCGAATGGCTGATGGGCGCGCTCGCTGAATTCCTCATACAGGGCGAAGGCGACGACATGCCAAAGATTTCAATCCCTGGGTCTGGTAGCCGTCGAACTTGACTTCGTGGCTCCAGCCGTCGCCCTTGGGCGGCTGCTCCACTAGCTCCGGCTCCATCGGAAGAATGAATGACAACCGGACGCCACCGGCGGATTTACCCACGCACAAGCACTCACCAACAATTTGAATCAATATCGCACGGCCGCAAGCGTTCCGTTAGCCATCGCTAAAAAGCGTTTCGGAAACAATCCGACCCCTTTTCATACGGAACCGATTTCCCTATCGCCGCATCAAGTCCGACAGCGGGCATTGATCTGGTCCGAAAACATCTAGTTCGAGCTGCTCGTGAGCGGGCCACTGATGTCAGATCACTGTCGGAGATCACGCAGGTCAATAGCCTGACCGCAATCGGGGCAGCCGGCACTGGCTGACGGGCTCATCAAAGGGCATAGGTTGGATTTATTACCTCACCTTCGATTTTTCGGCTAGCGACACGAGTTCCTCCTCATCCACGAATCACTGCAAACGGCTATTTGGTGAACGCCTCGAGGCAGACCCGATACTCTTCGTCGCGAAAATCGGCGATGGTCTTTTGCTGCATGTCTTCGGTTTCGTAGCGCGGATGGTCATAGGCGGCGAGCGCCTGCCTCTGCTGGTTCTCGACCGCGGCAACTTCACCAGGCTTATTGGGGTCTGGCGTCGTGCGATTGATCGCCTCCATGACCTTGACAAGCGAGATGCCCATCTGGCGAAGCTTCATAGTTGTCTCTGCCGACTGGGCAGCAGACCCGCAGATCGTCAAGGCTTGCTTACTGAGCGTCACCGGCTGGACCAGTGAAGCCACGACAATTGCTACTTTGAACATGCTCCGAATCCCCTACCTGTTTCCAATTGGGACGGGCTCAAGCGCCAGTCAACCTCATAAGATGATCCGGCGAATATTGTGCGAGCCGGTGTCGAGAACAGTCCAGCTTTAGTGCCAAGGATAGCGGCAGCGCTTAAGCGCCAGCAACAAGTCCGTCTTCTCGAATGCGAGCGCCGTCTCTACCTTGGCTTAGCCGTTATGATGGTGCTGCTCTCCATCCAGCTCATCAGCCAGCCCAGGCGCCACCAGAGCAACTACGAGGCCTGCCTGGAGGCGTCCGATAACGGCTTCGGCAAGCGTGACTGGTGCGCCTTGCAGCTTATCAAACCCTACAGGAGAGACCCGTGAATTATTGCCGCGTCATCGCCGGAAGGCACTCTGCTCTCTAGCGGCGCGGCGGCGAATGACCCGAAGATCGGATTGACGTTCCCTTCGCCGGAGCGAATATACGAGGCACTTGGGGGAATTACCATGAAACGATACTTTATCATCGCGGCGCTTGTCTGTGCCTCTCCTGCCTTTGCTCAGAGCGTTCCAGTCGAGGAGGGCGCGCGCATATGCTGCGGTCTCTCTCGCGGACTCGTTGATCCTGCAGTGGCCCTAATCGAAGCCCACGGATGGCGCTGCGACAGCATATCGGCAATGACACCGTTCTTAACGGCACGCGGCTTCTCAGTCGACTGCAATCACTTCAACTACAGATACAATATCGAGGATAAGGGTGGAAATTGGGAGATCAGCCTCGACTGACCTCCCACACCTAGTTATATGCCATTATGCTCAGGGGGTGTGGGACCGTAACTCCGCATGTCGGGACATTTGTGGCGTTCCTTGCGACAGGGGAATTCATCGCCGTGCCTACTCGGATTCTAACAGGGGCTTCGGCATCAAGAAGTGCGGCTGTCGGTGAGCGACGGTGCATGCTACCCTGAGCGCATAGTCGGAAATCGCCTTATATAAATGAAGCATGACGAGCACGATTTCGGACGAATACATGACCGGGGATGGCGAGAGGCGCCTTTCAGTCTCAACCGTGACCTCGCTCCGAATGCCCAACACGCCCGTTGCCGTGCGGTCACCTAGGTGCATATCGCTGACAAATTTCAGACCAGAAACAGAATTTGGAAAAAATCGGGGAATGGCCAGCGTTTTGTCCCTATGAGCAGGAAAAAGTCATCTCCCGTGGAACTCCATCGAAGTCCTAGAGTGGAAACACAGATGCGATGGGGATGCCTTTTGCAACCACCGAGATTCCTGGACCCAAACCTCCTCTAATTCAAGAGCTACCCTTTCCTTTGGGAGCGTGCCGGCCTATCGCACGTTGTCATCGGGCCCGAAGGGCGCCAACATGCATGTTGACACTGTCAACATGCATCACCGCCAAGACCCCTAAACCGCCTCCAGGCCGGTTGACTGTGCCAACATCAAAGGCACCCAAACAGCCCAAAACGTAACTCTATGTTGCGCTAAGTTTCCCTTATGTTGTCACCCGCAGCCCGATTTCGGCTTTTTGCGCTCGGTGACAACGTCTCGGATCTCTAACGGGCCGCACACAAAACGCACAAGCAAGCGTATAGAGCGACGCGATTGCGCTGGAATTCCAAAAGAAGCGCTCAAATATCGGGACCCACCGCTGACGTTGCTCAGCGAGGAGGCTGAAACGCCTTACCCTGCAAGGCCGGATATGTATTTCTCTGCCACTGCGGCTCTAGTCAAATTACCAATGGCCCTCGCTCCGAAGGATCGCTTCTGACGGGCAGTGTTCTATCGCGGTGGTTGGGCATATCGCGACACCGAAGACCTATTCGACTGACGTTCGAATTCCGCAAAGGAGGCATTTCAGCCTGTCCTCGTCATGTTTGGGGCTGGACTGGTGCCCCTCGCCTCCCATGAACTCGCAATCATCTGGAGCGAAGACACCCGGCGGCTAAGCGCCGGGGCCATTGTGGCCTGTGCGCGAGACTACGCTTTCCGCGCGCAAGCCCTGACGCGCAAGACCGGCCTCGGCATTTGGAAGTCAATGCCGACATTCTTTGCAACCAGACTCGCACGAAGGTATGCGGCACTGAACATCCGCCAGTCATCTTCGTGCCGCGTGGCTGAAAATTCCATCAAAGCGCCGAGGGCGTTGCACAACTCCTGCTCGAGGAGATCTACCGCGCTCACGCAGCGTCCTTCTTGGCGGCGAGCGCGACGACGTTAGACGGATATGTAGCGCGCCTCAGCGCGTGAAGGAACGTCCAGCTGTCTACCGCCTGGCAGAGCTCCGTGAACTCCGCGAAGCGATTGCCAAGGTGTTCCATGAGAAAGACGACGGCGTTTTCGCTCATCTGTTCGGCTTCCTCACGCTTCCGCTTCCTTTCGGCGCGTTCGAAATCCTCCCTCGCCTTTCTAGCAGCGGCACGCTTTTCTTCCTTCAGCGTCAACTTCGCCGCGTCTTCGGGGGCCATGCGCTTGGTCCTCGCCGCGAGCTTGGCCGCCGCAAGACGCTCCTGCGCTGCTTCCTTCCGCGCGGACATTGCATCTGCTTCGATATCCCGCGTCGAAGGAATATTCCCGGACTTGATCTGCGTCACCACCTTCTCGATGATTTCGGGAGGGGTGTTCTTGGCCCCAAGGATATACAGCGCCTTGTCAGGCAGGATGGCGAGGGCCCCATTTTCGTGCACTGCCAACGCAGCATTCATGTAATTCTGCGCGGTTCGGTCGGTCATCTTGAATTCAGTGTCGAGCCACTTGCCGAACTCACCGTAGGGAAGATTGGACTTAACAACGATGAATGCCCTGCCGATCTCGACCGCGCCGGCCTTCATCCTGTCGAACAGCTTGTGAATGCGGCCGGTTACAGCCGCGAGGTTGAAATCCGAAACGGTTTCGGAAGCCAGTTCCTTGACGGTCGCGATTTCGACAGCTGCTCCGGTGCTGAAGTTGAAGTCCTGGAGTTCATTCCCAACAGTGGTCGTTGCTGCTGATGCGAGGGGTGTGGTAAACTCGTCGCTCATCGTTATTTCCTTTTGATAGCGATGCCTGGAAAGGTTGATTGATAGTCGGCATTTCCCGCCTGCCGGGCGGCTGCAACCGTTCCGGCAGGCATGTTTTGTTGCTATGCGCCCTTGATCTTCCATTGATAGATCGAAACCCGGATCATCTTGTCTTGAAGGCGATCCATCATGGTCTTCAGCCGGACGATGTCGGCCAGCGCCTTCTTGCGGACCTCAGGATCCGAGAGATCTGATCGTTCGATTTCTGATATTCGCTTCTGAAGTTCCTCCTGTTTGTATCTATTGATCACCATCGCCATGCCGGCGGCAGCTGCGATGAGATTGTCGACCATGCTTTCTGCTCGGCCAATTGAACCTTCGAACCCCTCATAGGGGTCATAGTTGCTGTCCCTTTCGAACTCCCCACGGCGGGAATAGGGGCCGCGGTCATCAACAAAATCCGGCTCGGGCAGCGCCGCCATGTCCAAGTGCTGCATTGCCGATCCCCAGTCGCCGCCAGCGCCGGTTCGCTCTAGCCAGGCGTAGAAGGGCTCGCGAAGAAACGAATAAGTGCTGTCAGGCAGCAAGCGTTCCTGCTCCCGCTGCCGTTCAATCTGGTTGCGTTTGCGTTCCGCCGCTGACTTGGCCATGGCTCAATCTCCTTTCGTGATCGTGAATATAGAAATCACGATCACGAGTCAAGAGGAAAATTGCTGAGCAGCGCGCCATTCTCAAGACCACCCCTCGTCTTGACGGATAGTAAGCGTTCGCTTACTATCGAGTAGTCGTGCAAGGGCATCCCCGCCACGCCATGCGGCTCCACGACTCCTCGCCATCAAGGCAGCACACGTTCAAAGCCGAAGCCACCCAACGACCTGCCGACAAAGCGAACGCCGATATGAGTCAAATAGACGGCGTGCCTCTTCCCAGTGGGAATGCGAACATAGCGGCCTCGATGGAGACGGCCCGTCCTTATACCGTGAGGACACTATGAGGCAGCCGCAGCCGACCGGAAGATCAGGACGATCGCTCCCCGGAGAAATCCGGACGCCCGCTCCTGGTTGTCGCCAGCTATCAAAGGACGCAATGAAAAGATCGCGGCACCGTAGTGAGAACTACGACCGCGTGTCGTGTGCTGGTTGGAGTTAAGCTGGGCACGACGATGGGCGGCGAGAAAACGCCACCCTAACCGGATGGGGCCTTACGGCCCGGGATTCGGAGTTATGGCCAGGTTACGCATCCCACCTGGCCGCCATGACAAGGCTAAGCTCTTCAACACTGTCGATGCAGAATCGAACAAGATCCCCCTTGCTGGATGGCCGCCATAGTAGTGCTCGATCCAGCAGGGGGGAAAGTCAATCTATGCAGGGATATCATGCAGCAGGCCAAGCGGATGCGAGACGGTTAGACGAAGCTTTGGCACCGGTCTTCAAAGCTGAACTAAACCGCAGCACTCTCGCTGATGTCTCGGATGCGGGCGATAAGGCCGGCCACCCGGCCTTCGTCGAACACCTGTTCCGGTCCGGTCGGAGCGATGTCGGTAAACGGCGCCTCGTAGAGCAGTGCGGGATCCATCGAGCCGGCTTCGGTCATGTGCTCGATGACCAGGCCGATGAACTCGATCTGCTGATGCGTGGCGACGCCATGCGATAAGAATTCACCGAAGGCGTCACTGACGGCTGAACGGTCGAGCCCGACCAGCGAGCGCACGAAGCGACCGAAGCCGCGGCTGGCCTCCCTGGCGCGCGCTATATCCTGCGGGCCGGCAATCCCCGCCTCCAGCAGCAGCCGTTCCAATTCCACCAGATCGTATCGGGTCAGCGGCTTACCCCGGCGCAGCTTATCGAGAACCTGGTTCCCGGAAAGCCCACGCAGGAAGTGCCGCGCTTTCGCCTTGAAGCGCACGAAATCGGCCTCGCCGACCTGCGGCAGGTCGATCTCCTCGCCGGCGCCGATCTCGTCGGCGAAGTTCGAGTAGACGATCGCCCGACGGCCTTTCTCGATGTGCTGAATCAGATTGCGCAAGCGCAGCCGGACCAGTTCCAGCAGAGGAACGCTCACGCCTTCCCACCACTGCGAAGTCTGGATCTCCTCGATGAGCGCGGCCTGCGCTGCGATGCCCGGAATGGCCGTCTGGTCTTCAAGAGCGGATGCGAATTCGAGGAGTTGCTTCTTCAGCGTATCGAAGCGCTTCGAGCCTTTGAGAAGGGCAAGCTGCAGCTGGAACATCAGCAGGTCGAAGCGTTTCGCCTCTTCAGTGCCCAGTTCACGCGACGATGGAAGCGGCGCAATATCGCTCACCAACTCATCGCGCGCCTCGTCGTCGATGTTATTCCAAGCCTGGTCGGCCTGGTATTTTTCGACCGTCCGGCGTTTCTGGCGCACGATGAAGTTCTCGAGGTTCAGGCCGGCGACGGTCTCGCGCAGAACGGCCAGCGCGCTCGCGCGCACCTCTTCCACGCTTGGCGGGTCCGGTCGATTGCCAGGCGCTTCGTAAGGTTGCTGCTCGGGCGCGGCAAAGCCGCCCGCCGTGCCATCCTTCTCATCTACCGCACGCACAAGATCGAGCCGAGCGGCGAACAGTCGGGCCGACAGCGACTTGGCAGCGCTGGCTTCCTTGATCTCTGGATTGGCACCGAAGAACTCGAGGTTTTGGCAATAGTCGAAGACGCGGAAGAACTCCTTGTCCTGGCCTGGCCCAAACAGGTCGGCGCAAAGACGTGTGCCACGACCCATCATCTGCCAGAACTTGGTCTTCGACCGCACTTGCTTGAAGAAGACGAGATTCACCACCTCCGGCACGTCGATGCCGGTGTCCAGCATATCGACCGAGATGGCGATGTGCGGGGCCTTGCCCTTCTTGGAGAAGTCATCGATCAGCGTCTGCGCGTAGGCGCCGCTCTCATAGGTGATGACGCGAGCGAAGTGTCCAGCAAGCGACGGATAGGCCGCGTTAAAGCGAGCCTCGATGTAAACAGCGTGTGCCTGGTTTTTGGCGAAGATGATGGTCTTGCCGAGCCGGTCGCCGCCTTCGACCTTCAACCCGTTCTGCATCAGATGCGCGATGACCTGATCAACGGTGTCCTGGTTGAACAGGCGCTTGTTCACCTCGGCCGCCTCGACCGTATCGGGGATCTCGTCCTCGCCCCACTCCAGCATGTCCCACTGATCCTTCTCCTCCTCGGAGAGATCGTCGTAGCGCAAGCCGGAGCGCACGATCTTCAACGGCACGGAGATCGCCACGGGCGGCACGAGATGCCCGTCGGCAACAGCTTCCTCGAGGCTATAGGCGTCTGTGGGCACCCCGTCTTCAAGATCGAAGAGCGAATAGGTATTCTTGTCGATCTCGTCCTTGGGCGTCGCGGTTAGGCCGACGAGGAACGAGTCAAAATACTCGAAGATCGCGCGATAGCGTTGGTAGACCGACCGGTGCGCCTCATCGATGACGATGAGGTCGAAATGCCCGGGGCCGAACTTCGCCTTGCCCTCCTGCCGGCCATCGATGAGGTTCATCATCGTCGGATACGTGGACAGGAACACGCGGCCCTCGCTGGTGCGCTCCGTAACCAGATTGACTGGCGCCGAATCCGGCAAATGCGCCTTGAAGGCGCCAGCCGCCTGGTTCACCAAGGCCACGCGATCCGCAAGGAACAGCACGCGCTTCACCCAGCCAGCGCGCATCAAAAGGTCGACCAGCGCTATGACGGTGCGCGTCTTGCCTGAGCCCGTGGCCATCACGAGCAGTGCCTTGCGCTCGCCCTCATCCTCGAAGGCCTTGGCGATGGCACGGATGGCGCGCTGCTGGTAGGGGCGCTTGTCGCCGGCAATCTTCGTGTTGAGCTTTGTCTCGGCGAGCTTCTTGGCGGATGTGCGCCGCTGGATCAGGAGCTCCAACTCGTCGCGCTTGTAGAAGCCACCGATCTGGCGCGGCGGATAGCGCACATCGTCCCAAATCCAGTGCTCATAGCCGTTCGAGTAGAAAATCACCGGCCGTTGGCCGTAGCGCGCCTCCAGCCGGTCGGCATAGAGTTTTGCCTGCTGCTGGCCCTGGCGGGCATCCTTGCGCGTGCGCTTGGCCTCGACCAGGCCCAGCGGCTTGCCATCCGCGCCCCACAACACATAGTCGACGAAGCCTATGCCCTGCTCGTTGGGCATGCCCTCGACGCGGAACTCCGTGTCTTCCGGCCGGTCCAGCGCCCAGCCCGCTTCGCGCAGCAGGAGGTCGATGAAGCGGTCGCGAGTCTCGGCTTCGTTGTAGTCATGCGTGGAGGGAGTCGCCTCGGCGGCATGCCGAGCGGCTGCCACTTCGGTACGCAGGCGCTGCAATTCTGCGTCGAGGTTCTGCCTGTCGGACAGCAGCTTGGTCAGTTCGCCGTTCTTGGCGTCGAGCTCGGCTTGCTGCGCCTTCAGATGCGCGAAGGCTTTCTTCAGCGTCTCGTCACGGCGCGCCAGCACCGAGGGGTCGAAGGCCAACCCATCCGCCGGCTTTGCCTTACGGGCATAGGTGCGTGCCAGCCAGAAACAGACGTGGAAAAGTTCCTTGACCGCCCCGGTGGCATCTCCAGGCCGGATGGTCTTTTCCTCGTGCACGGCGCGGTTGCGCAGCGTGTTGATGAACTTCGCCTTCGCGAACACGGCCTCGCCGGCCGCGCGGCGAAAGCTCGGCTCATGCAGCAGGGCGGCGATATTGTCCTGGTAGGGCAGCTTCAGGCCAGGATCGTTGCGGAATGCCCATTTGACGGCGAGCTCCACCGTCTTGCCAGCGAAGAACGCCGCCGCCGTCGGCGACACGCCCGCCTGCCGCTCGGCTTCCACGGCCGCCTCATGGACGGTTGGAAACTCTGCTGCGAGGAATGTGAAGTTGGACGTCACTTCAAGTCCTTGAGCTTTGGGAAATCAGTCGCGAATGCCCGTCGGATGGGAATCCATTCCGCGTCATTGACACTGTGCTTCCATTTCACCTCATTCATAACGACGTAACCGACAGAACGAAGTTCTTTTTCCAGCTGCTTTTCCATCGCGCCCACACTATTTCGGAAAGGCGTGTGTAATTCCATAAGAGAATCTCGCATGAGCTTATCAGCATGATCGAAATCTTCGGGCTTAACGACTTCGGGGTGGATGGGGCCGTGGGCGACTAGCTCAAAGGACCCACACGTCTCGGGTTCGATTCCACAGGTCGTGAGATGGCGGCGTAGTGCGTTCTGGTTCTTCATTGAACCGAGGTGCTGTCCCATCCGAATATATGGTGGCGAGGCGTTAGGGCTGGAGTTGTCACCTGTCCGCCCGACATAGAGAAGTTCGCGACCGTCGGCAGCGGCGACCTTCCAAACATAGAGCCAAAAACCTCGCCGCAGCATTTGGCCTGGTAGCGTAAGGCGGAAAGTGCCGGTGTCGGTCATTCGTGTCTGTCTCCTCAGAACTCCGCCCGCCAGGTCGCAGCTTTCAGCTGCACGGATCTATCCAGCGGCGGCGTAAGTTCGAACGCCCGGGGCTGGCGAGCAAAGTCGAACAGCCGCACCAGCCGGAAGGCATCCGGCCGCTCCTCCGAGGAGGCCCGCTCATTCTCCGAGAGCAGGAACGGTGTCTGCTTGTGGCCGGTGGTGGTCTTAACCTCGATCAGGCGCTCCCTGCCGGCCGGATCGAACGAGCGGATGTCATAGCCGGCGCCATCGCCATCCTCCACAGACACCCAGCGCACCTTTCGGGCAAGATCTTCGCGCCCGGCCACGCGCAAGCCTGTCTGCTCTGCAAATAAAACACGTTCCTCACCGCTTTTGCCCAATTGTCGGTTTCGGGCATCTCGGAGGGCCGGATCAAACTTTCGCACGATCCGCTCCAGCACGGGCGGCACTGCCTCAAAAGTCGCCACAGGTGGTGCTTCGAAGAAAAGGGACCGGGGCTCTTGCCAACCGGCCGCTGGCGCCGACGAGACCGGATTCTCGAAGAGCGCCGGTTCTCGGGCGATACGGCGCTCGACGCCGTCGACCAGTGCGCCCTGAAAATTCGCCATCGGCTTGTAGCCGGCAATCCAGGGCATGCCGAGCCGATAGAGCACCGCGCTGATATTCTGATGCTTGAGTTCGATCGAACCGCGGCTGCGGCCTGTGAGTTCCTGCAGCGCCCCATTGCGCTGTGCCTTTACGACGGCACGACCCGCCAGCTCGAGCGACAGCATGTCGAAATAGTCGGCGACGATCAGGTCGATTTCGCGGTCGCTCCAATCGGTCCCGGCGAGCGCGTCCGACATGGTCAGAGTTGGCCAGAGAAGGCGCTAGATTGAAGGGAGGAGAAGAGGATGGCGATAGCTTTCTCTGAATGACTGGACTCCGATTGCTGTTTTTCGACTCCCAAAATTCGGGCAGAAAATTCATTCTGTAGGTGTAGTGGCGGATTCAGAATCCACAAATTCTTCAGGTTAACAATTTTCAACTCCGCGAAGGTTGTTCCAGAAGCAATTGATTGGTATTTATTAACAAATATATTTTTTAGCTGATTCCGCAAATACTCGCTGTTTATCTCCGACGCGCGTCTCTTGATCCATAAAACCCTTCCGTCTTTGAAATAGAATGGGTCGCTGGTGTTCACCCTCCATATTCTTCCATCATGGCAAATCGATGGAAGTAATAAATCTCCAATTTCTGGCTTTCCTGATTCTTGAATAATGCTTTCATAGTGATCCTGAGAAATATGTAAATCGGGGTGGATGATCTCGCCGGCGCCTAGTTTCCCAACTTCCATGCCTCTATAAAACGGCACTCCTTCTTCAGCAAACTCGCTTGCAAAGACTCTTTTGCTGGATCCCACGTCGCAAAGATCGCCCAGCTTCGTCTTCTCCCAACCCTTTGGGTTGGCGGTAGGATCCCCAAACATCTCCAGAAAGATCGACTGCGTGAGGCTGTCGAGCAGTTCGATGGCGCGCTTGCGCTTGCGGCGCAGCGCATCCGCCTTGTCCAGGATTGTCGCTATCCGCCGCTGCTCAGGGAGTGACGGGAGTGGGATGAGAGAGTTCTTCACAATCCGATCGCTTACGGCGGGATAACTTGCCCCAGTCGCCTCACGAATCATCGATTGGATGAACTGCGGTGTTCGAACCCAGTGCATGAGATAGCTGCTTAGCAGCTTGCCGGCATTCGGTCTCAAAACGCAGAAACCCGTTGACGCCGTGGCCCCATCATACTCTTTGGAGACAGGTGCAACGCCGTTCAGATTTGGCCTCACCGTGGATACCAGAACATCACCGCAGGCAACGATCTGCCTAGCTCGGGTCGGTGCATCTCTTCCCTTGATCACGGATGCACTCACAATCGATTTGATGTCCTGATCGACCGCGCTTAGGTCGATGTAGCGAAATGGTTCTTCTGGATTCCTAACCGGGTTCCACGTGCTGACGCTCGTCGTTAGGTCGCCGATAGGCACACTGCGAACATTCACAACATAGCCTCCAGTTCCTCTATGCCCCCAGCGATCTCCTTCTCCAGCGCCTTGAGTTCGACAATGATCTCCTTCGGCGGGCGGTGCTCCTGCCTGTCATGCACCATTTCCATGTAGCGGTTGATGGAAAGATCATAGCCGGCGGCGGCGATCTCGGCCTTAGGCACACAGAAACTTTGGGCGGTCCGGGGCCGCTCGCGCTCGGTGCCATTGCGCTCAACCCAGCGCGCGGCAATGTCAGGCAGGTTGTTCTTCGCCAGTTCCTCGCGGGTAAGCGTCAGATCGACGAATTGGCCGGCCTCGCGAGGTCCCGGTGTCGGCCCTATTTTTTCGCCAGGCAACAGGGCATTGCGCTTGTCGTCAAGCGAAAACCCATCGGCCTTGCAGTCATAGAACCAGACATGATCCGTGCCGCCGGAATCGGTCTTGGTGAACAGCACAATCGACGTCGAAACACCGGCATAGGGCCGGAACACACCGGAGGGCAGCTTGACGATGCCGTCGAGCCGATGGTCCTCGACCAGCATGCGGCGGATTTCCTTGTGGGCAGTGGACGAGCCGAACAGCACACCATCTGGCACGATCACCGCCGCGCGCCCCCCTGGCTTCAATAGCTTCAGGAACAGCGCCATGAACAGGAGTTCGGTCTTCTTGGTCTTGACGATCGAGAGCAGATCCTTGGCGGTGGTCTCGTAATCCAGCGAGCCTGCAAAGGGCGGATTGGCAAGGACAAGCGAATAGCGGTCCTCGTCGCCAGCGTGCTCCTGGCTGAGCGAATCCTTGTAGCGGATGTCGGGATCCTCGACACCATGCAGCGTCATGTTCATCGAGCCGATGCGCAGCATGGTGTTGTCGAAGTCAAAGCCGTGGAACATCTCCTCATTGAAATGGTCGCGGCTCTCTTGATCGTGGAACATCTTTGGATGATTGTCGCGCAGATATTCGCCTGCGGCGACCAGGAAGCCGCACGTGCCACACGCCGGGTCGCAGATGATGTCCTTCGGCGTCGGTGCCGTCATCTCCACCATCAAAGCGATGATGTGGCGCGGCGTTCGGAATTGGCCATTCTGGCCCGCGCTGGCGATCTTGCCCAGCATGTATTCATAAAGGTCGCCCTTGGTGTCGCGATCCTGCATCGGCAGCTTGTCGATGAGATCGACCACCTTCACCAGCAGCGCCGGTGACGGAATGGTGAAGCGCGCGCCCTTCATGTGCGTGGCGTGCGCTGTGCCGTCCTCCGCCATGGTGCGCAGAAACGGGAAGACGTGTTCGGCAACGAGTTCGAACATCGTGCCGGCATCTTTGTTCTTCAGCCGTGACCACCGCATGTCCGCATAAGGGACGCCGCCACCTTCGCCGATGCCGTCCTTGCCATCCTTAAAAATGCGACGACGCATCGGTTGACCCGTGCGAGTGGAGCGGTTTTCCTCGAGCTGCTCGGCATCGTCCAGCCCACGCATGAACAGCAGGTAGGTGATCTGCTCGATCACCTCAAGCGGATTGGCGATGCCACCCGCCCAGAAGGCGTTCCAGACGGCATCGATTTTCGAACGCAATTCACCTGTGATCATACTTGTCCACTCGATTCGCACCAATCGCAAGACACTAGAAGGAGTTCGCTCGCGATGGAACCGACCCGATGTGCGGCCCGGAGCTGGTCGATTGGACTTGCCCTCGATATCGCCGATTGCGCAAGCAAGAGACACGTCGTAGTGGATAAATTCGGGCAACAGTAGAAATTTGCTGGCGAATATCGGAGCTTTGCTAGCTGGGGCGGTAATGCCGGAGGTCGTTCCGGTAGAGGGGTGAAGTAGCAGGTATGTTTAGTTCGATTCTTGAGCTAGGGACCTTTGTAAAGGACCTGGTTCTTTCCGCTGCGTCTTTCCTGACTGGTGACGCGGCGCCAGGCGTCGTCGTGATCGTGCTGCTGATTGCACTCGCAGTCATTCTAGCGTCTGCATGGCTCACTTTCCGGAAGCGGATAGGCTCGATCAAACAGTTGCGACGCGAACTCGGCAGCGGCGACTCGCCGCTGCTTCAAGGCCGCGAGAAAATTAGTGCGTGGTTCAATAGCCAGAAGGGCGGCAAAGAGCAGGAAGCTCTGCGCGAAGCGTGGAGCGAGTTCGACGAGACGCTGTTCATCGACAACTCTAGCGGCGAACCGCTACTTCGCAATTCTGTGCGTCCATCGGCGTTTTTCAACATCGACGATCTGCATTTTGGCCAGGGCTTCTATCGAATCTGGCCAGGGCTGTTCGTCTCGATCGGTCTGGCGCTCACCTTTCTTGGGCTTATCGCGGCGCTGAATGCACTGTCTGGAAAGCATATCGACGACACGGCAATGGCCAATCTGCTACGGATAGCATCGGCCAAGTTCATCATGTCTCTGACGGGTCTGATCTGTTCGATCGTGTTGACGGTTGGGCTTCGGATATTCGTTGGCAAACTCGATGAACAGTTGCATCGGCTTTGCAGGACGGTCGAAGGCCGGATCAATTTCGCCAGTCTGGAGCAGATTGCGGTCGATCAACTCCGGGCGACAATCGAAAGTCGCGAGCACCAGCGGCAACTTACCCTGCAAATGATCGCAGAGATCGGTGGGCCTCTGAAAACCGAGCTGCCGCAGGCCATTTCGTCCTCGATCACGACAGCCATGCAGCCCCTCCTTGATAAGGTGAGCCAACAGGGCACGGAGAGCATTTCGACCATGGCGACGGACCTGTCGCAGCAGGTGACGCAAGGAGTCGCCGGTGCTCTTGGGCAGGCAAGTGAACACCTGGCGCGCGCTGGCGATAAGATCAGCCAGTTGGCCGAACGCATGGACCAGTCCTCTGGCCGGATGGGAAGCGAGATGGAGACAGCCGTTGCCCGCGTCGCCCAGGCCGTGGACGAGTTGCGCGGAGCAATGTCGGCTTCCGCGGAATCCGCATCCGGCGTGTTTAGCCAAGGCGCCGAGCAACTGCTTGGCGTTATGAACCGAACACTGGAAAGCATTCGCGACAACACCGGCGAGGGTGCGCGTGCGATTTCGGCCGCGGCGGCAGACATGCGCGACGCTGCTGCAACCATGCGCAGCGAAATGGAGACTGCGGCGCGTAATGGTGCCGATGCGGCAAAGGCTCGCTTGGAGGTCGCGAGCGAAGATGCGGGCAAAGCGATTGGTGCAGCTGGACAGTCAATGCTGGAGGCATTCAGCAAGGCGGGTGCCGATATCACTGGAATGACTGAAGCGCTTTCCTCGAGGGCGGGCAATGATCTGATAGCTCCGATCGAGGCGATCGCACGCCAGCTCGATGACATGGTGGGTTCGCTCACAGGCGGTGTAGATCAAATGCGCAGACTCGCGGATGCGGTGCGCGACGGCGCGTCGGCCAGTGCTGAAGCCGCAGGTGCGTTCCGCGGGGCCTCCCATGAACTCGTGACCGCGGCAGCGCCTGTCCGTGCAACATCGGAGCGAATCGAGGGCACTCTCCGTCAATTTGCTGATGGCACGCGAGATGCGGTCGCAACGGTCCGGGAAAGCTCGCGGGCAACCGCGGAGGCGGCTGCCCGGACATTGGAGGTGGCCCGTGAGACGATTGCCGCAGAACGCCAGGGCGTTGAAAGCTCGCTTGCCGCGGTCACGACCATGCTCGAACGGCTGCGTGGTCAGGGCGATCGCATGGATACGATCGACGACAAGCTTGGCCATGCGTTCGATCTTTACTCCAGCCAGACTGAACAGGCGATGCAGGCCGTTCGCAGCCATGTTCAGAGTATGGCGGGTCAACTGAACACGGCGCTGTCGACGCTTCAGACGATCCTTGACGGACTGCAGGAATTCCAACCACAGCAGGGACGTAGCTGATGCGTGCCGGCTCCATGCGTCGTCGCCGGCATGAGGAAGAGGAGGAGTCCGCCTTCGTGTCGATGACAGACATGACGGTTGGTTTCCTCTTCATCGTCATCCTGCTGCTTGCTTTCTTCGCGAGTCGATACAATCCGTCAGAAATGGTGCCTCGTTCCCAATACGAGCAGGTATTGAACGAACGAGACGCGTTGGCTGAAGAACTCAAACGACTACAGCAACGCATTGTGCAATTGGAAACCGAGCGCGACGCGGCCATCGCAGCCCGCGAGAACGCGGAGAAGGAAATTGCCGCGCTGAAGGCCCAGATCGCGCAGCTCGAGGCTGAGCTGGAAAGGCTAAGAAAACCCAATCCTCTTGAAGCCTATATCAACAACAGCATGGAGACTCGGCGTCGCATCCTTCAGCAGTTGCGTGACCGAATTGCGCTCGACTTTCCGGATCTCCAGCTGATGCTTAGTGAAGAGTCGCTTCGCTTCCAGGGCGAAGGGCTTTTCAAGCGGGGGGAGTATACGCTTCTTCCGGACGGACTGCGCCTTGTGCAGGTGTTGGCAGATCGCCTCCACGACATAGTGCCTTGCTACACGCTGGGCGCTGACGCCAGATTCGACACGAATTGCAATTCGGGGTTCGCCCTTATCGAGGCCGTCCAGATCGAAGGCCACACAGACTCAGACGGCGACGATATGGCGAATCTTGTGCTGTCCACCAATCGCGCTACGACCACCTTCCGTGCGATGACCACGCACCAACAGCTGTTGAGCTACCTCAATTTCCAGCGACAGCCGGTTCTGTCGGTCGCCGGTTATGGCCGGATGCGTCCGATCGCGCCGAACGATACGGTCGAGCACAAGGCATCAAACCGACGCATAGACCTGCGCATTATCATGCACGTTCCCCGAGACACCGATGAGATCGAGAAGGTGCGGAATGCGCTCATCGGATCTAGGATGAGTCGCCCGTGACCCAAGAAGCGCACCAACGGTCCCTAGCTCATCAACTCGGCGATCTAAGATCGCTCGCGACGCCTTCCCTGCCATCTTTCGAGTTGATCGAGCGGAACATCCATCGTGTTCTCGACAGATACGACGCACCCGACAAGCCTCCGGAGCGGGACGCCGAACGGCTCTTCTCCGAGATGCTGCGCAGGATCAGAGCACACGATTGGCACAAGGTGCCAATGAGTTTCGTGACGCGCGTAGCTTCTCTCGTCTATGCGCCAGCACACCGGTTTCGTGACGATCTGGCCGCCATTCGCCGCTTTCTGTGTGCCGAGATTCGCGCAACGACGCGGCATGGTTTTATCAACCCGATGGTGCGGATCTATATTGAGAGCTACGAGACAGGTAAGGTCCACACGATGGAGTTGGCTGAAGCGCTGCAACACTCTCGCGCCAAGATCGGAGCTCGTTGGCAGCCTCTCCTAGAGAACGTCCCGGAGTTGCTCGACGCGCGCCATGCGCCCTCGGCGCTTGCCGCAAAAATGGACCTTATGCCGGATCCTTGGCATGGCCTTCGGGCGTTGGGACTTCATCAGCCGCACGCGCCCGGTCTAATGGACGCGGCTCATCTCGAATTTCTCAATATCATCGGGCCGCAACTCGGATCGCTTGATGAAATTGAGCGATTGCTGGGGTGGCTTAAACCGGATGATCGTGCGCTCAGACAGGTGGGAGCAGGTAAGGCGATAGAAGTTCTGCTGGGCCACTGGCGGACACGCAACCCTCCGGCAGAAATTCAGAGCCTGCTGGTTGATCGATTGACGCAGCTCTACAGTCATCCTCGTGTCAACCCTCATCCTGCCTGGAATGAGGTCGACCCAGCTTTGGTCCAGATCTTCCTGCGCTGGCTAATGGGTGCGGACATCCGATTCTTGTTCCGAGTTCTAACGGAAGTCGAACGCGGTCACATGTGGGCCGACAGGGAGAAATTCTGGTGGACGCTTCATGAGCAGGGGCGCATCGATGAAGTCTGGATCGCCTTCAACGATGAAGGACACCGTGCGGCGCTGTCGAAGTTACCGACGGACGGCCGTCAAAGTGGACGGCGTTTCGGCCGACAGGTTGGGGAGCGTGACAAGTCTCTGCTTGTCATGCGGATCCGCAACAAGATCGTCATTGAAGGAACATACAGCTTTCCAGTCCATTTTTTCAGGGCCGACCAGCCACGCACCCCTGAGCTTTATCGGTCGCGTTACGATGTGGCAGACATCCGGAAACTCCCGAACCTCGATGAGATCGCTCACCGGGGCGACTGGCAATCTCGCGTTCTGATGGCGCTGTCCCGATGACATTTGAACTCAGCTACGACGCGGCCAGGATCACGCTGCGCTTCTCATCCGACCGCTCTGGTCTGCTGGGGCGTTTCATGCGCGTCAAGAAAGTTGATCTCGAAACGCTTTCGGGCGCCGATCGCCGGCTAGTGCTGGCTCTCGCGGATCTCAAATCCACGGCCGACGGCCTTGGCGAAGCCGTCCAGATATCGGCCGACCGTATCACGCTCGGACATCGTCTGGCCGCAGCACTGGACAACTCCACTGCAGTTGAGATCGGGTTGCCTGCGCTGACGGACCTGACCTTGCGCACCGACGCAGAGGGCGTGCTCGGGACAGAGGGCTTTCGCCTCCAAGTCCAGTGGCAGCGATCGGGCCAGCAACGAACTCCGAAGAGAACTGGATCGCTTCTAGAGACGGATCGAGGCCTGCAGCGGCTGCCATTATGGATGCTCGAGGCAATCCAGGTTGCAGAGGGGTTTCGTAAATCCAAGGACGACGCTGAGCACTGGGAGGCTTTAGCGCGCTTTCGCAAGGCGCTTGAGCCAGGTGTAGATATGTCAGCGGATAGTGCCATGGCTCGGCTTTCGATGACGGACTTCCTTTCCGGACTCGAAGTATCGCTCGCCGATGGATTCTCAATCAGTCCGACGCACGATGGTGACGACTTCGAAGTGTTGCCCTTTGCCAATGAAAGGCTCGATCCTGACGAGGTCACAAGTGAGGCCATGGCCGAGCTCGCAGGTCCCGACCTCGCCCAATTTCAGCGACGATTGCGTGAGCGCGGAGCGCTCAATGCCTTTCGACTCGCGCCAGGTAAGTTCCTGGTCGTAGATCGCAGCGCGGGGGCCGCGCTTAAAGTCATGGCAGACATGCAGCGCGCGGCTCCCGAGGAGCGCAGGGCGTTCGTGCGTAATCCTCGTGCACGAATTACCGAGGCGGTTGAGGCGCAACTACGAAGGCAAAGCGGTTTTCAGGAATTGTCGTCAGCGGCGCAGGAAGAAGCTGTTGAGGCCGCGGCAGGACCACTTTTCATCGAGACCGAGGAGTATTCCCGATTCTCCGACCGCGTAACAGGCATAGAAACCTACTCGGGAAACCCGATAGGGGAAGTTGCTTCAAGTGGCACGACCTGGCTACCCGAAGTCTTCACCGATGAGGTGCTCAAGCGCCTGGATAAACTCCGGACACCCGAGCTCGAGGAACTGCGTGATCGCTTGCAAACGGCTATCGAAAGAGGGGCTGCAACTCTATCGTTCGAAGGCATTGAACTTCCCGCGAACGGCCAGACGCTTCATGTCCTTGAGGGTCGTCTCCAGTCGCGGAGGCCTGCAGACGAGGAACCTAATCACGATGATGTAGGCCGAAACGGCCCCATAATACTGAAGACCGAGGTCAACTTCGATGATGTGTCTTGGCGCCCAATCCGGGGGCCTCGGCATTCAAATCTCGGAGACGGGGTGCCCTATGCGATCAAGACTAGGCTGAAAGATCACCAGGTCGAGAGCTTAGGCTTGCAGATTGAATCCTGGAAGGCGGGACTGCCGGGCATCCTGAATGCCGATGAACAAGGCCTGGGCAAGACACTGCAGACAATCGCATTCCTGACGTGGTTAAACGAGCATATGAAGCGTGACGGGACGGCAGGCCGCGGCCCAATGCTGATTGTTGCTCCGACGTCGTTGCTTGAGAACTGGGAATTGGAGGTTAGTCAACACGTCGAATCGCCGGGCCTTGGACATCTCATACGGCTCTATGGATCCGCGACGGGAGCCAGGAAACTTGCGGGGGCGAACGGGCGCGATACTCTGGACGGCGAATCCAGGTTGGACTTCTCTGATATCCATGGTGCGATCAATACTGGAGCGGGGCACCTTACCTGGATCCTAACCACCTATACGACGCTAACCAACTATCAGCATTCGCTTGGCAAAATCCCGTTCGCGGTTGCCGTTTTCGACGAGATTCAGAATATCAAGAATCCGGGCACCCTGGCGGCGAACGCAGCCAGGGCAATTAACGCCGACTTTCGTATTGGTCTAACGGGAACGCCGATCGAGAATTCGACCGTCGATCTTTGGGCGATTATGGATCAGTTGACCCCTGGCGCGCTGGGGTCGTTACGGGAGTTCCGCGATCGGTATGGAACCCCGGACGAAGACAACATGTCGGAGCTCCACTCTCGCGTGTTCAAGACGCAGAACGGTTTGCCCCCACTAGCCTTTCGGCGCCTGAAGGAAACCGTCGCCCGCGACCTTCCTACAAAGTCACGTTTCATGCATCCGCGAGCAATGCCACCACTCCAGGCGGATCGATATGAGGAGGCTCGTGTGAAGCTTGCAAGCGGTGGGCCCGGCGCTGCGTTGAAGATGCTGCACCATATTCGTTCCGTTTCGGTGCATCCGGCAATTAACGCACAAGAGGGCGCGCAGGAATTCATCGACGCGTCAGGACGACTGGCAGCAACTTTCGACATATTGCGGCGCATCAAGTCGGCGCGTGAGCGAGCTCTGGTGTTCATTGAGAGCCGGCAGATGCAGTTCCGTTTCATGGAACTGGTGCGTGCCGAGTTCGGATTGGCGCGGGTTGAACTCATCAATGGCGACACGCCCATCCAGAAGCGTCAGGCGGTCGTAAACCGCTTCCAGCAGCATCTCACCAACGATGGCGGATTCGATCTGCTGGTTCTTGGTCCAAAAGCAGCGGGAACCGGTCTTACCCTAACGGCCGCCACCCATGTGATTCACCTGTCTCGCTGGTGGAATCCGGCAGTTGAGGAACAGTGCAACGACCGTGTCCACCGCCTTGGTCAGACCAGACCAGTAACAGTCCACGTTCCCATGGCAGTCCATCCTGAATATCGCGAGCACTCTTTCGATTTGCTGCTTCAGAGCCTCATGCAAAAGAAACGCAAGCTTGCTAGTTCCGCGCTTTGGCCAATGGGTGATTCCACGGACGATGCGGCACATCTCCAGCATATGCTGCGGGAGGAAGGCGAACCTATATCCGGTCGCACAATCGACGACGCCATGGCGGCGATGATGAGACGCGATGGCATTAACTCACCCGCACCCAACGCAATGGGCGCTTGGGAGTATAAATGACCGTTGTGCATCACTTGAGCGACAGATGTGAATCGCTCTTGGCTTGACCAAGCTGGGAAGGAGGGACGCTTGCTCCACTACAATGGATTCTCGCCCCAGGAACGCGGTGCCGTAGGACAGCTGCTGCGGAATGCGATCCGGTCAGGCGCTCTCCAACGCCCAACGCAATGCTGCATTTGTGGTGCAAATGAAAAAGCTGTTGGCGTGTCGGTTCGAATCTTCAACCATTTGGAGGACTATCGAAAGCCGCTGGAAGTTCTGCCGTGTTGCGCTTCATGTCACGCAACACTCCACCGGCGGTTCACAAACCCTGACCCATGGACGGCCAAAGTAGCCAGATATGGCCGTCTCGGTAGCTGGTTCACGCTTATCACGATGGATCCCGCTAGCCAGAAAGTTCCGTTTGACCAGACATATCCTCGAGGCCTTCCGCCGATTGACTGGCTAGCAAGCGAGCGCGAAGAATGGGAGGTGCATCTGGCGCCCCCAACTAGCGGCCTTGACTTGGAGCTCAAGGACCGAATTGTCGCGGCGTTCAAACGCTGTCCGCTGTCGTCATTCGAAGAGAAACTCGTTCAAGTGTTGGCTTCCAACCGCGATACCACAGCGGCTGGGTTAACGGCAGCAATCGGAGCTAAAGGCAATGGAGCCTGGCAACTGCATTTTGGGCAACTTTGTCGCAAGCGCGAGGCTGATCTAGGACCCGCTCCGGCCGCTCCGGGCAGGAGAACTCCAGACGGCAAAGAGGCGCGTTTCTACACTGGCCTACTTGCCGACTGGCAGGAAGACAGCAGGACGTTTGCTATAAAGGCCGAGGCCCGGCAGGCTTTCGTAGCCTTAGGCGTCATCTGAGCCAGGTCAGCTATCATCAATCCTGCGCACCAGACGAAGTTTGACGCCAGATTTGCGCCACGAGCGAAGGACTTCCTCGACGTGCGGCGCGATGAAAGCCCGCGCCTCGTCACGCGTCATAATTCTGGATCGAAGCAGCTCGTCGTAGTCGGTCAAGGAATGCCGGATATATTTCTGCAATTCGATACCGACGGCGGCGCCTAGCTTCAGGCCTTTCCAATCCTTGGCACTCACCCGTGCTGCTATCGTCAGGCAAGTCTTCTTTGGACAGCCTGGATGGTGGATGCGAATGTGCCCTATCACCTCGTCGAAGGAAAAAGTGTTGAAGAAGTTCGGTTTAGGCTGGTCGTCGTCAGACATCAATGAACCACAAATTCGTTGACCAGATCAGCGGAAGCACCGGCGGCGAGCTGATCGAAAAGGAACGTTTACGGGCCGAGGTTTGAGCTAGGACTGAAAATCCGTCTCAGCTTCTGCACCTTTTCGAGTGTGGGAGCCGGATCCGAATCGCAAGACGCGAGCCTGATCACCTCGAGCCAGAAGCGTTCATTAGGGGTGATCGCCTTATCACGGAAATCGGCCGCCTGGGGCCGCCCTTCGACAGAGAAGTCCTGCTCGCCGCTCATTTGCCGAAGATTCCGCGAATGGCAGATCGTGCCTTCGAGGTGAGGCTCGGATTGGTGTGGTCGGACGCCCGGCGAATTTCCTCGAGCCAGGCCACTTCGTTCTCGGTGACCAGCGTCCCGAATATCTGCCTGACGGCAAGATCGGTGGTGTCGCCGCCGAGCTGCTCGATCGCCAGTTGGAAAAGCATCACCGGATCGCACTCGAGGGCGGTGGCCAGGGCCGACACCCTGTCGAGCGGCAGCTTGGCCGTGCCGACCTTGATCATCGCGAGCATGTTCGGATTGACGAACCCCGCCTCGCCGGCGATCGCGATCTGGGTCTTCTTTGGTCTCAGTTCCAGGATACGCTTCTCAAGATATTTCGCGAGCCTGGTGCCCGCGTAGGGCTTCCTCGGACGGTTGTTCATCGTCGTCTTCCTCTGAAATCACAGCTTCGATGCGCTGCTAATTTCATTATAGCGACGGCCTGTTGGGGACTTTGTGGGATCAGCGCAGGGGATTTTTGGGCACGATCCGGGCCGATACAAAACGCTAGATACTCTGTTGACATATACAACGTTTTGCATCAATTGATGTGCATGTCGGCAGGCGACCAGACACACCAGGAACGCGCAATCTCACTCCTTCGCGAGCGGGGTATCGCACGTTTATCCGAATTCATCGCGGCCGGGATCACCTCCGCCACGATAGCCCGGATGGAGAAGCGAGGTGAGGTCCTTCAGCTCGGCCGCGGCCTATATCAACTTCCCGATGCCGAGCTCGATGCCAACCACTCGCTGGCGGAAGCGGCCAAGCGCGCCCCCCGAGGCATCATTTGCCTGGTTTCCGCCCTTGCCTTCCACGAGTTGACCGACACCATCCCATCACGCATCTGGATGGCCATCGGATCGACGGACCGACGTCCGAAGATCGAGAGCCCGCCAATCCAGTTCGTCCGCTTCGGACCCAAGACACTGGATACTGGAATCGAGGAGCATGCCATCGAGGGCGTCACGGTTCGCATCTACAGCCCCGCCAAAACGGTTGTCGATCTCTTCCGCTACCGCCGATCTGAAGGAAGACGCTTCCAGCAAAGCACCGGCCTCAATCTTGGGATTGAGGGCCTGAGAGAGGCGCTACGTAGCGGCAAGGCGCGTCCTTTCGAGATCGCCTCCTACGCCGAGGACGCCGGCGCCTGGAAAGTCGTGCAACCCTATCTCGAAGCCTTTACAGCCAATGGCTAAGACCATCGCCAATACGGCGCCTCGGTGCACCTTTCTATCATGCCTCTCATTGCGCTTGTCGATTTGCGCTTAGGTCGTAGGAGGGAAATCGATCGATGGCGGCTTTCCTGGCCTTCAAGGTAACGTCACCGTAGTTATCGCCAGCGGTTGTCGAAGCGTGCCCCTGAATTGCATCAAGGGCTCGCTTGGAAATCCCCTCTTCCTCACCCACCGTTTTGAAGCGGTGGCGCCAAGCATGGTTTGGTTGGACACCTTCCGGGATTAATCCTGCCGCCTGGAGCCATTCGCTGATCCTGCCCGCCGTCGCTCGCGCGGCCTTGATCGGATCCCGATCCTTGCCACTGCGATAGAATAGCGGCCCTGCCGACGCCGCCTGGAGGAAGTCGAGGAAGCCCATCTCGATCAGTTGTGAGTGCAGCGGCACGTCCCGATACCCGCCCGCCTTCACAGTGCCAGCTTCGGGCCTAATACGCATCACGTGCGCTCCGCCTTCCTCGCGGAAGTCCTCTTTTCGAAGCTGCGTGATTTCGGCGACTCGCGCCCCGCTGAATGCACACAAGGCGGGGGCCCAACGTTTGGCGGCTGTCGTTTGTGGGAGCTCCATCGTGGCCGCGTTGTCGGTGACAGCGGGAACGTGATCCCGGGCAGCGACTAGGATCGCTACGGCCTCCACGTTGGTAAAGCCTTTTTCACGATTGCGAGCACCCTTCGGAACTTCCTGCCGAACTTTCTCCGCGGCGTTCGAGTCCAATCGATCGTTCTCAACTGCCCAAGTTAGAACCGAGCGCACAGCTGCCAGGTAAACGTCGGCAACCGTTTTAGGCGACAGGCTCTTCAGCAGCTCGTCTCGCCAGTCCGTCAAATTCTTCTTCGTCAATCGGCGAGCATCATCGTGGCGAACGAACTTCGCCAAATCAGTGAAAACCGGTCGCCAGCGCTTCTCGGTTCCCCTTGCCTTGCCGACCAGCTTCTTTGCCACAATGTAGTCAGCAAAGAGACTCTTGAGGGAGACGGGCGGCAGCGGATCAGGTTCGGGCTGTGCGCTCGCCAGCATCGGGTGAGAGGGTGCGCCATTGAAGTCGCCTTCATCGCGCTCGGCAACACGCGCCAGGGCTTCGTATTCCGAAACGCAGATATAACGGGCCAGAGATCGCCATTCGTCGGATCCGAATGCGGCCGTCGTGTTGCCTATTTGCCGGAAGCGCTCGATGCGGTGCTCGACCAACTCAGCCAAATCATGATCAGATAGCTGGCCCGCAATGCCTTGCCGCAATCTAGTGACGAGTAGATCGTCGATGGAGACCGACGCCCATTGCGAGCCCGAATTCCGAAGTGCTTCGTCTTGTGCGAGACGGGTTTGGTAGTTGCGCAAAGCGATCTGGTCAGCTGTGAGTGGATAGCGGTCAATAGTGACCGATCTTTCGCCTGCAGCGGTCGCCCGGCGTTCTGCTAGCGCAATCTCGTGATGAATATCCGCAAGCGCGCCAGGAAGTTTCTTTAGAGCTGTCTTATAATCGGGCCCAAGCGCCTTTCGCCGCTCCACCTTGCCGTCCATAAAGGGCCGAAGGTCCTTCGGGATCACTAGCCTGGCGAAATAGCGCCCGTCTCGATCTAGAAGATTTCGAACTTTCCCCGCCACCGCCACTATCCATTTTGTTACATGATTTGTAACATCAGAATGGACAGAGAGCCTTTCATGTCAAGCGCTTCAGTGATTTCAATGGGATAGGCTGGTGCTGCGAGAGAGGATTGAACTCTCGACCTCTCCCTTACCAAGGGAGTGCTCTACCACTGAGCTACCGCAGCCGCTGATGGCGGGGCTTCTGCCATATCGAACCGGCAAGCGCAAGGCCAAGAACAACGCTTCTGTGAATGGCTTTGCCGGATAGCTTTTATTGACATGGCGGCGCCACAATGTTGGCTATCCCTGAAAGCGGGTTGGCCGGGCGCCAGCCGTGGCGGGACAATGAACGACAAGACAAATCCACCGAAGAACAGCGGAACAACCCGCAAGAACCGGCTCGCCGAGCAGTTGCGGGCCAACCTGCAGAAGCGCAAGGCGCAGTCGCGCTCGCGCCGGACAGGCGAGGCCGACCAGCGGCCCGACGGGCTCGGCGCGGCCAAGGAAATGAAGAAAGATTAACTCAAATCGGCCACTCTCAGGCCGGGGTGGGCGAAATCCTATTTCTTGAACCAAATTGGTCAATGGTCTAGACGGGCCGATACTCAAACGATTGAACCGGCCCTTTTCTGGCCGAGAGGGACAGTCTCCAATGGATCGCATCAGAATTGTCGGCGGCAACAAGCTTGCCGGAAGCATTCCGATCTCGGGCGCGAAAAACGCCGCCCTGCCGCTGATGATCGCCTCGCTTCTGACCGACGACACGCTGACACTAGAAAACGTGCCGCATCTGGCCGATGTCGAGCAGTTGATCCGCATCCTCGGCAATCATGGCGTCGACTATTCGGTCAATGGCCGCCGTGAGAAGCAGAATGAGGGCTATTCGCGCACCATCAACTTCTCCGCCCGCAACATCGTCGACACGACGGCGCCTTACGAACTGGTGTCGAAAATGCGCGCCTCGTTCTGGGTGATCGGCCCGCTGCTGGCCCGCATGGGCGAGGCCAAGGTGTCGCTGCCCGGCGGCTGCGCCATCGGCACGCGCCCGGTTGATCTGTTCCTCGAAGGCCTGCAGGCGCTGGGCGCCGACATCGATGTCGATACCGGCTACGTCATCGCCAAGACCCGGAACGGCCGCCTTGTCGGCAACCGCTATGTCTTCCCGAAAGTCTCGGTCGGCGCCACCCATGTGCTGATGATGGCGGCGTCGCTGGCCAAGGGCGAGACGGTGCTTGAAAACGCCGCCTGCGAGCCGGAGATCGTCAATCTCGCCGAATGCCTGAACGCGATGGGCGCCAGGATTTCCGGCGCCGGCACCCCGACCATCACCATCGACGGCGTCGAAGCCCTCTCGGGCGCGCGCGTGCGTGTCATCCCCGACCGCATCGAGACCGGCACCTATGCCATGGCGGTGGCGATGACCGGCGGCGACGTCGTGCTGGAAGGCGCACGGCCGGAGCTGCTGCAGACGGCGCTCGACGTGATTTCCCAGACGGGTGCGGAGATCACCCAGACCAATTCCGGCATCCGCGTGAAGCGCAATGGCGCCGGCATTTCACCCGTCGACGTGACGACGGCCCCCTTCCCGGCCTTCCCGACCGATCTGCAGGCGCAGTTCATGGGCCTGATGACCATGGCCAAGGGCAAATCGCGCATCACCGAGACGATCTTCGAAAACCGCTTCATGCACGTCCAGGAACTGGCTCGGCTCGGCGCCCACATCACGCTCTCGGGGCAGACGGCGATCGTCGACGGCGTGGCGAAGCTGAAGGGCGCGCCAGTCATGGCGACCGACCTTCGCGCTTCCGTCTCGCTGGTCATCGCCGGGCTGGCGGCCGAAGGCGAAACCACGGTCAACCGTGTCTATCATCTCGACCGCGGTTTCGAGCGGCTGGAGGAAAAGCTGTCCAACTGCGGCGCGGTGATCGAACGTATTTCCGCCTGACGGTCGGACAGCAGCAGCTTCTGGCAAAGGGCGGCTCATAGTGCTGCCGCCCGTCTGCCCGCAGCGCAAACCCGAGGCAATGCCTCGGGCGGACGTCGTGGGGTGGTTGCACCGGCCGGAAAGACCGCCTAACAGAGGCTGAAACCAACCTGTAGGTCGAAAATCCGGATGACCGCCCTCAAGCTTATCGCGCTCGACGACCAGGATCTGAGCATCGTCTCGGCCCATCTCCAGGACGCCGTGATGAAGGTCTCGGACCTCGAATTCCTGCCCAAGGCCAAACGCTTCGTCCTGACCATGAACCGTTTCGTGTGGGAGGCCAAATCCGGCCTGTTTCGCCAGCACAATGAACGACGGCAGGCCGTGCTGCATTTCGACCGGGTGCTGGGCGCCAAGACCAACGGTATCGCCCGCGACAAGCCCGCCGAAATTCTCTCCTTGCTGGCGATCAGCTTTATCGAGATCAGCAAGCCCGCGGGCATCGTCGAACTGATCTTTTCGGGCGGCGGCACGATCATGCTCGATGTCGAATGCATCGAGGCCCGCCTTGCCGATATTGGCGGCGCGTGGGAAGCCACGTCGCGCCCCATCCACAGGGCTTGAGCATACGATGGCCATCACGCTTGCCCAGTCCGACACCGATTTCGAGCAGCGTTTCGCCGCGTTTCTCACGACCAAGCGCGAGGTGTCGGCCGACGTCGACGCCGTGGTGCGAGACATCATCGCGCGCGTGCGTGCCGAGGGCGATGCGGCACTGATCGACTACACGCGGAAATTCGGCGGAGGCGATCTCGCCAAGCTCGGCATTGCCGTCTCGGCGGAAGACATCGCCGGCGCCTATGCCGAGGCCGATCCGGCCACGGTCGAGGCGCTGAAATTCGCACGCGACCGCATCCGGTCCCATCACCAGCGGCAAAAGCCTCAGGACGAACGCTACACGGATCCCGCCGGCGTCGAGCTCGGCTCGCGCTGGACGGCGGTCGAGGCGGTCGGGCTCTATGTGCCGGGCGGCACGGCAAGCTATCCGAGCTCGGTGCTGATGAACGCCGTGCCAGCCAAGGTAGCCGGCGTCGAGCGCATCGTCATGGTCGTGCCGGCACCGCACGGCGTCGTCAACCCGCTGGTGCTGGTGGCGGCGGATATATCGGGCGTCTCCGAAATCTACCGCGTCGGCGGCGCGCAGGCGATCGCGGCACTCGCCTATGGTACGCAGACGATAAAGCCCGTCGCCAAGATCGTCGGTCCAGGCAATGCCTATGTCGCCGCAGCCAAGCGGCAGGTGTTCGGCACGGTCGGCATCGACATGATCGCCGGCCCTTCCGAAGTGCTCGTCGTGGCGGACGGCGACAACGATCCGGACTGGATCGCCGCCGATCTGCTCGCCCAGGCCGAACATGACGTGTCGGCGCAGTCGATCCTGATCACCGACGACCCGGCATTCGGCAAGGCGGTCGAACGGGCGGTCGAACGCCAGCTGCGGAGCCTGCCGCGCGCGGAAACGGCGGCCCAGAGCTGGCGCGATTTCGGCGCCGTCATCGTGGTTCCGACGGTCGAGGCCGCGCTGCCGCTGGTCGACCGCATCGCCGCCGAACATGTCGAGCTGGCCATCGAGGATGCCGAAGGCTTCCTGGCGAAGATGCGCAACGCGGGCGCGGTTTTTCTCGGTCGCCACACGCCCGAGGTCATTGGCGACTATGTCGGCGGCTCCAATCACGTGCTGCCGACGGCGCGCTCGGCGCGCTTCTCGTCGGGCCTGTCCGTGCTCGACTTTGTCAAGCGCACCTCGGTCCTCAAACTCGGACCGGAGCAGTTGCGCGTGCTGGCACCCGCGGCGATCGCACTCGCGCAGGCGGAAGGGCTTGACGCGCATGGCCGCTCTGTCGCCATACGGCTGAACATGTAGGCGGGTATGACGGGCTCCGGTCAAACCCGCGCAAAACTGATCGATGTCGAACTCGATGAGTCGATCGGCCGTTCGACGCCCGATGTCGAGCATGAGCGGGCGGTGGCGATCTTCGACCTGATCGAGGAGAATAGTTTTCAGCCTGTCAACGACAGCGGTGCGGGTCCCTACCGGCTGAAGCTGTCGCTGGCCGAGTCCCGCCTGGTCTTTGCCGTGGCGCGCGAGGACGGCACCGCCGTCGTCACCCACATCCTGTCGCTGACGCCGCTCAGGCGCATCGTCAAGGATTACTACATGATCTGCGAGAGCTATTACGACGCCATCCGCTCCTCGACGCCGAGCCATATCGAGGCGATCGACATGGGCCGCCGTGGCCTGCACAATGAGGGCTCGCAGACGCTGATGGATCGGCTCTCCGGCAAGATCGACATCGACTTCGACACGGCGCGACGGCTGTTCACGCTGGTCTGCGTGCTGCACTGGCGGGGCTGATCCTGGCCCCCGGCGCCCTGCCCCGCTCGGTTCTGTTCCTGTGCGGCATGAATGCCGTCCGCTCGCCGATGGCCGAGCAGCTGGCGCGCCGCATGCTGCCCGCCACCGTCTTCGTCGCCTCGGCCGGCGTGCGCGCCGGCGAGCGCGACCCGTTCGTCGATGCCGTGCTTGCCGAGGACGGGCTGTCGTTGGGTGAGCGTCATCCAAGGACGCTGAACGATCTCGAGGACGACTATTTCGACCTGATCGTGACACTGGCGCCGGAGGCCCACCATGCCGCGCTCGAACTCACGCGCTCGCTTGCCGTCGAGGTGGAATACTGGCCGACGCCGGATCCGACCGATGCCGGCGGCACGCGCGAACACATCATGGCCAGCTATCGCGACGTGCGCGAGCGGCTGAAAGCCCGGATCTACAGCCGGTTCACCGTTCCGAGGCCTGGCGATTAAGCGTGTTCACAAGCGACAGATTATCATATAGGTTCCGCCGAAATTCCAGCCGGGGCGCTGGAACTGCCATCCAAGCAAAGGTATCGAATGCCGAAGGAAGAAGTCCTCGAGTTTCCGGGTATCGTCACGGAATTGTTGCCCAACGCGATGTTCAGGGTGAAGCTCGAAAACGAACACGAGATCATCGCCCATACCGCCGGCCGCATGCGCAAGAACCGCATCCGCGTGCTGACCGGCGACAAGGTTCTGGTCGAGATGACGCCATACGACCTGACCAAGGGCCGCATCACCTACCGCTTCAAGTAAGATCAAGACCCGGCCGGTAAAGCGATGAGCATTTTGCAAAAGCTGGTGCTTGCCTCGGGTTCGCCGCGCCGCATCGAACTCCTGCAGCAGGCCGGCATCGAGCCGGACCGCATCCTGCCAGCCGATATCGACGAAACGCCGCTGCGTGCCGAGCATCCGCGCTCGCTGGCCAAACGGCTGTCCAAGGAAAAGGCCGAGAAGGCGTTCGCGTCGCTGAAGTCCGAGACGGACCATGCGCCGAGCTTCGTGCTGGCGGCCGACACGGTGGTCGCCGTCGGGCGGCGCATCCTGCCCAAGGCCGAGACGCTGGATGACGCGGCCAACTGCCTCGGGCTGTTGTCCGGACGTTCGCACCGGGTCTATTCCGGCATCTGCCTGATCACGCCGGGCGGCAAACTGCGCCAGCGACTGGTCGAGACGCGGGTGCGTTTCAAGCGGCTGCCGCGCGAGGAGATCGACGCCTATGTCGCGTCCGGCGAATGGCGCGGAAAGGCCGGCGGCTATGCCGTGCAAGGATTGGCCGGCGCCTTCGTCGTCAAGCTCGTCGGCTCCTACACCAACATTGTCGGCCTGCCGCTCTACGAGACGGTGGCGCTGCTGTCGGGCGAAGGTTTCAAGACGCATCAAAACTGGTTGTCCGCGCGACCATGAGCCTCGACGACAAGGTCACGCCCCTGCGGCCCAAGCGGCCGTGCCCGGAATGCGGCAAGCCATCGGCGCGCGAGACCTATCCATTCTGCTCGACGCGCTGCAAGGACATCGACCTCAACCGCTGGCTGAAGGGTGCCTATGTCATCTCGGCCCGCGACGACGAGGAAGAACCGGACGCCGACGAGCCGAAGTAGACGAGCGCCGGTCAGGCGGCTTCGTTCTTGCGTTTGACGCGCGCCCAGGCCGGCAGCCAGTCGCCATGTGCGGCCAGGAGATCATCGACCAGTGACCAGATCTGGTCGAGATCGAGTTCGGCCGCGGTGTGCGGATCCATCATCGCCGCGTGATAGATGTGGTCGCGGTTTTCGCTCATCAGCGCCCGCACCGTCAGTTCCTGTACGTTGATGTTGGTGCGGATCAGCGCCGTCAATTGCGGCGGCAGGTCGCCTATATAGGTCGGCTGGATGCCGGACGCATCGACCAGGCACGGCACTTCGGCGGCGCAATCACGCGGCAGCGAGGTGATGCAGCCATTGTTGCGCACATTGCCGTAGATGACCGACGGTTCGCCGGTCCAGACCGAATTCATGATCGAGGAGGCATATTCCTTCGACTCTTCGACCTCGATGCGCTGGGCCGAGCGGTAGGCCTGCGCCTGGTCCTTCCAACGCTCGATCTGCTCGACGCAGCGCTTGGGGTATTCATCGAGCGGAATGCCGTATTTCTCGATCAAATCGGGACGGCCGTCCTTGATGAAATAGGGCGTGTATTCGGCGAAATGCTCCGAGCTCTCGGTGACGAAATAGCCCAGCCGCGTCAGCATCTCATAGCGCACCTTGTTCGGACAGCGCGGATTCCAGCCGGGTTTGGGCGCGCGGCCTTCGCGATAGGCACGCACGAGATCGGGATAGAGGTCGCGATAGGATCCATCCGGCTGGCGATGCTCGAACTGCAGGTAGAAAGCCATGTGGTTGATGCCGGCCGAGCGGTAGCGGATCTCGTCATAGGGAAGGTCGAGATCGTGTGCCAGTTCCATCGCCGTACCTTGCACCGAGTGGCACAGCCCGACCTGCCTGATCTCGGGATATTTCTCCGAGATCGCCCAGGTGTTGATCGCCATCGGGTTGACATATTGCAACATGATGGCCCGCGGGCAGACGGCAAGCATGTCCTCGCAGATCTTCCACAGATGCGGCACGGTCCTGAGGCCGCGCATGATGCCGCCGACGCCGAGCGTATCGGCGATGGTCTGGCGCAGGCCATATGTCTTCGGCACCTCGAAATCCGTGACGGTGCAGGGCTCATAGCCGCCGATCTGGAAGGCGACGACGACGAAATCGGCGTCCGCCAGCGCCTTGCGCTGGTCCGTGTAGGTCTCGGCCATCGCCTTGACGCCGAGTGTGGCGATCAGTTTGTTGACGACGACGGCGCTTTCTTCCAGCCGCTGCGGATTGATGTCCATCAGCGCGATCGTGGCGCCCGAAAGCGCCGGGCGCTGCAGCACGTCGCCGACGATGTTCTTCATGAACACCGTCGAGCCGGCGCCGATGAAAGTGATCCTGGGATGTCTTGCCACGTTAACCTCCGGCATATGTTCAGGCCACGTCGAAAGCGGCCCTGACGAGCCGTTCGGTGTAGGCGGTCTTGGGATGGGTGAGGACCTGGTCGACAGGTCCCTGCTCGACGATCTTGCCGTGCTGCATGACGATGACGCGGTGGCAGAGCGCCCGCACCACCTTCAGGTCGTGCGAGATGAAGAGATAGCTCAAGCCACGCTCGTCCTGCAGCTTGCGCAGCAGGTCGATGATCTGCGCCTGGACGGAGAGATCCAGCGCCGACGTCGGCTCGTCGAGCAGGATGAATTCGGGTTCGAGCGCGATGGCCCGGGCGATGGCGATGCGCTGCCGCTGGCCGCCGGAAAATTCATGCGGAAACCGCGACAGGATATCGCCCGGCATGCCCGCGCTGACCAACGCCTCGCGCACCCGTTCGACCCGCTCGCGGCGCGTTGCGCCGATGCCGTTGACGACCAGCCCTTCCTCGATGATCTGGCCGATCGTCATGCGTGGGTTAAGCGAGGAGAACGGGTCCTGGAAGACGATCTGCATGCGCGACCGCAGCGGCCGCATCTGCGTTCGCGACAGGCCATGGATCGGCTGGCCATCGAAGCGTATCTCACCGCGTTTCGCTTCGGTCAGCCGGAGCAGCGCCTGGCCGAACGTGGTCTTGCCGGAGCCGGATTCGCCGACCAGCCCAAGCGTCTCATGGCGGCAAAGCTTGAGGTCGAGGTCGTCGACCGCGACCAGTTCACGCCAGTCCGGCTTCAAGAACGTGCCGTGGCGCAGCATGAAGCAGACGCGCACGCCATTCGCTTCGAGGATGGTGCCAGAGCCCGCGGGCAACGGTTGCGGCCGTCCTCTTGGTTCGGAAGCAAGCAATCGCCTGGTGTAGGGATGCCGCGGATCGGCGAACAAGCGTTCAGTGACGTTGTGCTCGCACATTTCGCCATGCTGCATCACATAGACGTAGTCGGAAAACTTGCGCACCACGGTGAGGTCGTGGGTGATCAGGATCACCGCCATCCGCAGCTCTTTCTGCAGATTGCGGATCAGGTTGAGGATCTGCGCCTGGACCGTGACGTCGAGCGCGGTCGTCGGCTCATCGGCGATCAGCACGTCGGGATCGTTGGCGAGCGCCATGGCGATCATCACGCGCTGCCGTTGCCCACCCGAGAGCTGGTGCGGATATTGCTTGAGCCGCGCCTCGGGCTCGGGAATCTGCACATGCCGCAGCAGTTCGAGAGCGCGCGCCCAGGCTTGTTTGCGGCTCACCTTGCGATGCACCCGGATCGCTTCGACGATCTGGCTGCCGACCGTGTAAATCGGGTTGAGCGAGCTCATCGGCTCCTGGAAGATCATCGAGATGCGGTTGCCGCGCAGCTTGCGCCGGGCGCTCTCGGGGAATTTCAGAATGTCCTGTCCGTCATAACAGACGCTCGATTTCGGTGACACCGTTGCGCGGCGCGACAGCAGGCCCATGACGGTGCGCGCCGTCACCGATTTGCCGGAACCGGATTCGCCGACGATCGCGATCGTCTCGCCGCGATAGAGCTGGAACGAGATGTCCTTGACCGCCTCGACGGTACCGTGCTCGACCTTGAAGGCGACCTCGATGTTGCGGGCGTCGATGACGGGCTCTCCCTGGCGCCCATCATGATCGAGGCGAAAGGCTGGTGCGAAGGGCTCGGCGAGTACGACGGTCATTCCTGTCCCCTCAATACGGATCGACGGCATCGCGCAGGCCGTCGCCGAGCGCGTTGAAGGCGAAGACGGTGACCAGCACGAAACCGACCGGCGACAGGATCCAGGGATAGGTACCGATGACGGAATAGGTCGCGGTGTCCTGAAGCATCAGCCCCCAGGAGATCAGGGGCGGCTTGACGGCAAAACCGAGGAAACCGAGGAAGGATTCGAGCAGCACAACCGTCGGGATGGCCAGCGTCACGGCGACGATCACGTGGCTCATCACATTGGGGAAGATGTGCTGCAGGATGATGCGCCGGTCGGTGGAGCCGACCGCCATGGCGGCGCGCACATATTCGATGCGCGCCAGCGCCAGTGTCTTGCCGCGCACCTCGCGCGACATCTGCGCCCAGCCCAACGCCGACATGACGATGATGACAAAGCCGAGGAACACATTGGTCGGCGCGGTGACAGGGATCAGCGTCGTCAGCGCCAGATAGAGCGGCAGTTGTGGGAAGGCGAGCACCAGTTCGACGAAGCGCTGCATCCAGACGTCGAACCGGCCGCCGAAATAGCCCGACACCATGCCGACAGTGGTACCGATGACCGTGATGATGAAGACCACCGTCAGCGCGATCATCAGCGAGACGCGCGAACCATGGATGGCGCGCGACAGCACGTCCCGGCCGAATTTGTCGGTGCCGAGGAAATGCACCGGCTGGCCGTCCGTCGAGGCGAACAAGTGCCGGTTCGCCGGGATCAGCCCGAAGAGCTTGTAGGGCGCGCCCTCGACGAAGAAGCCAAGCAGCCTCGGGTGGTCGTAGTCGGGGCCGACGATGGGCTGGAAGGTGACCGGATCGAGATCGGCCGAATCGGCCAGCGCATAGACCCTAGGCCGCGCGACGAAATTACCATCCTTGTCGTGGAAGGACGGCAGCTGCGGCGGGGCGAAGCCGACATCGGTCGCCTTCGGATCCATCGGGGCCAGGAATTCGGCGAACACGGCCATCACCAGCAGCAGCACGACCAGCCAAAGCCCAGCCATCCCGGTCCAGGAGCGCTTCAGCCGGCGCCAGACAAGCGCCATGTAGCTCTCATTGCCGCGTGCGGGCGCTACTGTGGCTCGCTCGGCCGGCAGTGGCGGTGGTGAAGGCTCTCGCGCCAGCATCTAGCCCTCCCCGAACTGGCGCACGCGCGGATCGAGCAGGACGAGCAGCATGTCGGCGATGATGTTGCCGACGATCAGCGTCGCCGACAGCACCATCATGAAGGTGGCTGTGACATAGACGTCGCCGACCGCCATCGAACCGACGATCGCCGGGCCGACGGTCGGCAGCGCGAAGATGATCGCCGTCTCGATCTCGCCCGTCAGCATGTATGGCAGCACCACGCCCTGGTACATGACGAGCGGATGCAAGGCATTGGGCACGGCGTGGCGCATGACGACGGCACTGCCGGTCAGGCCCTTGGCTCTCGCCGTCTCGACATATTGCGCGTTGAGCGTGTCGAGCAGATTGCTGCGCATGACGCGCATATTGTAGGCGAGGCCGCCGAAGGTGGCGATCGCCACCACCGGCCAGACATGCTTGACCAGGTCGACGAATTTGGCCCACGACCATGGCGCGCCGCCATATTGCGGCGAGAAGAATGAGCCGATCTCCGACACGTTAAACTGGAAGACCAGGAGATAGACGATGATCAGCGCCATCAGGAAGCGCGGCACCGTCATGCCGAGAAAGGCGATGGCCGACAGCGTGGAATCGATCCAGGTGTATTGCCGGGTCGCGGCCCATATGCCGAAAGTGATGCCGAGCACCGAGGCGAGCAGATGGCAGACCAGCGCGAGCAGCAGCGTGCGCGGCAGGCGCTCGCCGACAACCTCTGCCACCGGCTTGTTGTAATAGAGGCTGTAGCCGAAATCGCCGCGGGTGACGATGCCGCCGATCCAGTTGAGATACTGGACGGGCAGCGGCTTATCGAGGCCGTGTTCGACGCGATAGGCCTGGGCCTGCGCGTCGGCCTCCGCGAAGGAGGCTCCGCCCTGGTTGATCAGCTGCGAGCGGATGTAGTCGGCATAATCGCCAGGCGGCGCCTGGATGATGGCAAAAGTGACGAGGCTCAAAATAGCGAGAACCGGGATTGCCGACGCTATGCGCGTGAGCAGGAATCGCAGCATGGACGGTCCGCTTCCTCATCTCGCCGGACGCTTCCCTGGAGGGGCGCTCGGAGGGTTGGTTTGTCCCGGCCGCGCCATCGACGCGGCCGGGTCGCTCTCAGTCAGGGGAGGTAAACTTGCATCGGCCCTTAAACTTACATCGGGCCCTTGTCTCCAGGTTTGCCGGGAAGCTCTTCGGGGAACAATTCGTATTTCGCCTGTTTGTCGGCCGCGACGAAGACCCGTTCGCGGATGATCGAATCCTCGGCCCAGTTGAACATGAAGATCGGCGTGCCTTGCGGGATGTTGGAGAAGCGCTTGTTGACGATCAAGGCGCCGGGATATTCCGTCAGGCCGACATTGTAGACGTGCTCGGTCGAGATCCTCTGGAAGTCCCGCATCAGACTGGCGCGCTGGCTGTTGTCCGCCGACGAGACGAACTTGTTGACGATGTCGACGAGGTCCTTCTCGAAAGGCATCAGGTCGACCTCGCCGCTTTCCGGTGCGCGGTGATCCCAGCTGGTCTTGGGGCCGACCGGAGCGAGCTGCACGGTGTTCTGCACCACGGAGGTCAGCTCCTGCTCATTGCGCCGGATCAGCCAGTCGAAGCGGCCCGAATATTGCGTGGCATCGCGCTGGGTGCCGTTAAGCCCGTTGAGCACGATCCGGAGGCCAAGCTTCTCCATCTGCGCGACCACGCCTTCGGCGAGGCTCTTGTCGGTCGTGTAGTCGTTGTTGACCAGCATCACGATTTCGACGTTCTTGCCGCCGGCGGTCGCGGCCGGAAAGTTGACGATGCCGTCGCCGTCTGTGTCCTTCAGACCGGCCTTGGCGAGTTCGGCCTTGGCACCCTCGAGGTCGAAAGGATAGTAGACGGTGGACTTGCGGTCATAAAAGCTGGTGCCCGAGGAAAGGCCGCCTGGATAGATGGCGGTGAACGGCCCCTTGACGAGGGAATCGCCCAGCGCCTTGCGATCAAGCGCCATGGTGACGGCCTTGCGGAAATCCTCGTTGCGGTTCAGTTCGCGGATCGCCTGGCCGCGCTCGTCCGGGTTGCCCCAGCCATTGGCGGAGAAGTTCAGGCGCAGATTGTAGCCGATCAGCCGCGGGCCGAAGGCAAGGCGCGCCGGCGCGTTCGCCTCCGCCGCGCGCTTCAGCGAGGCGACGAAGTTTTCCGGCTGCTCGAGGTTGGAGAAGTCGCCGGCGCCGGCGACCGCCTGAACGTCGCGGTCGGCCCAGGTCGACAGTTTGTAATGCAGCTCGTTGAGATAGGGCAGCTGGTTGCCCTTCTCGTCCACCTTCCAATAGTAGGGATTGCGGCGCATGACGATGATGTCGTCGGCCCGATATTCGACCGGCACCCAGGCGCCCATGACAGGCATGTTCATATATTCCGGCGGGAAGGCGTTCTTGAACTGGTCGTAGGTGTTCTTCGAATATTTCGGGTGCTGCGGCTTCAAGATATGCGCGGGACCGGGGCAGAAGGTGCCATAGGCCATTGCGTAGAGGTGCTGTTTCGGGAAGGCGTCCTTGAAGGTCCACTCGACGGTGTAGTCGTCGATCTTCTTCAGCGTCGTGCCGACGCCGAAGGTTTCCTGGGTGGCGCCATTGAGCGGCGAGACGTTGGGATCCATGACCTCGTCGTCCCAGTAGAACATGACGTCGTCGGCGTTGAATGGCACGCCGTCCGACCATTTGGCGCCTTCGACGAGATGCATGGTCAGCTTGTGGCCATCGGCTGACCAATCCCAGCTTTTGGCGAGATTGGGCAGCGGCTCGGTGTCCTTCGCCTCAACCTGGAACAGCGGCGCGGTGCGCGTCAGGCACTCGGAAAGGCCGATGTCGATGCCGCCCCACCCTTGGGTCTGGCCGGCGCCGTAGTTCCAGCCTTCGGGCCGGCCGCCGATGACATGGCGCATCGTATCGCCGTAGACGCCGACGCCGTCCGGCATGTTGGCGGTCTTGAAGACAAGCGGCTCTTTCGGCAGCCGATCTTTCACCGGCGGCAGCTTGCCGGCCTTGACATATTTTTCCGTGACCCAATCGGGCTCGTGATAGTCGGGCAGCGCCTTGAACTCTAGGATGGAGTCGCGCGGCACGTACTTGATCTTGCCCTCGGCCGGAAACGTCGCCGGAACCGGTGGGACGGTCGGCTCGGAAGCGAAAGCGTTGAGCGCCGGAACGGAGACGCTCAGCGCCAGTCCGGCGGCAATGCCAATGCTGCGTAGGTTCCTCATTGTCTCCTCCCTCGTATTCAGACGTTTGCTGCTGCTCGTATTTGGCCTGGACGGCAGGCTGCGGTGGATCCGCCTCCCGTGGATCCGCCGCCGCGCCCGGTTCTCAGACGGCCTGTTTCAGCGCGGCCTTTTCGGCGCGCAGTTCCTCGATCGAGCGCACGCTTCGCCGCGCGGCACCGGCCCATTCCCGCGTCTTGACCGTGGATTTCGACAGCCTCTCCTTGGCTGCCGGAACCGCATGGGCATATTGCGGCAGCCATTGCGCCTGGGCGACGACCATTTCGTCGACCATCTGCCAGACCTCCTCCGGCGTCGACACCGCGCCGACCAGCGGATCATGCAGCACGGCAAGCTTCAGAAGATCGATGTCGCCAGATATGGCCGCGTGGACCGACATGCGCTGGACGTTGATCGAAGCCATGCAAGTAGCGGCACAGGCTTCCGGCAACGTGATGCCGGCGGCCATGTTGATGCCGAAACGATCGACGAAACCGGGTGACTCGATGATGGCGTCCCGTGGCAGATTGGTGATCACGCCGTCATTCCTGACGTTGAAGTGGCCACGATAGACGCGGTTGGTTTCCAGCGCCTCCAATATGTGGCTCGCATGCTCATTCGAGCGCCTTGATGCGTCGATCGGTTTCGACGCCGCTTCGAGGAATTGCGGATATTCGGTCTCGAACCAGTTGCGGGTTTCCGTGGAATAGCGGAGGTAGCCGCCGGTCTCGCCATGGATCCAGTCGGACATGTCGATCCAGCGCGTGATCTCGTCGGGGCGCTTGCGGTACCAAGGCAGATATTCGGAGAGATGGCCGTTGCTTTCGGTCGAATAGACGCCGAAGCGCTTGAGCACATCGATGCGCAGCTTTTCCTGCTGGGAATAGACCGGATGTGCCTCGAAGGCGGCAATTAGCTCATCCCTATCAATCTTGCGGCCGTTCAGCCGCAAATCGATGAACCAGGTCTGGTGGTTGATGCCGGAACAGACATAGTCGAGTTCCCGCGGCGATTTCGCGCCCAGCACCTCGGCGATCTGTTCGGCTCCGTGCTGGACGCCATGGCAGAGACCGACCGTGTCGACCTTGCCGTATTCGATCGCCGCCCAGGTGTTCATCGCCATCGGGTTGGCATAGTTGAGGAATTTGGCGTTGGTATCGGCGACTTCGCGGATGTCCTTGCAGAAATCCAGGATCACCGGAATGTTGCGCTGACCGTAGAGAATACCGCCGGCGCAGATCGTGTCGCCGACGCATTGGTCGATGCCGTATCTCAAGGGAATGCGGATATCATCGGCATAAGCTTCGAGGCCGCCGACCCGCACGCAGCTTATGATGTAGCGCGCGCCCTCGAGCGCCTTGCGGCGGTCGGTCGTCGCGGTCACCCTCGTTGGCAGATTGTTCGCCTCGACGATCCTGTCGAGGATCGCCTTGATCATCGCGAGATTGTGCTCGCTGATGTCGGTCAGCGCGAATTCGATGTCCTTGAATTCCGGCACGCACAATATGTCGGTGAACAGCTTCTTCGTGAAACCGACGCTGCCGGCGCCGATAATAGCGATTTTGAAACTCATCACCTTCACCTCGGTCCAATCGAATGCTAGGCAAGGAGCAGCAAGGGAAGAAAGATGGCCACACGCCTTTGGGCGCATGCCATTCAAGCCGGAATCCGGCTTTTCTCTCCTCCCGCCCGCTCCTCGTTCGCAGGCTATTCGCGTTCTTCGAGGCGCGATTATGCGCTTATTCGCGGGCGCGGCCAGAGAAGGATTATGCTTTCAGGGGTAATTTTGTGCTGTGGGATTTAATCGCCAACGGAGAGTCAATGCGGACCGTCTCGCTGCCGCGCGGCCGCCAGCGCCTGCATGCCATGCCGACGAGCACGGGCTATGAGGTGCGCGAGGACGTGACCTATGACTGGGACGGGCGAAAGCGCGGTCAGACACCGTTCACCGTCCTGCAGCATACGATCGGCGGTACCGGCCGGTTGCGCTACGAAAACCGCGATTACCGCCTGCAGACGAACGACACGCTGCTGGTGCTGGTGCCGCACAACCACCGCTACTGGCTGGCCAGGGGCGAGCGCTGGGAATATTTCTGGATCTCGATGAACGGCGAGGAGGCGTTGCGCGTCCACAAGTCGATCCTCGACGTGTCGGGACCGGTCTTTCGGCTGCAGCCGGCGACGATCGATCATCTTGCCGATTGCAGTCTGCGTCTTATCAAAGGGGCCGCTTCTCCAGGCGCTGCTTCGGCGATCGCCTACGAGGCGGCGATGGCGCTCTACGACGATGTGTTCGGCTCGCACGCCTTTGCCGAAAAACAGAGTGCCATGCAGCCGGTCATCGATCATATCAACGCCAATCTCGACAAAGCCCTGCCGGTGGCGGACCTTGTCCAGATCAGCGGACTGAGCCGGGCTCATTTCTCACGCTGCTTCGCCGAGAGCGAAGGCCTGCCGCCCGCCGAGTTCGTGCTGCAGCAGCGGCTGCAGCGGGCGGCGAAATTGCTGACCAAGGCCGATTTCCTGCCGGTGAAGGAAGTGGCCATCCTGTGCGGGTTCGAGGATGCGAATTATTTTTCGAAGGTCTTTCGCCGCCTCTACGGCACGACGCCCAGCCAGTTCCGCACCACCGGCATGTATGCCAGCTTGCGAACGCCGGCCAGGCGCGGCGCCAAGGTGTCGGACGACGAGACCTGACGCCGCTTGAGACCTAATCAGGCCGCGTGCAGGCTGCCGCCGTCCAGCCACTCGAGTTCGGCCGGCGAAAGCGCGATGTCCAGCGCCCGCAGGCTGTCGTCCAGTTCGCCCAGCGTGCGCGGCCCGATCAACGGGACCGATGGGAAAGGCTGGTTGAGGACATAGGCCAGCGCAATATGGATCGGGCTCTTGCGCAGCCTGGCGGCGAGTTCGATCGCCCGGTCGCGGCGGCCGAAATTGCGCTCGGAGTACCAGACCCGCACCAGTTCCTCGCTGTCCAGCCTGTCGCGCCCGGCGCGGTCGGTGAAGAAGCCGCGTCCCTGGCTCGACCAGGCGAAATTCGGCATCTGCCTGGATGTCAGCCAGGCTTTCCAGTCGTCGGTGGAGGAGGTGATGCAGCCGGCCCAGATCGGCTCCAGCATTTCGGCCAGCGAAAAATTGTTGGAGAGCGCGCCGGGCTTCTGCTTGCCAGTGCGCTCGGCATAGGCAATGGCCTCGTCCATGCGCTGCATCGTCCAGTTGGAGCCGCCGAAGGGACCGCGAATGCGCCCGGCCTTGACCTCCGCGTCCATGGCGTCGACGAACTCGCCGACCGGCACGTCCGGATTGTCGCGATGCATGAAATACATGTCGACATGGTCGGTCTGCAGACGGTCGAGCGACTGGGCAAGCTGCTTTGCGATCACGTCGGGATAGCAGAGCGGCGAGTGCGCGCCCTTGGCGATGATCACCGACTGCTCGCGCACGCCACGGTTTCTCAGCCATTGGCCGAGCAGCGTCTCGGTGTAGCCGCCGCCATAGACGTAGCCGGTGTCGAACAGATTGCCGCCGGCCTCGAAAAAGGCATCGAGCAGGATAGACCCGGAGGAGAAGGTGCGGAAATCCTCGAAGCCGAGCGCCACCACGGAGGTCGGTTTCGGCAGGCCCGGAATGGTGCGCTTGCCGATCGCGGTGCCGCCGGGCCGCAGAGGTCGGCCGGAGATGGTGTTGGTGCGCAGGGAGGCCTTCTCGATCTCGTACTCCAGCCCCACCGCCGCGCGCCATCTGTCTAGCACGCGCAAGGTGCCGAGGCTGTCGGCCCAGCCCATGCCCGGCCAAGCGAATTCCTGTCGCCCGGCGCGGATCGCCTCGCCGGCGGCATCGACCTCGAAGGAATAGACATGGCGCTTCTCGTTGACGCTGATGGTCTCTTGCGCGCCGTCGGAGCCGATCACGTCGATCCGACCGAGACCGACATCGCGGTCGCCGCCGGCGAACCAGAAGTCCGGCACCTCGATGCGGCCCTTGGTGCCGAAGATGCGCAGGACGTTGTCCTGGTTCAGCGAGATACTGCAGGAAACCTCGGCGACGATGCCACCGGGGAAATGCAGGACAGCGGAGGCCCATTCGTCGACGCCGGACTGGCCAAGGTGGGCGCCGCCCACCACCTTGTCGGGTTCGGCGAATGGCTTTCCCGCGGCAGCGCCGGCAATGAGGCGCACCATCGACACGGGATAGCCGCCGACGTCGAGGATGCCGCCGCCGGCGAGGTCGTTGGCGTAGAGCCGGTGCTCCGGCATGAAATCAGGCATGGCGAAGCCGAAGCTCGACTTGATCATCCTGATCTCGCCGATGACGCCGGACTTGACCAGGCCTACCAGCTGCAGCGTCTGCGGATGCAGCCGGTACATGAAGGCTTCGCCGAGAAAGGTGCCAGCCTTGCGCGCCGCATGCATCATGGCGTCTGCCTCGAAGGCGGTCAGCCCGAGCGGCTTTTCGCAAAGCACATGTTTTCCGGCTTCCGCCGCCCGGATCGCCCATTGCGCGTGGCCGGGATGCGGCACCGCGATATAGATCGCGTCGATTTCCGGATCGGCGAGAAGAGCGTCATAACCGTCGAGGATGCGGGCGCCGGGAAAGCTCTCGGCCAGGCCCGGCTTGCCGGGGTTACGCGCGCCGATGGCGACCAGTTTCCCGGTGCGCGAACCGGCGACGCCGCCGGCAAAGGCCTTGGCGATGCCGCCTGGCCCAAGAATCCCCCAGCGAATGGGCGTTGATGCAGTCATGTCATTCTCCTTGCGGGCTTGGAAAGGGGCGGCCGGTCAGCGCAGCCGCAGCCCCTTTTCGTCGAACAGGTAGGATTTGCGGATGGAAACGGCGACCTCCGAGGTGTCGGGAATCTTTGCCGCGTCGCGCTGGATCACCACATCCTCGCCATGGGCCGTTCGGGCATAGAGGAAGCTCGTGCCGCCCAAATGCTCGACCACGTCGATGGCGGCGGTCAGGTCGGCGTCGCCTTCACCGGCGCTGCCAAAATGTTCCGGCCGCACGCCGACGATGACTTTGCTACCCAGTTCGGGCCCTGCGCATTTCAACGGTTGCGTGATGCGGGTCTTCTCCTCGCCGGCCAGCTCGACCACGACCCCTTTTTCATCACGCCCGACAATATGGGCCTTGATGAAATTCATCTTCGGCGAACCGACAAAGCCGGCCACGAACATATTGTCGGGATTGTCATAGAGTTCCAGCGGCCGGCCGATCTGCTCGATATGGCCGGCGCGCAGCACGACGATCCGGTCGGCCAGCGTCATCGCCTCGGTCTGGTCGTGGGTGACATAGACCATGGTGGCGCCGAGTTCCTTGTGCAGCCTTGAAATCTCGACCCGCATCTGGACACGCAGTTCGGCATCGAGATTGGAGAGCGGCTCGTCGAACAGGAACACTTGCGGCTCGCGCACGATGGCGCGGCCGATGGCGACACGCTGGCGCTGGCCACCGGAAAGTTTCTTCGGACGGCGGTCCATCAATTCGCTGATGCGCAGGATCTCGGCCGCGCGCTTCACCCGCCGCTCGGTGTCGGCCTTGGGGTTGCCGGTCATGCGCAGCCCGAAGGAGAGATTCTGCTCGACGCTCATATGCGGATAGAGCGCGTAGGACTGGAACACCATGGCGATGCCGCGGTCGGCGGGCTCGACATCGTTGACCACCTTGCCGCCGATGGCGATCTCGCCGCCGCTGATGTCCTCCAGCCCGGCGATCATCCTGAGCAGCGTTGACTTGCCGCAGCCCGACGGGCCGACGAAGACGACGAACTCGCCATCGGCGATGTCGATGTTGGCACCGTGGACGACTTCGAACGCGCCGAAGCGCTTGGCGACATTGGTGAGCGTGACGGTTGCCATTCTGCCCCTTACTTGACCGCGCCGGCGGCGATGCCGGCGATGAAATGACGCTGCAGGAGCACGAAGACGATGAGCATCGGCACGGTCAGCATGACCGCGCCCGCCATGATGCCGCCCCACGACACTTTGGTCAGGCCGATCAGCGTGCCAAGCGCCACGGGTGCTGTCATCGAACCCGGCTGGCTGTTGATCAGAAGTGGCCACAGATAATTATTCCAGGAGGCGAGGAACAGGATGATGCAGAGCGCCGCCAGCATCGGCCGCGCCAGCGGCAAGGCGATGAAGACGAAGATCCGCCACTCCTTGACGCCCTCGACGCGGGCCGCATCGAACAGATCGTCCGGCATCATCGAAAAACTCTGGCGCATGAACAGCACGCCCAGCGAATTGAACAGCGGCGGCACGATCAGCGCCACCCAGGTGTTGGCAAGCTTGAAGTCGCGCGCCACCATGATGAATTGCGGGATCAGCACCACCGCATAGGGCAGCGTGATGGTGCCCAGGATGATGGCCACGACCACGCTTTTACCGAAGAACTGGTAGCGGGCCAGCGCCCAGCCGGCCATCGAGGTCAACAGCACCGACAAGACGGTGTAGGTCACCGCCACGCAAACGGAGATGACGATGGCGCCGACGAAGTCTGTGTCGCGCTGCAAATTGTTGAAATTGTCGATGAAATTGCCGCGCGGCAACAGTTCGATGCCCGGGCTGAATATGCCATTGTCGGGCATGGTCGAGAACACCACCATCATCCACAGCGGAAACAACCAGATCAGCGCCAGCGGCGTCAGGAACAGGTGCAGTGCGATGCTTCGTTTCAGTCTTGCCGACGAGAGCGAACTCATTTCGGTTCCCTCGTCAGCCATAGCTGCACCAGCGTGATGGCGATCGCCAGCCCGGCCATGGTGTAGGCGACGGCAGAGGCATAGCCGAAATTGAGCGAGCGGAAGCCCTGGCGGTAAAGCAGCAGACCGAGCGTCTCGGTGCCGCCGCCCGGCCCGCCACGCTCGGTGATCAGGAACGGCTCGGTGAACAATTGCATGGTGCCGATGATCGACAGCACGGCGCAGAAGACGATGACCGGCTTCAACAGCGGCAGGGTGATGTAGAAGAATTGCTTGAGCTTGCTTACCCGGTCGAGCGTCGCTGCCTCGTAGACATCCTCGGGAATGGACTGCATGCCGGCCAGCAGGATGATGGCGTTGTAGCCGGCCCAGCGCCAGGTGACCGCGATCATGATCAGCGCCATGGCCGGCGTGACATTGGAAAACCAGTCGACCTTGGGCAGGCCGATGCTGTTCAGCAGCTTGTTGACGATCCCGAAATCGAGGCTGAACATCAGCCGGAACACCGCCGAATAAGCGACCTCGCCGACCACCACCGGGGCGAAGAAGGCGAAGCGGTAGAGGCCGCGCGCCTTGAGCAGCGGCGAATTCAGAAGCACCGCCATCACCATGGCCAGCGCGATCATCACCGGAACCTGGATGACGAGGATGAGCAGCGTGTTCTTCAGCGCGTTGAAGAAGGCGGGGTCGCCGACCAGCCGGCCCCAGTTGAAACCGGGCGCGAAGCGCCACGGCACGGTGCGCGTCGCCTGGAACGAGATCAGGAACGAGGAGATGATCGGCCACACCCAGAAGATGGCGAAGATCAGGAGATAGGGCGTAAGGAAGCGATAGGCCGTGGCATTGCGGGCGCGCATCTTTTGTCCTCCTTCATCCCTGGTGTTGAAAGCAAGCGTGCAAGCGGCGGGTCCAGGACGACATAGCTGCCGTCCCGGACCCCGTCCTGGGAGGTCAGGACTTGACAGGCAGCCCAGTCGCCGAGGCGATCTGGCTGGCGGCATCGTCGAGTGCCGCCTTGGCGTCGGGATATCCGCCGGCGAGGTATTTGGTCTGCACGGCGCGCACGATGATCTCGGCATCGCTCTGGAACTGCGTGCCGCGGCTCGGAACGACCTTGGGCAAGGTGCCCAGAATATCCTTCCACACCGCCTGGCCGCCCCAGTAGGGCTGGCCCTGGCTGACGTAAGGGTCGTTCAGGGCCGAGACCAGTGATGGGACGAGGCCGAACTCCTTCAGCATGGTGATCTGGCCTTCATTGGTGCCGAGCGTGTATTTCAAATACTCGTAGGCCGCTTCCTTGTTCTTCGACGCCGAGGTGATGGCGAGCGACGAACCGCCGAGATTGGCGGCGTGCGGCCCGTCCGCGGTCAGGCTCGGCATCAGGTAGACGCCCCACTTGCCGTTTTCGCCGGCCGATTCGGTGCGGATGGTGCCTTCGTACCAGCCGCCATAGACCTGGGTGGCGACGGTTCCGGCGGTGTTGTTGGTGATCTTGGTGCCCCAGTCGGCCGACGAGACGATGCCCGCGTCCTTCATCTCCTTGACCTTGGTCATGGCGTCGACGCATTTGGGCTGGTTGACCGTGATCGACTGGCCGTCCTCGGCGAAATAGGCACAGCCCTGTTCGTTGGAGATCATACGGAAGAATTCACTGTCGCCGTTGAAATCGGCATTGGTCATCGAGACCCCTGGATTGGCGGCCTGGATTTTCTTGCCGGCGGCGATGAAATCGTCCCAGGTCTTGATCGATGCCGGATCGACGCCGGCCTTTTCATAGAAGTCGCGGCGATAGAAGGCGGCGACCGGGCCGGAATCCCACGGCATGGCATAGGCCTTGTCGCCGACTTCGAGTTCGGTACGCTTGAAATCGGGGAATTTCTTCTGGTCTTCCGCCGTGTAGCCCAACGTGTGCAGGTCGACGAAACAGTCGGGGAACTGGCTCCAGTAATTCTCGGCCTCGCCGTTCTCGATGGTCACGATATCGGGCAGGCCGACGCCGCCGGCCGCGCATCCGGCGATCGACTTGTCATAGGTCGGCTGGTTGCCGAGATCCTGGACCGTGACCTTGATGTCGGGATGGACCTTGTTGAAACCGGCAACCGTTGCCTTCAGCGACGAGGCGGCGATGTTCCAGCTCCAGATGGTGATTTCGCCGGATTGCGCGAAGGCCGGGGCTGAGCCCAAGGCAAGCGCGAGCGCGGCGCAGGACAGTGTGATGCGCATTGAAATCCTCCCATTTCATTTGCTCTCTCTGCGAGCTTGGCTAGACTAGGCACCGGCAAAGGCCTGTCCCCGACAAAGGGAATACGAAATTGGCGGAAAGTAAGATGCCCGAACGGCCGTTTTACCAGCCTGGTGCCAGCAGTGTGGAAGGCCTGCCGCTGCTGCTGCAGATGTTCCACACCAATCCGCTGGTGATGCTGAAGCCGCATTGGCATGCCCAGGTCGAGGTGAATTTCATCGTCCGCGGCTCCGTGCACTACCGCATGAACGAGCACGAAATCTCGCTCTCGGCCGGCGAGATGTGCCTGTTCTGGGGCGGCCTGCCGCACCAGATGGACGATTTGAGCGACGACGCCGTCTATGCCGGCGCGCACCTGCCGCTGGTGCATTTCTTCCGGCTGCACCTGCCGGCGGATATACGCCACCGGCTGATGACGGGCGCGACGCTGGTGACCAGCGCCACCGATCAATCCGACAATGACAATTTCGCCCGCTGGAACCGCTACGCCCGTTCGGGCGATCCGGCCAAGGCCGAGCATGCCGTCAGCGAACTCCTGCTGCGGCTGGAGCGGGTGCGGTTCGAGCCCTATCGGCTGGTGCCGGAAAACGCCGCCGGGCAGGAGGCGGGCAGCCCCTTCGACCAGCAGTCCTCACGCAATGTCGGGCGCATGTGCGATTTCATCGCCGAAAATTTCCTCTACGACATCGATTGCATGAACATAGCGGCCGCCGCCGATATCCACCCCAAATACGCCATGAGCCTGTTCAAGAAATCAACTGGCATGACGCTCAACGAATACGTCAACCTGTTGCGGCTGAGCTACGCGCAGGCGCTTCTGATGCATCAGGACGCCAATGTGCTGCGGGTCGCCATGGACTCGGGCTTCGGCTCGCTCAGCGCCTTCAACAAATCCTTCCGCAAGCTGGCCGGCATGACCCCATCCGACTTCCGCAAGGGGCTGCCAAGCGCCAGATAGGCGGGCGCACGGCATGGAAACCGACCCATCGGGCGACATTTCTTTTCCTGCGGGAAATCCACATCTGGGCGCTGGACAGGCCGGATTCCCATGCTATAACCCACGCGCTTTCAAGGGGCGCCCACGGTGCCTTCATGAAATCCGGAGCGCGAGTTTTCGTTAGCCGGAACAGGCCCAGATAGCTCAGTTGGTAGAGCAGCGGACTGAAAATCCGCGTGTCGGTGGTTCGAATCCGCCTCTGGGCACCATCATTTTAAAAATCCAAGCGCTTATGGCGTGACCACCTGATCGCTATCAATCGCATGCGCCTATTGCAGGCGCGTTCGCGTGTCGTCGCTTAGGTTTTCTTGTCGCCATCGGGATTTGGTGCCGGCGCCTCTCGCACGTCTCGCGGTGGCGGATCGACATGCTCAGGCTCTGGCGGTGCTTCCTTGTCCGGCCGACGGACGGGTGGCTGCGGGCCGGGCTTCGGCCGTGGTACTTGGATCTTGGCTGGCATATCCAGTTAACCGCAACCACAGGCTCTTGTTCCCTCGTGTCTTAAAGAACCGGGAGGCCGAAGCCTTCTGTCGGCTTGGTGCGGGTGCCCTGTCACAAAGATCGATGGACGGAACGACTTTGCCTTCGCCGGGCTTGTGGAGGATTCAATTTGCTTGGTGATCCCACAACCCTAGGGCAAACTCCCTGCCGGGGCTGCAGGAGGTGAAATGAGAGCACGCGCAGCAACGCTTGGGGATCTCGAGGATGTCTTCCATGGCCTGTCCAAGCGGATGTCGGACGAGTACGCGGCGGCCGGCAAGGACAGCAAGATCGCCTACGACAATCTGATGATGAATTTGAAGGAAGGCCGCGCGCACGCGCTTGTCGAGGGCGAGAAGGCCGTGGCGATCATCGCGTGGCATGAAAACAGCGATGCCGCCGATACGCTGTTCGCCGCCCAGGAGGATTTCTTCCGCGGCTCGACCGTCCGTTTCTGCAAGCGGCATATCAGGCATATTCAGGCGCTTGCCGGCAACCTTCCCATCCACTCGCGCAGTTGGCTCCAGGGGCCCGATGTCGCCAGGTGGTTCGGCATTATCGGCTATGTCGAGCGCGGCCAGGAAAACGGCGCAAAGCTGTTCGAACTGCCGCCTGCGCGCTGAATAGAAATTCTACCGCACCGCGAATGCCGCCTGCACCGCCCGGTTGACCGTCACCGGCAGGATCGACATGTGGTTTTCGCCGGCATGGAGTTCGAAGCTTGCCCGCAGGCCCGGGAGCGCGGCGAGGCGTTCCGCCATCGCCCTGGCGAATTCGTCGGTAAGGATGAGCTTTTTCTGCGCCAGGCGCTTTTCCTCGTCTTCCGCGCCGACCTGGAACGGCGCCAGCTTTTCGGTCTCATACTCTCCGGCCGACAGGATTACGTCGGCTTTCAGGCCGTCGGGAACAGCGGCTTCGAACCTTTCGAGAAAGCGGTCGATAACGCGATCTTCCCAATAGATGGCAGGGCTGGCCGCAATGAAGGTGCTGAATGAGAGCGGGCGGGTAAACAGGGCGTAGAGCGCGAACAGGCCACCGAAAGAGTGGCCGTAAAGTGCCTGGCGGCTCTCGTCGATCCTGGTCCGGCTGGCGACCCACGGCTTCAGCTCGGCTTCGATGAAGGCCAGAGAATCCCCCGCCCCGCCGGTCCTGACTTCCGGCGTGCCCTCGTGGAAGGGCGGATAGGTCCTGCCCGGCGGGGGGCCCAGATCCCATGAGCGGCGCAGCGGGTCATAGGCGCCCTCGACGGGGTAGCCAATGGCGACGATGACGCCCCAGCCGACATTGGTGCCGGCGGGATAGAGGGCCTGCGCGCGCATCGCGTCGACCGCAGTGCCGATAACGGCGTTGCCGTCGGTCATGTAGAGCACCGGCCAGCCGGCCTCGGGCATTGGCCCCGACGGCACATGGATGAAGACCCGCCAGGGATCGCCTCCGCTTTTGCCAACGAAGTCGTGGACGGTGGTGTCGGCAATCAAGGCTGGCGTCGCCATCGGCTTGGATATCTCCACGGGACAAGGCTCAGCGGCGGCGCAAGAGCCACATCAGGACGGGGCCGCCGATCAGCGTCGCGACGAGGCCGGCCGGAATCTGGCGCGGGAAGATGGCGGTGCGGCCGATCCAGTCGGCGCAGACCATGATCAGCGCGCCGGCAAGCATCGCGCCGATCGCTTGCGACAGCGCACGCGACAGGCCAAGGCGCCACGCCAGGTGCGACGCCATAAGGCCGATGAAGGTCAGCGGCCCGACGACCAGGGTCGAGGCGGCGGTGAGCGCTGCCACCATCAAAAGCACCAGCAGCCGTGTTGCCTTGAGGTTGACTCCGAGGCTTTGCACCGCGGCGGAGCCGAGCGGCAGCATGTCCAGCCAGCGCAGGAAGAACGGTGCGAGCAGGAACAGGCAAAAGGCAAACGTCGAGGTCAGAAGCGCCGAGCCGGCGTCGACGCCGTAGGTCGAGCCGGTGAGCCAATTGAGCAAAAGCATGGCGCGCGGATCGCCCGTGGCGGTGAGCACCAGGATCAGCGCGTCGAACAGGGCCGTCAAGGCGACACCGGCAAGCAGCAGCCGCTCCGGCGCATAGGCGGCACGGCGGCCGATCGCCAGCGTCACCAGAAGGGCGGCGAAGGCGCCGATCGTGGCGGCCAGGGTCTGTACCGGGCGGCTGGCATCGGCGAGCGCGAACAGCGCCACCATCATGCCGAGCGCAGCACCGGCGCTGATGCCGAGCACTTCGGGGCTGGCCATCGGATTGCCGGTCAGCCGCTGCATCATCAGCCCGGCCAGCGCCAGCATGGCGCCGGCGGCAAGTGCCGCGGACACTCGAGGCAGCCGCCAGGCCAGCAAGGGCCGCAGCTGATCGCCGGACGCGAATGTCCAACCATCGGTGCCCGGCGCGTAGAGCAGCGCCAGCACGAGCAGCAAAAGCAGGAGGCCGCCGATCGCCGCCAGCACAAGGCCGGGCCTTTTCGTTCTGGGCAAGCGCTCGGCGGCGAGTGCCGGTGCTTCCGCGCCAAGCGCGAGGCGCGGCAGAAGCCAAAGAAGCAGAGGCGCGCCGAGAAGCGCCGTCATCGCGCCGGTCGGCAGCAGGTCGCCCTGTGGCCCGGTCGCGACCTGCACTCCCTGGTCCGCGGCCCACAGCAGTGCCGCGCCGATCAGCGGCGCCATCACCAGTTGCTGGCCGAGCCAGCGGGCGCCGCCGATGCGCGCGAGCGTGGCGGCGGCAAGGCCGACGAAGCCGATGACGCCGACGGCGGCAACGACGAAGGCGATCAGGGCGACCGCCGCCGCCAGTCCGGCGAAGCGATAGGCACCGAGCGGGACGCCGAGGCTGCGCGCGCCTTCGTCGTCGAGGCCAAGCAGGGTCAGCGGCCGCACCATGAGGCGGATAGCCAGCGCGGCACCGCCAAGGCGCGGCAAGAGCCACCGCGTCACCGACCAGTCCTGCTGGCCGAGCGAACCGGCGCCCCAGAGGAACAGGCTGGCCAGCCATTCATGCCGAAGCACCACAAACGCAGCACCGATGGCGCCGGCATAAAGGCTGACGACCAGCCCGGCCAACACGACCGAAAGCGGCGACAGGCCCTTGTGCCAGGAGAGCGCCAGGACCGCCGCAAGGGCAGTGAAGGCGCCGGCAAGCGCCACCCATTCGCGGCCGAAGGCAAGCAGCGACGGCGCCAGAAGCGTCGCCAGCGCCAGCGCCAGATAGGCGCCGGCCGAGACGCCGACGGTTTCGGGCGAGGCGAGCGGATTGCGCAAAACCTGCTGCAGCACCGTCCCGGCCAGTCCGAGGGCCGCACCGCAGAGAAGGCTGACGGCGAGCCGGGGCAGGAAAGCGTAGTGGACGAGCACCTGCCTGATATCCTCGATATCGGGGCTTGCGAGCGCCCCCAGCCAGAGTGCCGGCGGCAATTGCACGCTCATGTTGGAGAGGGTCGCGGCGCCGGCCGCGCAGAGAAGCACGACGCAAAGCAGGATCGCGCCCAGGGGATATCCGCCTGGTATGCGAGGCGACGGGGTGCGACCGCGGACGAGGACGGCATTGTCGGGCAAGATCGCTTCCTGCTCAACCACGGGCGGTCTCCGCCGTCAGCGCCGCGGCCAGCAGGCGGGCAAAACGGCTCGCCGAGGGCAGCGTGCCGAACATCAGCACCGCAGGCAGGCGCATGATCGAGCGCTTGCGCACGAACGGCATGGCATTCCAGACCGGGCTCTCGGTCAGCGTTCCGCCCGCCCCTTCGGGCAAGGGTTCGAGATAGGCAAGGCGCGCATCATCAGACGTTGCCAGCCCGTCGATGCCGACAGTTGCAAATCCCCAGTAATTAGTCTCTCCGGCCCAGGCGTTGCGGATGCCGATGCGGTCGAACACCGCCTGAAACAGGCTTTTTCCGCCATAGACGCGCACATTGCGCGGATCGAGGAAGCTGACGACATAGATCGGCCGCGCCGAAAGCGGTTCCAGCTGCTGCTTGATGGTCGAAAAATGCGCCTCCGTCGCCGCTATCAGCGCCTCGCCTTCCCTTTCCTTGCCGACAAGCCCGGCCAATTGCCGGGTCGCCTCGATGGCGCGCTGATAGGGCTGACCGCCCGGCGTATAGATGCCGATCGTCGTCACCGGTGCCACGCGCTCGAGGAGCGGCTTGATGCCGTCGAGATAAGGGATGGAGAGGATGATGTCGGGACGAAGCTGTTGCAGGAATTCGAGATTGGGCTCCAGGATCGTGCCGATGTCGGCGACTTGGGGCGGCAGCGGCGGCTCGAGCACCCACCTTTCCCAGACCTCACGGTCGGCGATAGCGACCGGCGTGATGCCGAGCATGAGCAAGGTCTCCGCCAAGCCGTCATCGAGGCAGACGATGCGCGGCGGGCTGGCCGCGGCTGGCGTCACGACGCCGGTGAACGGCAGAGTGAACAGCGCGAGCGCGTGGCGACGCGTGATCCGGACGCGCGGACGATTGACCTCTCCTGGCCGAGGTTGATGATCTGTATTCAACTTGGCTTGCCTGTTGCCCGGAGCCCTGGTCTCCGGCGACCAATCCGAGTTGACTATTAAACAGGATATTCTTAGTCAGTTTTAAGACGAGGCCGGCGGCGACAAACCCCAAGAAGGCAGGTGACGCGATCCGGCAACAGCTCCTAAAATCCGTCAGCAAACTATCCCCGAAAAGGGGCCGGAGGCGGTGCCGGGCGCATCCGCCACAGCGTGATCGGGTTGCGCTCGGCAGGCGTTGATGGTTTGTTGCCGGTCAGCGGAGATCAAGTGATGCGAGAATCCATGGGTCAAGACGAATACGGGTCGGCGAACCCCTTCGATCCGGACGACCTGCCGAATTTGAACGCGATCGGACCAGGGATCGGCAATAACGACTTCGAGAAGTACGCGGTCGCCGTGATCATCGTGTTCGGCGCCCTGATCATCGGCGGCTTGATGGCCGCGTCGATGACTTTCGGCCACCGCAACGGGTTCCTGTTCGCGCTGGGCGGTGCCACGTCGGCCTGGATATCGGGAAACGCGCTGCTGCTCGACCGGCCACGCATCTATGCGCTGTTCGTCGGCATCGCCGCCTTGATGCTGATCGCGTCGACCATCACGCTGGTGACCTGACGGCTCCCGGGCCATGAGGCGGAGGCCGGTCCCGAAAGGCGGAATCCGGCCTCATCCGGAAAGCAACGGTCTTGCGGCCTATCAATATCCGAGCGCTTCGCCGGATGCCGCGCGGCTGTCGATGGCGCCATTGTAGCGCGCGCCGCCGCCCTTCTCGATTTCCGCCAGGCTCTTGCCGCCGACGAGAATGCCCGCCGCCTGGCCCCAGCTCTGGTCACTGAGATCAAGGCGATAGCCCATCCCGGCCAGCAGTCTTTCTGTATCCGGCGAAAGGCCGAACGGCTCGACATAGACGGTATCGGGCAGCCATTGGTGATGAATGCGCGGCGCGTCGATCGCCTCCTGGATGTTCATGCCGTGGTCGATCACGTTGACGATGGCTTCCAGCGTGATGGTGATGATGCGCGAGCCGCCTGGGCTGCCGATGACCATGAACGGCTTGCCATCCTTGGCCACCACGGTCGGGCTCATCGAGGACAGCGGCGTCTTCTTCGGCTGGATGGCATTGGCTTCGCCCTGGACGAGGCCATAGAGATTGGGCACGCCGGGTTTCTGGGTGAAGTCGTCCATCTCGTTGTTGAGCAGGATGCCGGTGCCGTCGGCGACCACGCCGGCACCGAACGAACCGTTGAGCGTGTAGGTGACCGCGACCGCGTTGCCGTCCTTGTCGATGATCGAATAGTGCGTCGTCTCCTTCGACTCGCCGAAGCCCTTCGGCATCAGATCCTGCGACACGCCGGCGCGGAACGGATCGATCTTGTCGCGGATGTCCTTGGCATAGGCTTTGTCCAGCAGCCTGGAGACGGGGTTGTCGACGAAATCGGGATCGCCGAGCGCGGAGTTGCGGTCGACATAGGCGTGGCGCATCGCCTCGACCATGACGTGGACGGTCTCGGCCGAGCCGGCGCCGAGATAGGACAGCGGATAGCCTTCCAGCACGTTGAGGATTTCGCAGATGATGACGCCGCCTGAGCTCGGCGGCGGCGAAGAGATGATCTCGTAGCCGCGATAGGAGCAGGTGACGGGCTTCAACTCGCGCACCGCGTATTGTTCGAAATCACCCTTGGCCAGGATACCGCCCTTGGCGCCGCTCGCCTTGGCGATGGCGTCGGCGATGGCGTCGGCGATGGCGCCCTTGTAAAAGGCATCGGGACCTCTCTCGGAAATGGCCGAGAGCGACGCGGCAAGGTCGGGCTGAACCAGCTTCTCGCCGACGCCATAGGGCTTGCCATCGGTTTTGAGGAAGGCCGCCGCCGCCGCTGGGTCCTTCGCCAACCTTTCGGCGCTGCCAGCGAACGAAGCCGCATCGCCCTGGTTGAGGACGAACCCATCTCTGGCATAGGCGATCGCCGGCGCCATCAGGTCCTGCCTGGACAAGGTGCCATATTTCTGGCGCGCCATCTCGAAACCAGCCACCGAGCCTGGTACGCCGACCGCGAGATAGCCGTCCAGGCTAGCGCCCTTCACCGGGTTGCCGTCCTTGTCGAGATACATGGTCTTGGTCGCGGCAAGCGGCGCCCGCTCGCGGAAATCGAGGAAGGTCGATTTGCCGTCCTTGAAGCGGATGGTCATGAAGCCACCGCCGCCGATATTACCGGCATTGGGATAGACGACGGCCAAGGCATAGCCGACGGCGACCGCCGCATCGACGGCATTGCCGCCCTTTTTCAACACCTCGACGCCGACTTCGGAAGCCAGATGCTGGGCCGTGACGACCATGCCGTTCTCGCCCTTGGCCGGTGCCGGCGACGCGGCGAAAGCCGATGGCGAAAAGGCGAAGGCGATGGAAAGACCGAGGGCGATCAATGTCCTACGGGTGAGATGCATGGCGGGTTCTCCAAGTGGTGCTTGCCTAGAAGAGCTACTTGGAGCGATCGAGTCCATCTTCAATAAAGACATTCACGGGTTGGTGACTGCTCGCTTGTGGTGGAGATGCAGGGCAGAGGAGGCGTGAAGGATCGCCAACTTTCGGACGTCGGCGCGACAGCGTCCCCTCTGTCCTGCCGGACATCTCCCCCGCAAAGGGGAAGATCGGCTCTACCTCAAACGATCCCGCCGGAACCACCTGCGACGGCTGGCCGCTCCGCCGCGACCTTGGCGCGATAGCCCGCCGCCCGGTATGCGGCGACAGGATCGATGGCGCCACCTGTCTTCAGCCGTGCCATGGCAAGGATCGGCTCGACATCGGTTCGGTAGGCCGCCTTCAGCGTCTGCGTCGCCATCAGCGCGTCATTGCCGTCCTGGAACCCTTCAAGCGCCTTTCGGTCGATCAGCAGCGCCTGCGCGTAGGCGCGCTGCACCTCGACCGCCGACAGCATCAGGCTTTCGATCGGATCGGTGACGTTGTGGCTCTGGTCGAGCATATGGGCGGGGTCGAACCCCTCGGGGCCTGACAGCTCGGCATCGACCAATTCGTTGAAAACCAGGAACAGCCGATAGGGGTCGATCGACCCGGCATCGAGGTCGTCGTCGCCATATTTCGAATCGTTGAAGTGGAAGCCGCCGAGTTTTTTGAACTGAATCAGCCGTGAGACGATCATCTCGATGTTGACGTTGGGCGCATGATGGCCGAGGTCGACCAGGCAGAAGGCCTTGTCGCCGAGCTCCCTTGATATGATGTAGTTGGTGCCCCAGTCCTGCACGACGGTGGAGTAAAAGGCAGGTTCATACATCTTGTGTTCGGTGAACAGCTTCCAGTCGTCCGGCAGCCCGGCATAGATCTCCTTCATCGCGTCGAGATAGCGCTCGAACGCCTTGGCGAAATTGACCTGGCCGGGGAAGTTGGAGCCGTCGCCGATCCACACCGTCAGCGCCTTCGACCCAAGCGTCTTGCCGATCTCGATGCATTCGAGATTGTGCTCGACCGCCTGACGACGCGTGTCGGCGTCGGCATGCGACAGCGAACCGAATTTGTAGGAAAGCGTCTGGTCCTTCGCGTCGGAAAAGGTGTTGGAGTTCATCGCATCGAAGCCAAGCCCGAAGCGGGAGGCCGCCTGCTTCAGCCGGTTCGGATCGGCCTTGTCCCAAGGAATGTGCAGCGACACGGTCGGCGTCGCCTGCGTCAACTGCTGGATGACGGCGCAATCCTCGATCTTGTCGAAGATGTCGCGCGGCTCACCGGCGCCGGGAAAGCGGGCGAAGCGGGTGCCGCCGGTGCCGACGCCCCAGGACGGGATCGCGACCGCGAAGTTTTCCACCTTGTCGCGGACAGAGTCGATGGCGATGCCGCGTCGGTCGAGGCGCTCGCCGAGCGAGGCATAGTCACGCTCGAGGTCAATCTTGCGCGCGGCGTTACTGCTGGCGACGATGTCGGCGGAGATGATGGATTCGGACACTGCTGTTCCTCCCAGAATGCATTCGGTCGGCGGCGCCCCTCATCCGCCAGCCGGAAACTTCTCCCCGTATAGCGACGGGAGAGAAGGGCCAGCGTGAGCGCCGGCGAGCGGCTACCGCGTAAAGCTTTGTGCGTTGCCGGCGTCGACGTTGATGATGTTGCCGGTCGACTTGGCCGACATGTCGGAGGCGAGGAAATAGATCGCCTCCGCGATGTCTTCCGGGAAGACGGAGCGCTTCAGCATCGAACGCGAGCGGTAGTGCTCTTCCAGATCGTCGGTCGACATCTTGTAGGCGGCGGCACGCTGTTCCTTCCACTCGCCGGTCCAGATCTTCGAGCCGCGCAGCACCGCATCCGGGTTGACGACATTGACCCTGATCTGCGCTTCCGCGCCCTCCAGCGCCAGGCAGCGGGCGAGATGAATTTCGGCCGCCTTGGCGGTGCAATAGGCGGCGGCGTTGGGCGATGCCGCCAGGCCATTCTTGGAGGCGACAAAGACGACGTTGCCGCCGATCTTCTGTACCCGGAACAGCCGGAATGCTTCCCTGGAGACCAGGAAATAGCCTGTGGACAGGATGTCCATGTTCTTGTTCCACAGCGCCAGGGTCGTCTCCTCGATCGGCGCCGACGATGCCAAGCCGGCATTCGAGACCAGAATGTCGATGCCGCCGAACTCGACGGCCGTCTCGGCGAAGCCGGCGACGACCTGGTCCTCCGAGGTGACGTTGATGAGAACTGGGCGGACGAAATCCCTGCCATAGGCTTTTGCCAGTTCCTCGTTGGCGCCGGCGAGTGCCGCCTCGTCGATATCGGCCAGCACGACGCAGGCGCCTTCGCGCAGCAGGCGGTTGGCCGTGGCGCGGCCGATGCCGCCGGCGCCGCCGGTGACCAGTGCGACCTGGCCGGCGAGAGACTTCGGCTTCGGCATGCGCTGCAGCTTCAAATCCTCGAGCAGCCAATACTCGATGTCAAAAGCCTCCTGCGCTGGCAGGCCAACATAGGACGAGACGGTGGAAGCGCCGCGCATGACGTTGATGGCGTTGACGTAGAACTCGCCCGAGATACGCGCTGTCGCCTTGTCGCCGGCGAAGGTGAACATGCCGACGCCGGGCATCAGATAGACCACCGCGTTGGGGTCGCGGATGGCAGGCGAATCCGCATGCTTGCAGCTGTCGTAATAGGCTTGGTAGCCGACACGATATTCGGCAATGTCGTCGGCGAGTCGCGCGATGACGGCATCGACGTCGGGCTTTGCGGGATCGAATTCGATCACCAGCGGGCGGATCTTGGTGCGCAGGAAGTGGTCCGGGCACGAGGTGCCGAGGGCTGCCAGCGGGCGCAAATTCTTGGAGTTGACGAATTCGAGCACGGCGGGCGAGTCATCGAAATGGCCGAGCTTATGGCTCTTTTCCGAGATCAGGCCGCGAATCCTGGGCATCAGCTTGGCGGCAATCGCTCGGCGGGCAGCGGCATCGAGCGACTTCACCACCTCCCCACCGAAGATCGCCACGCCTTCGGAGCGGCGCTCGAACCACTCTATCGCCTGGTTGATCACCGAAATCGTCGTTTCGTAGCACTCCTTCGGCGTATCGCCCCAGGTGAACAGGCCGTGGCTTTCGAGGATGACGCCCTTGGCGGTGGGGTGTTCGACGCAGAATTTCTCCAGCCACAGGCCGAGTTCGAAGCCCGGCCGCTTCCACGGCAGCCAGCCAATGGCATCGCCGAATATCTCGTTCGTCAGCACCCTGGAATCCTTGGCGGCGGCGATGGCGATGATGGCATCGGGATGCATGTGGTCGACAAAAGGCTTCGGCACATAGGCGTGCAGCGGCGTGTCGATCGAGGCCGCGCGCGGATTGAGGTTGAAGGTGCAGTGGGGAAGATAGCCCACCATCTCGTCCTCGTGCTCGACGCCGCGATAAAGCCCCTTCAGCGCCCGCAGCTTGTCCATGTAAAGGGTGGCGAAGCCGTCAAGCTTGATCGAGGCGCTGTCGCCGCCCGACCCCTTCACCCACAGCACTTCCACATCCTGGCCGGTGAGCGGATCCTTCTGCCATATCTTCGAGGAGGTGTTGCCGCCGCCATAATTGGTGACGCGCTTGTCGGAGCCGAGCGTGTTCGAGCGATAGACCAGCAGCTCGGGCTCGCTCATCCCCTTCGCCTTCGCATCCTCCCACAGATTGGCGAGGCGCGAGCCGGAGCGCTTGTCGAGCATAGGTAATCCTCCCTTTGGAGCGCGCACCATGCGCTCCTTTTTCGCTCGGGAATGTCTACGCAAGAGGCGAGCTTGTCAATCACAAACGATCAATATCAATCATATTGCACTGCACAATGAAATTATATGATCGGAAATGATTGACACTGCTCGGTTTGGGTGCCTAGATGCTCAGGCAGGGAGGAACCATGCACGAAAAAGAGCGCCACAGGATCATTCTGTCCGCCGTCCAGGAAAAACCTGTGGTGACGGTGCAGGAAATGGTCGACCTGACGGAATCGTCCGAGGCGACGATCCGGCGCGACATCGCGGCTCTCCATGTCCAGAAGCGCCTGCGCCGTGTGCGCGGCGGTGCTGAAGCAATATCGCCGCCGCAGTTCATCGGGCTGGCCGGCCGGCCCTTCTCCGTCAACGAAACGCTCAACGCGGCGCAGAAGCGGGCGATCGCTCGTGAAGCGGTCGAACTGTGCAAGGACGGCGAGCCGATCATCATCAATGGCGGTACCACCACCTTCCAGATGGTGCATTTCCTGACCGGCCTCCGCATGCCGATCTTCACCAATTCGTTCCCGATCGCCGAGCACCTGCTCAAGCACTCCAAGAACACGGTCATGCTGTCGGGCGGCACCATCTATCGCGAGCAGAACATCATCCTGTCGCCCTTCGACAATGACGTGACGCGCAATTTCTACGCACGCCGCATGTTCATGGGCGCTCAGGGACTGGGGCCGCTCGGCCTGATGGAAGGCGATCCACTGCTGATCCAGGCGGAGCAGAAGCTGATCGACCAGGCCGACGAGTTGGTGGTGCTGGTCGATTCCTCGAAATTCCGCAAACGCTCCAGCCTGATCCTGTGCGGTCTTTCGCGCATTGCCACCGTCATCACCGACGACGGCATCGAGGACCGCGAGGCAAAGATGCTGGAAGCCGCGGGGGTGACGTTGATCGTCGCCCGCAAGTCGACAAAGGAAGAATCTTCACTGCAGGCCTGAGACACCTCACGCCCGCAGCGGCGATGGAATGCAACGCTCAAGGGAGGAAATTCGATGAGCTTCTTGAAGAAACTGATGGTGACGGCGGCCTTCTCGGCCGCCATGTTCGTGAATGCCGCGTACGCGGAAAACGTCAAGATCGCGCTGGTGGTGAAGTCGCTCGGCAACGGCTTCTTCGATGCCGCCAACAAGGGCGCGCAAGAGGCGGCTAAGGAACTCGGCGACGTCGACATCATCTACACCGGCCCGACCAAGGCGACCGCCGAGGCGCAGATCGAAGTGGTCAATTCGCTGATCGCGCAGAAGGTCAACGCCATCGCGATTTCGGCCAATGACGCCGACGCGCTGGTGCCGGTGCTGAAGAAGGCGATGGAACGCGGCATCACCGTCATCTCCTGGGATTCGGGCGTCGCCAAGGAAGGCCGCCAGCTTCACCTCAACCCGTCCGACACCGGCCTGATCGGCGAGACCATCATCAAGCTTGCCGCCGACTATCTGCCGGAAGGCGGCGATGTCGCCATCCTGTCGGCCTCCTCGACCGCGACCAACCAGAATTCCTGGATCGAAGCGGCCAAGAAGGTGCTGCCGGAGAAGTTCCCCAAGATCAAGCTGGTCGCCACCGTCTATGGCGATGACGATTCGGCCAAGAGCACCGACGAGGCCAAGGGCCTGTTGAAGTCCTATCCGAACCTCAAGGCGATCATCGCGCCGACCACCGTCGGCGTCGTCGCCGCCGCCCAGGTGGTCACCGACGAGAACCTGATCGGCAAGGTCAACGTCACCGGTCTGGCGCTGCCGTCCGAGTTCAAGAAGTTCATCGACAACGGCGCCAGCCAGGCCGTTGCGCTGTGGAACCCGATCGACCTCGGCTACTCCGCCGTCTACCTCGCCCACGACCTGGCGGTGAAGAAGGAAGAGGCCAAGCCGGGTGCGACGCTGTCGATCGGCCGCGTCGGCAAGGTGACGCTCGACGACACCAACTCGGCCGCGATGGCTCCGCCCTTCCAGTTCGACAAGAGCAACATCGAGAAGTTCTCCAAGATCTATTGATCTCGGAGCTTTCAAGCTGGCGCGGCGGGACTCACATCCCGCCGCGACTTCAAACGGACCTAGTTTCAGGGCTTGATACGGATATGGACACGACGGCCCGACACAGCGAGACTGACGAGCGGCTTCCGGCCTCCGCTCCGCGCCTGGCACTGTCCGGCATCTCCAAGAGCTTCCCCGGTGTCCGTGCCCTGCACAATGTCAGCCTGTCGCTCTATCCCGGCCAGGTGACCGCGCTGATCGGCGAGAATGGCGCCGGCAAGTCGACGCTGGTCAAGATCATGACCGGCATCTACCAGCCCGATGCGGGCACGATCAGCATCGACGGCCAGGCCGTCGCGCTGCCCAGCGCGCACGCCGCCTTCGGCCACGGCGTCACCGCCATCCATCAGGAAACCGTGCTGTTCGACGATCTCAGCGTCGCCGAAAACATCTTCCTCGGCCATGCGCCGCGCACGCGCTTCGGCACCATCGACTGGCGCACGATGCGCAAGAATGCGCGCGAAGTGCTCGACACCATGCATGCCGGCCATATCGATGCCGATGCGCGGCTCAGGGATCTCGGCATCGCCAACAAGCATCTCGTCGCCGTCGCGCGCGCCATGTCGATCGACTCCCAGATCGTCATCATGGACGAGCCGACCGCAGCCCTTTCGATGAAGGAGATCGAGGAGCTTTTCCTTTTGATCGAATTCCTCAAGGAGCAGGGCAAGGCGATCCTGTTCATCAGCCACAAGTTCGACGAGATCTATCGCATTGCCGATCGCTACACGGTGTTCCGCGACGGCGAGATGGTCGGCGAAGGCCTGATCAGGGATGCCGGCCAGAGCCAGATCGTGCGCATGATGGTCGGCCGTTCGGTCGACCACATCTTTCCGCAGCGCAAGGCCGAGATCGGCGCGCCGGTGCTTTCCGTTTCCGGCCTGTCGCATCCGACCGAGTTCAGGGATATCGGCTTCGAACTGCACAAGGGTGAGATTCTTGGCTTCTATGGCCTGGTCGGCGCCGGGCGCAGCGAGGTGATGCAGGCGATTTCAGGCATTACCCGCATAAGCGCCGGCACGATCACGCTGGATGGCAAGGCGATCGCGCCGAAATCGGCCGCGGATTCGATCGAGGCCGGCATCGTCTACGTCCCGGAAGAACGCGGCAAGCAGGGCGTGGTTATCGGCCTGCCGATCTTCCAGAATGTTTCGCTGCCATCGCTCGCCCGCACCTCCAAATCAGGCATGCTGCGGCTGGCGGAGGAGTTTTCGCTGGCCCGTTCCTACACGGAACGGCTCGACCTCAGGGCCTCCTCGCTCAGCCAGGATGTCGGCACGCTATCGGGCGGCAACCAGCAGAAGGTGGTCATCGCCAAATGGCTGGCGACCGCGCCCAAGGTGATCATCCTGGACGAGCCGACCAAGGGCATCGATATCGGCTCCAAGGCCGCCGTGCACGGCTTCATGGCCGAACTGGTGGCGCAGGGCTTGTCGGTAATCATGGTGTCGTCCGAACTGCCTGAAATTCTCGGCATGTCCGATCGCGTCGTCGTCATGCGCGAGGGCCTTGTCGCGGCGGTCTACGACAACAAGGGACTGGATGCCGAGACGCTGGTCAGGACAGCAGCAGGGATCGCGGCATGAAAGCTTTCCTCAAATACCGCGAAATCTGGCTGCTCGCGGCCATCGTCGCCTTGATCGGGCTGATCTCGACGCGCTTCCCCGCCTTTGCCGACCCCGGCAATCTGCGCCAGGTGTTCAACGACACCTCGATCCTGATGATCCTGGCGCTCGGCCAGATGGTCGTCATCCTGACGCGCTCGATCGACCTGTCGATGGCGTCGAACCTCTGTTTCACCGGAATGGTGGTGGCGATGCTGAACGCCGCGCACCCGGCGATCCCGATCCCGCTGCTGATCGTCATCGCGCTCGCAGTCGGGCTGGTGCTCGGCGCCATCAACGGCCTTTTGGTGTGGCGTCTGAACATCCCCTCGATCGTGGTGACGCTGGGCACGCTCACCATCTATCGCGGCGCCACTTTCGTCCTGTCCGGCGGCGCCTGGGTCAATGCCGACAGGATGAGTCCGGATTTCATCGGCTTCCAGCGCGCTGCTTTCCTCGGCATTCCGGTTCTGTCCTGGATCGCCATCCTGGTGATCGCGCTGTTCTTCGTGCTGATGACGCGCACCGCGCTCGGCCGCTCGATCTATGCCATCGGCGTCAATCCGACGGCGTCCGTCTATACCGGCATCGATGTCGGGCGGACCAAATTCATCGTCTTCTGCATCTCCGGCATGATCGGTGGCCTCTGCGGTTATCTCTGGATCTCGCGCTATGTGATCGCCTCGGTCGAGGTCGCCAACGGCTATGAGTTGAACATCATCGCCGCCTGCGTCATCGGGGGCATATCGATCGCCGGCGGCATCGGCTCGGTCGGCGGCGCCGTGCTCGGCGCGCTGTTCCTCGGCATCATCTCCAACGCTTTGCCGGTCATCAACATCTCGCCCTTCTGGCAGATGGCGATTTCGGGGAGCGCCATCATCCTGGCGGTCGTGCTCAACGCGCGCGGCGAACGCCAGCAAGGCCGCATCATCCTCAAGAAAGTGGAAGCGGTGACATGACCGACGTCCCCGCCCCGCGCCACATTCCCGACCGGCTCGACAAGCCGCTCTCTTCGGCGATCTTTTCCTGGGAAGCGCTGCTGGTCGTGGTGGCCATCGCCATCTTTGCCATCAACAGTTTCGCCTCACCCTATTTCCTCGATCCGTATTCGCTGTCCGATCTCACCTTCAATTTCACCGAGAAGGGCCTGATCGCGTTCGCCATGGCGCTGCTGATCATTTCGGGCGAGATCGACCTGTCGGTGGCCGCCATCATCGCGCTCGCCTCGACCATGATGGGCATGGCGGTGCAGGCCGGCGCCGGCACGCCAGTGCTTGTCCTGATCGGCATCGTCGTCGGGCTCGGCTGCGGCGCCTTCAACGGACTGCTGGTCACGCGCCTCGGTTTGCCTTCCATCGTCGTCACCATCGGCACGATGAGCCTGTTTCGCGGCATCGCCTTCATCACTCTCGGCGACCAGGCCTACAAGGGCTATCCCGAAAGCTTCGCCTTCTTCGGCCAGGGTTATGTCTGGTGGGTGGTGTCGTTCGAACTGGTGCTCTTCCTCATCGCCGCGGTGGTCTACTGGGTCCTGCTGCACCGCACGAGTTTCGGCCGCCGGGTCTTCGCGATCGGCAACAATCCGGTCGCGGCGCAGTTTTCCGGCGTGCGCGTCGGCCGCATAAAATTCATCCTGTTTTGCCTGACCGGCCTGATGTCGGGCATCGCCTCGGTGCTGATCACGTCGCGGCTCGGCTCGACGCGTCCGTCGATCGCACAGGGCTATGAGCTGGAGGTCATCACCATGGTGGTGCTCGGCGGCGTCAGCATCCTCGGCGGCGCCGGCAGCATCGTCGGCGTGGTGCTTGCCGCCCTGATCATGGGGCTGGTGACCTTCGGCCTCGGCCTGCTCAACGTGCCCGGCATCGTCATGTCGATCTTCATCGGCCTGCTGCTGATCACCGTCATCGCGCTGCCGATCGTCTGGCGGCGGCTGCGCGGGGGACGCCTGGCCTGATGCCCGAGAAATACGCATTCAAGATGATGCTCAAACCCGGCATGAAGGCCGAGTACAAAAAGCGCCACGATGAAATCTGGCCGTCGCTGGTCGCGTTGCTGAAGCAGGCCGGCATCTCCGACTACTCCATCCATCTCGACGAAGAGACGAACATCCTGTTCGGCGTGCTGTGGCGGCGCGATGATCACGGCATGGACGATCTGCCTAAGCATCCGGTGATGCAGCGCTGGTGGGCTGAAATGGCCGACATCATGGAGGCGAAACCGGATAACGAGCCGGTGGCGGTGCCGCTGGAAATGATGTTCCATATGGAATGAGCGCGGTCCGCCACATCGCCGTCATCGACATCGGCAAGACCAACGCCAAGGTGGCGCTGGTCGATCTCGCCACATTGAGGGAGGTGACGCTGCGCCGGGTGGCGAACGCGCCGGTGCGACAAGCGCCCTACCCGCATCACGATGTCGACGCGCTGTGGGCGTTCATCCTCGACAGCCTTGCCGACCTCAATCGCGAACAGCGCATCGACGCAGTTTCGATCACCACGCATGGCGCGACCGGCGTGCTGGTCGATGCCACGGGCGAGCTGGTGCTGCCTGTCCTCGATTATGAATACGATGGGCCCGATGAGCTGGCGTCCGACTATGACGCGATCCGCCCGCCCTTCTCCGAGACCGGCACGCCGCGCCTGCCGCTCGGCCTCAATCTCGGCGCGCAATTCTTCTGGCAGCAGCAAAGTTTCCCGACGGAGTTCGCCAGGGCAGCCGCGATGCTGATGTACCCGCAATACTGGGCGCTGCGCCTGACCGGCGTGGCCGCCAACGAGGTCACCTCGCTCGGCTGCCACACCGATTTGTGGAACCCCTGGACGGGGGATTTTTCGGCGCTGGTCGATCGCCTGGGCTGGCGCGAGCTGATGGCGCCGGTGCGGCCGGCCAGGGACCGGCTTGGCTCGATCCTGCCCGCGCTTGCGGAGCGGACCGGGCTCGATCCACAAACCCCGGTCTTTTGCGGCCTGCACGATTCCAACGCCTCGCTGCTGCCCCACCTCCTGTCAGATGCGCCGCCCTTCTGCGTGGTCTCGACCGGCACCTGGGTGGTGTCGATGGCGGTCGGCGTCAAGACGGTGGCGCTCGATCCGGCAAGGGATACGCTGGTCAATGTCAATGCGCTCGGCGACCCCGTGCCCTCGGCGCGGTTCATGGGTGGCCGCGAATTCTCGCTGCTGACCGAGGGCTCGGCGCAGAGCTGGAGCGACAGCGATGTCACCGCGGTGCTGGCGCGCAAGACATTGCTTTTGCCTTCGATCCAGCAAGGCTCGGGGCCGTTTCCGCATCACACCGCCGCATGGCGCAAGGGCGAGGCGATCCCTCCCGGCCAACGCTTTGCCGCCATCTCCTTCTACCTGGCGCTGATGACGGCGACCTGCCTCGACCTCGTCGGCGGCGATGGCCCGACGACCGTCGAGGGGCCTTTCGCGCGCAATCAATTGTTCACGCGGATGCTCGCCGCGAGCACTGGCCGCGCCGTCATCGCATCGGAAGCCGCTACCGGCACCAGCATCGGGGCCGCCCTGCTTGCATCGGACCAGCGCGCGGCGCATGGCAAAGGTCAAACACTGGAGCCGCCGGCCGATCCGGCCTGGGCGGAGTATATCAGCGCATGGCGGGCGGCCGTCGAGGCTATTGGCTGATCAGAGAATCCGCTTGCCGAAGGCCGACATGACGAAGTTGACCGCGTCGCTACCGATCCTGGGCTCCAGATCGGCACCCAGGCCGGAGACATCCATCGAAAGCAGCCCGCCGGAAAGCGCGATCGCCTCCATCGCCTGATGCGTCTCGCGCACGGTGAGGCCGCCGGAGCCAGCCGCCCAGCCGGCGAATTCGGTCGCCGTGGGCGAATAACTGACATGAAACCCTTGCGTGCCCGAGGTGGCGATGCGGATTGCCTCGTGCATCAGGTCGCGCATGCCCATCGCGTCGATATCGGTCATCGTGAAGGCCGAGACGCGCGAATCCTTCAGGACCCGCACTTCCGCCGGATCGGCTTGGCGCAGTCCGATGATGACGACGTTTTCCGGCGACAGCTGCGGCTGCAGCGCGCCGGCCTTGTGGTCGAGGCCAAGCGAGCGCGCCAGTACCGACGCCTCCGGCAGGTCGATGCCATCTTCGTCCTCCGGCATCAGCGCGGCGATGGAATCGATCCAGATCAGGCCGAAGGAGTGGGTCGCGCGGGCCGTTGCGGTCAGCGCCTTGTGCGCGATGCGACGATCGGCGCCGGCGGCGAACCGGATCAGGCCCGAGGGCGGCCGATCGATATCGGCCAGTTCGACGACGTCGAAATTCATCGACTCCAGCCGGGCGCCGGTTGCTTCGCGCGCGAGGATGCGAGCCGCTTCCGCTTCGGCCGAGATCGACACCATCTTGCGGCCGGAGAAATCCGCGACATCGTGCATCGGTGCTTTTTCGACATATTCCGAGGTCATGGCCAGAAGCATGGCGCCGTAGCTCATGCGGAAGGCGACGCGGTCACCAACGGCGAGCGGCGGGTCGGCATCCTGCACATCGAGCAGCAGATGGTCACTGGAGGCGCCGAGCACCCTTATCCCCTTGGCGATCGGGATCAGCCCTTCGACCAGCACATCCTCGCGGCCGATATTGGCGATGGCGCGCAGCCTGTCGCCTTCGTCGGGAAAGACCGGCTGGTTGCCGAAGGCGTCGTAGCCGGAGGTGCCGATCGGCCGCGACGGCTTGAGCTTGACCTCGATGACGTCGCTGGTCAGCCGGCAGGCATCGGGTTCGAGTTCCGCCCATGGGACATCGCGGAAGGTCTCGACACCGCCCTGCAGGATCGCCTCGCCGATGCGCAAATTGTTGATGCCGGCCGGCAATTTGCCTTCGAGCAGCAGCGGCAGCGACGACGACGCGCCGCCGGAGATGAAGTCCAGGCTTTTCCCGGACAGGCGTTCGGTCTTGTAGGCATGAGCGACGAGCTGGCCGAGATTTTCCTCCGTCGGCATGATGGCGCCGAAGCAACCGAGATTGGTGCCGATGCCGGCGATGCGCACGCCCTTCATGTCGAGAATCCGCTCGACCGTGTGGATGAGGTCGTTCGGCCAGATGCCTTCGCGGAGGTCGCCGAGATCGATCATCAGCATGATGTCGTGGACGCGGCCCATACGCTCGGCGGTGCGCGAGATCTCGCGGATGATCGTCAGCTCCGACTGCAGGCTGACGTCGACGGTGCGCACCACCTCCTCGACGCGCGCCATCGGCGGGCTGCGCAACAGCATGATCGGCGCGCTGATACCGCTGTCGCGCAGCCGGCGGATGTTTTCGAAACGCGACTCGGCGATCCCGGAGACGCCGCCGCGCAGCATGGCGCGTGCCACCTGCGGCATGCCGCAAGTGCCCTTGGTGACGCCGAAAACCTTGATGCCCGAAAGCGCGCAGCGGTCCACGATGGTGCGCGCATTGCGCTCGATGCGGCCAAGGTCGATGGCGACTTGCGGTCCCGACATCCTATCCCCTGTAGACCAGGCCTTGCGGGTCGATCTCCGGCTTGCGGCCGGCGATGAGGTCGGCGAGAAATTTTCCCGAGCCGCACGCCATGGTCCAGCCGACATGGCCGTGGCCGGTGTCGAGGTAAAGGTTGCGGTATTTCGCCTGGCCGATGACCGGCACCGAGTTCGGCATCATCGGCCGCAAACCTGCCCATAGCTCGGCCTTCCTCTCGTCGAAAGCACCGGGGAACAGGTCCTTGCCGGTTCTGAACATGGTGGCGAAGTCGCTGGGTTTGTGGGTGCGGTCGAAGCCGGTGAATTCGGCGGTCGAAGCCAACCGCAATCGATTGCCGAGGCGCGAATAGGCCATCAGCTGATCCTCGTCGGCGCCGCCCATGGTCGGGCCTTTGCTCTCATCCTCCAGCGGAATCGTCGCGGTATAGCCCTTCACCGGATAGACCGGCAGGTCGATGCCGTAGCGCCGGCCGAGCAGGCCGCTCTCCGGCCCCATCGATATGACCACCGCATCGCCGGCGATCGGTCCGGACGAGGTCATCACGGCGCGCACCCGGTCGCCTTCGATGTCGAGGCCCTCGACCGTCGTCCCATAAAGGAATCTCACGCCGAGCTTTTCGGCGGCATAGGCAGCGAGGTTTTCCACGAACTGCCGGGAATCACCGGTCTGGTCGATCGGCGAGTAGACACCGCCGGCGATCTTTTCCTTCACCCCGGCAAGACCTGGTTCAAGCTCGACCAGCCGGTCGCGGCCGACGATCTCGATGGGCAGGCCATGCTCGGCCAGATAGCGGTAATTGTCGGTGCCGGTGTCGAGACTGTGCTGCGAGCGGAAGAAGTAGAGGATGCCCTTCTTGCGCTCGTCGTAATGGATGCCGGTATCGGCGGATATGGCGTTGATGCAGTCGCGCGAATAGAGCGCCAGCCGCAGCTTGACCTGGCTGTTTGCCCGCAGGCGGGCCACCGTGCACTGGCGAAGGAAGCGCAGGCTCCAGGCGAGGAAATAGGGATCGAAGCGCAGCCGCACCTTGATGCCGAGATCATGATTGTAGAGCCCGCGCAGGAACGTCTTGAGTGCCGCGGGCGAGGCCCAGGCGGTGGCGTCACCTGGAGACACCAGCCCGGCATTCGACTGGCTGGTGCCTCGCGCCGGCGCGGCATGACGCTCGATGACGGTGATCTCGTGGCCGTCGGCGGCCAGATAGTAGGCTGCCGCCGTCCCGACGACGCCGGCTCCAAGCACCGTTATCTTCATGCCTTCCCCCAAAGCTCATCGCGGCACCGCGCCTCCACGCTGTGTCGCGAATGCTTCCATAGCGCGTCGCCGCGCGCCTTGCGAGCCCTGGGCTTGTGAGCCCCTGGGGAAAGCGCGCTCAGCCCCGCGCGGAGTTCTTGCTGGTCAGGATGCGTTCCCAGGACAGCGCGTCGTTGACGATCTGGTCGAGATCGTCGCGCCGCGGGGTCCAGCCCAGTTCCGACCGGGCGAGATCGGAATTCGCAACCACCGCCGCGGCATCCCCGGGACGCCGGTCGCCCATCCTGACCTCGAAATCATGGCCGAAGGCGCGCCGCACGCTTTCGATCACCTCGAGCACCGAATAACCGTGGCTGTAGCCGCAATTGGCGACGAGGCTGGCGCCCCCGGCGCGCAGCCGCTGCAAAGCCAGGCGATGCGCGGCGGCCAGATCGCTGACGTGGATATAGTCGCGCATGCAGGTGCCGTCCGGCGTCGGATAGTCGGTACCGAAGACCTGCATGAAGGGTCGCTTGCCGAGCGCGGTCTCGCAGGCGACCTTGATCAGATGGGTGGCGCCCGGAGTGGACTGGCCGGTGCGGCCCTTCGGGTCGGCGCCGGCGACGTTGAAATAGCGCAGCGCCGTGTAGCGGATGTCGTGCGCAAGGGCCGCGTCGCGCAGCATCCACTCGCTCATCAGCTTGGACAGGCCATAGGGCGATTCCGGCGCCAGGCGGGCATCCTCGCGCACCGGCTCCAGCCCGGCGCCGCCATAGACGGCGGCTGTCGAGGAGAAGATGAAATTCGGCACGCCTTCGCGGACCGCTGTTTCGATCAGCGTGCGGGTCTTCGAGGTGTTGTTCTCGTAGTAGGCGAGCGGATCGGCTACCGATTCCGGCACCACGATGGAGCCGGCGAAATGGATGATGGCGTCGACATGATTGTCCCGGATGATCCCGCCGACCAATTCCTTGTCGGAGACATCGCCGACAATCAGCTTTGCCTCCGGCGCCACTGCCCATTCGAAGCCGGTGGAAAGGCGGTCGAGAACGACCACGCTTTCGCCTGCATCCAGCAATTCCCAGACCATATGGCTGCCGATATAGCCGGCGCCGCCTGTCACCAAAACCGTCATCCCAAGTCCTCGCTCACCCAAGATCTATCGGAAACTGTCTCAACAACCGCCTTACTGGAAAGCCCGGCGCATGACCATTAGAACGAGAGGTAACCGGCGTTCACTTGATGTGGCATCATGCGGAAACAAAAGTGATCCACTGAGCGTGTCGTGAAGCGGAATAGGCCACGATCCGCCAACGTTAGGAACAGGTGCGGGGCGTGGCATTTTGACCAAAATGGCCCGGTGGACGGCCAAAAGGCCAATGATTATGATGCCGCCCAAAATTGGGAAGTCGACATGAACTATCAGCGGTTTTTCGAGGAAGCGATCGATCAGCTCCATGCCGAGCGTCGCTACCGCGTCTTCGCCGACCTGGAGCGTATCGCGGGCAAGTTTCCGCGCGCCATCTGGCGTTCCAACGGCCGCGCCGAGGAAATCACCGTCTGGTGTTCCAACGACTATCTCGGCATGGGCCAGCATCCTGACGTGATCGCCGCATTCCAGAACGCGGCCGGCAAGATGGGATCGGGCGCCGGCGGCACCCGCAACATTTCCGGCACGTCCAACCCGCTGGTCGAGCTCGAGCATGAGCTTGCCGACCTGCACGGCAAGGAGGCGGCACTCGTCTTCACCTCCGGTTTCGTCTCCAACGAAGCCTCGATCTCGACCATAGCGCGGCTTTTGCCCAATTGCCTGATCATCTCGGACGAACTGAACCATGCCTCGATGATCGAAGGCGTGCGGCGCTCGGGCGCCGAGAAAAAGATCTTCCGCCACAATGACGTCGCGCATCTGGAAAGCCTGCTGCAGACCGCGGGGCGCGAACGCGCCAAGCTGATCGTCTTCGAAAGCGTCTATTCGATGGATGGCGACATCGCGCCGATCAAGGAGATCGTCGAACTTGCCGAACGCTACAACGCCATGACCTATATCGACGAGGTCCATGCCGTCGGCATGTACGGACCGCGCGGCGGCGGCATCACCGAGCGCGAAGGCCTGGCCGACCGCATCGACATCATCGAAGGCACGCTGGCCAAGGCGTTCGGCACGCTGGGCGGTTACATCACCGGCACCAGCGCCGTCATCGACGCGGTGCGCTCCTACGCGCCGGGCTTCATCTTCACCACGGCGCTGCCGCCGGCGATCGCCGCGGCGGCCACCACCTCGATCCGTCACCTGAAGCGCTCGCAGGCCGAGCGCGACGCCCAGCAGCAGCAGGCGAGCCGAACCAAGCAGATCCTGTCGGCGGCCGGTCTGCCGGTGATGGAGTCGCCGACACATATCGTGCCGGTGCTGGTTGGCGATCCTGAACTCTGCAAGATGGCGAGCGACCGCCTGCTCGGCGTCCACGGCATCTACATCCAGCCGATCAACTACCCGACGGTGCCACGCGGTACCGAACGGCTGCGTATCACGCCGACGCCGTTCCATTCCGACGCGCTGATCGCCGAACTGCAGGACGCGCTGGTCGAAACCTGGGACGCGCTTGGCATCCCCTACGGTTCGGCGGGACGGCCCTCAGTGACCAAGAGCGACCGCATCATTCCACTGCTGGTGCCCAAGTCGGGCGGCTGAAGCCCGTTTGAAACTCTACTCCGACGGCCAGCTGACGCGGCTTTCAATTCGGGCTTCGTCAGAGTTCAGACAGTCTTCATCCACCTTGCCAGCCGGTTTGCCGCATCCTCGAGCTGGTCGAGGCGTCGGTGGAAGCACAGCCGCAGGAACGCGTCGCCACCGGGCCCGAAGGCGGTGCCGGGCGCCAGGCCGACATTGGCCTTGTCGACGATTTCGAAAGCGGCTGCCCGCGAGTCCGTGATGCCGTCGACGGTGAAGAACAGGTAGAAGGCGCCCTGCGGCACGGTGAAGCGCGCCTTGCCGGTTTCGCCGAGAATACCGCAGACCAGGTCGCGCGCTTGTCTCGCCCGCTCCACCTGTTCGGCGACGAAGGCATCGCCCTCGTCGAGCGCCGCGACCGCGCCGCGCTGCATGAACTGGGCCACGCCCGAGTTCGAATATTGGATCAGGTTCTCGAACACCTGCTGCAGGCTTGGATGCGTCTTGATCCAGCCGACGCGCCAGCCGGTCATCGCCCAGTTCTTGGAGAAGCTGTTGACGAACAGGATGCGGTCTTCCGCCTCCGCGATGTCGAGGAAGGACGGCGCGCGGCCGTGACCATAGTGGAACAGCGAATAGATCTCGTCGGCGATGATCCACAGGCCCTTGGCGCGGGCGAGATCGAGGATCGCCCGCAAGGTCTCGTGATCGGCGGTCCAGCCGGTCGGATTGGACGGCGTGTTGATGAACAACGCCTTCGTGCGCGGTGTGACCGCCGCCGCTATTTTCTCGACGTCGCATGACCAGCCATTTCCGGAATGGTCGAGCGTGACCGGCACCGGCACGGCACCCGCGATGGCGGCGGTGGCGTCGAAATTCGGCCATGCTGGCGACAGGTAGATCACCTCGTCGCCGGCTCCCGCAAGCGCGTCGAGCGCCAGCTGGATGGCATGCATGCCGGAGCCGGTGACGATGAATTGCTCCTCGGCGAAGGTCTTGGCGAAGTGCCTTTCGTAGTAGCGTGCCAGCGCCTGCCTGAGATCGGGAATGCCCCTCTGCCAGGTGTAGAACGTCTCACCGCCGGCCAGCGCCTTCGACGCCGCATCGGTGATGAAGGACGGCGTCGGCAGGTCGCCCTCGCCGGCCCAAAGCGGGATCAGGCCTTCGCGCAATCTGCCATAGTTGACGACGGCGACGATACCGCTTTCGGGCGCGGCCAGGGCCTCGGGGCGCAGGGTCTGGATCAAGGTCATGGGCAGGTCCATTGTCTCGGGGCGTTCGGAGGTGCTGTTTACCAGATGCGAAAACAGAAAACCCCGGCCGCGAACGACCGGGGTTTTGGTCCAGAAGAACCCTATCCGTCTATCGCCTGGCCAGCAGATCGCGGATTTCGGTCAAAAGCTGCACATCGGCCGGCGGTGGCGCGGCCGCTGGCGCGGGCTTTTCCCTTTCCAGGCGCCTGCGCATGTTGTTCACGGCCTTGACCATGAGGAAGATGATGAAGGCTAGGATGATGAAATTCAGCACCACGGTGATGAAGCTGCCATAGGCAAAAACAGCACCTTGCTTTTTGGCTTCCGCCAGCGAGGTGGCGTTGACGGCCGAGGAAAGCCCAAAGAAGTAGTTGTTGAAGTCCAAGCCGCCGAAGATCGCTCCGACGATCGGCATGATGATGTCGTTGACCAGGGAATCGACGATCTTGCCGAAGGCAGCGCCGATGATGACGCCGACGGCCAAGTCCATCACATTGCCCTTGGAAATGAATTCCTGGAATTCTTTCAGCATTCGACCCTCCTTATCATGGCGGGCCGCGCAGCCGTCCCATCCCGGAAGCACCGCCCCGGCGACACCATAACAAAAACCTCAAGTTGCAACATGGGCAAAAAGGAGAAAACAACCGGTTTCGCCTTACCCTGCGTTACCTCTTTGAAATCAGGTGCCCAAAGCCGTGATGGACTTGACGCCCAAGCTGTGATTGCGTCTGACCCGGCCAGGTGAAAATCGGCACAGGGAGGATCTTGCCGGCGTGCAGGGCTTGTTCATCGTCATCATCGCGATCGCCTATGTGACGCTGCTGTTCGCCATCGCCAGCCTGGGCGACCGCCGCTCGGCCTTGTCAGGGCCCAGCAGGGCGCGACCTTTCATCTATGCGCTCAGTCTTGCCATTTACTGCACGTCCTGGACCTTCTTCGGCTCGGTCGGCCTTTCCTCCGAACGCGGCCTCGAGTTCCTCGGCATTTATACCGGCCCGGTGCTGGTGTTCGTGTTCGGCTTTCCCTTGCTCAACCGCATCGTGCGGCTGGCCAAGACCGAGAAGATCACTTCGGTCGCCGACTTCCTCGGCGCCCGCTACGGCAAGAGCTTCACCGTGGCCGCGATCGCCACGCTGATCGCCACGATCGGCGCCGTGCCCTATATCGCGCTGCAATTGAAGGCGATCTCCGGCTCGGTCAGCCTGATGGTCGAGCATTATACGGGCTCGCCGCCATCCTTCGATCCGTTTGTCAGCGACATCTCGCTGGTCGTCGCCATGCTGCTTGCGCTGTTCGCGGTCCTGTTCGGCACGCGCCATGCCGATGCCACCGAACACCAGGATGGGCTGGTGCTGGCGGTGGCGGTCGAGACCGTGGTCAAGCTCGCCGCCTTCCTGGCCATCGGCCTGATGGTCACCTTCCTGATCTTCGGCGGCCCCGGCGACATGTTCGACCGGCTGGCCGAGAATGGCCAGGTGCGGCAGGCAATGGGCTATTCGACATCGCTGGCCACCTGGCTGGTGCTGACGTGCCTGAGCGGCTTCGCCATCATCCTTTTGCCGCGGCAGTTCTACGTCACCATCGTCGAGAACCGCAGCGAGGCCGAACTGCGCACCGCGACCTGGGTGTTCCCGCTGTATCTCGTGGCGATCAACCTGTTCGTGCTGCCGATCGCCTTTGCCGGCCTGACGCTGGTCGGCGCGAGGACGAGCAGCGACCTTTACGTGCTGTCGCTGCCGCTGTTCAGCGGCCACGATTTCCTGGCCATGGCCGCCTTCATCGGCGGCTTGTCGGCGGCAACCGCCATGGTCATCGTGGAGAGCGTGGCGCTGTCGATCATGATCTCCAACGACCTGATCATCCCGCTGTTCGTGCGCCGGCTGTTGCGGACGACCACCTCCGAGAACGAGGATTGGTCGACGCTCATCCTCAATGTGCGGCGGGCGTCGATCTTCATCCTTTTGTTCATCGCCTTTCTCTATTATCGCGAGAGCACCAACAGCGCCCGGCTGTCCTCGATCGGCCTGATGTCCTTCGCCGCGATCGCGCAGTTCGCCCCTGCCCTGGTTGGTGGGCTGATCTGGCGCGGCGCCAATGGCCGGGGTGCGGCACTCGGCATGGTCGCCGGCATCCTGGTCTGGGGCTATACGCTGCTGGTCCCGTCGCTCGTCGCGCCCGATACAGGCATCATCGTCCACGGACTGTTCGGCTTCGAGGCACTGCGGCCGCAGGCACTGTTCGGCACCGTCGCCGAGCCACTGAACCACGGCGTGCTGTGGAGCCTTTCGGTCAACGCGCTGTTTTTCGTCTTCGGGTCACTGTCGCGCGCGTCGGTACCGCTGGAGCGCATCCAGGCATCGATCTTCGTGCCGCGCGAAGCCGGACCGATGCCGAGCCTGCGCCGCTTCCGCACCGCCATCACCGTCAACGACCTCAAGGATACGATCGCACGCTATCTCGGCGTCGAACGAACCGAGCGGTCGTTTCAATCCTTCGAGAAGAGCAATGGTACCTCGCTGCATGGCAACGAGCAGGCCAGCATGGACGTCATCCGCTTTTCCGAGCAGCTTTTGGCCAGCGCCGTCGGCTCCTCCTCGGCACGGTTGATCCTGTCGCTGCTGTTCCGGCGCCACGACCGCGAATCCCGCGACGCCTTCCGCCTGCTCGACGACGCCACGGAAGCGCTGCAGCACAACCGCGACCTGCTGCAGATCGCGCTAGACCAGATGGAGCAAGGCATTACCGTCTTCGACCGCGATTTCCGGCTGATCTGCTGGAACCGCCAATACCGGGCGCTGTTCGACCTGCCCGACGAGATGGGCCAGGTCGGCGTTTCGCTCGACCAGATCCTTCGCCATCTGGCCGAACGCGGCGACATTCCCGCCGACCAGCGCGTGACGATGCTCAACCGGCTGACCAGCTTCGTCAGCCCCTGGCAGATGGAGCTGAAGACCAGCGGCCGCATCCTCGAACTGCGCTCCAACCCGATGCCTGACGGCGGCATCGTCGCCACCTATGCCGACATTTCCGGCCGCGTCGAACAGGATCTCGCGCTGAAAAGCGCCAATGAATCACTGGAGCAGCGCGTCAAGACCCGCACCATCGAACTGACTGGGGTCAACGAGGAATTGACCCGGGTCAACGAGGAACTGGCGCAGGCCCAGATGCTCGCCGAGGAGGCCAATCTCGGCAAGACGCGCTTCCTTGCCGCCGCCGGTCACGACATCCTGCAGCCCTTGAACGCCGCCCGGCTCTATTGCTCCTCGCTGATCGAGAAGGCCGGCAAGGGTCCGGCCGGCAAGGCGGCCATCAACATCGAATCCTCGCTGGAATCGGTCGAGACCATTCTCGGCGCCGTGCTCGACATTTCGCGCCTCGATGCCGGCGCCATGAAGCCGGACGATACCGCCTTCAACCTCGACGGCCTGCTCAGCCAGATCCGCAATGATTTTCGACCGATGGCCGCAGCAAAGAAGCTCGAGCTGACCATCACTGCGTCCTCACTGACCGTGATGACGGACCGCAACCTTTTGCGCCGCCTGATCCAGAACCTGGTTTCCAATGCCATCAAGTACACCCGCCAGGGGCGCATCCTGGTCGGCGTGCGGCGGCGCGGCGAACTGGCGGAAATCCAGATCATCGACACCGGCATTGGCATCGCCGGTGACAAGCTGAACACCGTCTTCCATGAGTTTACCCGACTGGACGAAGGCGCACGCGAAGCAGAAGGTCTTGGTCTTGGCCTGTCCATCGTCGACCGCATCGCCAGGGTGTTGCGGCTTGAGATCCGTATCTTCTCCAACCCGGGCAAGGGCACGCGCTTTTCCGTCATCCTGCCCGTGGCGGCCGCGCAGGTGCCGCGACGCGAGGTCGAGACCAGGGCGCCGGCCCGCGCGGCGGCTTCGCTCTCCGGCCTGCATGTGCTGTGCATCGACAATGACATCCGTATCCTCGAGGGCATGCGGCTGCTGCTCGAGGGCTGGGGCTGCAATGTCGCCACGGTGACCGGCTCGGAGGATCTGGAGAGGGCCGCGATCGACCGTCCGGACATCGTGCTTGCCGACTACCATCTCGACCGCGAAACCGGTCTCGATATCATTATCAGGCTGCGAGCCACCCACGGCGACGACCTGCCGGCCGTGCTGGTCACGGCCGACCGTTCCAACGAGGTACGAGCAGCCGCGGCAGGCCTCGACATCCCGATGATCAACAAGCCGTTGAAGCCGGCGGTGCTGCGTTCGATGATGGCCAGGTTCAGGCCGATGGTGCGGGCGGCGGAGTGACATCGAAGCGCCTGAATCAGGCCTGGTGCTCCAGGGTTTCGAGATAGGCGCAGAACATGTCGGCGAGCATCGGAACAGGCCGATCCGGCGAGCCGAAGTTAAAAGTTCCGACTGAGCCAAGCAGCCGGCACTCAGCCCGCCGGCTGCAGCGGGTCGCTGCCTATCTTGGACAGCAGGATCACCGCCTGGGTGCGACTGTCGACGCCGAGCTTTTGCAATATGGCCGAGACATGCGCCTTGATCGTCGCCTCGGAGACGCCGAGTTCATAAGCGATCTGCTTGTTGAGCAGGCCCTCGGCCAGCATGCCGAGCACGCGGGTCTGCTGCGGGGTCAACGTCTGCAATCGTTTGATCAGGTCCGATATTTCGGGATCGCGTTCGACGCCGAGATCGACGCCGACAGGTGCCGCGATGTCGCCGGCAAGCACCGACTGCACGGCGCCGCGGATTTCCTCCATGCTGGCCGACTTGGAGATGAAACCGGAGGCGCCGAGATCGAGCGCACGCCGTATGGTCGCCGGGTCGTCATGCGCCGACACCACGACCAGCGGCACCGCAGGATGGATACCGCGCAACGAGATCAGGCCGGAGAGGCCGCTGGCGCCGGGCATCGACAGGTCGAGCAGCACCAGATCGACATCTTCATTGGCCACGACCAGCGCCTTGGCGCTTTCGAAATCACCGGCCTCATGGATGGCGGCGACATTGCCGATGCCGGCAAGCGCCTCGCGCAGCGCGCCGCGAAACAGCGGATGATCGTCGGCGATCACGAAAGAATAGCCTGACGGCAAATGTCCCTCCCCGAATCCCCGATTTACTGCTTTTTGCGGGATCAGTTGGACGATTATGAGGGGCTGCGCACTGTTTTCAAGCGGCAAAGCCAGCGCGCCGCGTTTTCCCTCGTCTATGGCGCTCAGGTCTTCTGCGAGTTGGGCCGGGCGCCGTCGCCGCTGTCCTTGTCCATATCCTTGACGATGGCCATGAAGCTCTTCAGGAAGCGCTCCATGTAGCTCATCGTCGTGTTGAAATCCTCCTCGCTCGGCAGTTTCGATTCGAGACGGGCGGAGAGCGAATTCTCCAGCTTGGTGACGCGCTCGTCCATCGCCTTCATCGAGGCCTGCAAGCGATCGACCTCGTCCTGGTAGGCGGCGCGTTCGTCGGCCGCCATCTTGCAGACGAGCTGGCCCGAACGCTCCTCGCAGATCGACATCGCGCCGGTCTGCGTATCCATGCGGATATAGCCGGTGGCCGATTTTTCCAGCCGGTAGCGGTCCGTTTCTTCCGAATAAGCTGAAGCCGCGACCAGCGAAACGAGCGCGGCGGGGATCAAGATGTGCTGCAGACGCATGTTGTCCTCCATGGCCAAGGCCTCAAATATCGCATGTTTGCGCCGGAAATGGGGAAGACCCTTGGCCTGGCCTTCCCCGCGCGACTGGTTCGGATTATAGCGCAACCATGTCACAGATTATCTACAAGATAACTCCGCAAGCGCCTTGGCGCGAGGCCGAAGCCAAAGGCCGCTTCGCCGGAGCGCCGATCGACACCGCCGACGGCTTCATCCATTTTTCGACGGCGGCGCAGGCCAGGGAAACCGCGGCAAAGCATTTCCAGGGCCAGACCGACCTTCTGCTGGTCGCCGTCGACGGAACCCGCCTGGGTGACGCGCTGAAATACGAAATCTCGCGCGGCGGCGCGCTGTTTCCGCACCTCTACGGCGTGCTCGACCTGAAAGCGGTGCTCTGGGTCAAGCCGCTGCCGCTTGGGGCCGACGGTACCCACCAGTTCCCGGCCCTGGAGGGGCAATGAGCGTGCTCGACCGGATCGGCCAGAAACTGCTGTTCACCTTCGATCCGGAAACCGCGCATGGCCTGTCGATCGCGGCACTGCGCTGCGGCCTGCCGGGCGGCGCGCGGACGGTACGCGATACGAGGCTGAAGGTCAGCCTTTGCGGTCTCGATTTCCCGAACCCACTTGGCATGGCGGCTGGCTACGACAAGAACGCCGAAGTACCCGACGCGCTGCTTGGCCTCGGCTTTGGCTTTGCCGAAGTCGGCACGGTGACGCCGCTGCCGCAGGCCGGCAACCCGAAGCCGCGCATCTTCCGGCTGACATCGGATGAAGCTGTCATCAACCGGCTGGGCTTCAACAATGAGGGCCATGCGGCCGCCGAAAAAAAGCTTGTGGCGCGCTTGGGGCGCGGCGGCATCGTCGGCGTCAACATTGGTGCCAACAAGGACAGCACCGACCGCGTCGGCGACTATGAGAGCGGCGTTTCCCGCTTTGCTCCTTATGCCAGCTATCTCACCGTCAACATTTCCTCGCCCAATACACCAGGCCTGCGCACCATGCAGGCGCGCGAGCAGCTCGGCGAATTATTGTCCCGGGTCAGGGACGCGCGTGCCGCGGCGTCCGCGCAGCCGCCGATCTTCCTCAAGATCGCGCCTGACCTGGTCGAGGCCGAACTGGAGGATATCGCCGCCGAGGTGATCGAGAAGCAGATCGACGGCATCATCGTTTCCAACACAACCATTTCCCGCCCGGCGCTGCGCAGCAACGATGCCGCGCGGGAGACAGGCGGGCTTTCGGGAAAGCCGCTATTCGAGCGCTCGACCATCGTGCTGGCCAGGATGCGCAAGCTGCTCGGGCCCGAAATGGCCATCATCGGTGTCGGCGGGGTCAACTCAGTGGAGACGGCTCTGGAAAAGATCCGCGCCGGCGCCGATCTCGTCCAGCTCTACACCGGCATGATCTATGGCGGACCGGCGCTGCCGGGCCGGATCGTCGCCGGAATGGCACGTTTTGCCGAGACGGAAAAACTCAGGTCGATGCGCGAGTTGCGCGACAGCCATCTCGACCGATGGGCGTCGAAGACGCTCAACTGAACGCGGTTTGCATCCGCAGCCGCAGAATTGTCAGCAGGCTCAATCCACGCACCAGCAGAAAGACGTGCAGCGCCGCCCACAGGCCGTGATTGCCGAAGGCGGGCGCCAGCGTGATCAGCGCGGCGGCAAAGGCGAGGAATGACAAGAGCATCATGTTGCGCATGTCGCGCGACCAGGTCGCGCCGATGAAGACACCATCCATCTGGAAGGCGAGCACACCGCTCAGCGCGGTGAAGGCGGCCCAAGGCAGGTATGTGTCGGCCACTGCGCGGACCTCCTGCGACGTCGTTACGACGGCAATCAGGTTGGTGCCGGCCATGAGCAGCACCAGCGTCGCGGCACCGGCCAGACCAAGGCCCCAGAACAGGGTCAGCCGCACCGCCTGCCGGAAGGGCTGTTCGGAGCGCGCGCCGACGGCGCGGCCGGCGAGTTGTTCGGCGGCGGTGGCGAAACCGTCGAGGAAATAGCCGGCGACGAGAAAGAAGTTCATCAGCACCGCATTGGCGGCCAGCGTCACCGTGCCGAACTGCGCGCCCTGGCGGGTGAACAGCGCGAAGGCGGCGAGCAGCGAGAACGAGCGGATCATGATGTCGCGGTTGAGCGACAGCATGCGCAGGAAGGCGCCCATATCGAGCAGGCGCTGCCGAGGCAGGGGCGGGGTGGATCGGAACCGGCGAACCACGATCGCGAGACCAAGCAGCATGGCGAGGAATTCGCCGGTGACGGTTGCCCAGGCGACGCCGGAAACACCCCAGCCGAGCTCAAGGCCGAGCAGGAAGCACAGCGCGATGTTGGTGCCGTTCAGCACCAGTTGGAGGATCAAGCCGAGCCCGCCCTCGCCGCGCCCCAGCACGTAGCCGAGGATGGCGTAGTTGATCAGCGAGAACGGGGCGGCAAGCAGCCTGATCCTGATATAGACACCCATCGCGTCGCTGACGCGTGGCCCGGCGTCCATGAACCACTGGCCGCCAACGGCGATGAGTGGTGAAAGCGCTGCCAGCACGACGCCGGCAACGACCGCGATCAGCACGGCACGCCAGAACACCGCCTGTTCCTCCAGCGCGTCGCCACGCCCGAAGGCCTGGGCGACGAGACCGGTGGTGCCCGAACGCAGAAAATTGAAGGTGGTGAAGACGACGTCGAAAGCCAGCGCGCCGGCGGCCAGGCCGCCAAGCAAGGCGGCGTCACCGAACTGGCCGACAACAGCCGTGTCGACGAGGCCGAGCAGCGGCGTCGTGAGATAGGCGAGCGTCATCGGCACGGCGATGGCAAGCACCGACCGGTTGGTGACGGAAAATACTTTGGTGTCGGCTGGGATGGCGCCCTTGTCCAAAGGATTGCTGCCTTGCTGATTTGCGGCTTGATCGGGGAACCGATGTGCCCCATTTTCCGGCCACCGCGCAATCGCCCTTCCGCGGCGGCCAACCGAAATCCCGCTCTGGCGCGAAACCGTCCGACCAGTTCATGCCCCTGCAGATCGTCCACCATCCCGACTACGACGCCGGCTTCGCGACCAGCCATCGCTTTCCGATGAGCAAATATCCGCTGCTGATGGAGGCCCTGCGAGCACGCGGCCTAGCCGGAGCCGGGGCGCTCAATACAGCCGAACCCGCGCCTGCGTCGTGGCTTAAGCTCGCCCATGCGGCAGATTATGTCGAGCAGGTCATCGCTTGTTCAGTCCCTGAAAAAATCGAGCGAGAGATCGGCTTTCCGGTCGGCCCGCGCGTCTCGTTGCGCGCGCAGCTTGCCGCCGGTGGCACGGTGGCGGCGGCGCGGCTTGCCTTGCGTCAAGGCATTGCCTGCAACACCGCCGGCGGCAGCCATCATGCGCGGCGCGCGCAAGGCGCCGGCTTCTGCACCTTCAACGACGTCGCCGTCGCCTCGCTGGTGCTGCTTGAAGAGGGCGCGGCACACAGTATCCTGGTGGTCGATCTCGACGTGCACCAGGGCGACGGCACGGCGGATATTCTGGGCGACGAGCCACGCGCCTTTACCTTCTCCATGCATGGCGAGCGCAACTACCCCGTGCGCAAGATCGCCTCCGACCTCGACGTCGCCCTGCCCGACGGCACGGGCGACGCCGCCTATGTCGAAAGGCTCGATACCATCCTGCCGGAGCTGTCGGCCAAGGCGCGTTGGGACATCGTCTTCTACAATGCCGGCGTCGACGTCCATGCCGAGGACCGGCTCGGCAGGCTGTCGCTTTCCGACAAAGGCCTGCGCGCCCGCGACAAGATGGTCATCGGCCATTTCCGGGCGCTCGGCATTCCCGTCTGCGGTGTCATCGGCGGCGGCTATTCCACCGATGTGCCGGCACTTGCCGCGCGCCACGCCATCCTGTTCGAGGTCGCATCGGACTATGCCTGAAGGTCACTTCCGGTAGTTGGCGATCCTGAGCAGGATGAAGGCTGGCACGACGATCGCGGCACCGAGCAGGATGTAGCCGAGGAAACGGTCGATGGCGTGGAAGCCGAGATTCCATAGATCAATGAAGAACTTCTGGATGCCGTAGAACACGTCCATCGGCGACCAACCGAAAGCGTTCATAACCAGGCCGACGAGAAAGGATACCACTAGCAGCTTCAGAATAATCCTGAGCGGCGAGTCGCCGAGAAAGCGCGTCAGTGCGGACAAGGCCGTCTCCCGATTGAGATGCCCCGACTCATGGGCACGGCGCAGAGATACGTGCTTGGCGGCCATCCATCAAGCCGCCAGGGGCCGGTGCGGGGGAATTGATAAGCCGCGGCAGATGTTGGGCGCCATCGGGAGGGCGCTCTGCTCTGCCGCAGCTGGTGAAAGCCGGATCCTGGCGGGCTCATGGCGCGGTGCCCGCATCCGCATGGAACTGCCGGTTCGTTCGTGACACGTGCCATCGGCGCCGCCAAAAGCGTGGCGGCCGCGCGACCCCGGCTTACCTGTTTTCTGTTTTCTAACCAATTGCCGCTATTGCCATTCCAAAGCGGGAGCCAGGCTTTGGTGGGAACGGGAAAAATCGGCGCGCACCGCGCACCCATATTGTCGGTCGTCGTGCCTTGCTACAATGAGCGCGACGGCGTGGCGGAGCTTCATCGACGCGTCAGCGCGGCATGCCTCGAGCAAAGCCTCTCCTACGAGGTCGTGCTCGTCATCGATGGAGCGACCGACGGAACCCGTGAGGCCGTTTTCGAACTGGCCGAAAAAGACGACCATGTGGTCGCCATCGACCTTGCCCGCAACTACGGCCATCAGATCGCCTTGAGCGCCGGGCTGGAATTCTGCCGCGGCCAACGCATCCTCATTCTCGACGCCGACCTTCAGGATCCGCCCGAACTGCTTGGCGCGATGATGGCGAAGATGGATGAAGGCTTCGACGTGGTCTACGGCCAAAGGGTAAAACGGGAGGGCGAAAGCTGGTTCAAGCTGGCCTCCGCCTCGATGTTCTACCGCCTGCTCGGCCGGATGGTCGATGTCGAGATCGCGCCGGACTCCGGAGATTTCCGGCTGATGAGCCGGCGCGCGCTGGACCATCTGATCGCGATGCCCGAACGCTACAGGTTTATTCGCGGCATGGTGAGCTGGATCGGGCTGAGGCAGGCCGCCTTTCCCTATGAACGGCAGCGGCGCTTTGCCGGCGCAACGCACTACCCGCTGAAGAAGATGGTTCTTCTGGCGGTCGACGCCATGACCAGCTTTTCGATCGTGCCTTTGCGCTTCGCTTCGCTGCTGGGCATGATGTTCGGCCTGCTCGGCCTGGTCGTGCTTGGCTATACGCTGTTCGAATGGTCTATCGGCAATGTTCTGCCGGGCTGGACGAGCCTTGCCGCGATCATGCTTATCCTGGGCAGCGTCCAGCTTCTGGTGCTGGGCATTTTCGGCGAGTATCTCGGCCGCATGTACATGGAGACGAAGCGGCGACCGCTTTATTTCGTCAACGAAATCGTTTCACGAAGCCAGGCGGCGGCCGAGGACCAGGACCTGCCGGTCCACCGCCTCCAGGAAATAGTGAAACGGGCGGCGCGTCGTTGAGGTAGGGTCGACCGTGGGTAACGGGCACGCCATGGGCGGGATATGGTCGGCTGTTCCGGCCGGCTTTTCGCGGATGCTGCGGTTTGGCGCGGTCGGGCTGCTCAACACGGCGCTGGGCTATTGTCTTATCCTGGCCGGGCTGAAGCTGGGCCTTGGCGACATCGCCGCCAACATGACCGGCTATGCCGGCGGCCTTGTCCTTGGCTTCTTCCTCAACCGCCGCTGGACCTTCGGCCGCGCGGGCGGTTTTCGCTCCGGCACGGCCGTGCGGTATGCGCTTGCCTTCGTTGTGGCTTATACCGCAAACCTGACGATAGTGGTCGCCGCCATGTCCGCCGGCATCGTCGAAAATCCGTTTGTCCACCTGGCGGGAAACTGCCTCTACTCGGTCCTCTTCTATCTCGGCTCGGCCCGTTTCGTCTTCGTCGGCGCGGCAAAGGACACTGTCTTGGTCGCGATCGACATGAAATCCCCTGGAGCGGCGACATGAACAAGGTCGAGGCAATCGTTCCAGTGTTCTCGCCGCTCGAGGACGCACAGCGCGCCAGGCTGATATTCTGCCTGATCGGCGCCGGTGTCATGGCGACGGTTCTGGCAACCTTTGCCAGCGCAACCCTGCAGGACCCCGACAGCTGGTGGCATGTCAAGGTGGGGCTGGATTTCCTGGCAAACGGAACGCTTCCGACCGTCGACACCTATTCCTACACCTTCGCCGGCCAACCGTGGATCGCCAAGGAATGGCTGGGGCAGGTTCTGCTGGCCCTTGCCTACAGCGCGGGTGGCTGGAACGGCGTGGTCACGCTGATCATCGGCACGATCTGTCTCGCGGTCTTCCTGTCGGGATGGTTCCTCAGCGCGCACCTGAAACCGGTCCTGGCCGTAGCGCTGGCATTCGTCGCGGCGTTCCTGATCAGCCCGATCTATACGGCGCGCCCGCACGTCTTCACCTTGCCGATCATCGTCGTCTGGACGACGATGCTGTTTCGTGCCGCGCAGGACGAGAAGGCCCCGCCGCTCTGGCTGCTCGGTCTGGTCGTATTGTGGGCGAACCTGCATGCCACGTTCACTCTGAGCTTCATCATCGCCGCCTTCGCCGGCCTCGATCTGCTGGCGCGCACCGGCCTGTCGAAACCCGCACTTTTGGCGAAGTGGGTGGCGTTTGGCCTGCTCTGTCCGTTGGTCAGCCTGATACACCCTTATGGCGTGCAGGCCATCCTGGCCACGCTCACCGTCGCCTATGGCAATGAGGCGGTGCCGCTGATCCTGGAGTGGCGGCCGTTCAATGCCCAGGAACAGGTCCTCCAGGAAGCCGCGATACTGCTGGCCTTTTTCGGGCTTCTGACATCGAGGCTACGGATCGGCTGGGCGAAGGCGTTGTTCATCGTCTTCACCTTGCACGTCTACCTTTCGCATCTGCGGTTCGTCTATCTGTTCTTCCTGCTTGTTCCCCTGGTGGTCGCGGTCGAGGTCGCGCGCCAATATCCCGCCCTGTCCGCAGGCGCCTGGCTGAAAGAAGAGCGCGACGGACTGGAAAAATTCTTCGCCAGCCGGTTCCATCTGCTCCGCGGCGCGACGGCGGTGTCGCTGGTCGTTGCGATGCTTGCGCTCAACAACGCCGCCTACCAGGTCGCGCCGAGCCCAAAGACATCAGCCAGCGGCGCCCTTGCGTTCGCCAGGGATCACCACCTCGCAGGCAATGTGCTGAATTCCTACAATTTCGGCGGCACATTGATTTTCCACGACATCAAGACCTATGTCGACGGCAGGACGGACCAGCTGTTCCTGGGCGGGTTCACGAAAGCGGATGAGGCGACGGGGCAGACCGGCGGAAAACCACTGCTCGAGGCGCAGTTGAAGAAATACGCCATCGGCTGGGCACTGCTTACAGCCGCGGATACCCGCATCCCCTTCTTCGCCGAGTTGGGCTGGAAGCGGGCCTATGCCGATGACCATGCCGTGATCTACCTGCCGGCAACCTGACCGGCCGCTTCCAAACCGGCTGCGCCGGCGTCCAAAGCATGGCGTTCCGGCTTGACACTCATGTTGCAGTGCAGCAAAATCGTTTCGCAGAGGAGAGCCTGTGAACCCCACGCGTCACGATTTTTCGCACAACCAAGGCATCGTCGCATGAGCGGCGTGGCATGCTTCGCACGAGATCGGCGGGCCGCGAGCCGCGGACTGTCCGAATGAACTACAGGCGCGACATCGACGGCCTGCGGGCCGTTGCCGTGCTGCCCGTGGTGCTCTTTCATTTTGGCGTGTCCGCCATCCCAGGGGGATTCACCGGCGTCGATATTTTCTTTGTCATATCGGGCTATCTGATCAGCGGCAGCTTGCTGGATGATCTCGAGCGCGGCCAGTTTTCGATCGGCCGCTTCTACTGGCGCCGCGCACGGCGCATCCTGCCGGCGCTGACCTTCGTCATCCTGCTTGCAAGCATCGCGGCATGGTTCATCCTCCTGCCGTCGGACCTGCACGAGTTCAGCCTCAGCGTGATCGCTGCCTCGACCTTCTGGTCGAACATCTATTTCTGGAAGACGACGAACTATTTTTCGATCGACGCCGAACTGCGGCCGCTGCTGCACACATGGTCGCTTTCGGTCGAGGAACAGTACTACATCTTCGCGCCGATCCTGGTTTATCTGATCTACCGCTATGCCTCGAAGCGCTGGCTGACGATACTTCTGCCCATCACCATCGGCAGTTTTGCCCTGGCGGTGATGGCGACCACGCTGGCGCCGACCGCCGGCTTCTACCTGCTGCCGACACGCATCTGGGAACTGGCGCTGGGCGCCATGCTGATGCTGAAAAGGCCGCCGCCACTTGCCAGCCGGCCGGCGACGGAACTGATCGGCCTGGCCGGCTTTGCACTGCTCGGCTTCGGCTTCCTGACGATCTCGGAGAGCGACCCGTTTCCGGGCTATAACGCCCTGTTTCCCTGCGTCGGAACGGCCCTGCTGATCTATGCGGGCCAGAACCATGCGAACCGACCCGTGCCCCTCGCCACGCGTGTGCTTCAGTTCGCCCCGATGGTCTGGATCGGCCTCATCTCCTATTCGCTCTACCTTGTTCACTGGCCGATCAACTCCTTCGTCCACTACCTCTCGCTGAAGGCCATCTCGGTGCCGATGATCGTCGCGATGACGGTGGCTAGCGTCGCCCTGGCGACCTTCTCGTGGAAATATGTCGAGCAGCCTTTCCGGCGGAAGCGGGCCTTCACCGCCCCGCTGCCGATCTTCGCCTTTTCGGCGACGGCGATCGCCCTGCTGTGCGTCGGCGGTCTGGCCGGTGTGCTGGGCAAGGGCTTTCCGCAGCGGTTCCCGGATTTCTCGACGCAACGGATCCTGGTGGGCGACTGGCGCAACGGTGTCTGCTTCAATGAGGGTGCGAGCCGGATCGAGGATTGGAACCTTGCCGACTGCACGCGCACGCACGGCTTTGCCACCAATGTGCTGCTGTGGGGCGATTCCTTCGCGGCTCACTACGTATCGGGCCTGGAAGCCAACGCGCAGAAAATCCAGGCCAACGTCGTCCAATATACCTATGCCGGCTGCCCACCCAACCTGAGCTATTTTTCCTATGCCCGGCCGGCCTGCACCCGCTTCAACGAACGGGCGCTGTCGATCATCCGTGATGCCAATATCCAGGCGGTGATCCTGAGCGGTCGATGGACCGACTACCAGGCCAGGGGCTTCGATGGCCTGCAGACGACGATCGACCGGCTACGCGACATGGGTGTCAAGGTCTATGTCATCGGCCAGTCTCCGGAGTTCATCGCCGACGTCCAGAAGATCGCTTTCTTTGCAAAACACGAAGGCGCCGCGAATACATCCTGGCCGATGGCCATGGATCCCGACATCAACAAGCAGGTGCAACTCTTCGCCAACGGCGCGACCTTCATCGACCCGCTCACCTATCTGTGCGACGCAACCGGTTGCTCCTATGCGGATGCCGGCAGCAAGCAGTTTCTCTATTTCGACTATGGCCATTTCTCTTCCGCCGGCGCGACGCTGGCCATCTCGAAATACTGGCCGAGCTTCGCCGCCGGCGGCGAAGTCGCAAAGGCCAGGGAGCCAACGCCGACCGTCACCGGTGAGTTGGCGAAGCCCGCCTTGTGAGACCGGTTTGCGATTGCCCGAGGCCATGCCGTCATGATAACGAGGCTGCAGCGCGGGTATGATGTAATGGTAGCCTGTCAGCTTCCCAAGCTGAACGCGCGGGTTCGATTCCCGCTACCCGCTCCAGTCTGATGCGAAAAGCCGATTGCCTAGCCCGGCCCCTGTCCGATTGGCAGCACTATCGGGATTCGCCTAGGCCTGTCCGGTTAGCATCTGCTTCTTGAGGAGGAACCGGGCGAGATTGTTGATGTTCCGCGGCGCCACCTTCCTGGGCAGATGCGCCAGCAAGTCTTCCGATTTGACGTCGTTGCGGAACCGCTCCGCCCAGTCTTCGGTGAGATCGTCCCGCTGCAGGCGTAAATTCGTTTCGAACTCTCCGTCCGGCATTTCAACCGACAACTGCCGGGCCACCGACGCAACGTACGGCCGAGGATCGTCCAACAAATCCTCATAAAAAAAGTGATCGTATGCCAGGTCGGCCAGCCGCAGGTAAGCTTCCCAGAAGGCATAGCTCTGCTCGATCAGGAAATAGGCCTGGCAGATGCCGGCGAAGTCGTATCGCGGAACCAGATCGGCGCCGTCCATCGTGCTTTTCCAGTGCCCCGACGCCTTTGCCCGGCAATAGGAAATCGCCTGGCGAAGGCGGTCCCGCCGCTCCAGCAGGACCAAGCCCATGGCATGGCGCCGGCTGCATTCAGCGAGGAAGTCAACTCCATATCTGGCCTGCGACCAGTGAAGATGCCGCGGAAACAGTTTCACGGCGAACGTGCCGTTTGCGGTTCCGCCGCGATCGATCACGGCGGACATCAGGTCATCGAAGGATTTCGGCTTGCACCCCAGATTGGCCGTATCGAGCCACTCGGCCGACTTGCCCAACAATCCCGTGCTGTTCGTGAGACTGCCAAGCCATTCGGAGCCGCTGCGGGCTTCGGTCAGTATGGCGACGCCCTTCATGCGTGCCGCTTCTCCGCGGCACGCATGATCTTGATTGCAGAATGCCGTTCTTCTTGATGGTCCCTCGGCATGGTCAAAGCTCCGCTTTAAACAGGCTTCAACGGACAAAGGCTCATATGGTTCCGCCGATTCGGCGGCAGCTAGGCAAAAGTGCGAGTCCCAAACACGTTACAGTTGGGTAATCAACGCCGGACTTGAAGAGCCTGAACACAGGTGCCGGCCACCTGCGGTGGCCGGCTTATGCGTCAGCAAGAAGAGATTACAGCCATACGCGGAGCCAGACGCGCTCGCGCCAGCAGCGGGTACGGCGGCGGCCATGGCGCCAGTAGCTGCGGCAAACTCGTCTCCAGCCGCGGCGACGCCCGTGGCGACGACGCCAGTAGCCATCGTGGCCATGATGGCGGCGAAAATGCCAGTCGCGATGCGAGACCTGCTCTACCTCGACCGCTTCATCCCCTTCGAAGACAGCCGGATCCGGCTTGTCCAGTTCATCGAGAATTCCGTTTCCCTGGGGAACACCGGCTACCGCGCGGCCGGGTCCGGCCACGCTCGCAAACGCCGCTGCCCCCGCGAGGCCAAGCATTCCAGTAAGAAACAACCGACGTTCCATAAAAACCTCCCGAGTTGTTAATCGTCGACACCTCGTTTCCTCGCCCGCAACGGGCTCCAGCGCGCATGCCGAACGGTTTGAACGCGCGGCAGCGGTTCTCGTTCCATCACCCCACTTCGCGCAGGATGAAATCATGCAGCATTTTGGCAGCCGGCGACAGTACGCGATTCCTGACGGTGATCAGGCTGTAAGGCCTGACCTCGATGTCGAATTCGGTTTGGACGACATCGATGGCGCCGGCAAGCCCGTCCGGGTTCTGGATGAACTTCGCCACCTGCACCGAGACCGGCGCGATGGCATCGGATTGCGCGACCATGACCAGCGTGAGCAGCAGCGAACTGGTGTTCAAGATCCGGTCCGGCAGCGCGATGTTGCGGTTCAGGAAGTTGCTCTCCATCGCCTGACGCAAGGGCGAACCGCCCGACTGGAACACCCAGTCATAGGCAGCGGTGTCTTCCAGCCGCACCACATTGCCTCCGGCGAGCGGGTGGCCGCGGCGCACGATCAGGCAGGCCTTCTCGACGCCGATCACACGGGATTCGAACAGTCGTGGATTGAGGTCGTCGGGAATGCGGGCGATGATGAAGTCGTGGCGCGAGCCGATCAGCTCGCGGGCGAGCACGTTCGACGTCTCGACCTGCATGGTGATCTCGATGCGCGGATAGATGCGGCGGATTTCACGGATCGCCGGCACTGCCAATTCGATCGCCGGCGCGGTCACGGCGCCGAGGAACACCGAACCGCCCTTGCCGGCCTTGAGCTCGGTAATCTCGCGATCGGCTTCGCGCATCTCGAGCAGGATCGAGCGGGCCCGCCTGGCAAGCGCCTGGCCATAGGGAGTGAGGGTCACTCCGCGCGGCAGCCGTTCGCACAGCTTCACGTCGAGCACCGCCTCCATCTCGGCGATCATGCGCGAAGCGGCCGGCTGGGAGATGTTCATGACCTGGGCCGCGGCGCTCACCCGTCCGTGATCGTCGAGGGCGGCGATCATGCGCATGTGGCGCAAGCTCAAGCCACTGCGCAGGAGTGTCTCCCCGTCTCCCGGGAGCTTCTCGTAACTTACTGGAATCGCATCGGGATCGCGCAATGCCGCCATGATCTCCCAGCTTTCTCGCCGATTGCTTTCCGGATGCTAGATCATACCGGTTTCGGTATAGCAACCACCAAAGATCGCATTTGACAGTTATGGCAAAGGGACCCACCCTTCGCGCGTTCCGGGACGCAAGGGTCGGTGGCGATCAAAATCGTATCGATTGAAACTGCGTCGCGGAGCCGATTGGGAGGATACCGGAGATCGATAATGCCGACAGCGGCGCGTTTGCGCTCCTGTCTGGCTGCGCGGCCCGCGAAGCCCCGAGGTGTCGCGTCCATCAACCAGGGAGAGTAATGTGAAGATTATCAAGACGCTGGCCGCCGTGGCGGCCCTTGGCATCGCTGCCATGACCTATCAGGCGCACGCGGCCGACAAGGGTCTTGTCGGCGTGCTGATGCCGACCAAGACCTCGCAACGCTGGATCAATGACGGCGACGCCGTCAAATCCCAGCTCGAGGCGCTCGGCTACACTGTCGACCTGCAATACGCGCAGGACGACATCCCCAACCAGCTCAGCCAGCTGGAAAACGAAATCACCAAGGGTCCGAAGGCGCTGATCATCGCCTCGATCGACGGCACCACGCTGTCGGATGCGCTGCAGAAGGCCAACGACGCGGGCGTCGTCGTCGTCGCTTATGACCGCCTGATCAAGAAGACCAAGAATGTCGACTATTACACCACCTTCGACAATTTCGGCGTCGGCGTGATCCAGGCAAATTCCCTGGTCAAGGGCCTCAAGGAGCGTTTCCCGAACACCAAGCCGTGGAACGTCGAACTGTTCGGCGGCTCGCCCGACGACAACAACGCCTTCTTCTTCTACAATGGCGCGATCTCCGTCCTGCAGCCGCTGATCGACGACGGCTCGATCAAGATCAAGTCCGGCCAGACCGGCATGGACAAGGTCGGCACGCTGCGCTGGCTCGCCGCCACCGCCCAGGCGCGCATGGACAACCTTCTGTCGGCCAACTACTCGGACGGCAGCCGCGTCGATGGCGTTCTGTCACCCTATGACGGCCTGTCGCGCGGCATCACCGCCTCGCTGCGCGCTGTCGGTTACGGCACCGACGCACAGCCCTGGCCGATCGTGACCGGTCAGGACGCCGAGACCGCCTCGGTCAAGCTGATCATCTCGGGCGAGCAGTACTCGACCGTGTTCAAGGACACCCGCGAACTGGCCAAGGCCACGGTGCAGCTGGTCGACAAGGTGCTCTCCGGCGGCAAGCCGGAAGGCCTCGACGAAAAGACCTACAACAACGACGTCAAGGTGGTTCCCTCGATCCTGCTGACGCCGCATGAGGTCGACAAGTCGAACTACCAGGCCCTGGTCGTCGACTCCGGCTACATCAAGGCCGAAGACCTGAAGTAATCCCGGTTACAAAGGCAGGGGTCCTGCGCGACGCAGGGCCCCTTTTCGTTCACAAGCGGCCCCGGTATTGTCTCTGCCGGCCTAGAGCCATTCCCGGAAAATTGCGCAGCGGTTTTCCGTCAGGAATCGCCTAAAAAAGAAAGTCTAGGAGGAGCTTGCCCTGATGACCTCGACGATTTTGGAGATGCGCGACATCACCAAGACGTTCCCCGGCGTGAAGGCGCTGTCGAACGTCAACCTCCACGTCGAGGAAGGCGAAATCCATGCCGTGGTCGGCGAGAACGGCGCCGGAAAATCGACACTGATGAAGGTGCTTTCGGGCGTCTATCCCTCCGGCACCTATGATGGCCAGATCATCTTTCAGGGCCAGGAATGCCAGTTCAAAGGCATTCATGACAGCGAACACAAGGGCATCGTCATCATCCACCAGGAGCTTGCGCTGGTGCCGATGCTGTCGATCGCCGAAAACATTTTCCTCGGCAACGAGCAAGCCAGATACGGCGTCATCGACTGGGACGCCAACGAGGCGCGCACGGCCGAGCTTTTGAAGAAAGTCGGGCTCAAGGAAGACCCCAAGACGCTGATCACCCATATCGGCGTCGGCAAGCAGCAGCTGGTCGAGATCGCCAAGGCGCTCAGCAAGGAAGTGAAGCTGCTGATCCTCGACGAGCCGACAGCATCGCTCAGCGAGAAGGACAGCCAGGCGCTGCTCGATCTATTGCTCGAGTTCAAGCGGCAGGGCATGACCTCGATCCTGATCTCCCACAAGCTCAACGAGGTGAACCGCGTCGCCGACAAGGTGACGGTGATCCGCGACGGGCGCACGATCGAGACATTGCCGAGGAAGGACATCAGCGAGGACCGCATCATCACCTCGATGGTCGGCCGATCCCTCGACGATCGCTACCCGCCGCGCGAACCTAGCATCGGCGACGTCATTTTCGAGGTCAAGGACTGGTCCGTCTACCACCCGATCCATGCCGAACGGCAAGTGATCAAGAGCATCGACCTCAAGGTGCGCAAGGGCGAAGTTGTCGGCATAGCGGGACTGATGGGCGCCGGTCGCACCGAATTCGCCATGAGCCTGTTCGGCCGCTCCTATGGCCGGCGCATCAGCGGCGAGGTGCTGCTCAACGGCAAGCCCGTGGACCTTTCCACAGTGGGCAAGGCCGTGCAGAACGGCATCGCCTATGTCACCGAGGACCGCAAGACCTATGGGCTGAACCTCATCGACCATATCAAGCACAATGTGACGCTGGCCAACCTCGGCGGCGTTTCCAGTGGCGGCGTGATCGACGATATGCGCGAAATGAGCGTCGCCAACGACTATCGCAAGAAGACCAATATCCGCGCCTCCAGCGTCTATCAGCTGACCGGCAACCTCTCTGGCGGCAACCAGCAGAAGGTGGTGCTGTCGAAATGGCTGTTCGCCGACCCGGAAGTCCTGATCCTCGATGAGCCGACGCGCGGCATCGACGTCGGCGCCAAGTACGAAATCTATACAATCATCGCTCGCCTTGCTGCCGAGGGCAAAGCGATCATCGTCATCTCGTCTGAAATGCCGGAATTGCTCGGCATCACCGACAGAATCTATGTCATGAACGAGGGACGCATCGTCGGCGAGATGGCGGCAAGTGACGCCAGCCAGGAAAAAATCATGCGCGCCATTGTTCGCGGAGAAGGAAAAGCATCATGAGCACAGACAGCGCTCCCGCACCCCAAAGCGGCACCGCCGAGGACGTCAAGCAGGGTCCTCGCGTCGCCGTCTCGGCGCTGACGACGAACCTGCGCGAATACGGCCTGATCATCGCGCTGATCGTCATCATGCTGTTCTTCCAGTACACGACGTCGGGAACGCTGTTCAAACCGGTCAACCTCAGCAACCTGGTGCAGCAGAACTCGTTCATCATCGTGATGGCGCTCGGCATGCTGCTGGTCATCGTCGCCGGCTACATCGATCTCAGCGTAGGATCGGTCGCCGGCTTCATCGGCGCGCTTGCCGCCATGATGATGGTCATCTGGCCGCTCGGCATATTCAGCAATCCGCTCGTTGTCTCGATCGTCTGCCTCATCGTCGGCGGGTTGATCGGTGGCGCGCAAGGATACTGGATCGCCTATCACCGCATACCAAGCTTCATCGTGACGCTCGCCGGCATGCTGATCTTCCGCGGCATTTGCCAGGCGCTGCTTGGCGGCGGCTCCTCGGTCGGCCCGCTTCCCGACAGTTTCAAGGCGCTGAGTTCCGGTTTCATCCCCGATGTCATCGGTCCGCTGACCCTGATCCCGCCGACGGTGAACGCGGCCGGCAAGACCGTTTTGGGCAGTGGCCTGACGCTTCACATGACGACAGTCGTGCTGGGCCTGATCGCGGTGCTCGCCTACGCCTATTTCGGCTTCAGGACGCGACGCAAGCGCGAACTCCACGGTTATGAGGCCGAGCCTTTCACCCTGTTCGTCATCAAGACCCTGGTCGGCAGCGCACTGGCGCTCTTCCTGGTCTTCCAGTTCGCGACCTATCGGGGCCTGCCGATCGTGCTGCTGGTGATGGGCGTGCTGATCTCGCTGTTCGTCTTCGTCACCAAGCGCATGACCATCGGCCGCCGCATCTACGCCATGGGAGGCAACGCCAAGGCGGCGCAACTGTCGGGCATCAACACCGAAAGGCTGACGCTCTGGGTGTTCGTCAATATGGGCGTTCTGTCGGCGCTCGGCGGGCTGATCATCGCCGCACGTCTCGGCCAGGCCGTGCCGGCGGCCGGCCTCGGCAGCGAGCTCGACGTGATCGCGGCCGTCTTCATCGGCGGCGCCTCGGCGATGGGCGGCGTCGGCCAGGTCATCGGCGCGGTGGTCGGCGGCTTCATCATGGGCGTGATGAACAACGGCATGTCCATCATGGGCGTCAATGTCGACTGGCAGCAGGTGGTCAAGGGCCTGGTGCTGCTCGGTGCCGTGATCTTCGACGTCTACAACAAGAACAAGGCTTGAGGGCTGGGACGAGGACTAGGAGGCATACGGGTTCTAGATCGCGAAGCTGCCGGCAGCCCGTCGGCACCAAGAAGTCCGGGGAAGGACCAGGCTCGCGAACGCAATCCGGACGAAGCGTTTCAACCGTGGCGCGTTTCCGCGCCGCGCCGGTCAGGATTTGCCCATTGGCAGCCGGGTACAGATAAATGAGAGAGGACTGATCATGCTGATCTCGCAGATTCTCGACGACGCCGAGACGATCCGTGTCGTTGCCCGCAGCGGCGGGAAGACCCGGATCATCAACGGGGCACGCAGCGTCTATTCGCTGGCGATGGAGGCCGCCCGCACCGGCGTCGGCCTGGCCGCCCTGATCGAACGCAAGGGGCTTGGCGAGACGATCGATCTCGACGCCGCCTACAAGCGGGGGCGCCTGCTGTCGCCAATCAATCACCCCGACCCGGCGCATCTGCACCTGACCGGCACCGGGCTGACGCATCTGGGGTCGGCCGCGACGCGCGATTCCATGCACAAGAAGCTCAGCACCGACGGCGAGGAGCAACTCACCGATTCCATGAAGATGTTCCGCATGGGACTGGAAGGCGGCAAGCCCGCGAAAGGCCAGGTCGGCGTGCAGCCGGAATGGTTCTACAAGGGGAACGGCACCATGGCAGTCGCGCCTGGCGCGGCGCTCATGTCACCGGCCTTTGCCAAGGATGCCGGCGAGGAACCAGAGGTCGCCGGGATCTATGTCATCGGCGATGACGGGGCGCCATTCCGCGTCGGCTTCACCTTGTCGAACGAATTCTCGGACCATGTGACCGAGCGCGTCAACTATCTCTTCCTCGCCCATTCCAAGCTGCGCAATGCCTCCTTCGGCCCGGAGATCCTGATCGGAGACCTGCCTTCGGACATCCGCGGCACGTCGCGTATCCTGCGCGACGGCAAGGCATTGTGGGAAAAGCCCTTCCTGTCGGGTGAAACGAACATGTCCCACACCATCGCCAATCTCGAACACCACCACTTCAAATATTCGGCCTTCCGCCAGCCTGGCGACGTGCATGTGCATATGTTCGGCACCGCGACGCTATCCTTCGCCGACGGCATCAAGACGGAAGCCGGCGACGTGTTCGAGATCGAGGCCGGGGATTTCGGACTGCCGCTGCGCAACCCGCTCGAGATCGAGAAGCCGGTGAAGGTGTCGGTGAAGGCGCTTTGAAGCCATGAGCGCGTGATTCCCCTCTCGTGGGGAATGGCTGGCAAGCCAGAGCGGGGCGCTGTCCCGCCGATCTAGCAATAGGTTTCAGTCACGTCCCTGCCGGGCATCTCTCCCACAAGAGCGAGGTCGGCAGCTTCGACCTTAGCGCACGGCGCGGAAATGCTTCGACAGCTTCAGGCCCTGCGCCTGGTAGTTCGAGCCGAGATCGGTGCCGTAGAGCGCCTGCGGTCGCTTCAGCATGTGCTCGTAGACCAGCCGGCCGACGATCTGGCCGTGGTCGAGAATGAACGGCACTTCGTGGCTGCGTACTTCGAGCACCGCCCGGCTGCCGGTGCCGCCGGCCGCCGAATGGCCGAAACCCGGATCGAAAAAGCCGGCATAATGGACACGAAACTCGCCGACCAGCGGATCGAATGGCGTCATCTCGGCGGCGTAGAGCGGCGGCACATGCACCGCCTCCTGGCTGACGAGGATGTAGAATTCGTCGGGATCGAGCACCAGTTCGCCGGCGCGGCTCTTGTGGATCGGCTCCCAGAAGTCGAGGACATCCTGCGCGGCGCGCTTGTCGACATCGACGAGGCCGGTGTGGTGCTTGCCACGATAGCCGACCAGCCCATCCTTGTCGCCATTGAGGTCGATCGACAGCGCGATGCCGCCGCCGGAAATGTTCGGTGGCTCCGTGGCGACCAGCATCTCGGCACGATGCAGTTCATGCAACTCGGCTTCCGAGAGCAGCGCGTTGCCGGTGCGAAAGCGGATTTGAGACAGGCGCGACCCCGTGCGCGCGATGATCGGAAAGGTGCGCGGGCTGACCTCGAGATAGAGCGGACCGGTGTAGCCGGCGGCGATCTTATCGAACTCGTGGCCCCGATCGGTCATGACGCGGGTGAAGATGTCGAGCCGCCCGGTCGAGCTCTTGGGATTGGCCGAGGCCGAAATGTCAGCCGGCAGGGCCAGACTTTCGAGCAGCGGCACAATATAGACGCAGCCGGTTTCGAGGACCGCGCCTTCGGTCAGACTGATCTCGTGCAGTTGCAGCCGATCGAGCTTTTCCGACACCTTGTGGTTGGGACCGGGCAGGAACGAGGCGCGAACCCGCCAGGCCTTTTCGCCCAATCTGAGATCAAGGCTTGCCGGCTGGATCTGGTCGGCATCGAGCGCGCGCGGCGACTTCAGCGCGCCGGACCGGAACAGCGCCGAAATGTCCTGATCGGGAAGAATGCCTGTCTGCCGCAAAGTCTGGCTCCGCCCCAAGACTGGTCTCTTTCGTTGCAGGTTCTTGTTTGTTGCAGGTTCTTGCCGCAAAACCGCCGGGCACTTTTGCGGAACCTGCCTTGGTACAAACGTCTTAATGAAGCCGGCAATTGACGCAAGCGTGGCGCGGGTCTAAAGGGTCGTTATCCCGTGGTGATTTGGCCGGTCGGCTTGCAGCCACGTTAAACAAGTCGCTAAAGGACCGTCGGGCCGCAAGGCCGTATGGACCGGTTGCGACTTTCGCGGCCGGTTTTTTTGTGTCTGGAACAAAGCGATGAGCACCAAGAAGCGCAACTGGAAACCTCAGACGGCACTCGTGCATGGCGGAACCCTGCGTTCCGGCTTCGGCGAAACCTCCGAGGCGATGTACCTGACCCAGGGTTATGTCTATCAGACGGCGCAGGCCGCCGAGGCCCGCTTCAAGGGCGAAGAGCCTGGTTTCATCTATTCGCGCTACGCCAACCCGACCGTCGACATGTTCGAAAAGCGCATGTGCGCGCTTGAAGGCGCCGAAGACGCGCGCGCCACGGCGTCGGGCATGGCGGCGGTGACGGCTGCCCTTCTGTGCAGCGTCAAGGCCGGCGACCACATCGTGGCCGCGCGCGCGCTGTTCGGCTCCTGCCGCTGGGTGGTCGAGACGCTGGCGCCGCGCTATGGCATCGAGGCGACCTTGGTCGACGGCACCGAGATCGCCAATTGGGAAAAGGCGGTCAGGCCGAACACCAAGCTGTTCTTCCTGGAAAGCCCGACCAACCCGACGCTCGAGGTCGTCGACATCGCCGCCGTCGCCTCGCTTGCCAATTCGATCGGCGCGCGGCTGGTCGTCGACAATGTCTTTGCCACGCCGCTGCAGCAGAAGCCGTTGCAGCTTGGTGCGCACATCGTCGTCTACTCGGCCACGAAGCACATTGACGGCCAGGGCCGCTGCCTGGGCGGCGTCATCCTGTCGGACAAGAAGTGGATTGACGAGAACCTGCACGACTATTTCCGCCACACCGGTCCCAGCCTGTCGCCGTTCAACGCCTGGACGCTGCTGAAGGGCCTGGAAACCTTGCCGCTGCGCGTGCGCCAGCAGACCGAGAGCGCCGGCAGGATCGCCGACTTCCTGGCCGGGCAGCCGCAGATCGCCCGCGTCATCTATCCCGGCCGTGCCGACCACCCGCAGGCCGATATCGTCAAGAAGCAGATGTCGGGTGGCTCGACGCTGATCTGCCTCGACGTCAAGGGCGGCAAGCCGGCGGCCTTCGCCCTGCAGAACGCCCTCGACATCGTGCTGATCTCGAACAATCTCGGCGACGCCAAAAGCCTGATCACCCATCCGGCGACGACCACCCACAAGAACCTCAGCGATGAGGCCCGCGCCGAACTCGGCATCGGGCCCGGTACGCTCAGGCTGTCGGTCGGCCTGGAGGATACGGACGACCTGCTGGAAGATATCGCGCAAGCCTTGAAGGCCGCCAAATAGGTTTCGTCCAGGCAGCGTCGTCAGCAGCGATCAGGCGCTCGACGGCGTCTCCTCCAGTTCCGCCGTCTTGGTGCGGATGGTCATGGCGTTGCCGCGCCAGTCGACGGCGCCGCCGAGCCAGCCGCGCGCCCAGATGGCCGGGAGCATGACGTCCCGCGCGACCGTCGCCGCGATCATGCGCGTCGAGACGTGCCAACCCTTGGCCAGGGCCAGAGCGCATTCCGGAAGATAGAACGCCGCCAGCACGGCAATCGCGGTCGCCCAGAGACTAATGCCGGCGCTCGCCGCGGCAATCAGCGCAAGAACCAGCGGGACCGCCGCACCAGTCAGGATCTCGGGCGCGAAGAACAGCGGGAAAGTGACGCGGCGCAGGCGCGCCCAGCGGGCCTGGCGCGACCAGATCTCGCCAAACGTGCGCTGGCCGAGCGGCTGCTCGAAGGGGGCGGCAACGAGGTTGACACGCAGGCCGAGGCCGTTCACCAGCTTGGTTGCGGCGGCGTCCTCGGCGATCTCGGCGGCCAGCGCGCGTATGCCGCCATTGGCGTCCAGCATCGGCTTGTTCCACAGCATGCTCTTGCCCTGCGCGAAGCCGAGGCCGAGCGCCGCGCCGGCATACTGCCAGCGGGCCTGCAATGTGTTGAGGAAGGCGCATTCGACGTCGGCCCAGAAACCATCTGGCCTGGAGCCGATCGGCGTCGAGCAGACAAGGCCGGTACCGTGCTGCCACGCCGCCATCATGTGCTCGACATAGTCCCTCGGCATCAGAACGTTGGAATCGGCAAGAATGACCCAGTCGTGGCGCGCCGCTTCCCAGCCTTTGACGCAGTTGTTGAGCTTTGGATTGGCACTGACACGGTCGTCGCCGATCAACAGCCGGGCCGGCACCTGCGGAAACCGGGCAATCGCCCTGTTTATCAGTTTGACCACCGGGTCGTCGGCATGGGCGACGCAGAAGATCAGTTCGTAGCGTGGCCAGTCGAGCGCGAAGGCGCGTTCCAGCGTCTCATGTGTGAATGGCTCGACGCCGCGCGACGGGACGACAATCGACACCGCCGGCGATCTGCCCGCCGGCGGGGCAATCGTGGTGCGCCGTTTCAGCTGTGAAGCGGCAAGCAGGATGCTGGCAGCGTTTGAGAGGATGAGTGCGGTCGAAAGCGAGGCGGATATGAGAGTGAGTTCCATCGAGATCTGGTCACTCCGGAAGTCGGCCCGCGTCGCGGCCGTTTTCAACAGTTCGACAGAGGGCCGAGTCGCCCGGTTCGCGCACACCACCATTGTCGTGTGTCACTTAAATGACATTCTTTGCCGGCACCTGCGTTTCAATCCCAGGCGCGACAAGACGCGCACGTTGACCTGCTCACCGCGAGCGTCGAAAGTCGTCGGATTGTTTTGGAGCCGCTCATGTACCGCGCCGTGACGCGCAACATCGAAGTGCAGGTCAGGCCGTTCTATCTGGAGGATCGTTCAGATCCCCAGGAGAACCGCTACGTCTGGGGCTATCAGATAACGATCGACAACCAGTCTGACGAGTTCGTGCAGCTTCTGTCGCGCTATTGGCACATCACCGATGGTGCCGGCCGGGTCGAGGAGGTGCGCGGGCCGGGCGTTGTCGGCGACCAGCCGGAACTCAATCCCGGCGACAGCTATCAGTACACGTCCGGCTGCCCGCTCTCGACACCCTCCGGGATCATGGTCGGACGCTACACGATGCGCAACAAGCGCGGCGAGACGTTCGACATCGCCATCCCGGCCTTCTCGCTCGATCTGCCGGGGACAAGGCGCACGGTGAACTGAGCGCCGACGGTCGCGCCGCCCCTCAGCCGCCCTTCGGGCACCTTCTCCCCGCGGAACGAGGAGAAGGAAAGGCTTTACTGAGCCGCAAACTCGGCCGGATCGAAGTCGTACTGCGTCGAGCAGAATTCGCAGGCGACATGGATGCCGCCATCCTCTGTGCTGTCCTTGATCTCCTGCGCTGAGAAGCCTTCGAGGATGCCACGGATCTTGTCGCGGGAGCATGAGCACTGGTCGGCCACGGGAACGCCGCCGAAGACGCGCACGCCATGCTCGTGGAACAGACGATACAGCAGCCGCTCGGCGCCTATGGTCGGGTCGATCAATTCGGTCGGCTCGATGGTGCCGAGCAAGGCCAGGAGTTCCTGCCAGGAATTATCGGCCGGATCGTGGACTTCCTCGCGCGGATCGCCGTCCCCACCCGGCAGGTCCGGAATGCGCATGCGCTCGGGCGATTGCGGCAGGAACTGCGCCAGGATGCCGCCGGCGCGCCATTGCTCGCGCGCGCCGCCGATCCCGGGCGTCAGCAGCTTGGCGACCGAGAGCCTGATATCGGTCGGGATCTGTTCCGACTGACGGAAATAGGTGCGCGCCGCGTCTTCCAGCGTTTCGCCGTCGAGCTGGACGATGCCTTGGTAGCGCTGGGTATGGGCGCCCTGGTCGATGGTCAGCGCCAGCACGCCGCTGCCAAGCAGCGTCTGCTGGGACGTCTCGCCTGCCGCGACCAGTGCTTCGAGCCGATCCGCATCGAAGCGTGCATAGGCGCGCAGTGCCGAGGGCGTGGAGAAGTCCGCGACCAGCATGTCTACAGGCCCATCGGTACGGGTCTGCAGGATGAACTTGCCTTCGAATTTGAGCGAGGTGCCGAGCAGAACGGTCAGCACGCAGGCTTCCGCCAGCAGGCGGGCGACCGGCTCGGGATAATCGTGGCGGCCAAGGATGGCGTCGAGCATCGGCCCAAGCTGGACCGTGCGGCCGCGCACGTCGAGCGGACCGACCTCGAAGGGAACGACGTGATCGTCGCCGGCGTAGCCGAACTCGCCGAGTTTGGGGTGATGTTCAGTCACTTGATGGCTTTCCAACATGACAAAGCTCCAGGGCGCGGCCATGCGGCCCTGGTGGGCACATGCGTCCAAACGCGCTTGATTTGCGTGATGCGGCGCAGATAGGCATCGCGCCGCCGCAGATCAAGCGCCTGGGCATTTCAGGCGCCTGGGCATTTCGGGCGCCCAAGACACTTCAAGCCCCAAGACACTTCAAGCACCAAGACACTTCAAGCACCGAGGCACCAGGCAAGCACTGCCTTCTGGGCATGGAGCCGGTTCTCGGCCTCGTCGAAGACCACCGAATGCGGCCCGTCGATGACCTCGTCGGTCACTTCCTCGCCGCGATGGGCCGGCAGGCAGTGCATGAACAATGCATCCGGCTTGGCCTTGGCCATCAGCGCCGCGTTGACCTGATAGGGCGAGAAGACATTGTGCCCGCGAGCACGGTGTTCCTGTCCCATCGACACCCAGCAATCGGTGACGATGCAGTCGGCCTGGTCGACGGCTTCCTCGGGCGAGCGGGTGAAATGCAGCTTGCCGCCATGCGCCTTGGACCAGTCGACATGCTTCTGCGCCGGTTCGCTGCCTTCGGGCACGGCGACGTTGAGATTGAAGCGGAACCGTGCCGAGGCCTCGAGCAGCGAGTGCAGCACATTGTTGCCGTCGCCGGTCCAAGCAATCGTCTTGCCGGCCACCGGACCGCGATGCTCCTCGAAAGTCATGATGTCGGCCATCAGCTGGCAAGGGTGGGTGTCGTCGGTCAGTCCGTTGATCACCGGAACGGTGGCATTCTCGGTCAGCTCCAGCAGCCGCTCATGCGAGGTGGTGCGGATCATGATCGCATCGACGTAGCGCGACAGCACCTTGGCGGTGTCGGCGATTGTCTCGGAGCGGCCGAGCTGCATCTCGGTGCCGGTCAGCATGATGGTCTCGCCGCCGAGCTGGCGCATGCCGACGTCGAAAGAAACGCGCGTGCGCGTCGACGGCTTGTCGAAGATCATGGCCAGCACCTTGCCTTCGAGCGGCTTGCTCCGCTCGCCGGCCTTGAGACGCGCCTTTCGCGTCACCGCATCATCCAGCATGAAGCGCAAATCGCCTTCGGAAACGGTGGAAAGATCGGTGAAATGGCGAACTGACATCAGGAATGGTTCCGGATTACTTCGCGGCGGCGGAGGCGATCGCCTCCGACAGGCCCTTGGCGCCGGCGCGGATGCGGTTGAGCGCTTCGTGAATCTCGGCGTCGGTGACGGTGAGCGGTGGCAGCAGGCGAATGACGTTGTCGCCGGCCGGAACCGCCAGCAAATGCTGGTCGCGCAGCGCCATGTTCACCTTGCCGTTGGGCATCGCGCATTTGAGGCCGAGCATCAGCCCGGTGCCCCTGCTATCCTCGACAATTTCGGGGAATTCGTCGGCTATCGAGGCTAGCCCCTGCTTCATCAGCAGCGCCTTGCGCTGGACATCCTCCAGGAAGCCGTCTTCCAGAACGACGTCGAGCACGGCGTTGCCGACCGCCATTGCGAGCGGATTGCCGCCGAATGTGGTGCCGTGCACGCCGGCGGTCATGCCGACGGCCGCCTCGTCGGTGGCAAGGCAGGCGCCCATCGGGAAGCCGCCGCCAATGCCCTTGGCGATTGCCATGATGTCGGGCGTCACCGCGGACCACTCATGCGCGAACAGCTTGCCGGTACGGCCAATGCCGCACTGGACCTCGTCGTATATCAACAACAGGCCGTGCTGTTCGCAGAGCTGCCGCAGCCGCTTGAGCGACTGTGTCGGTACTGGGCGGATACCGCCCTCGCCTTGCACCGGCTCGATCAGGATCGCGGCGGTCTCGGGCGTGATCGCCTTCTCGGCGGCGTCGATGTCGTCGAAGCCAACCTGGTCGAAGCCTTCGACCTTGGGTCCGAAGCCTTCGAGATATTTGTACTGGCCGCCTGCCGCGATTGTCGCCAGCGTGCGGCCATGGAAGGCGCCTTCGAAGGTGATGATGCGGAAGCGCTCGGGATGTCCCTTGACGAAGTGGTAGCGCCGCGCCGTCTTGATCGCGCATTCCAGCGCCTCGGCGCCGGAATTGGTGAAGAACACCTTGTCGGCGAAGGTGGCATCAGCCAGCCGCTCGCCAAGTCTGCTCTGCCCCGGGATCTCATAGAGATTGGAGACGTGCCAGAGTTTCGCCGCCTGCTCGGTGAGGGCCGCGACAAGGTGCGGATGGCCATGGCCAAGCGAATTGACCGCGATGCCGCCGGCGAAATCGAGATATCGCTCGCCCTTGTCGGTAACCAGCCAAGTGCCTTCCCCATGGTCGAAGGCCAGGGGTGCGCGAGCAAAGGTCTCGTAAAGCGCCGAACCGCTCATTATATGCGTCTCCGGTACCGGAAAATCAAAAAAGCCGCCAAAGCGGCGGCCTTCTGCGGCTTATCGTGTTTTTCGGCCATGAAGTCAACGAAAACGTCGCGTAGTGGCGCGCGGCAAGCCCCCCGACGCAACGCCGGCTCATGAGCGACCGGGCAAGTTGGGGAAAACCGAAAAAACCGATTCGTGTTGCACTTGGGACTCTTGTCACCGAGTCAGCGCATAGAGTAGTTGTAGTCAAGAAATAACTAGATTTCGTGCGGCGGACCTAATCACCAGATATATGTGGTGTCTGCCCCAGCAGTGGTGCTGGGTCGGGAATGGATTCTGATTGCCGCACGCTTATGAGGAGCGCGGTCATGAACTGGACTGACGAGCGGGTAGAACTCTTGAGAAAACTGTGGTCGGAGGGTCTGAGCGCAAGCCAGATTGCTGCGCAGCTTGGAGGGGTCAGCCGCAATGCCGTCATCGGCAAGGTGCACCGGCTGAAGCTGTCGGGTCGCGGTCGCGCAACAGCGACGCCGGCGCGCCAGAAGAAGGCTACGCAGGGATCGACCGTCCAGAAATCGGTGGCGCGCGCCGCAAGTACGGCACGCCACGTCACGACTTCGATCGGCGCGACGGCCCTTCAGACGCAATTCGACGCCGAACCGGTGGCGCGGCACTACATCCGTCCGGTCGAGAACGTCGTGGTGCCGATCTCACGGCATCTGCAGCTCGTCGAACTGACCGAGCGCACCTGCAAATGGCCGAACGGCGATCCACTTTCGGAGGACTTCAATTTCTGCGGCAACGAAGCCGCTGAAACCGGTCCCTACTGTAAATACCATGCCCGCGTGGCGTTCCAGCCGGCGGCGGAGCGGCGGCGGAATAGATAAGCGGTGAGTAGTGAGTAGTGAGTAGTGAGTAGTGAGGAAACAAGCGCTCCCACCAACCACTACCGACTACTCACTACCGACTACCGACTTCCTCACAGCCAGCCGTTCTTCCTGAAGCGCCAATACAGGAAGCAGCAGATCAGCGCGATGGTGGCCAGCACCATCGGATAGCCATATGCCATCTTCAGCTCCGGCATGTCGGTAAAGTTCATGCCGTAGATGCCGGCGAATGCGGTTGGCACCGCCAGGATGGCCGCCCATGAAGCGAGTTTCTTGGAGATCGCCGTTTCCTGGCTTTGACCGACCAGAAGACTGGCTTCGAAGGCAAAGGCCAGCACCTCGCGCAGACTATCGATCTTCTCCTGGACAGTACGGATGTGGTCCGTCACGTCGCGGAACAGCGGGTGCATGGCCGAATGGATCTGCGGCAGGTCGGCGCTGGTCAGCCGGCGACAGACTTCCACCAGGGGCAATGCCGCGTTGCGCAGGCGCAGGAGGTCGCGGCGCAGCATGTAAAGGCGTTCGATGTCGGGGCCGGTCATCGGCTTCAGCAGGACCTTGTCCTCGATTGCCTCGACCTCGTCCTCGATCTGCTCGAGCACGGGCATGTAATTGTCGACGATGAAGTCGAGAATGGCATAGAGGACGAAATCCTCCCCCTTGGCCAACGAGTGCGGGCAGCTTTCCCAGTGCTGCCGCACGGCGGCATAGGATGTCGAAGGACCGTGCCTGACGCTGACGATGTAGCCTGAGCCGACAAACAGATGTGTCTCGCCGAAGGTGACGCGCCCGTCGATCAGCTGCGCCGTGCGGGCGACGATGAACAGCGCATCGCCATATTGCTCGATCTTTGGCCGCTGGTGCGGATGCTCGGCATCCTCGATCGCCAGTTCATGCAGATGAAACTGCGCCTTGACGCGCAGCAGGAGGTCGCGGTCGGGTTCAAGCAGCCCGATCCAGACGACATGTCCCGATTTCTTGGCCCATTCGCCGGCTTCCTCGATGGGAATATCGGCGATGCGGCGGCCTGCGGTGTAGACGCCGCAGGCGATGATGCCTGATGCCGGCGGCGAGGCCTTGAACTCCCGGACATATTCCATCGCAGCCTCCCGAAAGCGTTGCCTTCCCTGGGGAACCAGCAAGCTTATCTCGGGATAGTCTACCGCAATATGATCAAGCGTTCGAGAGGATGTGCGTTCACTTCACCGGCAGCGCCTCGGGGAGGCCGATTTTGTCGGTCTTGTCGCCTTTCGGCCGGTCGGCGGGCATCTGGTCGCCGGTGACGATGTAGTAGATGGTCTCGGCGATGTTGGTGGCGTGATCGCCGATCCGCTCGATATTCTTGGCGCAGAACAGCAGATGCGTACAGGGCGTGATGTTGCGCGGATCTTCCATCATGTAGGTCAGCAATTCGCGAAACAGCGACGTGTACATGGCATCGATCTGGTCGTCACGGTCGCGCACGAAACCGATCTTGTCGACCGAGCGCGACGCATAGACGTCGAGCACTTCCTTCAGCTGGGTCAGCGCCAAATTGGCCAGAGCCTCCAGGCCGCGAAACAGGCTGGTCGGCTGCCGGCCGTCGGTAACGGCAACCACCCGCTTGGCGACGTTCTTGCCGAGGTCGCCGACGCGCTCGAGGTCGGCCGAAATGCGGATGGCGCCGACGATCTCGCGCAGGTCAGTCGCCATAGGCTGACGCCTGGCGATAATGATGATCGCCTTGTCGTCGATCTCACGCTGTCCCTCGTCCAGGACGGCGTCGTCTCGGATGACCTTCTGAGCCAGCCCCGGATCGGCATTGACCAGGGCGGCGACCGCCTGCTCGACCATGCGCTCGGCGTGCCCACCCATCGAGGCGATGCGCTTCGAAAGATATTTCAGTTCCTCGTCATAGGCGCTGACAATGTGAACGGACTGCATGGATGAAATGCCTTCCCACGGGATCTTGTCTTTGAGTCGTTTCCTCGAATCCCCGCTGATACGCTAACGGGATGACAGAAAAAAGAAACGGCCCCGTGGAAAACTAGGGCAGTATCAGTGCGCCGGCAAATGGACCGAGAAGGCGGCGCCCTTGCCGACCTCGGACCTGATCGTCAGCCTGGCGTTGTGACGTGTCAGGATGTGCTTGACGATCGACAGGCCAAGCCCCGTGCCCTTCTGGGTCCGGCTGGTCTCGACATCGATACGATAGAAGCGCTCGGTGATGCGCGGTATGTGCTCCTCGGGGATGCCGGGACCAAAATCCCTGATGGTGACGTCGATGCCGGGTTCGGAACCATCATCGCCGCGCGCGATCGACACCACGACACGACCGCCCGACTGGCCGTATTTGCAGGCATTTTCCAAAAGGTTCTCGAACACCTGGAACAGCTCGTCGCGATCGCCCGGCACATCGAGCGGCCCCTTGGCGAAATCGCGCTCGATGGCGACATTGTTTTCGCGGGCGAGCGGGCCGAGCGAATCGATGACGCTGTCGACGGTCTGGCGCAGATCGACTTCGGTTCCCGGCTTGAGATAGGGCTTCATCTCCAATCGCGACAGAGACAGGAGGTCGTCGATCAGGCGGGCCATGCGGCCGGTCTGGTTCTGCATGATCTGGAGGAACTGCTCGCGCGCCGCCGGATCGTTGCGGGCCGGTCCGCGCAGCGTTTCGATGAAGCCCGCGATCGAAGCCAGCGGGGTGCGCAATTCGTGACTGGCATTGGCGATGAAGTCGGCGCGCATGCGGTCGATACGCCGCGCCTCGCTCTGGTCCTTGAAAACCAGCACATAAAGATCGGTGCCATGCCCGACCGAGGATGCGCTGACCCGGTAGGCCCGTTCGACAGGCAGTTTCTCCGTGTAGTCGACGACATCCGAGGCGACAGTGCCCGACAGCACACTGTCCAGCAGCGCCTGCATTTCCGGCGCCCGGAATTTCAGCGGCAGCGATATGCCGGGCGCGATGCCGCCAAAGGCGGCAAAGGCGGCGGCGTTGGCGTGGACGATGGTGGCGGCGTGGTCGAAGATGATGAGCGGGTCGGCCACGGCGGCCGCCAGATATTCACCGGACAGGCGCTGCAAGCCAATCGCCTCGATCGCCGCGGCGTTCCCCGCGGAATGGCGGGCGCCGGTGACCGGCAATATTGCCGCGGCCGGCAGCAGGAGCAGCGCCGGCACCAGCACGTAGGCGGAAAAGCCCGCGAAGCCAAAGGCGATCAGAACCGCCACGACACCGGCCGCAAGCAGCCAGCGGCTGTGCCACAGCCGAGCGGCCACAGCTTGCCCCGTGCTCTTCTGCTCTGCGCCCAGCTCGGTCATTCGCGCGCCCAGCCTCCACCGGTCAGACGGCGGCGAAAACTTCCGCTGGACCGCAAATCAAAAGTGCTACAGCCTCCTTTGCGCGTCCAAACGGAGGCGCGGCGCTGTAGTGGCTCCCAATAGCATGAGTCCAGACACTTAAAAGGGTTCGTCTGCATGAAAAAAGCCAACGACAATTCGGTCACTCCAACCTCGGGCCCGCTGAAAATCAGGATCGGCGGCAAGGAACGGGAGTTCGATATCGAGAATCCCGAGCTTCCGGACTGGGTCGAGGAGAACAAGCTGACCGCGGGCGGATATCCTTACGACAAGAAGATGAAGAGCGAGGAGTATGACGAGACGCTCGAGAAATTGCAGATAGAGCTCGTCAAGGCGCAGGCATGGCTGCAGGCGACCGGCAAGCGGATGATGGCGCTGTTCGAGGGTCGTGACGCGGCCGGCAAGGGCGGCACGATATTCGTGCTGCGCCAGTATCTTAACCCACGCACGGCGCGCAACGTCGCGCTGACCAAGCCAACCCCGACGGAACTGGGGCAATGGTACTACCAGCGCTACGCCGACCATTTCCCGACAGCGGGCGAATTCGTCACCTTCGACCGCTCCTGGTACAATCGTGCCGGCGTCGAGCCGGTGATGGGGTTCTGCACCCCCGAACAGCACGAGAAGTTTCTCGACGAGACGCCGCATTTCGAACGCATGATCGTCAATGACGGCATCCATTTCTTCAAATTCTGGCTGAACATCGGCCGGGAGACGCAGCTCGAGCGCTTTCACGATCGCCGCTACAGCCCCCTGAAGAGCTGGAAGTTCTCGCCGATCGACATTGCCGGCATCACCAAGTGGGACGATTACACCAAGGCGCGCGACACCATGTTCGAGCGCACCCACAAAGAGTTCGCGCCATGGATCATCGTGCGGGCCAACGACAAGCGCCGCGCGCGGCTGGCGGTGATGCGCCGCATCCTCCTGTCGCTGCCCTATGAGGGGCGCGATCTCGACGACATCGGCAAGGAAGACAAGAAGATCATCGGCGAAGGGCCGTCATTCCTGGGCAAGGAAAGTTGATACCGCCGTGCCGCGTGATGGTCCGCGCGGCACGGCATTCCGGGCAGTGGCTCAGGCAGCCAGCCTGGCGATCCGCTGCAACCGTCGCAACGTGGCGTCGTCCTGCAGCGCCTGCTGGAACAGCGATATCTCCTCGTCGATGCGCTCGCAAAGCGCGGCGGTGTTCCCCTTGAGCAGGCCGCGTGTCTGCAGCAAAGCGGCAACCGGCTTTTTGGCGAGCTGCCTGGCTCGGCCAAGCGCCGCTTCCTCGACGCTGCCTTCCGCGACGATCTCGGCAACGAGGCCGAGCGCTCTGGCGTCTTCGGCAACAAGCGTGTCGCCGAGACAGAAGAAGCGGAAAGCACCGGCATAGCCGAGTTTCTGCGGCGCCAGGATGCTGGTTGCCGCGTCCGGCACCAGGCCGAAATCGACGAACGGCACCCGGAACGTGCTTTTTTCAGATGCGATCACCATGTCGCAATGGAACAGGATGGTGCAGCCGACGCCGACGGCATCGCCGTCGACACAGGCCAGGATCGGCTTTGGAAACGTCGCCAGCATGCGGAACATGTCGGTGACGGCGGCGATCAGCTTCTGGTGCTTGGCGGCATCCAGGAATTCGGAAAAATCACCACCGAGGCAGAAGCAGCCCGCCAGGCCGCGCAGCACGACGACCCGCACCTCGTCATTCTCGGCGGCTTCATGGAACGTCCTGGCAAGGCTCTCATAGGCCCTCCGGTCGAGCACCGGCCGGCCGTCGTTCGACGACACAGTGACGATCAGTGTGTGGTTGCGCAGTTCGGGTTGCGGGTGCGCGTTCATGACGCCCTCCTTTGACCGAACATGTCGGGATATCCCCTGGCTAGGACGGGTGCATGATGATTGCGGCGCGAACGCACCACGTCCAGCGTGTGCTCGTTGAAGGTGAGCAGCGTCGCCACGACCTGCTGGTTGCCATAGGTGCGCTGATAACCGAGCGGCGTCGCCAGGAAGTGCAGTTGCAATGCGCGCAGCACCCACATCGGCTCGAACTCGATGATCACCTTGTCGACGCCGCGCTTCAGACCCCACTCGACGAAGCCGGCTATCAATTCCGTGCCGACGGTCGAGACGCCGCGCCGGCCATCGCGAAAACCCGGAGCCACCGCGTAGCGGGTCAACTCCCAGATGTTGGGACCCGCCGGCGGCGTTCCTTCGGAGAGATCGGTCAACACCTCGGTCAACAAATGCGGCCGTGTGGTCGGCAACATCCTCTGATAGCCCGCGACTTCATTGCCCCTGATGACGATCTGATGCACCGCCTCGTCATGATCGAACTGGTCGACTTCAAATCCGTCGGGGCGCCGAAGGTCCTCCCATCCCATCTCCTCGACGAATATCCGGTAGCGCAGCCGATGGACGGCCTCCCAAAGGTCGGGACGTTCCATCAATTCCTTGGTCGTAAGACAAAAAAGCATTCCGTAGTCTCCTGTGGTTCAGGGGAAGATACGGCCGTGCTTCGATGCGAAAATTGCGTGATCACGTAGGCAAGAAGTTCTAGGCCTGCACGGCCGACCTAGCTAATGTAGCCGCGCCTTATCGCCTCGGCGACTGCCTGGACCCGGTTGACGGCACCGAGTTTGCTTTTGGCGTTAAGAAGATGTTTCTCCGAGGTGTGCTCGGAGATGCCGAGGATTTGGGAAATCTCCCATTCGGACTTGCCGACGGCAGCCCATTGCAGGCATTCGCGTTCGCGCGGCGTCAGCTCGATGTGATCGATCGTCGTGGTCGCCATGGTGTGGAGCTGCATGGCGCGGCCGACGGCATAGGTCGAGACCAGGGAGACCAGGCCGAACTCGGCCGCCGACAGTTCCACGGCCTCGCCCCCCAGCGACACCATGACGATTTCGCCGTCGAGCGTGATCAACGGAAAGGCCAGCCCGTCGCGCAACTTGAAGGCGCCGGCGTCGCCCATCACTTCGCCGCTGCTCTTGTCGATGCGGATGCCCTGGGCGGCTTCCCGCCACTGGAACGGCGCTTGCAGCTGTTTCATGTGACTGACGACGGGATCGTGATCGACATAGTTGCGCGTCACGTAGCGCTCGAGCCATTCGACCGGCCAGTCGCAGAGCAGCACATGCTGCTTCTGCTGGCCCGTCGGTGTGCCCGGCTGCGGAACGGTTCCGGCCATCAGCGCGGTCAGACCGAACTCCGACGTTACGCCCAACAGTTTCTCGCAGACCGCGGCCGCCGTTGCGGCGTGCTGCAGTTGATCTATGTATTCCAGCGTTCGATCGAACTGACTCATCGCAACATCAACCCCATGTTGCCTCATGCATTAAGTCCATGGTCCGCGCCTTCCCGGCACTTCGCCACCGACCACGGATTGCAAAGCGCCCGCTTCCGGTTGTGGTTCTCGACCCTGGTATTCCCACCAGGGCAGCCACCGCTGTTTGCAAACCGACCGAACCATATCCTGAAATCGAAGCGTTGAAATCAAAAAGCATTGTGCCTGTATCGTTTTCGTACCAAAACCGGCACGAGCACGGGTGCGGCGGAGTTTTATCGTGGCGTTCCAATGGAGGTCCCATGTCCTGGCAGCGGCGCTCATCGCCGCATTGTCATGGGTTTCCGGCGCGGGCGCGGCGGAGCCGCAGGTGCCGGTGTTGTGGGATGCCAAGGAGCGGCTTCCCAAGCCCGACCTTTCGGCGCTGCCGCGGCTGAGGTTCCTGACGACCACGGATTTCCCCCCCTTCAATTTCCTCGACGGCGCGGGGAAGCTGTCCGGTTTCCACATCGACCTGGCGCGCGCCATCTGCGCGGAACTCGGCATCGTCGACAAATGCCAGATCCAGGCCTTGCCTTGGGCGGAGCTTCAAGGCGCGCTTGAGAGGGGCGAAGGTGAAGCTGTTATCGCCGGCATTGCCCCGACGTCACAGTCCCGCCAGACATACGCCTTCTCGCGCGCCTACCTGCAGTTCCCGGCGCGCTTCATCACTGCGAAGAACAAGGCGCTGGCGGAACCGCTCTTCGACAAATTGCATGGCAAGCGAGTCGGCGTGATATCGGGCTCGGCCCATGAACGCATGCTGCGCGATTATTTCGGCACGGTCCAGGTCGTCCCCTTCGACAAGCCGGAAGCCCTCTATGGCGATCTCAAGGCCGGCAAGATCGACGCGGCCTTCGGCGATGGCATGCGCTTCGCCTTCTGGCTCGGCGGCTCCGATGCCGCCGGCTGTTGCCGCTTTGCCGGCGGCCCCTACCTGGCGCCCGAGTATCTGGGCACCGGCATGGCCATCGCCACGCGAGCGGACAATCCGGCGCTGGCCGCGGCCCTCGACTACGCTTTGCAAGAGATTTCGATGAAAGGCACCTTTGCCGAATTCTACCTGCGCTATTTCCCGGTCAGTTTCTTCTGATCCGGTCCGGTCAGCTTTTCTGATCCGGCCGTAACCTCGTCAGGTCAGAGTTCGCAGCCTTGCCTTGGCCGCACGGCCGATGGCCGCCACGGTCAGCGTGTCGAGATCGAGCTGGCGACGGATCAACTGCAGCACCCGCACTTCCTCCAGCCGCATCTCCAGATCGACGGCGGCCACTTCGAAGGCCGCGGCATAGGCGGTGTCGCGCAACCGCTCCGGCAGCGCCTCCGAGACCTGGGTCAGGACACCTTCGAGCCCACCCTTCTCATGCAGCATCTTCTGGCAGGCCTGGGCCACGGCAACCAACCGGTCCTGCTTGAAATCCTCGAACACCGGCCACGAGCGAACAACCTCACCGATCCTGGCCAGTTCGACATCGGTCATGTCCCCGTCGGAGGCCGAAGTGATGACCATCAGATAGATCAGGGCTTCGTGCGGGGTGGGCGACAGCATTCTTTGCTCCTTGAACGGGCTCCGAAGGTAGGAAGGGGAGCCTGAGGCCGCAAGGAAAAAGCGCCCGACGCGTTGACGCTCCGGCCACGCACGCCTAGAGACCGGTTGAAAATGCACTTGCGGCTATTGCCGGGATACAATCTGGAAAACTGTGACATGGCGGGATCAAACATCATCGATCTCAATCCCGAACTGCTGACGGCCGCGGCCGAGAGCAAGGCATGGCCGTTCGAGGAAGCCAAAAAGATCATCGAACGCTACAAGGGCGCCGATTTCCCCGAAACGATCCTGTTCGAGACCGGCTATGGACCGTCGGGCCTGCCGCATATCGGCACGTTCGGCGAAGTGGCGCGCACCTCGATGGTGCGCCATGCGTTTCGCGTGCTGACGCAGGACAAGGTCGCGACCAAGCTGCTGTGCTTTTCCGACGACATGGACGGCATGCGCAAGATACCCGACAGCGTGCCGGACCGCGCTGCGCTCGAGCCATATCTGCACAAGCCGCTGTCATCGGTGCCCAACCCCTTCGGCGGCGACTATGCGAGCTTCGCCGACCATAACAATGCGATGCTCTGCCGCTTCCTCGACACGTTCGGCTTCGATTACGAATTCGCCAGCGCGACGCAATACTACAAGTCAGGCCGCTTCGATGCGATGCTGTTGCGCGCCGCCGAACGCTACGACCAGATCATGGCGGTCATGCTGCCGACGCTCGGACCTGAGCGGCAGGCGACCTACAGCCCCTTCCTGCCGATCTCGCCAAAGAGTGGGCGCGTGCTTTACGTTCCCATGAAGCATGTCGACGCCAAGGCCGGTACCATCACCTTCGACGATGATGGCACCGAAACCACGCTGCCGGTCACCGGCGGCCGCGTGAAGCTGCAGTGGAAGCCGGATTTCGGCATGCGCTGGGCGGCACTCGGCGTCGATTTCGAGATGTTCGGCAAGGATCATCAGACCAATGCAGTGGTTTACGACCGCATCTGCAACATACTGGGCGGGCGGGCGCCGGAGCATTTCGTCTACGAACTGTTCCTCGATGAGAATGGCCAGAAGATCTCGAAGTCGAAAGGCAACGGCCTGACCATCGACGAATGGCTGACCTATGCACCGACCGAGAGCCTCGGGCTCTACATGTACCAGCGGCCGCGGCAGGCCAAGAAACTCTATTTCGACGTCATCCCGCGGGCCGTGGACGAATATTACACCTTCCTCGCCGCCTATCCCCGCCAGGAGTGGAAGGAGCGGCTGGGCAACCCGGTCTGGCATATGCATGACGGCAACCCGCCCGCCATCGACATGCCGGTGCCGTTCTCGCTGCTGCTCAACCTTGTCAGCGCCTCCAATGCGCAGAACAAGGAGGTGCTGTGGGGCTTCATCTCGCGTCACGTCGCGGGTGTGACTCCGGCGACCCATCCCGAGCTGGACCGGCTGACGGGCTACGCGATCCGCTACTTCGACGATTTCGTGAAGCCGACGAAAACCTTTCGCCCGGCCGACGAGGTCGAGCGCGAAGCGCTGGTGGCTCTCGAAAAGGCACTTGGCGACTTGCCGGCGGGCGCCAGCGGCGAAGCGATCCAGAACGCTTCGCTCAACGTGGCGCGCAAGATCGAACGCTATCAGGATCATTCCAAGCAAAGTCCTGAAGGTGGCCCGGGTGTCTCAGGCGCCTTCTTCCAGATGATCTACCAGGTGCTGATCGGCCAGGAGCGTGGTCCACGCTTTGGATCATTCGCCGCCCTCTACGGCGTCGCCGAGACCCGCTCGCTCATTCAGAAGGCGCTGGCTGGTCAGCTGGCTTGAGGACGCCGCCCTCCTCTTGCAGGATCGAGTCCTCCTCCAGGATCGAGCCCGGCGCCTGAGGCGCTGGGGTGGGTGCGGCCGGCATCGCCGAGATGCCGGCAAGGTTCGGCGCCGACCCGAAAATGCCTTTCTTCGCGCCTTGTGCCTTGTCACCGGCCTCGACATAGGGTCCGCCCTTGGCGGCACGTGCCCAGCCGTTTTCGACCAGCCATTGACCGACATCCTGCTTGCCGATCCGGCATTCCGCCGCGATCCGGTCGCGTCCGCCTTCCGGCGGCACCGTGCAAACCACGGCGCGGCCGTGCAGAAAGGCGCGGAATGCCGTGCGCGCGCGGATGCCGCACGGCCAGGATTTCCCGTCGGTGGTGCAGGTCTCGTCCTGCCTGACGACATCGATGCCGGAAATCGCGACCGAATACCCCTTCGCCTCGATCAGGCCGGCGGCCGGAGCTACCGGCTGGAACAGTTTCGTGCCGTTCCAGTCGTCGGGCATTTTAGGCTTGGGCGGCACGGCGAGCGCCAGCTTGCTCAACGGCGCACGCGGCTCGACCCGCTCGAGTTCGCCGGTAGGCAGTTCCGGCGGCGCGACCACGTCCGGGTCGATCGCCCGCGAATGCACCGCCGGATTTGGTGGCTGCGCCGGTGCACGAATCGCTGAGGTGGACGGTTCCTCGGGCGTCGCATCCCTATCTGCCTCAGCGGTAGTGTCGGCGCCGGGATCGATCTGATCCACCGCAACAGTGCTTTCGCTGCCTTTCAGCGTGCGTCCGCCGGCAACGACCAGCGCCGCCATCGCCGGGATCATCAGAACCGCCAGGACAAGATGAGGAAGTCGCACCCGTTGCACCTATTGGCTTGCCCAGACGATCCGCGCCACCCACTCGACCTCGAGCATGGGGATATCGCGGTCCGGATGCTCCGGATTGAGCGAGACCAGCGCGATCGACTTGACTGTCTGGCGCTCGAGCACCTTGGCCATCACCTCGCCCGATGTGGTCTTGACGACGACGCGATCGCCCTTGCGGGTGGCCGCACCCGGCTCGACGATGAGGACGTCGCCGTTGCGGTATAGCGGCAGCATGGAATCGCCCTGGACCTGCAGCGCATAGGAACTTTCGGTCGATTGCGCCGGCAATTCGACGAGATCCCAGCCCTGCCCCGCCGGAAAGCCGGCATCGTCGAAGAAGCCGCCGGCGCCGGCCTGGGCGAAGCCGAGCAACGGCACCGCGCGCCGGCTGGCGGGCGATGCGCCACGGCCTTCGATCAGCCCGGTGAATTCGTCCAGCGAAGCGCCCGTCGCCTCGATGATCTTGGCCAGCGATTCGGTCGAGGGCCAGCGCGGCCGACCGTCCGAGGACAAGCGTTTGGATTTGTTGAAGGCGGTTGAATCAAGTCCCGCGCGCCTTGCCAGACCCGAAGCCGAAAGCGAATAGCGCTCGGCAAGAGCATCGATGGCAGCCCAGACTCGGTCGTGCGAGAGCATGACGCTCTCCTTCGAAACAGGAAAAAATGCCTCTTCCTGTCTAACGCGCAACGGCTGCGTTGTCCACCAGCGGGCCGGCGGATCACGAACAAAGCTGTGTGCCGCAACGACGGCACAGTGTCATGGCCGAAGCCGCTATCCGGCCAATGCCGCCATCGCCCTCGGTAGGCCTTTCTGGAGCTCGTCGACGTTCATCACCGGGATGAGCTCGACGGTGGCATTGAAGGCGAAGAAGAACCGCTCGGCGACATAGGGCATGTCCGAACTGTCCTTTACCTCCAGGAAAAGGTAGGCCGTCCGCCAACCACCGTCTGCGGTAAAATAGGCAGCCTCCGGCTTGAGATCGGACAGGGTTTGCTCGATGATCTTGCCCATGCTGCCGTCCTTGATCGCCTTATTGCCTTCCTCGGCCGGGATGCAAACTCTCAGCATCATACGCATGATGATTACTCCTCCGCCAACATCATGTTAGCGATACCTAATGTATCATCCGCGCTTGGTTTGGCAAAGTCGATCGAACCCTGCTTGCCAACGGGTTGATCAGCCGGACGATCTGGCCAGCCCGCGCAGTCCCTGGTGCGATGTCATGAAAATGCGTTCTGCCTCGGTCTGTGGCCGCGGTTCACGCACGGCCAAGTGCGGCGACAACCGCGTCAATGTCGAGGAAGCGGCGCGCCTTGCGGTCATAGTCGGTCGGCAAGCAGCGAAAGGCCAGCCGGCCTTCACCGCCCATCATGTAGGGGCCACGGCTTCGCGCCGTGGCCAGCATGCGCGCCCAGACATAACATGACGCTCTGTCAGGCTGCCTGCTTCACATCGCCCTTGGCATAGGGGTCGAAGCGTTCGTAGAAGGTCTCACCTTTCTCGGCCATGTCGAGGAGCAGCTTGGGCGCCTTGAACTCGGCGCCATACTTCTTCTGCAGCGCCTTGGCGATCTTGACGAATTGTTTGGCGCCGATGCCGTCGATATAGGACAGCGCGCCACCGGTGTAGGGCGCGAAGCCGAAGGCCAGGATCGAGCCGACATCGGCCTCGCGTGGATCGGTGACGATGCCCTCTTCCATCACGCGCGCCGCTTCGAGCGCGATGGTGACCAGCAGGCGCTGCTGCAGCTCCTCATAGTCGACCTTCTCGGCCGCGAGCTGCGGATAGAGATCCTTCAGGCCGGGCCACAGCTTCTTCTTGGCCGGCTTGCCCGGATAGTCGTAAAAACCCTTGCCGTTCTTGCGGCCGAAACGGCCGTGATCGTCGACCATGGTGTTGATCAGCGCCATCTGCCTGGGGTCGACGGCCTTTTCGCCGAGATCCCTGATGGTCTGCTTCATGATCTTTTGGGCAAGGTCGATGGCCGTCTCATCGGTCAGCGCCAAGGGACCGACCGGCATGCCGGCGGCCTTGGCCGCATTCTCGATCATCGGCGCGGGCACGCCTTCGATCAGCATCTTGTAGGCTTCCGACATGTAACGCAGCACGCAGCGGTTGACGTAGAAGCCGCGCGTGTCGTTGACGACGATCGGCGTCTTCTTGATGGCCCGCACGAAGTCGATCGCGGTGGCCAAGGCCTTGTCGCCGGTTTTCTTGCCAAGGATGATCTCGACCAGCATCATCTTGTCGACCGGCGAGAAGAAATGGATGCCGATGAAATTCTTCGGCCGCGCCGAATTCCTGGCGAGGCCGGTGATCGGAATGGTCGAGGTGTTCGAGGCGAAGATCGCCGACGATTTCAACGCGGCTTCCGCCTGTTCGGTGGCGGCCTTCTTGACGGCGGAATCCTCGAACACGGCTTCAACGACGAGATCGCAGCCGGCGAGGTCGGCATAGTCTGCCGTCGGCGTGATCAGAGACAAGAGCTTGTCCTTGTCCTCGGGCTTGGCACGGCCCTTCTTGACCTGATCCGAGATCAGGCCGTCGGAATGCGCCTTGCCCTTTGCGGCCGCCTCCATGTCCCGGTCGAGCAGCACCACCGGAATGCCGGCCTTGGCGGTGACATAGGCGATGCCCGCGCCCATGAAGCCGGCGCCGAGGATGCCGATCTTCTTGAACTTGGTGTCCGGCACGCCGGCCGGGCGCCGTGCGCCCTTGTTCAATTCCTGCAGCGACACGAACAGCGAGCGGATCATCGCCGCCGCTTCCTTGGTCTGCATGATCTCGGTGAAATAGCGCTGCTCGATCCTGAGCGCCGTATCGAAGGGCACCAGGAGGCCCTCATAGACGCATTTCAGGATCGCAGCGGCGGCCGGGTAATTGCCATGGGTCTCGCGGCGCAGGATGGCGATGGCCGGCGGCCACAGATTGGCACCGGCCGCCGAATAGACCGGCCCGCCGGGCAGCTTGAAACCCTTCTCGTCCCACGGCGCCACCGGCTTGAGGCCGTTCCTGATCATTGCCTTGCCGGTCTCGACCAGCTTGGCCGGTTCGGCGATCTCATGGATCAGGCCCATCGCCTTCGCCTTCTGCGGCGACAGGGTCTGGCCGGAGGTCAGCATTTGCAATGCCTGCTGCTGGTCGGTCAGCCGCGGCACACGCTGGGTGCCGCCGGCACCGGGGAAGATGCCGATCTTCACCTCGGGGAGTGCCATCCTGACCTTGTCGGAGTCGGCCGCGACGCGGCCATGGCAAGCGAGCGACATTTCGAAGGCGCCGCCCATGCAGGTGCCGTTGATCGCCGAGACCCATGGCTTGCCGCAGGTTTCCAGCTTGCGGAACAGGCCGGTCATGATGCCGGCATTGTCGAACAGCGCCTTGGTCGCCTTTTCGACATCCTTGACCTTCTCGCTGGCGAAGGTGGTCAGCATCTTCTGCAACAGGGTGATGTCGGCACCGCCGGAGAAGGTGTCCTTGCCGGAGGTGATCACCGCGCCCTTGATGGCGGCGTCGCCGGCCACCTTGTCCACGATATCGTTCAGCTCGCGCATCACCTCTTCGGTGAAGACGTTCATCGAGCGGTCCGGGCTGTTCCAGGTGACCAACGCGATGCCATCGGCGTCGATGTCGAGGGTGAAATTGGTGTAGCTCATCGTTCTCTCCCCGTCAGACGCGTTCGATGATGGTTGCAGTGCCCATGCCGGCGCCGATACAGAGCGTCACCAGCGCGGTGTTGAGGTCGCGCCGCTCGAGTTCGTCCAACACGGTGCCGAAGATCATCGCGCCGGTGGCGCCGAGCGGGTGACCCATGGCGATGGCGCCGCCATTGACGTTGATCTTGTCGTGCGGAATTTCGAAAGCCTGCATGTAGCGCAGCACCACCGAGGCGAAGGCCTCGTTGAGCTCGAACAGGTCGATGTCCGACAGCTTCATCTTGGCGCGCTTCAACAGTTTCTCGGTGACGTCGACCGGGCCGGTCAGCATCAGCACCGGCTCGGAGCCGATGTTGGCGAAGGTGCGGATGCGCGCGCGCGGCTTGAGACCCATCGCCTTGCCGGCCTTCTTCGAGCCGAGCAGCACGGCGGCCGCGCCATCGACGATGCCGGACGAGTTGCCGGCGTGGTGGACGTGGTTGACCTCCTCGACCTCCGGATGCTTCTGCACCGCCACCGCGTCGAAGCCGCCCATTTCGCCAGGCATGACGAAGGACGGGTTGAGAGAGGCGAGCGACTGCATGTCGGTCGACGGCCGCATATGCTCGTCATGGTCGAGAATGGTGAGACCATTCTGGTCCTTGATCGGAATGACCGAGTTCTTGAAGCGGCCATCGGTCCACGACTTCGCGGCGCGCTTCTGGCTCTCGACCGCGTAAGCGTCGACGTCGTCGCGCGAGAAGCCGTATTTGGTGGCGATCAGGTCGGCCGAAATGCCTTGCGGCACGAACCAGCCGGGCAGGCCGACCGAAGGATCCATGAACCAGGCGCCGCCGGACATGCCCATGCCGACGCGCGACATGGATTCGACGCCGCCGGCGATGACGATTTCATCGGCGCCTTGCGCGATCTTGGCGGCGCCGAAATTGATGGCGTCCAAGCCGGAGGCGCAGAAGCGCGAGATCTGCATGCCGGGTGCCTTGGTGTCGTAGCCGGCCTCGAATGCTGCGGCCCGTGGAATGACGGAACCCGCCTCGCCGACCGGGTCGACGCAGCCGAAGATGATGTCGTCGACGTTTGCAGTGTCCAGCCCGTTGCGGTCGCGCAGGGCCTCGAGCGTCCTGGCGGCGAGCCGTACCGCCGGCACTTCGTGCAGCGATCCGTCCTTCTTGCCCTTGCCGCGCGGCGTGCGCACGGCGTCATAGACATAAGCTTCGGTCATTTTTCATGCTCCCTGGGGTTCGCTGAAAAGCTGCTCAGAGCGAGCGTCCGATCAGCAATTTCATGATCTCGTTGGTGCCGCCATAGATGCGCTGGACGCGAGCGTCGCGGAACATGCGGGCGATCGGATATTCATTCATGTAGCCATAGCCGCCATGCAATTGAAGGCATTCGTCGACGACTTTGCCCTGGAGGTCGGAGAGCCAGTACTTGGCCATCGAAGCGGTCACCGGATCGAGGCCGCCATTGATGTGGCGGGTGACGCAGTCATTGTAGAAGACGCGGCCGATGGTGGCCTCGGTCTTCAGCTCCGCCAGTTTGAATTGTGTGTTCTGGAAATCGATGATCGCCTTGCCGAAGGCCTTGCGTTCCTTGACGTAGTCGATGGTCAGCGCCAGCGCCCGCTCGATCATGGCGATCGCCCCGGTGCCGATCTGCAATCGCTCCTGAGGCAATTGCTGCATCAGCTGGACGAAGCCCTGTCCCTCTTCATGGCCGAGCAGATTGGAGGTCGGTACACGCACGTCGTTGAAGAACAGCTCCGACGTGTCGTTGGCCTTCAGTCCGATCTTGTCGAGGTTGCGGCCGCGTTCGAACCCCTCGACCTCGTCGGTCTCGATGACCATCAGCGATGTGCCCTTGGCGCCCTTCTCCGGATCGGTCTTGGTGACGACGATGATGAAGTTCGCCAGCTGGCCGTTGGTGATGAAGGTTTTGGAGCCGTTGATCTTGTACTGGTTGCCGTCCTTCTCGGCACGGGTCTTGACACCCTGCAGGTCGGAACCGGCGCCGGGCTCGGTCATGGCAATGGCGCCGATCAGTTCGCCGGTGGCGAGCCTGGGCAACCATTTCTTCTTCTGCTCTTCCGAGCCGTAATGGAGGATGTAGGGGGCGACGATCGAATTGTGCAGGCCGATGCCGAAACCGTCGACGCCGACATGGCCGATCGCCTCGATGATCGCGCTCTCATGCGCGAAGGTGCCGCCGGAGCCGCCATATTCCTCCGGCATGGACGCGCAGAGCAGGCCGGCGGAACCAGCCTTCAACCAGCTTTCGCGGTCGACCATCTCGTTCTTCTCGAACTCGTCGTAGCGCGGCGCGATCTCCTCCGACATGAAGCGGGTCGCCATGTCGTAGAGCATGCCGACCTCGTCGGCCGCCCAGGCTGGTTTCGGCAAAGAGAGCACTTCGGCGGGATTTGTCGCCACGATTTCCTCCGCGTATCGACAGACAGAAAGGCTAGCGAGACGGAGTTTAGAACGCTTCCGCCGGCAGGGCCATCAGCGTATCGGCACCACTCGAAATACGGGCGAGGTGCGCCGAGGTCTCCGGCATGATCCGCTCCATGAAGAAGCGCGCCGTCACCACCTTGTTATCGTAGAAAGACTGGGAGCCGTTGGCATCAGTCTTGCCCTGTGCCGCCTTGGCCATCTGCGCCCACATGTAGCCCAGCGCGACGAGGCCGAAGAGATGCATGTAGTCGGTCGAGGCCGCACCGGCATTATCGGGCTTGGCCATGCCATTCTGCAGCAGCCACATGGTCGCCGCCTGCAAATCGTTGAGGCCCTTCTTCAGACCCTTGGTGAAGGGCGCCATCTTTTCGTGCGCGCGGTTTTCCTCGCAGAACTCGCCGACCTCCTTGAAGAAGGCCTGGATGGCTCGGCCGCCGTTCAAGCCGAGCTTGCGGCCGACGAGGTCGAGCGCCTGAATGCCGTTGGCGCCTTCATAGATCATGGCGATGCGGGCATCGCGCACGAACTGGCTCATGCCATGTTCTTCGATGTAGCCGTGACCGCCGAACACCTGCTGCGCCATGACGGCGTGATCAAAACCCTTGTCGGTCAGCACGCCCTTGACTACCGGCGTCATCAGGCCGGTGTAGTCGTCGGCCGCCTGGCGATCCTTGTCGTCGGCGGAGCGGTGCGCGATATCGGACTTGATCGCGGTCCACAGCGCCAGCGCGCGGCCGGCCTCGTTGAACGCCTTCATGGTCATCAGCGAGCGGCGGATGTCGGGATGAACGATGATCGGGTCGGCCTTCTTGTCCGGCGCCTTCGGGCCTGACAGCGAGCGGCCCTGCAACCGGTCCTTGGCATAGGCGGCGGCATTCTGGTAGGCGATCTCCGACAGCGACAGGCCCTGCAGGCCGACGCCGAGGCGGGCCTCGTTCATCATCGTGAACATCGCCTTCAGGCCCCCATTGGCCTCGCCCAGCAGCGTGCCTTCGGCCTCGTCATAATTCATGACGCAGGTCGAGTTGCCGTGGATGCCCATCTTCTCCTCGATCGAGCCGCAGGAGACGGTGTTTCTCGTCCCCGGATTGCCCGATGTGTCGAGCTTCAGCTTGGGCACGATGAACAGCGAAATGCCCTTGACGCCCTCCGGCGCGCCTTCGATGCGGGCCAGCACCAGATGGACGATGTTGTCCGACATGTCGTGCTCGCCGGCCGAGATGAAGATTTTCTGGCCTGAAATCTTGTAGGTGCCATCGCCGTTCGGCACCGCCTTGGTGCGCAGCAGGCCAAGATCGGTGCCGCAATGCGGCTCGGTCAGGTTCATGGTGCCGGTCCAGCTGCCCTCGACCATCCTGGGCAGCCAGGTCGCCTTCTGCTCGTCGGTGCCGTGGGTGATGATGGCGGCGATCGCGCCCTGGGTCAGGCCCGGATACATCATCAGCGACATGTTGGCCGACACCATGTATTCAGCCACCGCCGTGTGCACGGCATAGGGCAGGCCCTGGCCGCCGAACTCGACGGGCGCCGCCAGGCCCATCCAGCCGCCTTCGCGATACTGGTCGAAGGCTTCCTTGAAGCCCCTGGGCGTGGTCACCGAGCCGTCGTCATGGCGCACGCAACCCTCCATGTCGCCGACACGGTTGAGCGGATGCATGACGTTCTCGGCGAGCTTGGCCCCTTCGGCGAGAATTGCCTCCAGCACGTCAGGCGTTGCGTCGGCGAATCCCGGAAGGTTCGAATAGCGCTGATAGCCGAGCACCTCGTTGAGCACGAACAGCGTGTCCTGGACCGGGGCCCTGTAGATCGGCATGCTTTTCCTCCACCATGCGGATTGACCCCGAAATCAAGCCGTGCGCGGCAAGCGGGCCAATGTCGAAGCCGCAATAGCAAATATTGACGTTTGCGTAAACGTCAATATTTGCGCTGCGGCAAGATTTCCGCCACCACGGGCGCAATCGGCCAAGCGTCACGGCAATGCGCAAGCCAGCGCGAAGCACGCAGGCCAGACAGCGAAAAAGCCGCGCGGCATGGCCACGCGGCTTTGTGGTGAAGGGTCCGACAGTATCGGAGGGCGGCTTAGCTCGCGACGCTCGCTTGCGGCGCCGAACGCTCGGCCAGCATCTGACGCACCGCCGACATCGAGCCGCCGAGCTCATTGATGGCGTCGTCGATCAGCGCCCGCTGCTTCTGCAGGCGAGCGAGCTGCTTTTCCGACTTGTCCAGCGCCAGCCGCAACTGCTTGGTGTTGGAACCGGTCGGATCGTAGAGGTCCATCATCTGCTTGACGTCGCGCAACGAGAACCCAACCTTGCGGCCGAGCAGGATCAGCTTCAGCCTCGCCTTGTCGCGGCGCGTATAGAGACGGGTCGAACCGTCGCGCTGAGGGTTGAGCAGGCCCTTGTCTTCATAGAAACGGAGCGTGCGCAGCGTCACGCCGTACTTCTTGGCCATCTCGCCGATGCGGGAGAGATCCTCGCCGGCTTCAACGGTTGCATTATTGGTGTTGGCCGCGGTCTCGCCGGCCGAGATAAGCTTCATGGTCACTGGCTTCCCCGTCTGGTGGCGTCGCGGTCCCGGACCATGCGTCGCCTGACTGGAAGCGGGGGCGTGCTTCCGGCCGTGGTTTCGACAAACAAATCGCAAACAGCGCAGTTGATACGCCATTTACGTTTACGTCAATTCTATACCGGTAGCCGTCTCATGACGCAAGGGCGTTCTGAGAACGGTGCTTTATGCCGCACCGGAAGTCACGTCAGCCAACTTCCTTGCAACTTCTTAAGCTTGGTTAACGCGTTGTTTACCACGTTGGGCGAAATGTGCGCGTGTCGGCTACCCGTGGTTATCCTGTATCGAATTTTCACGGTTTTTCGGAGCGCGGGGAAACCCGGGAAGCTTGTCTTCCACCGTGGCATCGAAGCGCGGTCGCCTCGTTCCGGCAGGGACTTGGGGAGCTGGCCGCAAGCCGGCCAATCTGAAAGACGGACGCACCGATGAACAGCAAGCGGTCCTACCTCGATACACTCAATGCTGGCAGGCAGCGCAAGCCGCAGACCACGCTCGAGCAGCTGAACCGCTCCCTGGAGACGCTGGAACAGCGCCTGGGGCAGACGCGCGAGGACGCGACGGCACGACCCGCTCCTCGCCAATATGGCGCCGAACCGCGTTACCCCGCCTCCGACCCGCGCTATCCCGCTGCGCAGCCGACGGCCCAGCAGCGCTGGTACGAGGATCCGCAGCCGGCACCGCGTGCGCACAACCCGGCGCCCTCCCCTGCACCCTTCGACCAGAATTATCAGGCGATCGCGCGTGACATCGACCGCGTGCGCGGCCAGGAAGACAGCGTCGCCATGGTCGGCAAGATCGCCGGCGAACTGCGCGGCATGCGCGAGGAACTGCGCCACCAGGTGACTTCAGGGCTGCAGCGCGAATTCGACGCGCTGCGCAAGGACATCGACCGCGCCTTCCAGTCGAACGCCAAGTACGGGACCTCGGGCAAGGGCAGCGCTGAACTCGGCGTGGAATTCGAGCGGCTCTCCGGCGCCATTAAATCGCTGTCGGAGAAGAGCGACGACAGGAGCGTCAACCTGCTGCGACTGGAACTCGAACAGGTCAAGGCCGCGCTCGACACGCTGGCGCGCGAGGAGAGCGTGCAGAAGGTCGACCGTCGCTGGGACGAGTTCGATCGCCGCTGGACGGCCTTCGAGGACCGCGTCGACGCCGACCAGCGCAAACGCTCCGACGACCCCGCCCTTGCCGCCTTGACCGACCGGCTGGAGCAGATCAGCAACGCCGTCAACAACCTGCCGGAATCGCTGTCCCTGCGCTCGCTGGAGGAGAAGGTCCGCACGCTGGCCGGGGCGGTCGACCATTTCGCCAGCCAGCAGGACAATCGCGGCGGCGGCACGCTGGCCATGATCGACGAGCGGCTGGACGAGATTTCCCGCGCCATCGTCGCCTCGACAGTCGCCGCACAGGCGAATTCAGTCGACCACGAAGCCTTCGAGCGCATCGAGAAGCGGATCGACTCGCTCGCCCAGCAGATCGAGGAAGTGGCGCAGGACCGTCCCGCAAATGTCGTGATCGACCGGCTGAACACGCTGTCGAGCCGGGTCGACGACCTCGCCGGCCGCGCCAACCTGCCCGAGCAGGCGATGGAACGGCTCGCCAAGCAGATCGCGCTGATCGCCGACAAGATCGATCAGGCGCCGGCCATGCCCGACGCCGACTACATCTTCCACGGGCTGGAGCAGCGCTTCGACGTGCTGTCGGGCATGATGGAGCGGCGCCAGGGCGACGCCATCGAGCAGGGCAACATGCTGTTTCGCGATCTCGAGCGCCGGCTGGACGAGGTTGCCGACCGGCTGGACCAGCGCAGCATGCCGCAGGTCGACAGTGCCGGCATCATGGACGCCATCGACGCTCGCTTCACCGCACTGGCCAAGCGCATGGAGACACGCGCTCCCGATCCCGCCGGCGAGGCGGCGATCCGGGGCCTGGAAAGCCGGCTCGAAGATATTTCAAGCCGGCTGGACGCTTCGGCGGCCCAGGTGGCCGGCATCGATCCGGCGCTGATCCGCAGCCTGGAGGCGCAGGTCGCCGGCCTGTCGGCGCATCTTTCCAAGCCCAGCACGCCGCTGCCGGACTTCGAGGACATCAGCCCACGCCTCGACGAAATCGAAAAAGCGCTGGCCGGGACCCGCGATTCCATCCTCGGCGCGGCACGTGAGGCGGCCGAGAACGCGGTGCGCTCGCTGGCCGGAACGAGCACCAATACGGCCGCGGTATCCGGCCTCGCCCAGGATCTGAAGACCCTGGAGACGCTGACGCGGCGTTCCGACGAGCGCAATTCGCGGACCTTCGAGGCCATTCACGACACACTGCTCAAGATCGTCGACAGGCTGGGCTCGCTGGAAACCAGCGACCCGTCCGAGGCGGTAAGCGAGCTCCTGGACGCGGCCTCGATCGAACCCAGTGGCTGGCGTGGCTTGCAGCGGCCCAAGATGGCCGTGAACGCACCATCCATGACCATGGACGAGCTGCCGCTGACTGGCGACATGGCCGATCTGGACGCGCGTGCCGCGGCCATAGTGCGCACCGAGCCCGGCGAGCCCGCACTGCACGTTGGAACGGGCTTGTCTCCCCGGCCGGGCACGCGCTCGCCGGCGGAAGCCGCCGCCGCCGCCGCGATGGCCGCACTCGGTTCCGACACCACCGCCGGAAAGGACCAGCCGGCAGGCCGCAAGTCGATGTTCGGCGGTCTGGCGCGGGCCTTCAAGGGCAAGAAAGCGGCGGATGTTCCGCCGCTGGCCGGCTCGGCGCCGAGCGCCGACATCCCGAGTGTCGATCTCGACGAGCCGCTCGACCCGAAGGTCGCCAACCGCCCGCTGGAGCCGGGCTCCGGCGCGCCTGACCTCAATGCCATCATGAAGCGCGTGCGCGACGAGCGCGGACAACCGGCAAAGCTCGGCGACAGCGACGCGGCGAAATCGGATTTCATCGCCGCCGCCCGGCGCGCGGCGCAGGCGGCCGCGGCCGAGGCCGACGCCCTGAAGCGCCAGTCGACGATGAAAGGCCCGGTCAAGGCGCTCAGGATAGGCGACCTGCTCAAGGCGCGGCGCAAGCCGATCCTGATGGCGGCGGCAGCGATCATGCTGGCGCTTGCCGGCCTGCAGCTCGGCAAGGCGTTCCTTTCGGATCCCGCCCAGGTGGCAAGCAACGACGCATCCCCGATCGTCGCCCCGCAGCCGGTTCAGACGGCATCTCTCGATGCCGCCAGCCAGCCGAAGACCGAAGTTCAGCCGACGGCGATGAACAGTGCGCCGGCCCGTCCGGCCAGGCAGGCCGAACAATCCGCGCCGGCCAGCAAGGACGATATGGCGGCGCGGAGCGTCGTGGCCATGCCGTCTGACGCGATGCCGGACACAGCGCCCACGGCCGAGCCCGCTTCGCCGGTCACGTCGGCCATGGCTTCCGGCCCGAGCGCCCCCGACGCGATGGCTTCGGCCGCGCCGGTTGCTCCGATGACCGCTGCCCCGGCCATGACGGATCCGGCAGCAGCCGCCGGCGCTACGCAGGCGAGGGATGCCGATCTCCAAGCGGCCCCTGCCGCGCCAGTGGCGACCGAGGCGACGACCAACGACACGACTGGCGCCGTTGCGCCCATGGACAAGCCGGCGGCGACAGCCGCGATCAAGTTCGACATTCCGGCCGATGCCGGCCCGGTCGCCTTGCGTGACGCCGCCGCCGGTGGCGACGCCAAGGCGCTGTTCGAGGTCGGCTCGCGCTACGCCGAGTCGCGCGGCGTCAAGGAAGACATGCCGGCTGCCGCCAAATGGTACGAGAAATCGGCGGAACTCGGCTTCGCGCCGGCTGAATACCGCATCGGCAATTTCTACGAGAAGGGCATCGGCGTCGCGCGCGACATCAAGAAGTCGAAGACCTGGTACCAGCTCGCCGCCGCGCAGGGCAACGCCAGCGCCATGCACAATCTGGCGGTGCTGTTCGCCATGGCCGCCGACGGCGCAACCGACAATGAATCGGCCGCGCACTGGTTCCAGGCGGCCGCCGACCTCGGCGTCAAGGACAGCCAATTCAATCTTGGCATCCTCGCCGCCAAGGGCGTCGGCATGAAGCAGAACCTGGAGGAATCCTACAAATGGTTCGCGCTCGTCGCCAAGACCGGCGACAAGGATGCCGCGGCCAAGCGCGACGAGATCGCCAACGCGCTGCGACCCGAGCAGCTCGCGCGCGCGCGCGCGGCGACCGAATTGTGGAAGGCCAAGCCGCTCAACGCGGCGGCCAATTCGGTGGACATTCCCGAATCCTGGCAGGAAGGCACGCCGCAGACGACGGCCGGCATCGACATGAAGAAGGCGGTCAAGAACATCCAGCTCATCCTCAACAAGAACGGCTATGACGCCGGCGGCGCCGACGGCGTGATGGGCGGGAAGACCAAGAACGCGATCATCGCTTTCCAGACCGACAACAAGCTGCCAGCGACGGGCGCGGTCGACGAGAAGCTGGTCAAGGCATTGCTGGCGCGCAAATAACGGCAGAAGCGTCGTTTCCACGACGCCCTTGCCTTACATTTGCCTGTTAACTGATTGAGTTGTTTTTTGTTTCGGCGCGGTGACGGGGTTTGGTCCCGCTGCCGCGTCGGCGCAAGAGAAAATTGGCTTTTCGATGCGATAGTGCCCGCAGCGGCTTTATTCGCCGACAGGCAAACTGATCGAGACAGACGGGTGGGCATCTATCTCCCGATCGCGGAAATTTCCGTCAACGTCTTCGTGCTGCTGGCCATGGGCGCCGCGGTGGGCTTCCTGTCGGGCATGTTCGGGGTGGGCGGCGGCTTCCTGATCACGCCGCTCTTGATCTTCTACAACATCCCGCCGGCGATCGCGGTCGCCACCGGCGCCAACCAGGTTATTGCTTCTTCCGTCTCCGGCGTGTTGTCGCACATGAAGCGAGGGACGCTCGACTTCAAGCTCGGCAGCGTGCTTCTGGCCGGCGGCGTCGTCGGCTCAACCGGCGGCATCTATGTGTTCGGCTTCCTGCGCAGGCTCGGCCAGCTCGACCTGTTCATCTCGCTGCTCTACGTCGTGCTGCTCGGCACCGTCGGCGGGCTGATGCTGGTCGAGAGCATCAACGCCCTGCGCGCCACGCGCAGCGGCGCGGCACCGGTGCTGAAGAAATCCGGCCAGCACAACTGGATCCACCGCCTGCCGCTGAAGATGCGCTTCCGCGCGTCGAAACTGTTCGTCAGCGTCATTCCGGTGCTCGGGCTTGGTGCCGGCATCGGCTTCCTGTCGTCGATCATGGGTGTCGGCGGCGGCTTCATCATGGTGCCGGCGCTGATCTATCTCTTGAAAGTGCCGACCAATGTCGTCATCGGCACCTCGCTGTTCCAGATCATCTTCACCTCCGCCTATACGACGCTGGTTCACGCCACCACAAACCAGACCGTCGATGTGATGCTGGCATTCCTGTTAATGGCCGGCGGCGTGGCTGGGGCGCAATATGGCGCCAAGGCCGGCCAGCGGCTGCGCGGCGAGCAATTGAGGGCGCTCCTGGCGCTGCTGGTGCTGGCGGTGGCGATCCGGCTTGCCACCGATCTGTTCGTCACGCCGCCAAACCTTTATTCGCTGTCCGGCCTGGGCCTCAACTGATGAATGGCCTGAAAGCGCTCGCAGCCGTCGCTCTCCTGTCCCTGATCGCCGCCGCGCCGGCGAAGGCGCAGACGCCGCTGACGGAAGGCATCCAGATCGGCCTTTCCACCGACGCGGTGTCGATCACCGCCGGTTTTTCCGGCGCCGACCTGACCATCTTCGGTTCGCTGGAAAATCCCGACCCGCTGGTCGCACGCCAGGGCCGTTACGACGTCATCGTCGTGCTCGAAGGGCCGCCGAAACCGGTGGTCGTGCGCCGCAAGGACCGGGTGCTGGGCGTCTGGGTCAATTTGGATTCCGAGACCTTCGAGAACGTGCCGGTGTCCTATTCGGTCGCGACGACGCGGCCGCTGCAGGACATCACCGAACCCAACAGCTACAAGCAGCTGTCGCTCGGCGCCTCCAACCTCTATATGCAGCCCGCCGAAGCCGGTGACAGCCCGGCGACGATCGAGGAATTCACGGCCGCGTTGCGCGAACGCAAGGCCGCCGCCGGCCTCTACAGCGAGAATGTCGGGGGCGTGCAATTCCTGTCGCAGAACCTGTTTCGCGCTACCGTCAGGCTGGCGCCTGATGTCTCGGTCGGCACGCACAAAGCACGCGCATTCCTGTTCAAGAGCGGCCTATTCGTCAAGGAGAGTTCGGCGCAGCTCGAAATCCGCAAATCGGGCTTCGAACAATCGATCTTCCGCGTTGCCCACGACTATTCGTTCCTCTACGGCGTGTTCGCCGTATCGCTGGCCATGGTGACGGGCTGGCTCGGCCGGCTGGTGTTCCGCAAGGATTGATGCCGCGGGAAAAGAGGGTTCCCCTTTTCGCCGCCATGCGATAAACCGCCGCCTCCCAACCCAGGGGCAAACAAGCACATACCGTTCGCCAGGAGCGGTCCGGCATCCCGATGACAGCGGCGACGCGTCGCCGCTGTTTTGCCGCCATGAAACAATGACAGGAGGCTGCGATGCATCAGGCATTCGGCGGCATCGACTTCGGCACGTCCAATTCCACGGTGGGCGTCATCCGCAACGGCAAGGCGCGGCTGGTCCCGCTGGAGGGCGGGCAGCCCACTTTGCCAAGTGCCGTGTTCTTCAATTTCGAGGACGGCCATACTTATTTCGGCCGCCGCGCGATCGGCGACTATACCGACAGCATCGAAGGCCGCCTGATGCGCTCGTTGAAGAGCGTGCTCGGCAGTTCGCTCGCCCACGAGAAGACGCGGATCAAAGCACGCCAGATCGGCTTCATCGACATTATCGGCCTGTTCATCGGTCATCTGAGGACGCGGCTGGAAGAGGACGCCGGCGGCGTGGTGGAGAGCGTGGTGCTCGGCCGCCCGGTGCAGTTCGTCGATGACGACGCGCAAGCCGACGCGGAGGCGCAAGGCGAACTCGAGAAGGCTGCCCGTGCCCAAGGCTTCAAGCATATCGCTTTCCAGTTCGAGCCGATCGCGGCGGCGCTCGATTACGAGCAGAAGGTGACACGCGAGGAACTGGCGCTGATCATCGACATGGGCGGCGGCACGTCCGACTTCTCCATCGTGCGGGTCTCGCCGGAGCGCGCGCGATCGACCGATCGCAAGGACGACATCCTGGCCAGCCGCGGCATCCATATCGGCGGCACTGATTTCGACCGGTTGCTGAGCATCGCCCATGTCATGCCACAGCTCGGCTACCTCTCCGCGACCAAGGACGGCAAGCGCAATCTGCCGGCCAGCTACTTCATCGATCTCGCCACATGGCAGCGCATCAATCTGGTCTACACCGCCAAGGCGATGACGCATCTGCGCCAGATCCGCTACGAGGCCGCGCGCGCCGACCTGGTCGACCGCTTCATCCATATCGTCGAGCACCGCTACGGGCACGCGCTGGCGGCGCTGGTCGAGAAGGCCAAGATAGAGCTGACCGACATGTCATCGGCGGACGTGGCGGTGAAGCTGCCGGGCGCGGCGTTCGCCGCCGGGATCACACGCGACGGGCTGGAGGCGACGATCGCTCGGGACATCGAGCGGGTTACCGAAACGGTGGCACAGACCATCCGCGACGCCGGGGTCAAGCCCTCCGACATCACCGCGGTGTTCCTGACCGGCGGATCGACGGCGATCCCGCTGGCAAGGCGGGAAATCCTGTCGCTGGTGCCGCGGGCTTCCGTCATAGAAGGCGATATGTTCGGATCGGTCGGGCTCGGCCTGGCGCTCGATGCGCAGCGGAAGTTCGGCTGAACCTACCCCAACGTAGACCCGTTCGCCTCCGCGGCCAGATGCGCCTTCAGCGCCATCTGGGCCAGGCTTGCCTGACGGTCGCGATGGGTGATCATGGCGAAGTCGCGCTTCGGCAATTCGATCGGCACGGCTCTCAGGCTCCCTTCGGCGACCGCGCGCCCGGCGACCAGCTCTGAAATGATGGTCGCGCCGGCTCCCGCCTCGACAGCCTGGCGAACCGCCTCGTTGCTGGGCAGCACCAGGAATATCCTGAGGTCGGCAAGCGAAATCCCCTCGCGGCGCGCCAGATCCTCCAGCACCTCGCGCGTGCCGGAGCCGCCCTCGCGGATTATCCAGCGCAGGCCGGTGATGTCGGGGCGGCCCGGCGCGGTTTCGGCGATCTCTGGATGGGAGCTGGCAACGACCAGCATCAACCGGTCGGTATCGACCTTGACGCGGCGCAATAAGTCGGACTCGGTGCGCCCTTCGACCAGGCCGAGATCGGCGGTTCCATCCAGCACGCTGGCCTCGACCTGCCTTGTGTTGCCGATGGTGACGCTCAGCCTGACGGCCGGATAGGCCTCGTGGAAAGAGGCCAGCCGGCGCGGCAGCCAGTAACTGGCGATGGTCAGGCTGGCGGCGATGGAGAGGCTGCCGGCGACCGTCTGCGAAACATGTTCCAGGACATTGCGCGCGGCGGCGGCCCGCTCCAGCACGGCCTTGGCCTCCGGCAGAAACCGATGGCCGGTCTGAGCCAGCTCGATGTTGCGGCCGACGCGGTTGAACAGATGGACGCCATGCTGCTCTTCCAGAGCGCGAATGGCCGCCGACGCGGCCGACTGGGAAATGCCCAGGAGCTCCGCCGCCTTTGTCATGTGGCCGCGCTCTGCGACGGCGACGAAAATGCGCAACTGATCCAGGGTCATGCCTGTATTAAGAACCAATATCGATCGAATTTACAAGAACAACTGATTAGACGGATCGATAGCTTTATTCTACTTTTTCGTCGGAAGTTAGAAAAAATTAGCCTGCAGGTCGCAAAGAGCAAAATGGTCGGGCGGTTCAGGTCCCTGCTTGCGCATTGGAGCCGCGGTATAAGGCGACGGCTGGCCGGTGATCGCTACCATCCCGAAGAACATTATATGCGCGGCCCCGGGCCGAAGACGCGGGCCAAATCCGCTGGCCGCGCGAGCACCACGGGATCATGATGCAAGGACCGCCGCGCGGCGCCAATTCAGCCCCCTCGCAACGCCCGCTTGCCGACACGCGGGCGCCCGATGAAGGCGACGGTGTCGACACCTCGCCTGATGTTTCCGACAGCATCGCCAAGACGACCTGCTACATGTGCGCCTGCCGCTGCGGCATCGACGTGCACATCAAAGACGGCAAGGTCCGCTACATCAACGGCAACAAGGATCATCCGGTCAATCGCGGCGTGATCTGCGGCAAGGGCAGCTCCGGCATCATGCAGCACTACAGCCCGGCCAGGCTGAAGAAGCCACTCTTACGCACCGGGCCGCGCGGCTCGGGTGAGTTCCGCGAGATCGAGTGGGAGGAGGCCTTCTCGATCGCCACCGAGCGGCTGTCGAATATCCGCCGGACCGATCCTAAGAAACTCGCTTTCTTCACGGGCCGTGACCAATCACAATCTCTTACAGGGTGGTGGGCGAGCCAGTTCGGCACGCCGAACTTCGCCGCTCATGGCGGCTTCTGTTCGGTGAACATGGCGGCGGGCGGGCTCTACACGATCGGCGGCTCGTTCTGGGAGTTCGGCGAGCCCGATTGGGACAACACGAAATACTTCATGCTGTTCGGCGTTGCCGAGGACCATGATTCCAATCCGATCAAGATCGGACTGGGCAAGCTCAAGGCGCGCGGCGCCAAGGTGGTGTCGATCAATCCATGCCGGACCGGCTACAATGCGATCGCCGACGACTGGATCGGCATCCGGCCCGGCACGGACGGCCTGTTCGTGTTCGCGCTGATCCACGAACTCTTGAAAGCCGGCCGCGTCGATCTCGATTATCTGCTCCGCTACACCAACGCGCATGTCCTGGTTATCCAGGAGCCGGGCGCGGCCGATGACGGGCTGTTCATGCGCGACAGCGACGGCAATCCGCTGGCATGGGACAGAGTGGCGACGACCTCCGTCAACGCAGTCGATTCAAATGCCAAACCGGCACTGACCGGCAGCTTCACAGTCGACGGGCGCAGGTGCCTTCCCGTGTTCCAGCTGATCGCGGACCGCTACATGGACGTCAGCTATTCGCCCGATGCGGTCGCGGAGCGTTGCGGCATCCCGGCCGGAACGATCCGCCGGATCGCCGCCGAACTGGCCCATGTCGCCTTCGAGCAGGCGATCGAACTGCCGGTCGCATGGACCGACTGGGCCGGACGGCGGCACGATACGATCACGGGACGGCCGGTTTCGATGCATGCCATGCGCGGCATCTCGGCCCATTCCAACGGCTTTCACACCTGTCGCGCCATCCACCTGCTGCAGGTTCTGCTGGGCACGGTGGACGTGCCGGGCGGCTTCCGCTTCAAGCCGCCCTATCCCAGATCGGCGCCGCCCGGCCCGAAGCCCTGCGGCAAGGATGTCAGGCCGATGACGCCGCTCGACGGCATGCCGCTCGGTTTCGTCTGTGGACCCGACGATCTGCTGGTCGACGAAGCGGGCACGCCGCTGCGCATCGACAAGGCCTATTCCTGGGATTCGCCGCTTGCGGCGCATGGGCTGATGCACACAGTCATCCGCAACGCCTGGGCCGGCGATCCCTACCCGATCGACACGCTGATGATGTACATGTCGAACATGGCCTGGAATTCCTCGATGAACACCGTCGAGACCATGGCCATGCTCACCGACCATGACGAAGCGGGCAACTACAAGATCCCCTCCATCATCTATTCCGATGCCTACTACTCCGAGACCGTGCCGTTCGCGGACCTGGTCCTGCCCGACACCACCTATCTAGAGCGTCATGACTGCATCAGCCTGCTCGACCGGCCGATCAGCCATGCCGACGGGCCGGGCGACGCCATTCGCCATCCGGTCGTCGAGCCCGACCGCGACGTCAGGCCCTTCCAGTCGGTGCTGATCGACCTCGGCGCGCGGCTTGGCCTGCCCGGCTTCGTCGATGACGAAAGCTCGCCGAAGTACCGCGACTATGCCGACTACATCGTCAATCATGAACGCACGCCCGGCATCGGCCCGCTCGCAGGCTGGCGCGGCAAGGACGAAAACTCGATCGGCAAGGGCGACGTCAATCCCAACCAGTTGCAACGCTACATCGACAATGGCGGGTTCTGGCACCACGATTTCACCGAGGACCAGCGCTACTACAAGATGGCCAACCGCTCCTATCTCGACTTCGCGGTGCAACTGGGCTTCATCCCCAAGGCCGAGCCGATCGTCTTCCAGCTCTATTCCGAACCGATGCAGCGTTTTCGGCTGGCCGCGCGTGGTCATGGCCGGGTGGTGCCGCCCGAAAGCGAACGCAAGCGCGTCGAGACCTACATGGACCCGCTGCCGTTCTGGTACATGCCGTTCGAGGAAGCGTCCGTCGACCAGGAAGAATACCCGCTGCACGCGCTGACGCAGCGGCCCATGCACATGTACCATTCCTGGGGTTCGCAAAATGCGTGGTTGCGGCAGATCACCAGCCAGAACCGGCTGTTCGTGCATCAGCAAACCGCCGCCGGGCTCGGCCTTGGCGACGACGACTGGGTGTGGATCGAGAGCATCAACGGCAGGGTCAAGGGGCAGATCAAGCTGGTCGAAGGGGTCAACGAAAGCACGGTGTGGACCTGGAACGCGATCGGCAAGCGACGCGGCAGTTGGGGGCTGAAAGACGATGCCGCCGAAAGCAATCGCGGCTTCCTGCTCAACCACATCATTGGAGACCAGACCTTGGCCGACGCGCAGGGCAAGCGTTATTCGAATTCCGATCCGGTCACGGGCCAGGCGGCGTGGTTCGATCTGCGCGTGCGCATCGTCAAATGCGCGGCGGAGGAGGCCGGCTTCACCGAGCCGCAATTCGAGCGTTTTCAACAGCCGCCGCATTTCGAACCCTCGCCCGACAAGCTCACTTTCGGCGCCGGGTTTCGGCAGGCAAGAGAGGCAACCGAATGACCTGTCTTCCAAGTCCAGGCGGCAAGAAGCTTGGCCTCGTCATCGACCTCGACACCTGTGTCGGCTGCCAGGCCTGCGTCACCGCTTGCAAGGAATGGAACACCGGCGGCCACATGGCGCCGCTGACCGACATCGACCCCTATGGCGGCCATGTCGACGGGGTCTGGTTCAACCGCGTGCACAGTTACGAGCACATCACCGAGATGGGTGGGCGCACGGTCAACTTCCCGCGTTCCTGCCTGCATTGCGAGACGCCGGCCTGCGTCACCGTCTGCCCGACCGGCGCCTCCTACAAGCGCGCGTCGGACGGCATCGTGCTGATCGACGAGGACAAGTGCATCGGCTGCAAATTGTGCAGCTGGGCCTGCCCTTACGGCGCGCGCGAATTCGATGGCGATGTCGGGGTGATGAAGAAATGCACGCTCTGCGTCGACCGCATCTACAACGACAACCTGGCCGAGGGGGACCGCGTGCCGGCCTGCGTCGCCGCCTGCCCGACCAGCGCCCGGCATTTCGGCGACCTCGGCGATCCCCAATCCCCCGTTTCGCAACTGGCGGCGGAGCGCGGCGGTGTCGACCTGATGTCCGAACTCGGCTATCGCCCGACCAACAAATACCTGCCCCCGCGCGCTCACACGCAACGCGCCGCATCGGTGATCGCTCCCGCGCTGGAGCCGCTACGGGCCGAGGGCGGTTTCCTTGGCTGGGTCGACCGCATGCTTTCGAGCTGACCATCCATGCATCCGGCTTTTTCCGTCGTCTTCTTCACCACCGCCACGGGTGCCGGCTATGGGCTGCTCGCGCTGCTGGGCGTGCTCGGCCCGGCCGGCTTCGTCGCGCCCGATTTCTGGCCGGGCTTCGTCGGCATGGGGCTGGCGCTCGGCCTGATCGCCGCCGGCCTGTTGTCATCGACCGGCCATCTCGGCAGGCCCGAACGGGCCTGGCGGGCGTTCTCGCAATGGCGCAGCTCATGGCTGTCGCGCGAAGGCGTTGCCTCGGTCGCCACCTTCATTCCCGCAGGCGTGTTCGGCGTAGGCTGGGTCTTCCTTAGCCGCCTCGATGGCTGGGTGGCGGCCGCCGGCGTCTTGGCCGCCGTCGGCGCCATAGCCACGGTCTGCATGACAGGCATGATCTATGCCTCGCTGAAACCCATCGCCCACTGGCACAGCCCCTACACCTTGCCCGGCTATCTCATCTACTCGGCGATGAGCGGCAGCGTGCTTCTGAACGCTGTGCTGCAAGCATTTTCTCTCGGCTCGAAAATGCTTCTGGCGGCTTCCGCGCTGCTCACTTTGCTTGGCTGGGGCTGGAAGCTGGCGACCTGGCGCCACAACGACCGGCTTGAAATCCCGACCAATGCCAACACCGCGACGGGGCTGACCGGTGGCACGGTGCAGTCGCTGGAGTGGCCGCATACGGAAGAAAACTACCTGCTCAAGGAAATGGGTTTTCGCATCGCGCGCAAGCACAGCGCAAAGCTGCGCCGGATCACGCAGGCGCTGGCCTTCGGTTTGCCGATCCTGTTGCTGCTTGCCGCCTTCGCCTTGCCGTGGCCGCTCGCGGCGGCGCTATCGGCGCTGGCCGCGATCGCCCAGTTTGCCGGCATGCTGGTCGAACGCTGGCTGTTCTTCGCCGAAGCGAAGCACACGGTCATGCTCTATTATGGGCGATAGATCTCAGCCTGGCCGCAGCATCGAGTGCGAGATGGCGAAGATGCGCTCGGTGCCGAGCATGTAGGCCATCAGCGACTCCAGGCGAAACAGCCCGGCATAGGCGCGGTCGAGCACGTTGAGCGAACCGGTATAGGCGCCGAAGGCCGGCATGATCATGCGGCCGCCATCGCCGGCAAAGCAGCGCCTGCGCACCGAGCGGCCTTGTTGCACGATGCGGGCGCAGGGATGGAGGTGGCCCGATATTTCCCCCTCTACCCTCACCTTCGATGGCTCATGCCGGAACAGCAGCGAGCCTATGGCCAGTTCCCGCACGGTCTCGCCAGGCAGATCCGCCGGCGCTTCGGGGTCGTGATTGCCGGCGACCCAGAACCAGTCACGGCCTGCCATCTGCGCTTCCAGCCGTTCGCGAAAGCTCGAATGCATGCGCGCGGCGCCGCCGCCATCGTGGAAGGAGTCCCCCAGGCTGATGACGATCGACGGCTGGTAGTCCGATATGACCGCCTGCAGCCTGAGCAGGGTCGCGCCAGTATCATAGGGCGGGATGAGCGTGCCGCGCCTTGCCAGGGACGACCCCTTCTCCAGATGCAGGTCCGATACCGTCAGCAGCTTGAGCTCGGGGAAATACAGCACGCCGCGCGGATCGCAGACCGCGCGCTCGTCCGCGATGCCGACGAGATCGGCCTCGGCGATCAGCGATGCGCGCGCCAGCGAGAAATTCATTCATCAACCATCCCGGGCCCCATGGCCTCTTCGACCAGTGTCGCCGCATCCATAAGCAGCGTTTCATCGGCCTCGCCGTTCACCGGCATCTTGCCGATCTCGAGCATGATCGGCACGGCAAGCGGCGATATCTGTTCGAGCGCCTTATGCATGATTCGACCCTGGATGCGCGAGAGCATGTCCGCAAGTCTGCTGACATCGAGCAGGCCGGTCGCCGCATCGGCACGCGTCGCCTGAAGCAGGATGTGGTCCGGCTCATGGCTGCGCAGCACATCGTAGATCAGGTCGGTCGACACGGTGACCTGCCGGCCGCTCTTCTCTTGGCCGGGGTGACGTTTTTCGATCAGGCCCGAGATCAGCGCGCAATTGCGGAAAGTGCGCTTGAGAAGCCAGCTGTCGGCCAGCCAGGCTTCGAGATCGTCGCCCAGCATGTCCTGGTCGAACAGCGCGCTCAGTGAAGGTTTCCTGGCTTTGAACATCGCGCCCATGTCGCCCAGCGACCATATGGCCAAGGCATAATCAGTGGCGACAAAGCCGAGCGGCCTGACGCCCGCCCTGTCGAGGCGACGGGTGAGCAACATGCCAAGCGTCTGGTGCGCCAGCCTGCCCTCAAAGGGATAGGCGACCAGATAATGGCGATTGCCACGCGGAAAGGTTTCGATCAGCAAATCGTCGCGCTTGGGCAGCATGGATTTGTCCGACTGGAACCGCAGCCAGTCGGCCACCTGCTCCGGCAGCTTCTTCCAGCGCTGCGGATCGTCCAGCATGATGCGGACCTGCTCTGCGAGGTAGGTCGAGAGCGGGAACTTGCCGCCGCCATAATATGGCACCTTGGCGTCGCTGCCGGGCGCGTTCGACACGAAGCACTCATTCTCGCGGATGCCCTCGAAACGCAGCACCTTGCCGGCGAACATGAAAGTATCGCCATGCGTCAACGTTTCGAGGAAGGCCTCCTCGATCTTGCCGAGCACGCGGCCACCGTGCGACGCCGCCCCTTTGCTGCCGGCCTTGACGTAACGCACGTTGAGGGCGGGCACCTCGATGATGGTGCCGACATTGAGCCTATATTGCTGGGCGACGCGCAGATTGGAGACGCGCCACAGCCCGTCCTTGTTAAGGCGGATGCGGGCATAGCGCTCATAGTTCTTCAGTGCATAGCCACCGGTGGCTACGAAATCGATGACACGGTCGAAGGTCGGCCGATCGAGGCCGGCATAGGGTGCCGCCGTTCGTACCTCCTCGTATAGGTCATCGGCGCGGAACGGTGCGCCGCAGGCGCAGCCGAGCACATGCTGGGCCAGCACGTCGAGCCCGCCATTGACCAGTGGCGGCGTATCCTGCGCGCCGAGATAATTGGCGTCGAGTGCGGCCCGGCACTCCAGCACCTCGAAACGGTTGGCGGGGATCAAAATCGCCTTGGACGGCTCATCCATGCGGTGATTGGCACGGCCGATGCGCTGTGCCAACCGGCTGGCGCCCTTCGGAGCACCGACATGCACGACCAGATCGACATCGCCCCAGTCGATGCCGAGATCGAGCGTCGACGTGGCGACGATGGCGCGTAGCGCGTTCTCGCCCATTGCCTTCTCGACGCGCCGGCGCTGGGCGACGTCGAGCGAGCCATGATGCAAGGCGATCGGCAAGGTGTCCTCGTTGACGCGCCACAACTCCTGGAACAGCAGCTCCGCCTGGCTGCGTGTGTTGACGAAAAGCAAGGTCGTCTTGTGGCGCTTGATCTCGCGGTAGATTTCCGGCGTGGCGTAGCGCGCCGAGTGCCCTGCCCACGGCACGCGCTCCTCGGAATCGAGGATCGAGATTTCGGGCTTGGCACCACCCGTCACAGTGATCAATTCCGCCATGTCACCCGGTGGGTTCTGGCTGACCAGCCAGCGCCGCAATTCGTCCGGCTCGGCCACCGTCGCCGACAGGCCGATCGTCTGCAGGCTTGGGACAAAGCTGCGCAACCGCGCGAGGCCGAGCGCCAAAAGATGGCCGCGTTTCGACGTCACCAGCGAATGCAATTCGTCGAGCACGACATAGCGCAGATCCTCGAAGAAACGCCTGGCGTCGGAAGCCGCGATCAGCAGCGCAAGCTGCTCGGGCGTCGTCAAAAGAATGTCCGGCGGCACCAGCTTCTGGCGCTGGCGCTTGTGGGCGGGGGTGTCGCCGGTGCGCGTTTCGATGGTGACGGGCAGGCCGATCTCCTCGACCGGCTTCCCGAGATTGCGCTCGATGTCGACGGCCAGTGCCTTAAGCGGCGAGATGTACAGCGTGTGAATCCCGCGCCGCGCCTGGCCTGGTTTTCGCCTTGGCCTGACGGCCAGTTCGGTCAGCGACGGCAGGAAGCCGGCCAGCGTCTTGCCAGCGCCGGTCGGTGCGATCAGCAGCACCGATTGCCCCGCCTGGGCCTTCGCCAGGAGCTCGATCTGATGAGCGCGCGGCGACCAGCCTTTCTCGCCGAACCATTTTAGGAATGGCTCGGGCAAGACGACTGCGGCATTCTGGTCGGCGAGGCGGGGCTCAACTGTCACGCGCCAGAGGTAGCGCGGCGACAGTCAATCGCCAAGCAGATTCGGAACAAAAGGGGATCGAAAAAGCGTTACGGGCGCCGGAACCCTGTAGGCCCGCCATAGAGATAGCCGATGCGGGCGATTGCTTCCTTCAGCCCTTCGCGCGACACAAGCATGGTGTGGCCGTTGGCGTGGATCATGGTTTCGGCGTCGGTCATGATGGCGACATGCCCTTTCCAGAACACCAGGTCACCACGTCGCAGCCCCGAAAAATCAGGGCCCGCATCGAGCGGCTCGCCGATCGAGGCGGCCTGCATGTCGGAATCGCGCAGCACATTCCTGCCCGCCATGCGCATGGGCAGTTGCACCAGGCCGGAGCAGTCGATGCCGAAGCCGGAAACACCGCCCCATAGATAGGGCGTGCCGAGAAATGTCTCGGCCACAGACACATAGTCGCCGGCCACTTCGCCGATTGGCTGCAGATGGCCAGCGATCACGGCTTTACCGGAGGGCAGCAGCGCATAGTGCGTGCCCCGTGTTTCAGCGGCACCCGTAACGGCTACGGTCGATCCCATGGACAATTGCCCGGCAATCGGAAAGCGCAGGTCCGGACCGGGATAGAGAAACGTGCGTGGCACCGAAACGATATGAGTGGACGCATGGTCGCGCCCGCCCAGCATGGCATCGGCGACATAGCCGACATAGCCATCGCGTTCGCCCTGGACCCAGGCCCAGCCTTCGGTTTGCTCGAAGACGAGGACATCGTCGCCGAACAGGAACTGCGTGTTGATGCCGGCATCCGGGCGTGGCGCCTTGCGCACTTCGGCAACGGATGCGGAAATCCGCGCCGGCCGGCCGGCGACGAAACGCTCCGCCGTGACCTCGCCTATCAGGCGCGAATCGGCAAGGTCGGAGCGGAAAGCGTGCAGGCGGGCGTCGTGGGCGGTCAAATCGGCAATCCAGTTAGTTAGACAGAGCACTTGTCAGATCGGCAGTTCGTGGGCCTTGGCGATGATACCATCTCCGAAACGCTCGACAAAGAGCGCGCCTTCGACGGTGCGCTTGATCAGGACGTTGCGCTTGTCGAGCTCGTCGCGATGGCGCGACACCAGTTTCAGCGCGCCCATCGTGTCGAGCGCGCGCGTGATAACCGGCTTGGTGACGTTGAGGCGGGCGGCGAGCCCGCGCACGGTGTGCGGCGGCGGATCGAGGTAGATGGTGAACAGGATCGCCGTCTGGCGCATGGTGAGATCAGGCGCGTCCTCGCGCACCTGCGACAGCATCACTTGCTGCCACAGTCGCAGGGCCTGGCTCGGGCGCATCGCAATCGACATCGCGCCAGCATGACGGCAAATTGTTTCGGTTCCGTTTCAGTTCTCGAAATCGCCGACTCTGCTTGCGGCAATCAGCCATAGCGCGTCGAGATGATCCGCTCCAGCGCCCGGATGCCCTGCGCCTCACCGCCGGCCGGGCCATGCGGGCGATCGGCGGGGTTCCAGGCGAAGATGTCGAAATGCGCCCAGCTTGCCGTCTTCTCGACGAAGCGCTTGAGGAACAGCGCCGCGGTGATCGAACCGGCGAAACCATCTGATGTGACATTGTTGATGTCGGCTATCTTCGACGACAGTTTCGCGTCGTAAGGCCGCCATAGCGGCATGCGCCACAGCGGATCCTCGACCGCCAGCGACGCCGCCGCCAGCTCCGAGGCAAGCGCCTCGTTATCGGTGTAGAAGGGCGGCAGGTCGGGGCCAAGCGCAACGCGGGCGGCGCCGGTCAGCGTCGCCATGTCGATGAGAAGCTGCGGCTCCTCGTCGTCGGCCAGCGCCAGCGCGTCCCCCAGCACCAGCCTACCCTCGGCGTCCGTGTTGCCGATCTCGACCGTGATGCCCTTGCGGCTCGCCAGCACGTCTCCCGGGCGGAAAGCGTTGCTGGCGATCGAATTCTCGACCGCGGGGATCAGCACGCGCAGCCGCACATTGAGCCCGGCGGCCATGATCATCGAGGCCAGGCCCAGCACATTGGCGGCGCCACCCATGTCCTTCTTCATCAACAGCATGCCCGATGACGGCTTGATGTCGAGCCCGCCCGTGTCGAAGCAGACGCCCTTGCCGACCAGCGTCACCTTCGGCGCGCCCTGCCGCCCCCAGGTCATGTCGATCAGACGCGGGGCATCGGACGAAGCGCGGCCGACGGCATGGATCATCGGGAAGTTCTGTGCGAGCAGGTCGTCGCCCTTGATGACCGAGACTTCGGCCTTGTGAGCCCCAGCCAGGATCCGCACCGCCTTCTCCAGATCGTCCGGTCCCATATCGTTGGTCGGTGTGTTGACCAGGTCGCGCGTCAGGAAAACACCATCGACGACGCGGCGAACGCGCTGCGCATCGACACCGGCCGGCAGCTCGAAGCGCAGCGCCTTGCCCGGTTTCTTGCCGTAGCGGGCAAAGACATAACCGCCGAGCACGATTGCAAGAGCCGCCAATTCCGGCTCCGCGGGCATGGAGGCAAAATGCCAATCGCCCTCCGGCAAGGTTTTCGCCAGCGCACCGACGGCAAGCGCGCCCTCGCCCTCACCGAGGCCGAACATGGCGCCGCCAAGCGCTCCGTTCTCGCCTGGCAGGACCAGCGTCCTGCCAGCCTCGCCGGAAAAGCCGTTTGCCTTGGCCCATGCGACAATAGACGGCGACAGACCGGCTGCCTCCAGCCCATCCCTGGCGACCAGATGGATTGGCAGCGGGTTCTTCGGCTTGCTCTCGACCAGTTCAACGGACATCAGATGTTTCTCCTGCCGAGTTTGCGAGTCGGCGCGTCTTAACCCTCCGTTAGGGTTAACAGAATATTTCTGCTGGAGGGAAGATGGTCACGCAATGGCCACGCATGAATGGAGGCCCAGGTGCCGATGCCGACCAACCGCACGATAGACATCCGGGGAAAACGGCTCATTACCACGGCATTCATGCTAGCGCTCGCGGCGGGCGTTGCCGGTTGCGCGACCGACAAACTCACCACAGGCTCGATCGGACGCACCAGCGGCAAGCCGCTGGAAACGATGTCGGCGGGAGAATTGCACAACGCCACGGCCGCACTTGGCCAATCCTACGCGAGGAACCCCAACGACAAGCGGATAGCGACCAACTTCGCGGCGGCGCTGCAGATGGACGGCGATGCCGACCAGTCGCTTGCCGTGATGCGCAAGCTGGCGATCGCCTACCCCAAGGACCGCGAAGTTCTCGCCGCCTATGGCAAGGCATTGGCCGCCAATGGCCAGCTCGAGGCAGCGCTCGACGCCGTGCGCCGCGCACAAACGCCGGAATACCCCGACTGGAGGCTGGTGTCGGCGGAGGCGGCCATCCTCGATCAGGTCGGCCAGAAGAACGAAGCGCGCCAACTCTACCGCAAGGCGCTTGAACTCAAGCCGAACGAGCCATCGATCCTTTCCAATCTCGGCATGTCCTATGTGCTGGAAGGGGATTTGCGCACCGCCGAGACCTATATGCGCTCTGCCGCCCAGCAGCCGAATGCCGACAGCCGGGTGCGTCAGAACCTGGCGCTCGTTGTCGGGCTGCAAGGTCGCTTCGACGAAGCCGAGAAGATCGCCTCGCAAGAACTTTCCCCCGAACAGGCGCAGGCCAACGTCGCCTATCTCCGGCAGATGCTGGCCCAGCAGAACGCCTGGAGCCAGCTCAAGGATCAGGACAAGGCGAAAACGGCGAAAACCGCCACCAACTGATCGTCGCGCGCGGCGCCCGATCGCGCCAAACGAAAGAGCCGCGTGGCATTTTCCGCGCGGCTCTTTCGCTTTGGATTGTGCGGATTCGCCTACTGGGTGCCGTTGCTTTGCGACTGGCCGAAGATGCCGCGCTGGCTGACCTGGATGCCGGCAGGACCCAGGATGATGGCGAACAGCACCGGCAGGAAGAACAGGATCATCGGCACGGTGAGCTTGGGCGGCAGCGCGGCGGCCTTCTTCTCGGCCGCGTTCATGCGCATGTCGCGGCTTTCCGCGGCAAGCACACGCAGTGCGAGCGCCACTGGCGTGCCGTAGCGCTCGGCCTGGACGAGCGCCTGTGACACGGACCTGACCGATTCCAAGCCGGTACGGCTCGCAAGATTCTCGTAAGCCTGCTTACGTTCCTGCAGGTATGAGAGCTCGGCGTTGGTCAGGATGAATTCTTCCGCCAGGGCCACCGATTGCGCGCCGATCTCGTCGGCGACTTTGCGCAGGCCGGCTTCCACCGACATGCCGGATTCCACGCAGATCAGCATCAGGTCGAGCGCATCCGGCCACGCCAGCTGGATCGACTGCTTGCGCTTGGTCGCGCGGTTGTTGACGTAGAGGACCGGCGCATAGAAGCCGCCATAGGCAACGAGGATGCAGACGAAAAGCCGGATCACCAATGGCTTGTCGGGCAACCCTCCCAGCACGAAAATATAGAACAGACCCAGCGCGAAACCGACAAAAGGAAGCACCAGACGGAAGAACAGAAATCGCGTTAGCGGATTTTGCCCGCGAAAGCCGGCGACCTTCAGCTTTTGCAAGGTGGACTCGTCGGCCAACGCACGGCGCAGATCGAGCCGGTCGACAATGTTGCGCATACCGACCGACTGCTGCTCGCGCAGGCCCTTGCGGCGGCGATCGGCCTCGTTCGCAAGCCGCGCGCGCTGCTTGGCGCGAAGCTCGTCACGCTCCAGCGCGACCGACTTCATGCGCGCCTTGAGCTGGTTTCCGCCAAGGGCCGGCAGCAGCGTAAAAACGGTTGCGAACACGGCGACAGCGACCAGCATCGCAATCAGGAGGCTGGGATCCGTCAGTGATTTGATGACTTGTTCGGTCATGCCACGGCCCTAGACTTCGAAATTCATCATCTTGCGCATCACGAAGATGCCGATCGACATCCAGATGCCGGAAACACCGAGGATCAGATGGCCGACGCTGGTCGTGAACAGCGGCATCAGGTAGTTGGGACTGGAGAGATAGACGAGAAAGGCAACGATGAAAGGCAAGGCGCCGATGATGGCGGCGGATGCTTTCGCCTCCATCGACAGGGCCGCGACCTTGGCCTTCATCTTCTTGCGGTCGCGCAAGACGCGCGAAAGATTGCCTAGCGCTTCGGAGAGATTGCCACCGGCTTGCGACTGGATCTGGATGACGATGCCGAAGAAGCTCGCCTCGGTGCATGGCATGGTTTCGGGCATGCGCAAGGTGGCGTCGGGGATCGACAGGCCCATCTGCTGCGAATCGACGATGCGGCGAAACTCGGTCTTGACCGGTTCAGGGGATTCGTTGGCGATCAGGCGTATGGCATCGTTCAGCGGCAGGCCGGACTTGACCGCCCGCACGATGACGTCGAGCGCGTTTGGAAATTCGTTGAGGAATGACTTGACGCGCCGGCTACGACGAAAAGAAACGAACCAACGCGGCAGGCCAAGCGCTCCGGCGAGCAGCACACCGGGCAAGACAATCATCGGCGCACCGGCCACGAACGCGACCACCGTCAGCGCGAGACCGCAGATGGCCGAATAAATATAGAAACGTTCGATCGACACCTTCATCCCAGCCTGGCGAAGCTGCGCTTTCAGCGGCGGCTTCTTGACGGCGATGTCCTTGGATTTCTGCTTTTCGTCCAGATCCTTCAGTGAATCCTGCACCGATTTGCGGCGCTTGGCGGCGTCGGCCGCCCGGTCGCGGGTGGCCTTGACGACGGAACGGTCCGTCTCGGCGGCCTTGATCGTTTCCAGCCGCCTGCCGGCCTGTTTCTCGTTGCTGATCTGGTTGAACAGAAATACATAGGCGACCGCGCCGGCGCTGAAGCCGGCGAGTACGACAAACGCCAGTACGGTGCCGTCAATTCCAAACATCGACCAGAACCTTCACGCCTGTGAGTGCGTCAGTCAGCACGTTTCTCCATGGCCTCGAGCGCTATTGCGAGGCGCTGCTCTTCGCCGTAGTAGCGCGCGCGTTCCCAGAAATGCGGGCGGCCGATGCCGGTCGAGACGTGTTCTCCCAGCAGCCTGCCGTTGGCGTCCTCGCCCTTGATGTTGTAGAGGACGATATCCTGGGTGATGACGACGTCGCCCTCCATCCCGATCACTTCGGTGATATGGGTGATGCGGCGCGATCCATCGCGCAGGCGTGCCGCCTGGATGATGACGTCGATGGAGCCGACGACGATTTCGCGCACGGTTTTCTGCGGCAGCGAATAGCCGCCCATGGCGATCATGGATTCGATACGGTTCAGGCATTCGCGCGGGCTGTTGGAGTGGATCGTGCCCATCGAGCCGTCATGGCCCGTGTTCATCGCCTGAAGAAGGTCGAAGACCTCGGGTCCGCGCACTTCGCCGACGATGATGCGTTCAGGCCGCATGCGCAGGCAATTCTTGACCAGGTCGCGCATCGTCACCTCGCCCTCGCCCTCGAGATTGGGCGGACGCGTTTCCAGGCGCACGACATGCGGCTGCTGCAGCTGCAGTTCGGCCGAGTCCTCACAGGTGATGACGCGCTCGTCGCGGTCGATGTAGTTGGTCAGGCAGTTGAGCAATGTCGTCTTGCCGGAGCCGGTGCCGCCCGAGATGACGATGTTGCAGCGGACACGGCCGATGATCTTGAGAACTTCTGCCCCTTGCGGAGAGATGGCGCCGAACTTGACCAGCTGATCGAGCGTCAGCTTGTCCTTCTTGAATTTGCGGATGGTGAGCGCGGTGCCATCGATAGCCAGCGGCGGCGCAATGACGTTGACGCGCGACCCGTCGGGAAGACGAGCGTCGCAGATCGGGCTGGATTCGTCGACGCGGCGGCCGACCTGGCTGACGATGCGCTGGCAGATGTTGAGAAGCTGCTGGTTATCGCGAAACCGAATGCCGGTCTGCTCGACCTTACCGTTCACTTCGATGTAGACGTTCTTGGACCCGTTGACCATGATGTCGGCGATGTCGTCGCGCGCCAGCAACGGCTCGAGCGGCCCATAGCCAAGCACGTCATTGCAGATGTCCTCGAGCAGTTCTTCCTGCTCGGCGATCGACATCGCGAAGTTCTTGATCGCGATGATGTCGTTGACGATGTCGCGGATTTCCTCGCGCGCGCTTTCGGGATCGAGCTTGGCGAGCTGCGACAGGTCGATCGTATCGATGAGAGCCGAGAACACCTGGCTCTTGGTGTCATAGTAGGTTTCGCTCTTTTCGCGGCCCCTCCTCGGTTCCGGCGCCATGGGTGGCGCTTCGACCGCGCGCCTGGCCGGCGGCGCGACAGGTGCGCTCGGCTGAGGCGTGGCCGCGGGCCGGGCAAGCACCGCGGTGTCGGCCGGACCCGCGGCGGCCGGCGCAATCGTAGCCGGTGCCGGTGCCGGCTGGCGGAATTCCGGCGTGAACCGGTTGCCGTCGTCGTTGCCTCTTTTACCGAACATGACCGACTACCGACCCCATTGCGTCACTTCTTGTTGCGCGAGAGCTTGCCGAGCAGACTGCCCAGGCCAGCTTTCTTCTTCGCCCGGATTTCGCTGCGGCCCGTCAGCACATGGGCAATCTCGTTGATCGTGGCCACAACCGGATTCTTGGCATCCATCTCGCCCAGCATGCGCCCGTTGTTTGCGGCATTGCCGAACAGCAGGGGATCAAAGCCGATGACCGACATTGGTGTCAGGCCGAGCGGTTCGGCGAAATCGGATGCCGAGATCTCGGGCCGCTTGGGCACGCCGGCCTGGTTGATGATCAATTTCGGCGGCGGGTCGTTCGGACGAAGCCGCTTCAACATGTCGACCAGGTTCTTGGTGTTGCGCAGATTGGCCAGTTCCGGAGTCGCCGTGATGACGATCTCGTCAGCCTTGACCAGCGTGTTCTTGGCCCATCCCGTCCAGACATGAGGAACATCGAGCACAAGCAGCGGCACGCTGCGCTGCGCGGTATCGACAAGTTGCGCGAAGGCATCGGGATCGAAGTCGTAGACGCGTTCCAGCGTCGAGGGCGCCGCAAGCAGCGACAGGTGCTCGGCGCATTGGGTCAACAGCCGGTCGAGATAGACTTCGTCTATGCGCTCGGGCGAGAACACCGCCTCGGCGATGCCCTGGGCCGGATCCTGGTCGAAATTGATGTTGGCGGTGCCGAAGGCGAGATCGAGGTCGGCGACAACGACCTCGGATTTGAACAGGGAGGACATTGCCCAGGCGACGTTGTGGGCGATCGTGGAAGAGCCGACGCCGCCCTTGGCGCCGACGAAGGCGACGGTGCGGCCGAGCGGTTCGGCATCCGGATCGACGAAGATCGACGACACGACGCTGACGATGTCGGCCATCGACACCGGCGCGATGACATACTCGGAGATGCCGGAACGGATGAGTTCGCGATAAAGACCGACATCATTGTAGTGACCGATCACCACCACTTTCGAGGATGGATCGCAGTATTCCGAAAGCTGGGCGAGCTGCTCCAGCAATTGCTTGGGTTCGCTGCGCGATTCCAGCAGGATCAGGTTCGGTGTCGGCGCCGACTGGTAGAATTCGATTGCGGTGGCGACGCCGCCCATATGGACCTTGAGATGCGCCTTGGTCATGCGACGGTCCTCCCCGGCGCGCTGGACCGGATTGGCAACGCCCTCGGTCTCGCAGAATGCCTGGATCGAAATGCGCGGAACCGGCCGCAACGCCTGCATCGCGGCGACGTCCTGCGGCGAGGTATCGCCGCCCTCGACGGTGGCGTCATAGGCAAGGCTGCTCATGGTTGGTTGCCCCTAGACTTTGCAATCATAATCAGTAATCGACTTCTTGGTTGACCGGAGGCACTGCCAACGGAACTTTCCGATAGTCATCGATGACCTGACCACGCCGTTCCGCATCGATGGTGGTCTGCTTGCGCGGCCCGAGAAGATCATTTGGATTGGCCATCTGAGCGGCAAGATTGTTCTGATAGGAGCAGCCGAAATCGGCGTAGTGCTTGTTTTCCGAGGTGTCCACCAGGTCATCGGGCCAACGCCCGCATTTGTCGGTCTGTGCCCTCACCGCGATATAGGAAACGCGAACCGGGGCTGAGGCCTCGCTCGATCCAGCCTGATAGGAGACCACAACGATCCGGTCGCGCTTGATACCGGCGGCGACCGCGAGCCGGGCGAAATCGCGGCCAGCCGCCGTCGCGGCGACTTCGTTGGCCGATCCGCTTGGAACCTGGATCGTCAATGTCGGAGCGGCAGACTTATCATAGCCGTCGAGGAAACCCAGAAGCGTGTCGCGCTGCGAGCCGGTCATGCCACGGTCGCCGGCGCCGACGGGAAGATCGATCTTCTGGTTCTTCTCCGCGATGACGATCGGATGATTGGTGCGATAGTCGTCGGGGATGGCGCCGACGGTAACGCTGTCGCGGTGGGCGCAACCGGCCAGGAGAGCCGTCAACGCTGCCGCGAGGATCGGAAGGACCCGCAGGCCTGTCCAAGAACGGCCGGAGCGCATCGCAGAGATCCTTGCCTTCAATGCTGACTGAGACATGTCCGCTTTCCCGTTCACTTGTAGATAAAGCCGACGACGCCGTGATAGCGACCGTTGGGCCTGTCGGTCTGCATGGTGCCGTAGACGCGATTGACACGCCCAAGGAACATCCCGGCGCCATCGCTCGGAGGGTTGAAATTGTCGTCCGGCTTGGCGAGATCATTGCGTGCCACTGGCCGCGCCAGGTAGGGCGTGATGATGATGACGAGCTCGCTTTCGTTGCGGACGAAGTCCTTGCTGCGGAAGAGTGTGCCGAGCACGGGAATCTTGGCGAGACCTGGCAGACCGGAGACTGCCTGACGGACATCGTCGCGCACCAGGCCGGCGATCATCATGGAGCCGCCGGAGGGTAGCTCAACGGTGGTGTCTGCCAGGCGTTTGCGAATCGACAGTATGGTCATTCCAGGCAAGGCGCCTGCCCCTTCGAGCGTAGTGGCACCTTCCGCGGTCGGCTCCGATACGGAGGTCCTGACCTTCAGGCTGATGCGCCCGGCCGACAGCACTACGGGCTGGAACTCAAGCCCAATGCCATATTCGAGCTTGTCATTGGTGTACGTAACTTGGCCGGTCTGGTTGTCGCTCGAAACATTGTTGGTGCGTCCGGTGATGAGATTGAATTCCCCACCGACCTTGAACGTCGCCTTCTCGCCAGAAACCGCCGTGAGGGTCGGTTCGGCAAGCGTCTTCATGACGCCGCTTTGCTCCATCGCGTTGACGTAGGCCTGAATTCCATTGCCGAGGCCGTCGCCGAGCCTGAAGTATGAATTCTGCGAAAGTGGCTTGCCAAGTCCGTAATTGGGCGAACTCAAGGCCCCGTAGCTGATGCCGTTCGAGCTACCGCTGCTGAGCATGTTGACACCGAGTTGCTTCATCACGGAGCGACTGACTTCGGCGACGGTCACCTTCAGCGTGACCTGGTCGTCACCGATGATCTGCAAGAGATTGACGATCTTGGAGACACGGCGCTCCTGGTCCGGGTTGTTGATGTCGACACCGCTCTGGGCCGAGCCGCCGGCGGCGGTCTGCGAATACTGGCCCGTCGTCGCCTCACCGCCCGAGACGAAGATCGTCGCCAAGTCGACCGCTCGTTTGGCGTCCAGCGGCGTGTCGACGGTGCCGGTCAGGATGACGTTGTCGTTCAGCAGTTCCACCTTCACGGTCGATGTCGGAAGGAAGCGCTTGATATAGTCTTCCAGGCCGGCGACGTCGCGTTCGATGGCAAGATCCAGGCTGGCGATCTGTTCGCCGTTCGGTCCAAAGACGAAGATGTTGGTTTCGCCGACCGACTTGCCAAAGAGATAGATACGCCTTGCGGTACGGGTCACGGCGTCGGCAACAGAGGGATTGGCGACAAGAATGTCATAGGCATCGCTCGGCAGGTCTATGACCACCGACTTGTTGAGGCCCAGCTTGACGCGCTGGGTGGCTGTCGTGGCCGACACCTGCGTGCTCTTCGCCTCGACGCCCTGCACATTCGCTCCGACCAGCAGCAGGCCGAATGCCATGGCTGCGATTGCCGGCAGTTTAGCGCTTAGCCTCATTTCCTTGCCCCTACCTCGGAGACTTCGCCCGACTTGATCAGCCTCACCGTTCCCCTGCGACCATTGCCGGAAACGAGATAGTCGGCCTCGTCCACATTCTTTTCCTGGGTGTCCGTGATCGCCCGCAGCGCCAGCGTCAGGCGATCCGCCATCTGCTGGGCAACGGTGATGATCTCCGCCTGTTTGGGTGTCAGCTCCAGCGTGGCGGTCTGGCCTACCCTGGTCTTCTTGCCTTCCTCGTCTTCCTGGATGGTCTGATCGATTGCCAGGACGCGGATATTCTTCAGGATGGTCTCGGTGCTGAAGCCGGCCCCAGTGTTGGCATCGGCCCTGCGGGTCATGATGACGTCGACGAAATCGTTTGGAAGGATGAAGCCGCCGGCCGAGGTGTCGGCCGATATGGTCGTGGCGACCGCCCGCATGCCGGAAGGCAGGATGGACGACATGAAGCTTTGCCCCTCGCCGATCAGCTTGGAGCGCCGCACGGGCTCGCCCGCATACATCGGCACACGGGCAATCGACCCTTTCAGCTTCTCCAGGGCATCGGGAGCGGTGGCCTTGGTGATGAAATTCGCGTTGATGCCGTCAGCGGGCCAGGATTGCCAGGCGATGCTGTTCTGGAGCGCGTTGCCCATCGCGACATCACCCGAAAGCACGAGCACATCCTGCAGGGATACCGCCGGGGCCTGGGGGCCAGAATCGACGACGATCTGAGGCGGCGGAGCGACCATGTTTTTTGCGACATAGCCAGCACCGCCCGCCGCGGCCACCGCCACGCTCAGAATAATCAATCGGGATGCTGGCATCTGTCCGAACCCTCGCCCTTGGCAAACCACCTAGCCAAGCCGGACTTTGCAGCGGCAATCGTCAAAACAAGGTTAATGCAATGCTTACGATCGTGATTAATTTAAGGTTTACATAAATTGGATGGATCGCGCCGAGATGCGTGGAAATGCTGGGCCGCCGCTCCGCAAGACGGCTTGCAAGGCATGCCAGCCGACGAAAAATTGATGAATTCAGTTCGCCAGCCTTGCCAGCGCCCATACCATCATGGGGGAATCGGGGAAGGTCAGCAGTCCGCCCAGGCCGAGCGCGATCCCATAGGGAACACCGGCCGACTCTTCGGCGAAATGACGCAGGAATGGATTGCGGCCGGTGAAAACCGCCAGCGTCGACTTCCGGTAAAGCAGGATGGCGATTGTCAGAAGGCCGCCGATGAATGTCGAGACGACAAGATATTCGACGAGATGCACGTTGAGCCCCATCCACACGGCCGTGGCGGCCAGCAGTTTGGCGTCGCCGCCGCCCATGCCACCCAAGGCGAACAGGCCGAACGTCACGGCAAGGACGATGGCGCCGGCGGCGAAATGTCCGCCATAGGCTGCCCAGTCCATGCCCGTCAGCGGCGCCACCAGCGCGAAGACGACGACAAGCAGCACCGGCACGCGATTGGCGATCGTCATCGACAGCATGTCGGAGATCGCGGCGAACAGCATGCAGAACGGGAAGACGACGAAGATCAGGGCTTCAAGCATCGGCGCTTATGCCTATTGTGCGGATTTCCAGGATACTCAATCTAGGTCGGTTCGATTAACGATTGATGAGGTCCGCATGAAAAGACGGTCGTTGTCGGCAGCACTCTGGACCGGTCACAGAGAAACAGGGGCCGCAATGTGGCGACCCCTGTCCAGAATGCAATCCAGGTGATCAGCAAATAAGCAGATCAGCTGCCGCTGCTGTTCAGCGTTGTACCGATGGTCGTGAACTTGGCGTTGATGGCATTGCCGAGCGCGCCTGCGCCGGTGATGATGGCGAGCGCGATGAGAGCGGCGATCAGACCATATTCGATGGCGGTCGCGCCGGATTCGTCCTTCACGAAACGTGCGATGAGATTAGACATTCGAGAGCTCCTACTCCACGTGTTACAGCACTTCCGTCAACTTCTGTGATGGTTGATCGGATGCTGCAAATCTAGGGAGAAGCTCTTTCGATCGGCTTAATAAACAGCCTTACCGATTCCTTTCCCGGCTAGAACATGTTGCGTGGTTAACTCCACACTAAGCGCTGGCTAATGTTCTGTTTTGCAGGTCGACGCCGCAAACGGCAAGGGCTTGGGCAGGCTTGCGACGCCTGCACGAGTCCGATGGTGCGCTCGGCCATGCCGACCGCCATATCCGGGCGCAACAAGTCAACTTAACCGTTGCTTCACCAATCTCGTTCATGTTCTGTTGAACAGTCCGCTTGCGTGGAGCGCCGTGATGGCCGTGCCGAGATCCTCAATTCTGATTGCCGTGCTTCTTGCCGCCAGCTTGACCGCGCCCGCCAGGGCCGGCGCCGGGATCGAGGTCACCATGAACCAGGCCAAGATCGTGAAATTGTCGCGCCCCGCCGATACGATCGTCGTGGGCAACCCGGCAATCGCCGACGCCTCCGTCCAGGATGCCTCGACGATCGTGCTCACCGGCAAGGGTTTCGGTGTCACCAATCTCGTCGTTCTCGACCCAGAGGGCAGCCCGATCGTCGACGCACAGGTTACCGTGGTCCGCCAGGCGGCCTCGTCGGTTCGCATTTACCGGCGCGCGGAGGTCCAGACCATGTCGTGCACGCCCTATTGCGAAAGCTCCTACAAGAGCGACGCGGAGAAATCGTCCGAAGCCGAGATGAGCGTCAGCAAATAAGCCATGCGGGCCGTGCCAGCGCCCAGGTTACTGCCTGGTTAAAGCGCCTGCGCCGAGTTTAACGATCATTCAAACCGGACCTCAATTGGTTTGCACTAATACACCTGTCAGCACCGTCCAGGATGGCAGGAACATCGCATGAGCAAGGAAATCGGCTCGACAGATCAACGCAAGATCGAGCGCGCCAGGCCTTTCCAGCGCTTCGTGCGCGACCGGCGCGGCGCCACGGCGCTGGAGTTCGCGCTGCTTGCGATGCCGTTCGCGCTTCTCGTCTTCGCCATCCTCGAAAGCTGCATCTCGTTTGCCAGCCAGGAGGTGATGGCCAACATTACAGACGATGTCGCGCGCCGGCTGCGCACCGGCCAGTTGAGGGCCGCTGACGTCGCCGGAGACAATTTGAAGAACATGATCTGCGGCAAGCTGGAAATCATCGTTTCGCAGGATTGCCCCAATCAGTTGAGCGTCGATCTTCGCCAGTACACGGCTTTCGCCGACGCGGCCCAGGCCGGCTTCAGGATTCAGGGCGGTAACATCCAGCTGACGAATAGCGGCGCTGATGTGCCCTTTACCGTCACGGCGGGTGCGGCGGAGTCAAGGAACATGCTGCGGGTTTTCTACAAATGGCCCATCATGACCAACCTGATGGCGCAGTCGATGGGCGGCAACAAAACGCTGCATTTCGCTTCGGTGACCTGGCAGAACGAGCCGTTCGACAATTGAGACAATCACCGAAGCAACAACAAGAAAAAAGGCAGTGAATATGATGCGTGCGGGGGCACATCAGGGAATTGCTGGGCTCTGGGGCAAATCAATGCTCTGGGGCAAATCAATCCGGTTCTGGTCCAATCGTCGTGGCGTCGCGGCGGTCGAGTTCGCGCTTATCGCGCCTATCCTGCTGGTCATGTATTTCATGACCATGGAGGCTTCGCAGGCCATCGAGACGAGCAAGAAGGTCAGCCGTGTCGGCAGCATGGTCGCCGATCTCGTCACACAACAGCCGACCATCGCCAAAGTGGACCTCGATGCCATCATGAAGATCGGCACCTTGACCCTTCAACCCTATAACCGCTCCGTGCCGGACATCACCATCACGGCCATACAGGTCACCACCGATGCCACGCCGCAGGTCCTGGTGGTGTGGTCGCGCAAGGTGGTCAACGGTGTGAACGGCGTCGGGGCCACCGCCGGCACCGCCACCACGGTTCCGGCAAGCCTCAGGGTCCCCGGAACCTTCCTCGTCCGCGTCGACAGCACCCTGGCCTATAAGCCGATCATCAGCTGGACGACCGACAGCCAACAGAAGCTCGGGTTTGTCGAGACGCTCGCCAAAGGCATGACGATGGGCGAAACCTATTATCTGCGTCCCCGCAGAAGCGTCACGATCCCTTGCAGCGATTGCTGAAAGACTTATTGCCGCCCATCGACCGATACCATCCGCACGATGGCCTCCGCCGCCGCATAGTCCTTGGGAGCCACGGGCATGAAGCCGCCAGCATGCTTCGGCTCCAGAAGGTCGTAGACATCCGGCGTCGTCGATTTGAGGTTGGTGAGGAACACGGTCAGCCGACGCTTGGCTTCCGGATCGAGGTCGCCGCGCACCGCATGGGGACCGTATCTCAGCAGACCCGACGTCCACACGACCTGAAGGGCCGAGGCCGAAAGGCCCGACGATTCGAGCCTTGCCTGCGTGCCCCCAGGCAGTCGCGGCTGACCGTCGGCCGCTGCCTTCACCCAGCCGAACATGGCGTCGGCCTCGCCGTCGACGAGCATGGTTTCAGCCGCCGACGCCGACGGGGCATGGACAAGGAATGGTGCGTCTTCGGCGATCCTGACGTGTTCGGCGGCCAAGCCCGCCAGCGGCAAAAGCGAACCGCCGACGCTGTCCGGCGGCGGCATGGCGATCCGGCGGGTCTCCATGTCAGCCAGGCCGGGCAATTCGCCGTCCCTGGTCAGCAGTACCGAGCGGATGCCGGCCGCACCGTCTGAATCGACCGGAGCTACGAGCGGCTCGACGCATTCGCAGCGTTGCAGCGCCGTGGCGTAGGCGGTCGCCGAATAGATGGCGTATTCGATCCGCGCATTGGCCTGTGCCTCGATCAGTGCCGCGTAATCGCGGGCAACGACGAATTCCACCTTCATGCCGAGCGCATTGGTAAAGGCTTGCGTCAGCACGGCCAGCCCCGGAACGGTATTGCCGGCGCCGGGTTCGGCGACGATACCGATGCGAAATGTGCCGATATCGTCGCGCCAGTCTGCCCACGCCGGTCCACAACAGAACGCACCGTTCACAGCCATGAGGGCAGTCCATGTCTTGAGCGCAGCCTTCATGACAGGACCGCCTTGCCTCTTGTTTCGTCCATGGGCGCCCAACTGGTCGCGACACCTGATCTTTGCGCCTTCCGAATTGCCAAGGCCGCCATGGAACCCTATGTCTTGAGGTCCACACTGGCAACAAATGACCCGATGGCGCGTGCATTCCTCTTTGTCCTGGATTCCTTCGGCATCGGCGGCGCGGCCGACGCAGAACGCTATGGCGACGCCGGTGCAAACACGCTGGCGCACATCGCCGAAGCTTGCGCGGAAGGGCGCGCCGATCGCGACGGGCTTCGTCAGGGACCACTGTTCGTCCCCCACATGGCATCGCTGGGACTTGGCAAGGCGGCCGAGACGGCGACAGGACTGGGTTTTGCTCATTTCGGGACGGACCTGCTCGCCAATGCCTTCCATGGCGCGGCGCAGGAGATTTCGAGCGGCAAGGACACGCCTTCCGGCCACTGGGAGATCGCAGGCCTGCCAGTACGCTTCGACTGGGGTTATTTCCCGGATACGGTTCCCGCCTTTCCGGCCGACCTGACCGAGGCGATCATCCGCGAGGGCAAGGTTTCAGGCATCCTCGGCAATTGCCATGCGCCAGGCACCGAGATCATCGAGCGGTTCGGCGAGGAACACATCCGCACGGGCAAGCCGATCTGCTACACATCGGTCGATTCCGTCCTGCAGATCGCCGCGCATGAGGTCCATTTCGGCCTGGAGCGGCTTTATGAATTGTGCCAGGTGGTTCGCCGGCTGGTTGACCCGCTGAGGATCGGACGGGTAATCGCGCGCCCCTTCGTCGGCGAGACATCAGCCACCTTCGAGCGAACCTACAACCGCCAGGACTACGCCGTGCCGCCACCCGAAGCGACATTGCTCGACCGGCTGACGGCGCGCGGCAGCCGCGTCATCGCCGTTGGCAAGATCGGCGACATCTTCGCCCATCGCGGGATTTCGCAGGTGCGCAAGGCGGCGGGCAACATGGCCATGTTCGACCAGGCGCTGGGCGCCATGGACGAGGCCGGCGACGGTGACCTCGTGTTCGCCAATTTCGTCGATTTCGACACCGAATTCGGCCATCGCCGCGACGTCGCCGGTTATGCCGCCGCACTCGAGGCCTTCGACCGGCGTCTGCCGGAGGCGTTTGCGAAGCTGAAGCAGGGCGACCTTCTCATCCTGACCGCCGACCACGGCAACGATCCGACCTGGCGCGGCACCGATCATACGCGCGAACGCATTCCGGTCATCGGCACTGGACCCGGCCTCAAAGGCGGCGACATAGGGCTGAGGGCGACATTCGCCGATATCGGCGAGACGGTTGCCGAACATCTGCGGCTGGCGCGCGGCCGTAACGGCACGTCCTTCCACGCCACGATTGGCGGTCATGCCTGAATTGCCCGAAGTCGAGACAGTCCGACGCGGCCTGCAGCCGGTCATGGAAGGTGCTCATCTGGCCAAGGTCGAGATGAGACGACCCGATCTGCGCTTCCCCTTTCCCGAACGGTTCTCGGAGCGGCTGACGGGCAGGACGGTCACGGCGCTTGGCCGGCGCGCCAAATATCTGACCATGCATATGCAGGGCGGTCCGGTTCTGATCTGCCACCTCGGCATGTCGGGCTCCTTTCGCATCGAGACCGGCGACGACGACGAGACAACGGGCGTGTTCCATCATGAGCGTTCGAAGAGCGCGGCGCACGATCATGTCGTGTTCCATGTCGTTTCCGCGGCCGGCGCGCGCTCCCGGGTGATCTTCAACGACCCGCGCCGCTTCGGTTTCATGCTGTTTGCGGAAGAGCCGCCGGAGACGCATCCGATGCTGGGCGGACTGGGTGTCGAGCCCACCGGCAATGCGCTGGACGGCGTTCTGCTTGCCTCGCTGCTGAAAGGCCGCAGAGCGCCGCTCAAGGCAGCGCTTCTCGACCAGAGGCTGATCGCCGGCTTAGGCAATATATACGTCTCGGAGGCGCTCTGGCGCGCAGGGCTGTCACCCCTGCGCGAGGCAGGCACCATCGCCAAGCCAGGCAAGAAGGCCAGGGAACAAAGCGAAGGCCTCGCCGAGGCAATCCGTTCGGTCGTCGCGGACGCCATCGCGGCCGGCGGGTCTTCACTGCGCGACTATGTGCGCACCGATGGGTCGCTGGGTTATTTCCAGCATTCCTTCGCCGTGTACGACCGCGAGGGTGAGCCTTGCCCCACGCCCGGCTGCAGCGGCCATGTCCAACGTATCGTGCAGAGCGGACGCTCGACCTTCTATTGCCGGACCTGTCAGAGGTAAGCTAGACCGCCGTCGAGCAAGGAGAAGCAGCCCATGGACTATGAGACGATCATCACCGAGACGCGTGGCAAGGTCGGGCTGATCACGCTGAACCGGCCAAAAGCGCTCAATGCGTTGAATTCCCGGATCCTTGCTGAACTCGTCTCGGCCGTGAACGGTTTCTGCGCCGATCCTGGCATCGGCGCCGTGGTTGTTACCGGTTCCGACAAGGCCTTCGCCGCCGGTGCCGACATCAAGGAAATGCAGGCGATCTCCTACGCGGATGCCTACAGCCAGGACTTCTTCGTTGGCTGGGAAGAGTTCACGCGGGCACGAAAGCCGATCATCGCGGCTGTGGCCGGCTATGCCCTGGGAGGCGGCTGCGAACTCGCCATGATGTGCGACTTCATCATTGCCGCCGATACGGCCAAATTCGGCCAGCCCGAGATCACGCTCGGTGTCATTCCCGGCATGGGCGGGTCGCAACGCCTGACCCGGTTCGTCGGCAAATCGAAAGCAATGGACATGTGCCTGACGGGACGAATGATGGATGCCGCCGAGGCCGAACGTTCGGGCCTGGTGTCGCGGGTCGTTCCGGCCGCCGAGCTGGTCGAAGAGGCCGTCAAGGCGGCGGCCAAAATCGCGGATTTCTCGCTGCCATCGGTGATGATGGCCAAGGAAGCGGTGAACCGGGCCTATGAGACGACGCTTGCCGAGGGATTGCGCTTCGAACGCCGCCTGTTCCACTCGCTTTTCGCGCTCGAAGACCAGAAGGAAGGGATGGCGGCGTTCGCCGAAAAGCGGAAGCCGAATTTCACCAACCGGTAGGGCGTGGCGGGCCAGCGTCCGAAACCCGTGGCATCGGCAAAAAGAACGCCCGTCGGCGTTGACGCGCCGGAAAAGCTGAACTATAAGCCGCACCAACCGAGGCGGCCCCGTGGCTGCCCGTTTGTTTTTTGCGCCCTGCGGCACGCCGCGTGCGCCGACCAGATCAGAAGAGAGGCATCATGGCCAACACATCCTCGGCCAAAAAGGCAACGCGCAAGATCGCCCGCCGCGCAGCGATCAACAAGAACCGCCGCTCGCGCGTCCGCACCTACGTGCGCCAGGTCGAAGAGGCACTCGCCTCCGGCGACAAGGCCGCCGCACAGGCCGCCTTCAAGGCAGCCGAGCCGGAATTGATGCGCGCCGCAACCAAGGGCGTGATGCACAAGAACACAGCGTCCCGCAAGGTGTCGCGCCTCGCCCAGCGCCTCAAGGTGCTGTCGGCCTGACATCGCCTTTTCAGGACGATCTTCTTCGAACCCGGCCGATCGCGCCGGGTTTTTTCGTTTGCCGGCAAGTACTTAAAAAGAATAGCCGCAGACAGCCCCAAGTGCAGATTCCCGAGTGCGAAATGATTTGCCGGCACATACATGCCCGCTGATGACCGGCACGCTTGAAAAGCGCCGACTGAAAAAACTACGCTCCGCACAAATAGCTATTTTTTTTCAATCGGTTAGCGGCAGTCATCCACAGCTTGTCCACAACGCGCCGAAGAGACGGGAGGACAACTGGCTGTCAAGTGAATTATTTCAGAAAATTTCGCGCCGGCCCGGCTTTTTCATATTCGTCGGAAAAGGGTTTGAATCCCAATGGCTTTGTCAAAATATGCCGCTGCGGCATGGCGCTCCAACCTGCCCGAGGTAACCAGATTCCTTAAAAATCCGTTAGACGTGGCCTTGCCCTATCCACAGCGATTTCGGTAATGTCGATCTATCGAACGGGACGGGCCTCTGGCCCTAACCCAGCCTTACGCGGCCAGCTTAAATTGGCGGGATTTGCGACGTGGATCAAGTCCGCGAACGGGTATGGTTTGCTCTTTTTCGATACGGTAGGGGACTGGCGTAACTAGACATGGCAGGTAGGACGGCGCGCCGGCGCTCTTTCGCCGGACGGCGTTGTATTGCCCTGACATACCCAACGCGGACTGGCTTCCATGGGCCGGCACCGGTTCCCGTCGGATAGTGGGCGACGTTCATTGCCGGCGGCGGCAATGGGCATCGTAGCGAAGACACGGTCGCCGGAAAAGGATGCAGGAGGCGCATCCCCAGCGAAAAACAGGTACAGAAAGGCAAGGAACTCGATCATGCAGAGCGGCATCGAAAGGGAGCTTACGGGCGACCTCCCATTTCCTGGAACTTTGATCGGAGCAAACGAGATGGCGGTCTCCAGCGACGCGGAACAGAAGTTCGACCGGGTCAAGGCCCAGTTGAAGGCGCGCCTGGGAACCGAAGTCTATTCCAGCTGGTTTGGGCGCATGAAGGTCGCGGAAGCGTCCAAGGGCATTGTCCGCATCTCCGTGCCCACCGCATTCCTGCGCTCGTGGATCAACGGCCACTATCATGATCTCATTTCAGAGCTGTGGAAGCACGAGGATCCCGAGCTTCTCAAGATCGAAATCGTCGTGCGCACCGCAACCCGTCAGGGGCGCGGCCAGCCCGAACCGGAATTGGCGCCGGCCCGCAAGATGACGCGGCAGACGCAGACGGCGCTGGCCGCCGGCACCGTCAGTCCAAGTAGGGTGGAGCGGTCTCCGATGCCGCGTCCGGGCGTGCCGGTCGAGAGCGAGTTCCGCCACAATGTCCTGGGATCACCGCTTGATCCGCGTTACACGTTCGGCTCCTTCATCGAGGGACCGTCGAACCGCGTTGCCTTCGCCGCCGCCAAGGCCGTGGCGGAATCGCAGTCGAGCGCGGTACGCTTCAACCCGCTTTTCCTGCATGCCACCGTCGGGCTCGGCAAGACGCACCTGCTGCAGGCCATCGCGGCGGAATCGCTGAAGCAGAACCCGAAGTCACGCGTCGTCTACCTCACCGCGGAGTATTTCATGTGGCGCTTCGCCACGGCGATCCGCGACAACAACGCACTGACGCTCAAGGAGCAGTTGCGCGACATCGATCTCTTGATCATCGACGACATGCAATTCCTGCAGGGCAAATCGATCCAGCATGAATTCTGTCATCTGATCAACATGCTGCTCGACAGCGCCAAGCAGGTCGTCGTTGCCGCCGACCGGCCACCGTCGGAGCTGGAATCGCTCGAACCGCGGGTCCGTTCGCGTCTCAATGGCGGCGTCGCGCTCGAAATGTCGGCGCCCGATTTCGCCATGCGGCTCGGCATGCTCAAACTGCGTCTGGCCACGGCCAGGATCGACGATGCATCGCTGGGCATTTCCGAAGAGATCCTCAACCACGTTGCCCGCACCGTGACCGGCAGCGGACGTGAACTGGAGGGCGCCTTCAACCAGCTCCTGTTTCGCCAGTCGTTCGAGCCGCAGATCACCATCGACCGCATCGACGAGATCCTCGGCCACATCTATCGCACGGGCGAGCCGAAGCGGGTCCGCATCGAGGACATTCAGCGCATCGTGGCGCGTCACTACAACGTCTCGAAGACGGAATTGCTGTCCAATCGGCGCACGCGCACCATCGTCAAGCCGCGACAGGTCGCCATGTATCTGTCGAAGGTGATGACGCCGCGCTCGCTGCCGGAAATCGGACGGCGCTTCGGTGGCCGCGATCACACGACGGTGCTGCACGCCGTGCGCAAGATCGAGGACCTTTCCGGCAATGACAACACGCTGGCGCAGGAACTGGAATTGCTGAGAAGGCTGATCAACGACCAGGCCTGACCGGCTGGAAAGCGCCCGCTTGCGGGGTTGGCCAGCTTTATCCCCAGAAAGCCCGCGCAACCGGCCCGAACCGGTGGCGCGGGCTTGCGTTCACTGGTTTTTTCCTGTCAGTTTGCGTAGATTCTGAAGCCTGTTCAGAGCTTTCGCGGGGCGCCGGCAGCCGGAGACCCGTTCATTCATTCAAGCGAGCCTGTTTCGTCATGCGTGTTATCCTGGAACGGTCAAATCTCCTGAAGTCGCTCAACCACGTGCACCGCGTGGTCGAACGGCGCAACACCATACCGATCCTGTCGAACGTGCTTCTCAGCGCGGACGGCGCCAGCCTCGAAATGAAGGCCACCGACCTCGACCTGGAGGTGACGGAAGCGACGCCCGCCAAGGTCGAGCGCGGCGGCGCGACGACGGTCCCCGCGCACCTGCTCTATGACATCGTGCGCAAGCTCTCCGACGGCGCCGAGGTAATGCTGAAGACGGATGAGGACGGCAACGCCATGACGGTGACGTCGGGCCGCTCGAGCTTCCGCCTGCAGTGCCTGCCGCAATCCGATTTTCCCGAGCTTTCGGCCGGATCCTTCTCGCACATCTTCCGCCTCGATGCGGTGGCGCTGAAGGGCCTGATCGAGAAGACGCAGTTCGCCATCTCCACCGAGGAGACACGCTACTATCTCAACGGCATCTACCTGCACACGCATGAAGTCGGCGGCAAGCTGAAGCTGCGCTCGGTGGCAACCGACGGCCATCGGCTGGCGCGCGCCGAGATTGACGCGCCGGCCGGCTCCGAGGGCATGCCGGGCATCATCATTCCGCGCAAAACAGTGAGCGAGTTGCAGAAACTGGTCGACGATCCGGATGTCGCCGTGACCACCGAACTGTCCGACACCAAAATCCGCTTCACCATCGGCAGCGTCGTCCTCACCTCGAAGCTGATCGACGGCACCTTCCCGGACTATCAGCGGGTCATTCCGACCGGCAACGACAAGAAGCTGATCCTCGACCGCCAAAGCTTCGCCGCCGCGGTCGACCGGGTCTCGACCATCTCTTCCGAACGCGGCCGCGCGGTGAAGCTCTCGATCAGCGAAGGCCAGGTGACGCTTGCGGTCAACAATCCTGATTCAGGCAGCGCCACGGAAGAACTGGCGGCCGACTATTCGGCCGACCCGATCGAGATCGGCTTCAACGCCAAATACCTGCTCGATGTCGCCGCGCAATTGACCGGCACGGAGGCCAAATTCATGTTGGCCGATGCCGGTTCGCCGACGCTGATCCACGACATGGCCGATGAGACCGCGCTTTACGTGCTGATGCCGATGCGGGTATAGCCGGCGCGGCGTCGCTGGCGATACGACTAGGCCTTGGTTGCGGCGACTTCTACAGGCGGATAGCGGTTGCCGGCACAAACCCACATAAGTAAGCTCACGCTTACCAATTTTCGCAACTATGCGACCCTTGCGATAGATGTCGCGCCGGGCGCCGTGGTCTTTTCCGGCGACAATGGTGCCGGCAAGACCAATCTCCTCGAAGCGATCTCCTTTTTGACACCGGGACGCGGCTTGCGCCGCGCAGCCTACGGGGATGTGGCCCGTGAGGGTGGCGATGGCGGTTTTGCCCTGCATGCACGGCTCGGCGGACTTGCAGGCGAGGTCGAGATCGGCACAGGCATTTCCGGGGGCGACTCCGCGGAGAGCGGCAGGCGGGTGCGTATAAATGGAGCCGCGGCGCGGGCCGAGGACATGCTGGAATGGCTGCGGGTCGTGTGGCTGACGCCGGCTATGGATTCGCTGTTCACCGGGCCAGCCGCGGATCGCCGGCGCTTTCTCGACCGGCTGGTGCTGGCGATCGATCCCGGCCATGGCCAGCGCGCACTCGATTACGAGAAGGCGATGCGAGGCCGTAACCGCTTGCTGACGGAAGGCTCGCGGGATGCCAGCTGGTTCGAGGCGATAGAGACGCAAATGGCCGAGACCGGCGTGGCGATAGCGGCCGCGCGCGCCGAGTTGGTGCGCCTGCTGGTGGCCATGATCGACCGGCTGCCCGACACCGGACCGTTTCCGCAGGCCGATGTCGGCCTTTCGGGTGAGTTGGAGGCCGAGATTGCCGGTGCGCCGGCGGTCGATGTCGAGGAGCGGTTCCGACGGGCGCTTGCCGATGGCCGCGACCGCGACCGCGCCGCCGGACGTACCCTCGAGGGCCCGCACCGCTCGGACCTCATGGTCCGGCACCGGCCCAAGGCAATGCCGGCCGAACTCTGCTCGACCGGCGAACAGAAGGCGTTGCTGGTCGGCATCGTGCTGTCGCATGCCCGGCTGACCGGCGAAATGTCCGGCCTGACGCCGATCCTGCTGCTCGACGAGATCGCGGCGCACCTCGATGGCGGCCGGCGCGCGGCACTGTTCTCGATCCTGGAAGACCTGAACTGCCAGGCTTTCATGACGGGTACCGATGCGGCGCTGTTTTCCAGCCTGCATGGCCGCGCTCAGTTCCTGACGGTCGACCATGGCACGGTTGGGCCAACCGAAGACCCCTGACAAGATTTTTCGGCCGCTATATGGTCCTGACATGACTACCGCCCTCACCGCCGACGAGATCGAACGCTATGCCCGCCACATCGTGCTGCCCGAGGTCGGCGGCGCTGGCCAGCAGAAGCTCAAGCAGGCGCGGGTGCTGGTGATCGGCGCTGGCGGGCTCGGGGCGCCGGTGCTTGAATATCTCGCCGCGGCCGGTGTCGGCACGCTCGGCATTGTCGACGACGACACTGTTTCGCTCTCCAACCTACAACGGCAGGTCATTCACGGCACCGATACGGTCGGCATGCTGAAAACCCAGAGCGCCGGCGCTGCGATCGCCCGCATCAATCCCAACATATCGGTCGAAACGCACACATTCCGGCTCACCGCGGAAAACGCCCCTGCCCTCGTCGCCAAGTACGATATCGTCGTCGACGGGTCCGACAATTTCGAGACGCGTTATGTGGTTGCCGATGCCTGCGCCAGCGAAGGGAAGCCGCTGGTGCATGCGGCCGTCGGACGTTTCGATGGCTCGGTCACCGTGTTGAAGCCTTTCGAGGACGGCAGGGACGGCAAGCCGAACCCGAGCTATCGGGATCTGTTTCCCGAAGCCCCGCCGCCGGGCCTGGTGCCGTCCTGTGCGGAGGCCGGAGTGCTCGGCGCGCTGACCGGCGTCGTCGGCACCCTGCAGGCAATGGAGGCGATCAAACTGGTCACCGGCATAGGCGAGCCGCTGATCGGCCGGCTGCTGCTTTACGATGCGCTCGCCGCCCGCTTCGAGACCATCCGCTACAAAAGACGCTGATCTTGGAACAACCCCCTGTTTCGATCACGCAAATCCCCGCCGATTTCGGCCGCTGGGGTGATGTGCTTGCCCTGATCATGCATGCCTTCGCCTTCATGGACGGCATCATCGACCCGCCGTCGTCGGCTCACCTGCTCACAGTCGAAGCACTGCGCGCCAAAGCCTTGCGGGAGACAGGCTTTCTGGCGCTCGACGGCGACAGGATCGTGGGCTGCGTTTTTGCTCTCGAAAAGGCCGAGGGTCTTTATGTCGGCAAGCTCGCCGTCGCCCCGGACCGGCAGGGGCAAGGCATTGGCCGGCGGCTGATACAAGCGGCCGAAGATCTGGCCCGCAGCCGCGGCAAGGCCGACATCGAACTGGAGACGAGGATCGAACTGGCCGCAAATCATGCCGCCTTTGCCCGGCTCGGCTTTCGCGAAACCGAACGGACGGTGCATGAGGGCTATGACAGGCCGACGTCCATCACCATGCGCAAGACCATTTCGTAAGCTTCGGTTTATGAGAGCCGGCGCCTGGAAGGTTTTCAGGTCCTGAGCGGCAGCACGCGGTCCGGCGGGCGATGGCCATCGACGAAGGCGCGGATATTGATGATGACCTTCTCGCCCATGTCGATGCGGCCCTCGAGCGTGGCCGAGCCCATATGCGGCAGAAGCACGACCTTGTTCCTGGCGGCCAGCTTCAAGAGCTTGCCGTTCAGGGCCGGTTCGTGCTCGTAAACGTCCAGGCCGGCGCCGGCGATCTTGCCGTCCTGGATCAGCTTGACCAGCGCTTCTTCGTCGATAATGTCGCCGCGGGCAGTGTTGACGATATAGGCGGTGGGCTGCAGCAACGCGAGCCGCCGCGCCGACAGAAGATGAAAGGTAGCGGGTGTCGAGGGACAATTCACCGAGATGATGTCCATGCGGGCCAGCATCTGGTCGAGACTTTCCCAATAGGTCGCCTCCAGCCCATCCTCGACCGCCGGCAGCACACGATGCCGGTTGTGATAGTGAATGGACAGACCGAAAGCCTTGGCTCGCCTGGCAACGGCGGTGCCGATGCGGCCCATGCCGACAATGCCGAGCCGCTTGCCCCAGATGCGCCGGCCAAGCATCCAGGTCGGCGACCAGCCGGCCCATTTCTTGTCGCCCGTGAGCACACTGGCGCCTTCCGCCAGCCGGCGCGGCACCGCCAGCATCAACGCCATGGTCATATCGGCGGTATCTTCGGTGAGCACGTTGGGCGTGTTGGTGACGGTGATGCCCCTCTTGGCCGCCGCCGCCACGTCGATCTTGTCGACGCCGTTGCCGAAATTGGCGATCAGCTTGAGATTGTCGCCGGCCTGGGCAATCAGTGCGGCGTCGATCTGGTCGGTCACGGTCGGCACCAGCACGTCGGCTTCCTTGACCGCGGCGACCAGTTCCGGCTGCGTCATCGGCCTGTCCTCGACGTTCAGCCTTGCGTCGAACAGCTCGCGCATGCGGGTCTCGACCGGGTCGGGCAGCTTTCGCGTGATGACCACGAGAGGCTTCTTTTTGCCTACCATTGTTTCCCTCGTTGAGACCTCTTTAACCAAGACAGGCGAAACTGAAAGCCGGTCGCGGTAGCCGATTTACCCATGTAACAAGCGGTGCCGCCGAAGACAAAGAAAAAGGGGTGCCGCAGCCATCGGGCCGGTGCCGAAAGGAACGAAAGTGTCTGGTTTCGCGTCGCTTCGCCTGGCCCTCAGCGCAGCATTTCTCGGCGCTCTTCTCTATTCTCCGCTTGCCGGCGCGCAAAGCGCGGCCGCTCCCGCCCAGAGCGCCATCACGCTCGGACCGAGCGGCCTGCCGCTGCCGCGATTCGTCAGCCTGAAATCCGGCCGCGTCAACTCGCGTGTCGGCCCCGGCGCCAACTATTCGGTCGACTGGATGTACATGAAGGCTGGCCTGCCCATGGAAATCATCCAGGAATTCGATACGTGGCGGCGCGTGCGCGACGCCGACGGCTCGGAAGGATGGATCAACCAGTCGCTGCTTTCGGGCCGACGTACCGCAATCGTCGCTCCCTGGCAGCGCGGCAAGGGCGGCCAGATCAACCTTCTCAAGAGCCCCGAAAAGGATGCCAGAGTGGTGGCGATCGTAGAACCCGGCGTCATGGGCACGATCAAAGCCTGCGACGGCCAGTGGTGCGAGATGACGTTCGACGGCCACACCGGCTGGCTTGCCCAGTCGGTCGTCTGGGGCGCTTATCCGGGCGAGCGGGTCAAGGACTGAACGTTTCGCTTTTGCGCCCGATACGGCCGAGATGGGTATCCTGAAATCCTGTTGACAGCTTCAAGCCGTAGCCCAGCGCGCGGTCGATCGCGATATGCGCGATCCAGATCAGTGCGACGGCGTTGCCGACCGCACTGCCGGCGAGGTGCCCGGCAAGCAACACAAGCACCGGTACGATCAGAATGTGCAAGGCGTTGTAGGCAATGGCGCCGACGCGTGGGCCGCCGAGATAACCCAGCATCGACAGGTCCGGCGCCAGGATGAGCAACGCGAAGAGCCACCAGGAAACGCCTGTCGCGCCATAGAAGACGATCGCGGCAGCCGCCGCGACGGCCCATTCGAGCCGGACTATCCAATCGAGGAATTTCATCCCAGACCGCTTATTCCGGCCTTGCCGATCATTCCGGACGCTTGGGACGCAGCCTCACCACGATATCGACATTGGCGATCTCCATGCCTTCGGGCGGCTCCGGCAGATTGGTAACGGTTACCGGGCCGTTGGCAATGTCGAAAATCCTGTTTTCGCCTTCGATGTAGAAATGGTGGTGGTCGGAGGTGTTGGTGTCGAAGTAGGTCTTGGAACCTTCGACGGCGAGAATGCGCAGCAGCCCCGCCTGGGTAAACTGGTGAAGCGCGTTGTAGACGGTGGCCAGCGATACCGGCACGCCGGCGGCCTGCGCCTCCTCATGCAGTTCCTCAGCCGACAAATGGCGGTCGCCCTTGGCGAAAAGCAGGTCGGCCAGCGCAATGCGCTGACGGGTCGGCCTCAGGCCGGCTTCACGTACCCGCTTGTCCACAGCGACATTTTCCTTCCGGCAGCCCCGGTCCATCTGGTCTTCCAAGCTCGCAGTCCCGCTTCAAGACACGCCCAGAATGGCAAAAAAATGAATGTCTGCCGGAACCGGACCCCTGTTGACATATATTCTGTCGCCCGAATGCGATCAATAGCGCGCATTGACCCGGGCAGACTGGCGGGTTAAGCGCAAACGCCGGTTTCCGGCCTGAAACAGATTGTGTTAGGACACCAACGACAAGGGCGCGCTACCGCCCGGACGATATGGGGACGAAATTGATGGCGGGTTCGAAATCCAGCTACGACTACGAAGAATTGCTGGCCTGCGCTCGTGGCGAGCTGTTCGGAGAGGGCAATGCCCAGTTGCCCTACCCGCCGATGCTGATGTTCGACCGTATCACCGAGGTCAGCGAGACCGGCGGCGCCTTCGACAAGGGTTTCATTCGCGCGGAATTCGATATCAATCCCGACCTGTGGTTCTTTGCCTGCCATTTCATCGGCAATCCGATCATGCCGGGCTGTCTGGGCCTTGACGCCCTGTGGCAATTGACCGGCTTCTATCTCGGCTGGCTTGGCGAACCCGGCAAGGGAATGGCGCTGTCGACCGGAGAGGTCAAGTTCAAGGGCATGGTCACGCCATCGGTCAAGAAGGTCGAGTACGGCGTTGATTTCAAGCGTGTGATGCGCGGCCGGCTGGTGCTCGGCATCGCCGATGGCTGGATGAAGGCGGATGGCGAGCCCATATATGCGGCGACGGACCTGAAGGTCGGTCTGTCCAAGCAGTCGGCGGTCGCTTGACCGCAGCCCTGGCCCGCGCATTGGCCAGCATCCCTGGAAGGAGTTGCGAATGAGACGTGTCGTAGTCACAGGCCTCGGCATCGTGTCGTCGATCGGCAACAATGCCAACGAGGTGCAGACCTCGCTGCATGACGCCAGATCCGGCATCAGCTTTTCCGATTCCTTTGCCGAACATGGCTTCCGGTGCCAGGTCTGGGGCGCGCCGACGCTCGATCCTTCGGCGATGATCGACCGCCGCGCGATGCGATTCCTGAGCCAGGGCGCGGCGTGGAATCACGTCGCCATGGACCAGGCGATCGCGGATGCCGGCCTCGACGAGAGCGACATCACCAACGAGCGCACCGGCATCGTCATGGGTTCGGGCGGTCCCTCCACGCGCACCATCGTCGAGGCGGCCGAAACCACGCTCAAGAACGGCAGCCCCAAGCGCATCGGTCCCTTCGCGGTGCCGAAGGCGATGTCGTCGACGGCCTCGGCAACCTTGGCAACATGGTTCAAGATCCATGGCGTCAACTATTCGATCTCCTCGGCCTGCTCGACCTCGGCGCATTGCATCGGCAATGGCTACGAGCTGATCCAGTGGGGCAAGCAGGACATGGTCTTTGCCGGCGGCCACGAGGATCTCGACTGGACGATGTCGGACCTGTTCGACGCCATGGGCGCCATGTCGTCGAAGTTCAACGACAGGGCCCCGACCGCATCGCGCGCCTACGACGCCAATCGCGACGGCTTCGTCATAGCCGGCGGCGCCGGCGTACTGGTGCTGGAAGAGCTGGAGCACGCCAAGGCGCGCGGCGCCAAGATCTACGCGGAGATCGTCGGCTACGGCGCCACTTCGGACGGTTTCGACATGGTTGCGCCCTCGGGCGAAGGCGCGGTCCGCTGCATGCGCCAGGCGCTGGCGACGGTTTCCACGCCGGTCGACTACATCAACACGCACGGCACCTCGACGCCGGTCGGCGATTCCAAGGAAATGGGCGCGATCCGTGAAGTGTTCGGCGAGAAGATGCCGTTCATCACGTCGACGAAGTCGCTGACCGGCCATTCTCTGGGCGCGGCGGGCGTGCAGGAATCCATCTATTCGATCCTGATGATGCAAGGCGGCTTCATCGGCGAAAGCGCCCATATCGAGACGCTAGATCCGGAATTCGAGGGCATGCCGATCGTACGCAAGCGCATCGACAACGCAGGGATCGACACCGTTCTGTCGAACTCCTTCGGTTTCGGCGGCACCAACGCGACGCTCGTTTTCCAGCGCTACTCCGCATAAGGCCAAGTTTTTCATATAAGGATTGCCGGCCATGGACGGATTGATGAAGGGCAAGCGCGGGCTTGTCATGGGTGTTGCCAACGATCATTCGATCGCCTGGGGCATTGCCAGGAAATTGTCCGAACAGGGGGCGGAACTGGCCTTCACCTACCAGGGCGAGGCTTTTGGCCGCCGGGTCAAGCCGCTCGCCGACAAGCTCGGCGCTTCGCTGGTCGTTCCCTGCGACGTCGAGGACAGCGCTTCGGTCGCCGCCACGTTCGAGACGCTTGGCAAGGCGTGGGGCGGACTGGACTTCGTCGTCCATGCCATCGGCTTTTCCGACAAGAACGAGTTGAAAGGCCTCTATGCCGATACCAGCCGCGACAATTTCGTCCGCACCATGGTGATCTCCTGCTATTCCTTCACCGAGGTGGCGCGCAATGCCGCGCCCCTGATGACCGCCGGCGGCTCGATGATCACGCTGACCTATGCCGGCTCGGTCCGCGTCATGCCGAACTATAATGTCATGGGCGTCGCCAAGGCCGGCCTGGAGGCCAGCGTGCGCTACCTCGCCAACGACTACGGTCCGCGCGGCATCCGGGTCAACGGCATCTCGGCCGGTCCGGTGCGTACACTGGCCGGCGCCGGCATTTCGGACGCCCGCCACATGTTCTCCTACCAGCAACGAAACTCGCCGCTGCGCCGGACGGTGACGATCGACGAGGTCGGCGGCTCCGCGCTGTATCTCCTGTCAGACCTTGCTTCCGGCGTCACAGGCGAAATCCACTATGTCGATTCCGGCTACCATATCGTGTCGATGCCGACCCTCGACGAGTTGAAGCAGACAGATGGCGGTCGCGACTGACGAGCGGCCCCGGTCACGCGGGTCTTTTGCCAGTAAAGAAAATAATCCTCTCCGGTAAAATTGGATTCATTCGCGGAAACCCATTTTAAGAAGGTTTCCGCTATAAAGCTCCCATCTGGGGACCTTTTTCATGCCTGCCGCCATCAACCCGAAGCGAACACCCGTGTTCCGACTGCTCACGATAGCAAGTTCGGGCATTGGCAGTTTCGTCCTCGGAATCTGGGGGCTGAAGCACGGTCTCGGCGACGGATTTGCCGGCATTTCGGCTGATATGATGGTGTCGATCATGGCCGCGCTTTGTGCGCTGGCCGCATCGGTGGCGGCAATGTCCTTCTTTGCTGGTGTCGATGAATCGGCGGATTTCGTCTTCAACGAAACCCATTTCGACAAGCTGACCGGACTGCTGGCCCGCCCGGCGATGGTCGGCAAGATCGCCGAGGCGGCATGCGCGACAAGCCGCACCGGGGAACCGATGTTCCTGATCGACATCGACATCGACCGGTTCAAGCAGATCAACGACGCAATCGGCTACACTCACGGTGACGAACTGATCCGCGCCTTCACCAAGCGGCTGCACGACTGCGTGCCGGCGCGCGCACTGATCGGGCGGATCGGGGCCGGCGAGTTCGCGGTGCTGCTTCCCGATCACCAGATCCAGGGGACCCTGGAAAGCATGGTCGAGAGGCTCATCGACGAGATGATGGAGCCGTATGAACTCAGCACCCACCAGCAATCGGTGAGCCTGTCGGTGGGCATCGTGGCGATGCCCAAGGATGGGATCGATCCGGTCCTCATCCTGCGCCGTTCCAACCTGGCGCTGCAGAATGCGCGCGCCAGCGGGGTTGGCAACTGGTCGGTCTTCAACAGCGATATGGGGCGGGTGGCCGACCATCGCCAATGGGTCGAGTCCGAACTGCACAATGCGTTCGAGCGCGGCGATTTCGACCTGCATTATCAGCCGCAGCTCGACCTTCCGACCGGCCGCATCGTCGGCTACGAGGCGTTGATCCGGTGGCAGCATCCCGAACGCGGCATGATCCCTCCGATGGAGTTTATCCAGATCGCCGAGGAGACCGGCATGATCAATCCGATCGGCGAATGGGTGCTGCGCAAGGCCTGCAGCGATGCCCGCCATCTGCCGGACGACTGTTTCGTCGCCGTCAACATCTCGCCGGTCCAGTTCATGACCAAGGATTTCGTCGGCCTTGTGCGCGACACGATGCGGAGCACCGGCATCAAGCCGTCACGGCTGGAACTGGAAGTCACCGAGACGGCGATGATGCAGGACCGCGACCGCGCGGCCGCCATCCTAAAAGAACTCGCCGAGATGGGGATCTCGGTCGCCGTCGATGATTTCGGCACCGGCTATTCCAACCTCAGCTATCTGATCGACTTCTCATTCGGCAAGCTGAAGATCGACCGCTCCTTCGTCAGCCGTATCGATACCGATGCGAGCTCCGGCGCGGTCGTGTCGACCATTGTCGGGCTTTCCCGGGCGCTTGGCGTCAGCATCATTGCCGAGGGCGTCGAGACCGAGAACCAGGCGACACTGCTGCGGGCAGCTGGTTGCGAAGTGGTGCAGGGTTATCTGTTCGGCCGGCCGGCGCCGCTCAAATTCAGCGCTGGTGACAGGCACGCCACCGACGAAGTCCGGCGCGTCGCCAATCTACACTGACCTACAACATGTCGCGGCAATAGGATTCGCCCGACCTGCTGTAAGCTTCTGATTTGTGGATGGCGTTGTCCCCGAACCGATGACAATTCCGGGCGACACGCATTAAATGCATCGCGTCAGCGCCGTGCGACAAACACCTTGAACATACCGTCGCGGGCAAGCTCGGCGTGGCTGGCAAAGGCGGCCGACAGCACCGGCTCGTAGGGAAGCTGGCGGTTGGCGACCATGAACAGGCGCCCACCGGGCTTCAAGGCCTTGGCCGCGGCGCGGATCATGCCGACGCCGATCTCGGGCTCGGCCGCACGGCTGCGGTGGAAGGGTGGGTTCATTGCGATGACGTCGTAGCGGCGCTCGACAGGCTCGGCCAGCAGATCCGTCCAGAAGAAGCCCTGCGCCAAGGTGTTGGCAAGGTTGCCCCTGGCGGCCTCCAGCGCATCGAAATCGGCCTCGTAAAGATCGAGGGCCGACAAGCCCGGACAGCGGGCAGCCATCTCGGCCGCCACATAGCCCCAGCCGGCGCAGAAATCGGCCGCGGTGCCACGCAAATCACCGGGCAGATTGTCGACCAGCAGTTTCGAACCGGTATCGACGCGGTCGAAGGAGAACATGCCGGGTGCGGTGCGGAACCGGTCCTCAACAAGCAAGGCGGGATTGGCGGCGCGAAGCGCGGCGGCGGCTTGCACATCAACCGGACGACGCAGCCAGAAGGCAATACCGTGATATTTTGGCATGTGGCTATCAAGCAGAACAAGATCGCCGACGCGCTTGCGCAGGCTTGCGATGCCATCCTCCTTGCCACCTGCAATGACGATCAATCCGCCCTCCGCCACCCGCTCGAGAGCCTCGGCGATGCGCAGTTCGTTCTCGCCGCGATGGCGGCCGGCGAGCACAAGCACTGCATCGAAATCCTCACCAGCCGATCGCGGCGTGACCGTGAAGCCAGCTGCCTGCAACGCGCGAAAATACGGCCGAAAGCCCTGTACGAGATGCAGCGTAGCCTCGAAACCCGGTGGCAAGCGCAGGCCGGGTTCGGCGCCAAGGAAGAGGATGCGCTCGCCCCTGCCCGGCAGGGAAAGAGCCCCGGCCTCGAACGGGTGAAAAAGCGTCTTCAACGCTTCAGCGGACATAGCCGTGCTCCATAAACAAAAGCGGGCGCGACATAAGCCGCGCCCGCTTCGATTTTTCCGTCAGAGGCCTCAGGCGGCGTTTTCTTCGCCTTCGGTCTTCTTGTCGCGGGCGATTTCCTTGCCGGTGGCCTGGTCGACGACCTTCATCGACAGGCGGACCTTGCCGCGCTCGTCGAAGCCCATCAGCTTGACCCAGACCTTGTCGCCTTCCTTGACGACGTCCGAGGTCTTGGCGACCCGGTCGTTGGCAAGCTGCGAGATGTGGACGAGGCCGTCACGCGGACCGAAGAAGTTGACGAAGGCGCCGAAGTCGGCGGTCTTCACGACCGTGCCTTCGTAGATCTCGCCGACTTCCGGCTCGGCGACGATGGTGTGGATCCACTTCTTCGCCGCCTCGATCTCCTTGGCGTTCGACGAAGCGATCTTGACCGTGCCGTCGTCCTCGATGTTGATCTTGGCGCCGGTCTTCTCGACGATCTCGCGGATGACCTTGCCGCCCGAACCGATGACGTCGCGGATCTTGTCGGTCGGGATGTGCATGACCTCGATGCGCGGCGCGAACTCGCCGAGTTCGGGGCGGGCGCCGGTCAGAGCATGGGACATCTCGCCGAGGATATGCAGGCGACCGTCCTTGGCCTGGCCAAGGGCGATCTTCATGATCTCCTCGGTGATGCCGTCGATCTTGATGTCCATCTGCAGCGAGGTGATGCCGCCTTCGGTGCCGGCAACCTTGAAGTCCATGTCGCCGAGGTGATCCTCGTCGCCCAAGATGTCGGAGAGCACGGCGAAGCGCTCGCCTTCCTTGATCAGGCCCATGGCGATACCGGCCACCGGCTTGGCCAGCGGCACGCCGGCATCCATCAGCGCCAGCGAGGTGCCGCAGACGGTAGCCATCGAGGACGAGCCGTTGGACTCGGTGATCTCCGAGACGACGCGCAGCGTGTAGGGGAACTGGTCGGCGGAGGGCAGCATCGGACGGATGGCGCGCCAGGCGAGCTTGCCATGGCCGATTTCGCGGCGGCCCGGCGAACCCATGCGGCCGGTCTCACCGACGGAGTAGGGAGGGAAGTTGTAGTGAAGGAGGAATTTCTCCTTGTACATGCCGGTCAGGGAATCGACGTACTGCTCATCCTCGCCGGTGCCGAGCGTGGCAACCACGAGCGCCTGGGTCTCGCCGCGGGTGAACAGCGCCGAACCATGGGTGCGCGGCAGGACGCCGACTTCGGAGACGATCTTGCGAACCGTGCTCAAGTCGCGGCCATCGATGCGCGCGCCGGTGTCGAGGATGTTCCAGCGAACGACCTTCGCCTGCAATTCCTTGAATACCGAGCCGATCTGTTCGGAGGTGTACTTTGCGTCCTCGCCTTCAGCCGGGGCAAACGCGGCCTTGACCTTCGCCTTGACAGCGTCGACGGCGGCGTAGCGCTTCTGCTTGTCGACGTTCTTGTAGGCATTGCTGAGCTCGTCGCCGACGATCTTCAGCATCTCGGCCTCAAGCGCGGAATAATCCGGCGCGGTGAAGTCGCGCGGCTCCTTGGCGGCAACTTCCGCCAGCTTGATGATGGCGTCGATGACCGGCTGGAAGCCCTTGTGGCCGAACATGACAGCGCCGAGCATCAGCTCTTCGCCGAGTTCCTTGGCTTCCGACTCGACCATCAGCACGGCATCAGTGGTGCCGGCAACGATGAGGTCGAGCTTGGATTCCTGCATCTCGTCGACATGCGGGTTCAGCACATATTCGCCATTGATGTAGCCGACGCGCGCGCCGCCGATCGGGCCCATGAAGGGAACGCCCGACAGGGTCAGGGCCGCCGAGGTGGCGACGATCGACAGGATGTCCGGGTCATTTTCGAGATCGTGCTGGACGACGGTGACGACGATCTGCGTGTCGTTCTTGTAGCCGGCGGCGAAGAGCGGGCGGATCGGGCGGTCGATGAGGCGGGAAACCAGCGTTTCCTTCTCGCTCGGACGGCCTTCGCGCTTGAAATAGCCGCCCGGGATCTTGCCGGCGGCATACGTCTTTTCCTGGTAATTGACGGTCAGCGGAAAGAAGTCGAGACCGGGCTTGGGCTCCTTCATCGAAACGACGGTGGCGAGAACCTTGGTCTCGCCGTAGGTGGCGAGCACCGCGCCGTCGGCCTGGCGCGCGATCTTGCCGGTCTCCAGGATGAGCGGACGACCGCCCCATTCGATTTCCACTTTGTGGTGATTGAACATGTCTTGTCCTTAATAAGCGGAAAGGGCCGCGCCGTTTCACGGTGCGCGGATGCCCTTTGCCTGGCTTCCTTTCTCGGGCAGCCACGGGCAAGACAACGGGAAGCTCGGGTGATTTAGGCGCGACAAGCGCGCGCGAGCGTCCTGCAATCCTGCCCCATGACCGTCCATGGGCGGTTTCGAGCGGCCCTTTGCACGTTCGAAACCGGGTCTGGCCAGCCTGTGCGACTGGCAGAATGCGCGACCGGCGGGCTCTCCGAAGAAAGCCCGCCGGTCAATTCGTCAACGGCGCAGACCGAGCTTCTCGATCAGTGTCTGATAGCGCGAGTCGTCCTTGCGCTTGAGATAATCAAGCAGGCTGCGGCGCTGGGACACGAGAGCGAGCAGACCACGGCGGGAATGGTTATCCTTCTTGTGGTCCTTGAAATGGTCGGTCAGGTTCTTGATGCGCTCGGAAAGGATGGCCACCTGGACTTCCGGAGACCCGGTATCGCCCTTGGCGGTTGCGAATTCACCCATCAATTCCTGTTTGCGCTCGGCAGTAATCGACATCGTGTTTTTCCTTATCTGTTTGAGGAAACGGGTCGCCCACAGCCGGGATGTCGTCCAGCAGGGGCCGTGCATGCAAAGCGTCAAGGCGCTATGCTGCGGCGCATATAGTGCAATTCCCAGAAAAACACCAGCCCAATTCACAAGCCGGCTTTTGAGGCTCAAATGACAGGTTTAAACCCGGTCAAAGCCATTTCTTCCATTTGAAGAATGCAATCAGCCCGACAGCGACGGCAGCCATGAACAGCAGAGACAAGGGATAGCCGTAGTACGCCTTCAGCTCCGGCATATTCCATGGCGAGCTGGCGGGGTCGAAGTTCATGCCCCAGATGCCGACCAGGAAGGTGAGCGGCATGAAGATGACCGAAACGATGGTGAGATAGGAGATGACGTCGTTGGTGCGGGCCTGGCTCAGCGACAGATGCATTTCGATCAGGCCGGTCAGCATGTCGCGCTGGGTCTCGACCAGCTCGATCAGCCTGAGCGAATGGTCGAGCGTGTCGTTGAGGAAGACCTTGGTCTCGGCTGTGACATAGGCCACGTCGTTGCGGATCAGCGTTGCCAGCGCATCGCGCATGGGCCACAGCACGCCTTTCAAAACATTGGCATCGCGCCGCAATTCGTGCAGCTGCCGCATCTGGTGCTTGTGCGTCGAATGCAGCATCTGGTCCTCAATGCTGTCGACCAGGTCGCCGGCAGCCTCGATCGGCGGAAAATAGCTGTCGACGATGGCGTCGATCAGCGCATAGGCGAGATAGTCGGCGCCGCGCGTGCGCAACCGGTTCGGGGCCGAACTCTCGATGCGCTTGCGCACCGGATCGAACGGATCGCCCTCGCGCTCCTGGAAGGTGACGACGAAGTTCTCGCCGAGGAAGAGAGCGATCTGCTCATAGCGATGCGACGTGACATCGTCGATCATGCGCATGACGACGAAGGCGTGATCCTCGAAGAAGTCGACTTTCGGCCGCTGGCCGGTGTTGACGACATCCTCCAGCGCCAGCGGATGCAGGCTGAAGATGCGGCCGATCTCCTCGATCAATTGGATGTTGGCAAGGCCGGTGCAGTCGAGCCAGATGACGGGCCATTTCCGGCAACTGACCTCGACGTCGTCGATGCTGGCGTTCTCGATGGTCTTGAACTTCTGCGGCGAGATCAAGGTCAGCCGCAGTTCGGAGCGCCGCGCCGCCGGATCGGCGATCAGCGTGCCGGGCGAGGCGCCAACCGGAGGCCGTCTCGTCTTCACCGGCGCCCGTTTTTTCACCACCTCGGCCTTTGCCATGCCCCCACCCGTCGAACCTGCTTGTCCTATACCGCCATCGCGATCAGACCGATCACCCGGCAAAGACCCGCTTGGGCTTGAACATGCCTTGCTCGATAGCGCCGATGGCGACGAGCTTGCCGCGCGCCGTCGCACAGGCTTCTTCCGCCTCCACCGGCGCGTCACGGCCACGAATGATGACCGGATTGCCGAGGCGGATCTTGGTCGCGGCATCGTCGCTGATCGCGATCTGCGGCAGGCAGTCGAGCGCCGCCGAGGTGTCGACGAGAAGCCCGTCGATGGCGCCGAAATCGATAGGCATCTCCACTGCGTCCGCGGCATCTGCCTCCGGATCCGGTTTATCGTCACCTTGCGCGCCGAAGCGCGCGGCCTCGAGTTCGGCGATGGTGACGAAGTCCTCTGGCGTAAACGGCTCGACCTCGACCCGGCGCAGTTCGCTGATATGGCCGAAGCAGCCGAGGTCGCGGCCCATGTCGCGGGCCAGCGAACGCACATAAGTACCCTTGCCGCATTCGACCTCGAAAATCGTCTGGTCCGGCTTGTGCTCGACAATGTCGAGCCGGCCGATCTCGATCTCGCGCGGCGGTATGTCGACCGTCTCGCCTTCGCGGGCGAGGTCGTAGGCGCGTTCACCCGCAATCTTGATCGCGGAAAATTGCGGTGGCGTCTGCATAATGACGCCGGTGTATTTCGGCAGCAACACCCGGACATCGGCTTCCGATGGACGCTGATCGGCCTCTTTCGTCACCGGACCTTCGAGGTCATCGGTCGACCGCTCCTGTCCCCAGGCAACGGTGAAACGGTAAATCTTGGCGCCGTCCTGCACGTAGGGCACGGTCTTGGTGGCCTCGCCGAGCGCGATCGGCAGCATGCCGGAGGCAAGAGGGTCGAGCGTGCCGGCATGGCCGGCCTTTTCGGCCTGGAACAGCCATTTGATCTTGGAGACGGCCTCGGTCGAGCCCATACCGACCGGCTTGTCCAGCACCACCCAGCCGGAGACCGGCCGGCCCTTCTTCTTGCCGCGACGCCCCATTATTCTTCTTCCTTGTTGTCGTCGCTATCCAGGTCGCGTGCCACTTCGGGCGACTTCAGCAGGTCGTTGATCCTGGCGAAATTGTCGAAGGACGTATCCAGCCGGAAACGGAACTCCGGCATGTACTTCATCTGCCGGAGCGCGCCGGAGACGCGGCCGCGCACGAACTTGGCATGCTTGTTCAGCGCTTCGATCACGGCGTCGGTATCCTTTGCGCCGAGCGGAGAAACGAAGGCTGTGGCGATCTTGAGATCCGGCGACATCCGCACTTCCGACACCGAAACGACGGTATTTTCAATCAACGGGTCGATGATGTCCCCGCGCTGCAGGGTTTCCGAGAGCGCATGGCGCACCTGTTCACCGACGCGCAACATGCGCTGGGATGGGCTTGATGTGGTGGAACGGGGCATTTTTCTCGATCCTGAAGCGTGAGGCGCGGGATGGGACCGTGCCGCATGTCTCAAATGATTATTCTCAACAGGCTTGTGGTCAACAGGCTTGGGGCGGCGGTCTTTCGACCACCGCCCGATATCGACAAGTCACTCGACCTCAGAGTGTGCGGGTCACCATCTCGACGCGGAAGCACTCGATGACGTCGCCGACGCGCATGTCCTCGTAGTTCTGGAAGGCCATGCCGCACTCCTGGCCGCCCGGGACTTCCGAAACTTCGTCCTTGAAGCGCTTCAGGGTCTTCAGCGTGCCTTCGTGGATGACGACGTTGTCGCGGATCAAGCGTACGCCCGCACCACGCTCGACCTTGCCTTCGGTGACACGGCAGCCGGCGATCTTGCCGACCTTGGTGATGTCGAAGATCTCGAGGATCTCGGCATTGCCGATGAAGGTCTCGCGACGCTCCGGCGAGAGCAGGCCCGACAGAGCCGCCTTCACGTCATCCACGAGGTTGTAGATGATCGAATAATAGCGGATCTCGATGCCCGCGGCTGCGGCCGCGGCACGTGCCTGCACATTGGCGCGAACGTTGAAGCCGATGATCGCCGCGCCAGACGTTTCCGCCAGCGAGACGTCGCTTTCGGTGATGGCGCCGGCGCCGGAATGAACGATGCGCGCACGAACCTCGTCGGTCCCAAGCTTGTCGAGCGCGGCATTGATCGCCTCGATCGAACCCTGCACGTCGCCCTTGATGACCAGCGGGAATTCCTTCAGCCCGCTCGTCTGCAACTGCGACATCATCTGTTCGAGCGAGCCGCGCTGGCCGGCATGCCTGGCCACCGCCTTCTCGCGCGCCAGACGCTGGCGATATTCGGTGATCTCGCGGGCACGGGCCTCGTTGTTGACCACGGCGAAGCGGTCGCCGGCCTGCGGCGTTCCCTGAAGGCCGAGCACCTCGACCGGCATCGCCGGCGGTGCTTCCTTGATCTGCTCGCCGCGATCGTTGACCAGAGCGCGCACGCGGCCCCACTCATTGCCGGCGACGAGGATGTCGCCCGGCATCAAGGTGCCGGTCTGCACCAGAACGGTGGCGACGGGACCACGGCCCTTATCGAGCTGCGCCTCGATGACGACGCCCTCGGCGGTACGGTCGGGGTTGGCCTTGAGGTCGAGGATTTCGGCCTGCAGCAGGATCGCCTCGAGCAGCTTGTCGAGATTGGTGCCCTTGGTCGCCGACACTTCGACGTCCAGCACTTCACCGCCCATGGATTCGACGAAGACCTCATGGCGCAACAGTTCGGAACGCACCTTCTGCGGATCGGCGTCATGCTTGTCGATCTTGTTGATCGCCACGATGATCGGAACGCCGGCCGCCTTGGCGTGGCTGATCGATTCGATCGTCTGCGGCATGACGCTGTCGTCGGCCGCGACCACCAGGATGGCGATGTCGGTCGCCTGGGCGCCACGGGCGCGCATCGCCGTGAAGGCGGCGTGGCCGGGCGTGTCGATGAAGGTGATCTTCTGACCGTTCTTCTCGACCTGATAGGCGCCGATATGCTGGGTGATGCCGCCGGCCTCGCCGGAAACGACATTGGCATTGCGGATCGCATCGAGCAGCGAGGTCTTGCCGTGGTCGACGTGGCCCATGATGGTCACGACCGGCGGACGCGACACCAGGTCCTCGGCATTGTCGGCGATGTTGAACAGGCCTTCCTCGATGTCGGACTCGGCAACGCGGCGGACCGTATGACCGAATTCGGTGGCGACCAGTTCGGCCGTGTCGGCGTCGATGACGTCGCCCGGCTTCAGGATCTGGCCCTGCTTCATGAAATACTTGACCAGGTCGACAGCACGCTCCGACATGCGCTGCGCCAGTTCCTGGATGGTGATGGTCTCGGGCAGGATCACTTCGCGCATGACCTTCTCGCGCGGCTCGTTGTGCATCGCGCGCTTGAATTTTTCCTGGCGGCGACGCATCGACGACAGCGAACGAGCCCGGGCATCCTCGTCGGACAGCGCGGAGTTCAGTGTCAGCTTGCCACGGCGGCGGTCTTCCTCGCTCTTGGTGGGCTTTGCCGGGCGCGCCACTTCGGGCGTGACCAGGCGGCGCACCGGTGCGCCGGCGGTCGCCCGCTTCGGCTTGACCTCTTCCTCCTCGTCGGCGGTCGCCAACTCGGCGGCTTGCGGTGCGCGGCGGCGCGCCTCTTCCTCGGCGCGGCGGCGCGATTCGGCCTCGGTCTGCAACCGTGCCTCTTCCTCGGCCTGGCGGCGCGCCGAATCCTCACGTTCGCGCTTGCGGCGCTCTTCGTCCTCGGCGCGGCGCTTGGCATCCTCGGCGGCCCGCTGACGGTCTTCGACCTCGCGGACCTTCGAACCCTCGAGCGCCCTGCGGCGCGCTTCCATCTCGCTGCGCGACAATTCGTTCAGCACCATGCCGCTGCGCTCGACCGGAGCCGGCGGCGGGGGTGGCGCCTTGGGCGCTTCCTGGACGACAGGCGCCGCCACGACCGCCGGCTTCGGCGTGAAGACGGGCGCAGGCGGAGCCGCGGCCGGCTCCGGCTTGTCGCCGGGCAGCGAGAACTTGCGCTTCTTGGTCTCGACCACGACCGACTTGGTACGGCCGTGCGAGAAGTTCTGGCGCACGGTGCCCTGTTCCATGCCGGGGCGCTTCAGCGTCAAGGTCTTCTTCGGTGTAACACTCAACGTCTTGTCGTCGCCCGATTTCGTATCGCTCATTCCATATCCTCTGCGGCATCATCTTCGTCAGCAACGGCCGCAAGCATTGCAAGATCGTCCGGGGTACCGCCCCGATATCGGTCGAGCGCAACCATGCGCTTCTGGACCGCCTTACCCGCGTCTCCCGCGAGGACGGCAGCATGTATCACATTTGTACCCCCCAATGCCAAGCTCAACTCGGCCTCGGAGAAAAGTTTGTAGGCAAGGATGGAGGGGCCGCCGATATGGACGGTCGCCCGCCGCGCCTGGCTGATCTTGCGCACGCCATCCTCGGACGCTTCGGTCGCGTGGAGCACGAAAAGCGCCAGTCCGCCGCGCACCGCGCTCTCGACCTTGGTAGCGCCTAGCGAAATCGAGCCTGCCTTGCGGGCAAGACCCAGCATACCGAGGGCGTATCTGGAAAGCAGCCCGTCGACCATGCCGCCGAGATCGGCCGGCACGACCACCTGTGCCTTGAAGGCGCGGGCAAAAAGGTTCTTGGCCGCCGCCTTCTCGATATGTAGGCGGTCCGCACTCACCCAGCAACCACGGCCGGGCAGATTTCTCTTGAGATCGGGAACGACGGCCGAATCCGGGCCGACGACGAACCGGATCAGTTCATCCGGTTCGGCCTGTTTGCGGGTGACGATGCAGGTGCGATCGTTCATCTCGTCCAAGGGCGGGTTGTGTGCGATGCGGTTTCACCTCACGCACCAACGGCTTCGTCGGCCGTTTCTTCTTCGGCCGCAAGCTCGTCTTCGGTGATCCAGCCGGCCTTGAGGCGAGCGGCCAGAACCATCTGCTCGGCATCGGCGCGCGAAACGCCGTGATTGGCCAGCACGCCGGGATAGACCTTGGTCTCGCCGTCCTTGCGTTCCTTCCAGCCGGTGAGGTCGTCGGCGGCATAGCCGGCGAAATCCTCGATCGTCTTCACGCCATCCTCGCCGAGCGTCACCATCATGGCGGTGGTGACGCCGGGGAGTTCGCGCAGATCATCCGAAACGCCCAGCGCCTTGCGCTTCTCGTCGTGCTCGGCCTCGATCTTCTCCAGATATTCGCGGGCGCGGGTCTGGATTTCCGAGGCTGTATCCTCATCGAAGCCGTCGATCGAGGCGATCTCGCCGGCATCGACATAGGCGACTTCCTCGACGCTGGTGAAGCCTTCCGAGGCCAGCACCTGGCCGACCATCTCGTCGACATCGAGGGCTTCCATGAACAGCGCCGAGCGCTCGACGAATTCCTTCTGGCGGCGCTCGGATTCCTCGGCCTCGGTCAGGATGTCGATGTCCCAGCCGGTGAGCTGCGAGGCAAGGCGCACGTTCTGGCCGCGGCGGCCGATGGCCAGCGACAGCTGATCGTCGGGAACCACCACTTCGATACGCTCCGCATCCTCGTCGAGCACGACCTTGGCGACTTCCGCCGGCTGCAGCGCATTGACGATGAAGGAGGCCGCCGAAGGCGACCACGGAATGATGTCGATCTTCTCGCCCTGCAATTCGCCGACGACGGCCTGGACGCGGCTGCCGCGCATACCGACGCAGGCGCCGACCGGATCGATCGAGCTGTCACGCGAAATGACGGCGATCTTGGCGCGCGAGCCCGGGTCGCGGGCGACCGACTTGATCTCGATGATGCCGTCATAGATCTCCGGCACTTCCATGGTGAAGAGTTTGGCCATGAACTGCGGATGGGTGCGCGACAGGAATATCTGCGGGCCGCGCTGCTCGCGCCGCACGTCGTAGACATAGGCACGCACGCGATCGCCATATTTGTAGTTTTCGCGCGGGATCAGCTCGTCGCGGCGGATGATCGCCTCGCCACGGCCGAGATCGACGATGACGTTGCCATACTCGACGCGCTTGACGGTGCCGTTGACGATCTCGCCGATACGGTCCTTGTATTCGTCGTACTGACGGTCACGCTCGGCCTCGCGCACCTTCTGCACGATGACCTGCTTGGCAGACTGGGCGGCGATGCGGCCGAAGTCCATCGGCGGCAGCAGTTCGGCGATGAAATCGCCAAGCTGGGCGTCGGGATTGCGCTCACGCGCCGAGGAAATGGCGATCTGGGTGGCGTAATCGTCGACCTTCTCGACCACTTCCATCAGCCGCTGCAGCTTCATCTCGCCGGTGTTCGGGTTGATGTCGGCGCGAATGTTGGTCTCCTGGCCATAACGCGAACGTGCCGCCTTCTGGATCGCATCGGCCATGGCGGCGATGACGATCGACTTGTCGATCGACTTCTCACGCGCGACCGCGTCGGCAATCTGCAGCAGTTCAAGTCTGTTGGCGCTTACAACCATGTTCTTTCTCCCGAGCTTGTTCGCCGGACCTTTGCGCCCGGCAGCTCAATCAAATTTCCTGTTCGTGTTCTTCCGTGGCGTCCGGTTCCGTACCCTCGGACACATCGTCGTCCGGTTCACCGCGGCGTCTCTTGGCTTCCTTGCGCTCCCTGTTGTCCTTGGACAACGCTTCGCGAATGAGGTCGTCGGTCAGGATCAGCCTGACATCGGCAATGGCATCGTAGGGCACGCGCACTGTCGGCTCCTCGCCATAGGCCGCCTTGTCGCGCTCGATCAGCACATCGTTCTCACCGGCTTCGGCGATCTTGCCCTTGAAGCGCTTGCGGTCGGCGACGACGACCGATGTTTCCATCTTCACCAGATGACCGGTCCAGGTCACGAAATCCGATTTGCGCACCAGAGGCCGATCGATGCCGGGCGAAGAGACTTCGAGGTGATAGGCCTTTTCGATCGGATCATCGACGTCGAGCGCCGGCGACACCGCGCGGCTGACCTCTTCGCAATCCTCGACGGTCATGGTGCCGTCCTCACGCTCGGCCATGATCTGCAGCGTCAGCCCGTTCTGGCCGGACAGATGCACGCGCACGAGGCGAAAGCCGATGCCGCGCAGCACCGGCTGGACGATCAGCGCAATGCGCGCATCGATGCCGCTTTCGCGGATGATGCGATCGTCACCTTCGTTTGCCGTTCCAGTCATCGTTGCCTATCGTTGGTCTCGAACCTATCGGCAGGTAATAAAAAAGAGCGGGACCGGGTGGACCCACTCTTCGTCATACCGACCAAGAATTTGAGGCTGATATAAACGAACACGGTTCGTGTTTCAAGTCCGCAGTCCCGGCCGGACGAAAGCCTGTGGGTTCAGGGTTGTTCCAGGCGCATGGCCGCCATGCGGCAATCCGCCTGTGAGAGCCGGCGGCGCGCTCTTATTTATTAGCCATCAAACGAATTGAATTGGCGCGCTGGCGCGCGAAAGGACAAGACCATGAGCAACTGCAGGATATTCTCCGCCTTGGGCGATCTGTTCACCACATTCGGCAGCGCCGTTGCCGCGTCTCGCGCCGTGGAAGCCGGGCGCAAGCCCAGAGCCGACGACCTGCGCAATCTCGGCATGGATCCGGCCGTGTTCAACAGGATCGGTCGTTTCTGACTCCAACAGGCATTCGATCCCCTCCTCCCGGCAGGTTGCCGGTTGGCGGACCTACGTCCTGACGAAAGTCAGATAGGCCGGCCGGCGCCCCTCGCGAATGGCCTTTGCCTCATAGCGCGTGCCGGGCCAGCCCTCATAGGAGCGATGCCAGTCCGCCGCTTCCGCAGCCTGCCATGCGAAAGCGCCATGCGCCCGGCAATGCAGCAAGGTCCAGTTCACATAAGTGTCGATGTCGGACGCAAAGCGGAATTTCGAGCCGGGTTTCAGGACGCGTGCGAAACGATCGAGATTGACCGGACTGACGAAACGCCGCTTCCAGTGTTTTTTCTTTGGCCAGGGATCGGGATAGAGAAGATCGATGCCGTCGAGCGAGGCCGGCGGCAACCAGTCAAGCAACTGGGTGGCGTCGTCGTCGTAGACCCTGAGATTGGCCAGCGGCGCTGCCCGCACCGCCATCATCATCTTGGCCATGCCGTTGACGAAGGGCTCGACGCCTATGAAGCCTGTCGCGGGCGCCTCGATGGCGCGATGCAGGAGATGTTCACCGCCGCCAAAGCCGATCTCGAGCCGAACCGCCGAAACCTCTGCTGCAAACAGGACGCGCAGGTCTGGCGGTGCCTCGGCCGTCAGATCGAGCCGGTATTTGCCAAGCCCGCTTTCCAGCGCCGCGGCCTGCTGCGGGCGCACGGGCTTGCCGCGCCGGCGACCGAAGAAGGCTTCGGTCATGCGGCTTGGCCTGTCCGCGTCACTCATCGACTGGCGCCAGTCCTGCCGCCGCCCTCAGGCCGCGACAGCATCCTTGAGCGCCTTGGCCAGATCGGTCCTTTCCCAGGAGAAAGACCCGTCACGGCCAGCCTTGCGGCCGAAATGGCCGTAAGACGACGTCTTGGCGTAGATCGGCTTGTTGAGGTCGAGATGACGGCGGATGCCTGACGGCGACAGGTCCATCACGCTGCGCAGCGCGTCCTCGAGCTTTGCCTCGTCGACCTTGCCGGTGCCGTGCAGGTCGACATAGACCGATAGCGGCTGGGCGACACCGATGGCGTAGGAAAGCTGGATGGTGCAGCGCTCGGCGAGCTTCGCCGCCACGACATTCTTGGCTAGGTAGCGCGCCGCATAGGCAGCCGACCGGTCGACCTTGGTGGTATCTTTGCCGGAAAAGGCGCCGCCGCCATGGGGGGCTGCGCCGCCATAGGTGTCGACGATGATCTTGCGGCCGGTCAGGCCTGCATCGCCATCCGGACCGCCGATGACGAACTTGCCGGTCGGGTTGATGTACCACATGCAATCGTCAGCGATCTTGAGGTCGCCCAATGCCTCGCGGATATAAGGTTCCACGACCTTGCGGACCTTCTTGGAATCCCAGCTTGAATCCAGATGCTGGGTCGACAGCACGATCTGCGTCGCCTCGGCGGCCTTGCCGTCGACATAGCGCACGGTGACCTGGCTTTTCGCGTCCGGCCCGAGCTTGCCGGCCTCACCGTTGTTTTCGTGGCGGGCCGCTGCCAGCAGTTCGAGAATCTTGTGGCTGTAGTAGATCGGCGCCGGCATCAGGTCCGGCGTCTCGCGGCAGGCATAGCCGAACATGATGCCCTGGTCGCCGGCACCTTCCTCGCCCTGACGGTCGGCGGCATTGTCGACGCCCTGGCCGATATCAGGCGACTGGCCATGCAGCAGGACCTCGATCTTGGCCGTCTTCCAGTGAAAGCCGGCCTGCTCGTAGCCGATCTCACGGATCGCCTTGCGGGCGACGGATTTGAACTTCGCCGGGTTGACGACGGGGTGGCCCGCGGCATCCTTGAGGATGTTGCCGGCCTTGTCCTTCTTCAACAACGTCTCGGGAACGCGCACTTCACCGGCGATGACGACCCGGTTGGTGGTCGCGAGCGTCTCGCAGGCGACACGGACTTTCCATGGGTCCATGCCGGTCTTCTTGGCTTCACGATAGACCAGATCGACGATTTCGTCGGAGATGCGGTCACAGACTTTGTCGGGATGGCCCTCGGCTACGGATTCCGAGGTAAAGAAGTAGTTCTGCCGCGTCACGGGTGTCCCCTCTTGAAAAACGATCGGCAGGCTGCCGATTTTGGCGCGCCACGTGTTAGCGGGGCAAAGCGCTGCTCGTCAAGCGCTGCCGCCGCTCTGGCCTGAATGTCGGAGGCGATATCTTGTGCCACCGGCGGCGCATGCCGCCGGCGCAAAGCGCATTGCGGATCAGTCGAGATCGTCCTCGGCGAGCGATTTCACCAGGTCAATGATCCTGCGGCGTACCTTGACGTCGGCGATCTTGACAAAGGCCCGGTTGAGCTGAAGTCCTTCGGGACTGCCGCAGAACTCGACAGCGAAAGCCATCGAACTATCCTCGGCAAAGCCGCGGTTGGCGGTCAATTCCTGGCCTGGCGCATCCTCGAAAAAGAAGGCGACGGGGACGCCGAGTATGGAGGCAATCGCCTGCAGGCGGCTGGCACCGACGCGATTGGTGCCCTTTTCATATTTCTGGATTTGTTGGAACGTGATGCCGAGATTCTCGCCCAGCTTTTCCTGGCTCATTCCGAGCATATTGCGGCGAAGCCGGACCCGGCTTCCCACGTGAATATCGATGGGATTGGGCTTCTTCTTGTTTTCTTCTGTCATTTTTTCCTCGCCGAATTTTTTCGGCTTTGTGATTTTTTCCTGCCCAAAGAAAGCCGGAGGCGACTGCCCCAACAGAACGATCCACCAGCTTCGAGAAATTTTCAGGCGGTACAGTATGAGTTTCTAATGTGCCAGCTGTCAATTCACCCGTAGCTTTTGCCTTACGTTCAACAGCCCCCCTACAAGCGCAAACAGCAACATGATCAGCATTCCGTTAATGCGCCGCTGGCTGGACGAAATGACCGTCTGTGCGGAAACAGGCACCTTCACATCGATGGCTCCGCGCGCGTCGATCGCAAGGGCGTCGACGACGCGGCCACGGGCGTCGACCACGGCCGAGATGCCGTTGTTGGCAGCACGCAACAAGGGCAATCCATTCTCCACCGCGCGAATCTGGGCCTGCCTGAAATGCTGATACGGTCCCGGCGTGTCGCCGAACCATGCATCGTTGGTAACGTTCACAATAAGCTGCGCTGACGTAGCGTCAACTGCCACCAGATCGGGAAAGATCACCTCATAACAGATAAATGGCAGGGCACGAATGCCGCCCGGAAGCGTGATGGCATGACGCTCGTTGCCGGCCGTGAACGTCAGCGGCCCGGCGACCAGCTGTTCGATGCCGAAACGAGCGAGCAGGTCGGCGAAAGGCAGATACTCGCCGAACGGCACCAGATGAACCTTGTCCACGGCGTCGGCGATCTCGCCCTTGTCGTTGATCGCCACCACGGAGTTGTAGTAGCGGCTGTCGGCGCTGGCCGCCGAGCCGCCCTCCTCACGCACGACGCCGGCGATCAGCATCTGGCCGTCGCCCAGCATGTCGCCCAGCGCCGTCAAGGCGTCAGGGCGCTCCGTGAAAAGGAACGGTACCGAGGTTTCCGGCCAGAGAATCAATTGCGGTTTTTCGTGACCTGGGTCCGGCGCCTTTGCGGAGAGGCCCAGCAAGGTGGCGAAGATGCGGTCGCGCACCGAGGCATCCCATTTTTCCGACAGATCCACGGCCGGCTGGACGATGCGGACATCGAGACTGCGCGTCGCCGGCTTTTCGGGGGCGTTGAGCCTGACATAGCCAAAGCCGACATGGGCGGCGGCGAGCACGACAAACAGCGCGGCGCCCAGCCGAAGATGCCGACGCGCCGCCAGCAGCGCCGGCAGCGCGAAAAGGAAAACCGCGAGCGCGTTCATGCCGATCATGCCGGTCACCGAGACGCTCTGCATCAAAAGCGGCACCGGCATCGCCGCGTAGCCGATGGCGTTCCAGGGGAAACCGGTGAACAGGAACCCTCGCAGCCACTCCGCCAGCGCAAAACCGAAGGCAAGGGCAGCGATACGGCCGATATCGCTGCTCCACAGGAGCCGCGCGACCACCGTTGCGAAGCCATAGAAAAATGCGAGCGCGAAGGGAATGCCGACCACCGCGAACGGCAGCGCCCAGGCAAAGTCGTCGGCCTCGACCAGCAGCGCCGAGCCGATCCACCAGAGGCCGGCGAGGAAATAACCGAAGCCGAACCACCAACCGACGGCGAAAGCCGGCCGCAGGCGCCGCAACAGGCTGCCCGAGGCTTCGCCGGTCGCGCCATCGAGCAGCCAGACCAGCAGCGGAAACGAAATGAAACAGGCGGCAAAGAAATCGTAAGGCGCCTGGCCCAGAACCGTGAGCGCCCCAGCGAAAAACGCCACGAGCGAACGCCGCCAACCCCAAAGCAGAATTATCCGGCCGGCAAGGCGCTCCATGCGTATTTCCGTCGCGCGAATCAGGAGCTAAGATTTATCAGGCCGCGCCGCGCGCTCCAAACGCCGGCGTGATTACCCGGCCGCTCTCTACCGGTGCCAGCCTTCGATGCGCAGGCCACCCAACCGCTCGGCCTCTTCACGAGAAACAGAACGCACCGGTTGCGTGAACGTCCAGACATGGCCCTCGGGATCGCGCGCCCGATACTGGCGTTCGCCGTAGAACTGGTCCGCCGGCTCCTGGATTATTGCAGCACCGGCCGCGCGGGCCTGCTCGCAATGCGCATCCAGGCCGTCTTTCAACCTGACATAGACCGATTGCGTGTTCTTGCCCTGGACCGACGCGGGGCTCGCGACATGATCGGCCCATTCACAATCGACAATGAGGTAGCAATCGCGGAACCGCATTTCGGCGTGGACCAGCTTTCCCTCGGCATTGCTGACCACCATGCTGCGCTCGAAGCCAAAGGCTGCTTCAAGCCAATCCAGGGCAGAGCGTGGATCTTTGTAAAACACGCCGGAGCCGAGGACCGAGTGCTTGAACGGATCTTCGATCGTCATGCGACAGCAGGCTTTCAGGCCTGTTCGGTGCGCGCCGTGACCCGCCGGCGGCGTTCGCCCTTCTGGCTCTGCACGATGCGCACGCGCTTGACGCGGCGCGGATCGGCGTCCAGCACATGGAATTCGAAGCCGGGAATGGCCTGCACCACCTCGCCGCGCGCCGGCACGCGGCCGAGCGTGTTGAAGATCATGCCGCCAATGGTGTCGACATACTCGCCATGTTCACCGGCGGCGAAATCCTCGCCGATCATCTTGGCGACCTCGTCGATCTCGGCCTTGCCATCGACGATAAACACGCCGTCGCCGGTCTGGGTGATCATCGGCTCGTCGTCGTCGTGCTCGTCCTCGATGTCGCCAACCACCATCTCGACGATGTCCTCGAGCGAGACGAGGCCGTCCGTGCCGCCATATTCATCGATGACCAGGGCCATCTGCGTGCGCGTCGTCTGCATGCGGCCCATCAGGTCGGACGCAAGCATCGACGGCGGCACGAACAGGACCTGCCGGATCAGGTTGAGCTCTCCGATGGTGCGCGCGAGGTCGACCTGGGCGAGATCGAGAACCGTGGCGACAGGCGTTTTGCGGGTTGCACGGCCCTTCCTGACGCGCGCCAGCTTGGTGATATGGGCCAGCACGTCGCGGATATGGACCATGCCGCGCGGGTCGTCGAGCGTCTCGGAATAGACCGGCATGCGGGAATGGCCGGATTGTTCGAACATGCCAAGCAAGTCACCGAGCGACGTGGCGATCTCGACCGCCTCGATATCGGCGCGCGGCACCATGACGTCCTCGACGCGCACCTCGCGCAGGCGCAGGATGTTGTTGAGCATGGCGCGCTCGCCAGGCGAGAAGGATTCGACATCGCTCGTCGTCTCGGCGAGCGCGCCGGCGATCTCTTCGCGCAGGCTGGTGCCGTTGCGTTGCCGGAACAGGCCCAGTACGCGGTTGAACAGGGAGGGGCCGGCAGGCGACGGCTCGATGGCCGCGCTGCCAGTGTTGGCAACACCAGGGGTGACGGTACTCGGACCTGATCCCTCTTCCGACGTATCGGAAGCCTTGATCGCACTGCCGACATCGGGGCGGGCGGCAGTCTCTGGTTTGTCGTTCATCGTCGTCCGGTCAATTGGTCGTTTTTAGTTACGCGTAGGGATCGGGAATGGCAAGCCTTGCCAGCGCGGCGCGCTCGATGGCTTCCATCTCCTCGGCCTCCGCGTCGGTCTCGTGATCATGGCCCATGAGATGCAGCAGGCCATGGATGACGAGATGGCAGATATGGTTCTCCAGCGGCTTGTCTTCCAGTGCCGCCTCGCGCGCCACCGTCTCGGCGGCAAGCACGATGTCGCCGAGCATCGGCGGCAGCGGGCCGCCTTTTGCCGGCGGAAAAGCCGGGAAAGACAAGACGTTGGTGGGCTTGTCCTTGCCGCGCCAGCCGGCATTCAACGTACGGACATGGGCGTCGTCGGAAAAAACAATGCTGAGTTCGGAATGACCCGCCGCACCGGTCTCGGCAAAGGCGGCGTCAACCGCGCGATCGACCAGCCGCGTCAGGCTTGCTTCATCGGGCCAGTCGCCCGCTTCAACCGATATATCGATCTCGACGGGAACCGGGAGGCTCCCGCCGCCGGATGTGTTGTCATCAGGCATGAGGCCGCATCGTCAAGATCAATTCTCGGCACCGAGGCCACGAGCCAGCTTGGCGTCCCGATCATAGGCCCTGACGATTTCCGCCACCAGCGGATGGCGGACGACGTCGACATCGTTGAAGCGCACGGTTACCGCGCCTGCCACACCGTCGAGGACACGCAAGGCTTCGACCAAGCCCGACTTGGTGCTCGGAGGAAGGTCGATCTGTGTCGGATCGCCAGTGACGATCATGCGCGAGTTCTCGCCGAGACGGGTGAGAAACATCTTCATCTGCATCGGCGTGGTGTTCTGCGCCTCGTCGAGAATGACGGCGGCGTGCGCCAGCGTGCGGCCGCGCATGAAGGCGAGCGGCGCGATTTCGATTACTTCGGCGGCAATCGCACGCTCGACCTTGTCGGCCGGCATCATGTCGTAGAGCGCGTCATAGAGCGGTCGCAGATACGGATCGACCTTCTCCTTCATGTCGCCCGGCAGGAAGCCCAGCCGTTCGCCGGCCTCGACAGCCGGTCGCGATAAAATGATGCGCTCGACCATGCCGCGTTCCAGCAGCATCGCCGCATGCGCCACCGCCAGATAGGTCTTGCCGGTGCCGGCCGGACCGATGCCAAACACCAGTTCCGACCGCTCCAGCGCCCGCATATAGGCGTCCTGGTTCAGGGAGCGGGCATAGATGGTCTTCTTGCGGGTGGCGATCTGGGCGGCGGAGACCTTGCCCTTGCGCTCCAATGTCGGCAGCGTGAGCTGGTCGTCGGCGGCGATAGCCATGCGCACGGCCCCGTCGACATCGGACTGGCTGATATCGACGCCCTTCTGCAGGATGCCGTAGAGATTGTCCAAGGCGCGGCGCGCCTGTTCGGCGGCCGAAGCGGATCCCTTGATGGTCAGCTGGTTGCCGCGCGAGCGTATGTCGACGCCGAGCTTCTGCTCAAGCCGGGCCAGGTTTTCGTCGAACTGGCCGTAAAGGGCGCTGGCAAGCTTGTTGTTGTCGAAAGTCAAAACGATGTGCGCCATGTCAGAAGCCCCGGATGCCGGTACCGGGGGCAGATTCTTCAGCTCCGCTGCGCTCAACCGTCTCTCCTCATCTGCCGAGACCATCAGGCCAATTCGGCGAACAGGCTGTTGTAGCCCGTCTTCGTGATTCGCACCTTGATAATGTCACCGATTTCGCCGGCGTTTTCATCAACAATAACTGGCTGCAGCCAAGGCGAGCGGCCGACCTTCTGGCCAGCCTGACGACCGGGCTTCTCGATCAGCGTATCTATGGTGCTGCCGATCAAACTCAAGCCGAAATCCTGCTGTTGCTTCAACAGCAGTGCCTGCAGGCGCTGCAAGCGGTCGTCCTTGACCGCTTCCGGCAAGTGGTCGGACATCTCGGCGCCGGGCGTACCGGGACGCGGCGAATATTTGAACGAGAAGGCCGAGGCATAATTCACCTGGCGCACCAGATCCATGGTCGCCTCGAAATCGGCCTCCGTCTCGCCGGGGAAACCAACGATGAAATCGCCCGACAGCGCGATATCGGGGCGGGCGGCGCGGATGCGGTCGAGCAGCGCCAGATAGTCCTTGGCCGTATGCCTGCGGTTCATCGCCTTCAAAATGCGATCCGACCCGGATTGCACCGGCAGGTGCAGATAGGGCATCAGTGCGGCCAAGTCGCGGTGCGCGGCGATCAATTCGTCGTCCATGTCGCGCGGATGGCTGGTGGTGTAGCGCAGCCGCGCCAGGCCGGGGATTTCGGCCAGCCGGAACAGCAGCCGGCCAAGACCCCATTCCGCGGTCTTGCCCCCTTTGGTCTCGCCCTGGCCATGCCACGCGTTGACGTTCTGGCCGAGCAGCGTCACCTCGCGCACCCCGGCCTCGGCCAAGCGCTCGGCCTCGGCGACGATCTGCGCCACCGGCCGCGACACTTCCGAGCCTCTCGTATAGGGCACGACGCAGAAGGTGCAGAACTTGTCGCAGCCTTCCTGGACGGTGAGGAAGGCGGTGACGCCGCGCTTGATCACCTCGGCACGCTTGGGCTGCGGCAGATGCTCGAACTTGTCCTCGATGGCGTACTCGGTTTCGACGATCTTTTCGCCGCCGCGAACCCGTGCCAGCACGTCGGGGAGACGGTGATAGGTCTGCGGACCGATGACCAGGTCGACGGCCGGCGAACGCCGGATGATCTCGGCGCCCTCGGCCTGCGCCACGCAGCCGGCGACGCCGATCAGCATCTCGCGGCCGGCACTTGCGCGTTCCGCCTTCATGTCGCGGATGCGGCCAAGTTCGGAATAGACCTTTTCGGCGGCTTTTTCCCTGATATGGCAGGTGTTGAGCAGCACCAGATCGGCCTCCCCGATGGCATCGGTCGCCGTATAACCGTCAGCGACCAGCGCATCGGTCATGCGCTGTGAATCATAGACGTTCATCTGGCAGCCATAGGTCTTGACGAAGACCTTCTTGGCTGCCGTGGCGTTCGCCGCCGGCTGTCCGGCCGCAGTGCCGATGTCGTCGCTTTCAATCGTGTTCAAGTCCATCCGGCGGCTTCTAACGCCTTTCCGTGACAAAAAACAGACGATTCTGCCTTGGGGCCGCTGGGTTCAGCGGCTCGGGAGCGGATCGGTAAGGGCCGCCTGCATCATCTCGCGCACCCGGCCTTCCATCAGCTTGGCCGTTTCCTTGCGGTTGGAACCCTTGGCAAAGGCGATCGGCTCGCCGAAATGCACCTCGACGTCGAGCGCGCCCTCGGCCATCAGCACCTTGAGATGCGGCATCAGGTCCTCATCGCCGATCCAGGCTGCGATCGGGCGGTGGCGGCGGCCGAGCGGTACGCCGTGCAGGCGCGTATAGGCGATCGCAACGGGCTGGATGAAGACCTGCTCGGCCGCGCCTTCGGAAATGGCCATCGAGGCGGCGCCAAACAGGGTGCTTTTGAAGGGCAGGACGACATTGCCGTCACCGGTCGAACCCTCGGCGAACAGCACCATGGCATCGCCCTTGGCCATGCGTCTGGCGATCTCGCTGGCCTGATCGCCAGACGAACGCTTGCGTTCGCGCTCGATGAAAACAGTGCGCTGCAGTTTCGACAGCATGCCGATCAGCGGCCAGCCTTCCATGTCGGCTCGGGCGATGAATTTCACATCGGCAAAAGAGCCCAGCACCATGATGTCGGTCCAGGAGATGTGGTTCGAGGCAACCAGCAAGGGGCGTTTGTCGGACAGTGCCCCCCTGACATGGATACGCATGCCAAGCGCCCGGATGATCAGCCGGTGCCAGATCTTGAGGATGAAGGTTTCCGGCCACCAACCGGTCTTCATCGACAGGATCTGCAGCGGCACGAAAACCAGCGACCCAGCGACGACGAGGCCCAGCGCCAGGAAAATTCTGATTTTCTTGATCATCGCCCTACCATTACAGCGCCGCGCGTCCTCTTGGACGCGCAAAGGACGCTGTAACACCTTAATTCTGGCGCATGATCCTCTCCGAAATCGGATTCGATTTTCGGGATCATGCGGTCCCTGGCTAGCGAAGATCGCGGCGCATGACAAGCGCCCCAGTCGGCCCGCGGTCGGGCGACTTGTAGTAATCCGGACGCTTGCCGACTTCCCGAAAACCCAACCGACGATAGAGGGCGATCGCCGCGGCATTGGTCTCATCGACCTCGAGGAACAAGGCTTCGGCGCGCTGCGAATGCAATTCGCGCAGCACTGCGTCCATCAACTGCCAGCCCAGGCCCTGGCGACGATGCGACCGTGCCACCGCGACGGTCAGGATTTCACCCTCGCCCGCGGCCAGCCGGGCGAGGACGAAGCCGACAGGCGGCTTGGCGCCCTGCCCGGTTTCGCGCGCGGCATAACCGAACACGGTGTCCTGTTCGAGCAGGGCGGCGAACTCACCATCGGTCCAGGGGCGGACAAAATCCTCGCGGTGCAGCAGCGAGACCGCGGCGCTGTCGGTGATCCTGAGCAGTTCGAGCGCGTAGTCCCGGCGACGTGGTTGAAGAAAAGGTATGCGCATCAATTCTCGTTTTCTCGTCTGACCATGACCTCTGGACAAACGGAACCGTTTGTCCGCGAAAACCGGCTTCCACTTTTCGGGATCATGGTCTTTGCCTCGAAAGTATGAACCCGGCCTGCGGCTTGGCATCGGCACCGCGCAGATAAAGCGGCTTCGGCCTTTCGCCCTGCCCCTTTGCGGCAGCCAGCCGGGCGTAGGTGAGAATGTCGGCGGTGGCCGCCCGAGGCCCGATGTCAAAGGTGCGGCCGGCCGCGTCAGCGATCAGCGTCGCTGCCGTGCCGGCGAGCACCGCGAAACGTTCCGAGGCCATCGTCACCGCATCCGCAAGCGTGGCCACGGCCGGACCGTAAGTCAACACTGACATTTCATCGTACAGTGCGGCATGGATTTCCTCGCGGCCGGCATCAAGCGCCGCCAGCACGGCGCGGCCAGGAAAGGCACCGGCCGCCTCGGCGGCCAGTGCCTCAAGGGTCGTCACCCCGATTGCCGGCAGCTTGAGCGCCAGCGCCAGGCCACGCGCCGTCGACACGCCGACGCGCAGGCCGGTGAAGGAACCCGGACCGACAGAGACGGCAATGGCGCCAAGCCCGGCGTAGTCGGTCGCGCCGGTCTTCAACGCGTCAGCGATGACGGCCATCAGGTGCTCGGCATGACCCTTGCCCAGATCAAGCACCGAGCGGCCAAGCTCCAGCCCAGCCGCCGCGTCGTAGACGCAGGCGGCGCAGAGGCTGGCGGCACAGTCGATGGCGAGAACTTTCATGAAACGACCGGTTCGAGAAACAATTCCCTGTGCCCGCCATAGCGCGCAACCGCAAGTGTATAGTGCATAATTTGTTAAGCGGCTTCGGTTTGGCCTGGCAGAAGAGCTTATGCCGCCGGCCCTATGCGCAGCATGTGATTGTCCCAGACATAGTCCGGCTCCGTCCGCGTGGCACCACCGCCCTCGATGATCTCGCCGGCGCCCGTGGTGGCCATGAACCCTGCCCCGTCGGGCGCCACGCCGCAGACCTCGACCAGCGCGCTGGAGGAGACGATCCGGCCGCTGCCCGCATCGATCACGACAAGCGAATTGCCTTCCGGCGAGGAGACGGCGACGGTGCCGGCACCAGGATTGGCGGCGACCGAGCCGATATAGTTGCGGAAACCGGACAGCACATCCCGCGGCATGTCGAGCAATGCCAACTCCTTACCCCGCGCGGCGCGACCGACCAGAAGCGGACGATCGGTGCCGGAGCCCCTGTATTGGCAGCCGAACCAGACGGTGCCGGTCTGGTCGATATCCATGTGGCGGATCGACAGTTGGTGGAGAGCGGCCGGCAGTTCATGCTTTTCGATCAGGTCGCCGGTGACGCGGTCGACCAGCACATAGGAAGGTTTCATGGTGGCAATGTTGAGCTCGGCGCGTCCATAGTCTGGGTGGGTCTCGATGCCGCCATTGGCGACCGCGATCGTCTTGCCATCGCCCAGCAGAAGAAGTTCGTGCGGGCCCATGCCGTAGGTCGGGAATTCGCCGACGCGATTGAATTTCGCCCGCGCGTCATAGACCCCGACCACGCCAGCGGCGTTGTCGAAGTCGTTCTCGGTGGCGTAGAGCAGAGCGCCGTCGGGCGAGAAGACACCATGACCGAAGAAGTGCCGGCCCGCGATGCTGGCGATGGTCTGCGAGGCGTCGCGCCCGGCGTGATCGAAAACGACGGCGAAGGTGCCGGGCTGGCGGGCGAAAACCACCGAACGCTTCGATATCGGATCGAAGGTGACGTCATGACCGCGATCGGGCAGGTCGATCGCATGCAGCACCTTGCCGGCCTCAGACAGGACGGCGGCACCAAAACTGCCGTCGCGCTTGACGAAGGCGGTGGCGAACACGGCATCCACCGCGAGCGTATTTGCCCAGGCCGAGGGCGTCACGGCGGCGGCAAAGCCAATGCCGGCGGCCCTCAAGAAATCGCGGCGGTCGATGAGACGCGTTTTCAAGACATGGCCCTCCCCTGCACTGGCCGGCTCCAAGACATGGTAATTTTTAGGGATCGGAGCTGACGCTTGGCACCTGCCGATTCTTCGAATGACTCATCGCAGACGTTGGAAGTTGGCCGAAGCCTCCGGAACTTCGTCATCCTTGGGCGGAGCAGGAGCGTAGCTCCGTCGCGGAGACCCAAGGATCCATGCCGTGACTTTCGCCGAGGAATGCAGCAGAGCAGAATTCTGAACCGTTGCAAGGCCTTGCGGTCACGGCATGGATGCTGGGATCTACGCCGCGTCGCTTCGCTCCTTGCTTCGCCCCAGGATGACGAAGCTATGGGCGTTTCGGCCAATCTCAAGGTCACGCTCAGTCTCCATCCAGCGACGAGAAGCCGGCGGTCAGGCCGAATTCGGCGGTCAGCCTGGTGCCGATCAGGGTCGACAGGCTGGAGGTGATGAGGGCGAGATGCTCGAGTTTTTCGCGCAGCGCCGGATCGGCGAGCGCCTTGTCGATCGGACCCTGGACGGCCTTGGCGGTCGCAACGCCGTTGATCAGCTGGATGTGGATCGACTCTGCCATCCAGCGCGCATCCGGCGGCAGCGCGTTGCCGAGCTTCGACACCTGGAACAGCGCATCGATGCCGGCCAGATTTCCGGCCAGCGCGTTGGCGGTGTTTTGCGAACGCCAGTAGATCGCCTGTTTTGGCTTGTCGGCCTCGGGCTTGGCGCCCAGAAAACCCTTCAGGCGCACGTCACGGACCATTTCCAGTTCGTTGATGAAGACGCCGACCAGTTCGGTGACCGCCTCGTTGCCATCGCGATAGAGCGGGTTTTGCGGCCCCGGATTGGCCCACAGTGCCGCGAATCCGTCTGGTTTGTCCCAGGCCGCGCTGACGTCCGCGGCGATGGTTTCGATGTTGCCGGCGACAGCCGCCCCGTAAGCGCAGCGATAGGGTTCAGCCTTGCCCGTCAAGGCGTCGGCGCCGTCGCCGTAAAGCACGAATTCCAGCGCCCCGAGCCCCTGCATGGCAACGCTCTTGCCCGCAAGCTGGACAGGATCGGTGGCGGCGGGATCCTTGTCAGACAACGCCGCCTGCACCTGTTTCAGGCCGATGCTCTTGCGATCCGGCCAGAACAGCATGCGCTCCAGCCTGTTGTTCTCCTTGATCGGCCCGAAACCGATGATCTCGGCCGATGACCAGGCGTAGACGGTAGCCGAGAACGCGGCTCGCGCCGCTTCAAGGTCCGCTTGCGAGGGTGCCTCGCAAAGCTTGTGCATGGCTTTGGCGAGGGCTTTCGCATGCTGGTGCAGGTCCTCATATGCCGGGCGGACAAAGCCGTCGATCGCGCGCTGGATGACATCAGAGGCTTTCACCGCGGCCGATGCGGGCAAGGCGCCCAGCAGAACCAGCGGAAGAACGAGAACCAGCGCGAAACGCTTCGCCATCAGAGTGACTCCAGAAATTTGACCAATGCATCGCGCTCGGTGGCGCTAGTGGCGGCAAAGCGGTCGCGCGCCTTCTGCGCCTCGCCGCCATGCCACAAGATGGCCTCGACCAAAGTGCGCGCACGGCCATCGTGCAGATAGAAGGAATTGCCGTTGACCATTTCAGTGAGGCCGATGCCCCATAGCGGCGGCGTGCGCCACTCATTGCCAGTCGCATCGCCCACAGCTTGGCCGTCGGCAAGATCCGGCCCCATGTCGTGCAGCAGGAAATCGGAATAAGGCCAGATCAACTGGAACGCCTGCGGCTTGTCAGGTGCATCGCGACGGGTAACGAATTTCGGCGTGTGACAGGCAACGCAGCCGATTTCATAAAAGACCTTCTTGCCGGCGAGCACCTCAGGCGAGGCGAGGTCGCGTCGCGCCGGCACCGCCAGGTTGCGCGAATAGAAGGTGACGAGATCCATCACCGGCGCCGGCGCCTCGACCGGGCCGAGGCGCGCCTGCACGCCGTTGGGCATGGCGAGGCACTTTTCCTGCGCGGCGGTGCAATCGCCCCAGTGTTTCGGCGCCTCCGGCGTCGAGATGCCGATATCGCCGGCAAAGGCATCGGCGGCCTGCTGGCGGATCGACGCGGTCTGCGCCTTCCAGCCGAAACGGCCAAGCGTCAGCTCGCCGCTCAGGCCATCACGCACGATGTTGGGCTTGCCGGAAATACCATCGCCATCCCTGTCGTCAGGGTCGGCACGGGCCAGAATGTCGGCCGGCGCGATCTGTTCGATGAGGCCGAGGCCGATCATCGGCGGCGTCAGGCGCGGCGACAGCGTGGTGTGCGGATCGAGCGGCCCGTAGCCGAGATCATCGATCGTATAGGCGGGTTTGCGCAGTAAAACCGCGGTGCCGTCCGGCAGTTCCACCTTCCGTTCCCGATAGTCGACACGCATCCTGCCCTCACCCCTGAGACCAGGCACGGCCAGTTGCTGCAATTGCGTGCCATAGACCGGGTCTGGAAGGTTGAGCAGCCTATAGTCGGCGAGCGCCGCCTTTTCTTCCGCGCTGCTGGCATCGCGCGCCAGCCGCAGGAACATCGAGGTGGTGGCAACATCGGCTTGCGGCGGCCGTCCGCGTCCATCCTTCAGATGGCAGTTCTGGCAGGCCCGTTCGTTGAACAAGGGTCCGAGCCCATCCGATGCCTGCGTCGAGGACGGCGATGAGACCCAGTTCTTGCGGAAAAGCGCATTGCCGAGCTTGAAGGTGCCTTCTTCCTCGAAGCTGATGTTGGCCGAAGATTGCGAGAAGGAATCACGGCTGATGTCTTTCCGCGAGGTGCCGGCGCCACCTTGCATCAGTTCGAAAGGCTCGGGCTTGGAAAAATCCGTGGTCGGCCTGGTAATGGCTGTGACGCGCACCTGATCCTTGGCATTAAGGTCGGTGCGCGTGGTGGCGAGACCGGCGGGTAGAAGGTCGCCGGCGATGGCAGAAGTGGTCAGCGCCAGCATCAGAATAATGCCGTGCCGACCAGCCGATATGGCTGGCATTTTCCGGAGGCGCGGCGGGCCCTTGGCCCGCCGCAAGCGGCGCAGGACGTCTAAGAGGCGCCGCATTCCCGCATATCCTTAGTCCGCCTCGTCCGCCGGTGCGGCGTTGAGCTGGCCGTACTTTTCCTCACCGATCGAGGCCAGCAGGTCGAGCTGCGTCTCGAGGAAGTCGATATGGCTTTCCTCGTCGGCGAGCAGTTCCTCGAACAGTTTCATCGTCACGTAGTCGCCCGCTTCCTCGCAGATTTCGCGCGAGCGCTTATAGGCAGTGCGCGCGTCATACTCACCGGCTAAGTCGGATTCGAGCACTTCCTTGACGTTCTGGCCGATGCGCAGCGGCGCCACGGACTGCAGGTTGGGATGGCCTTCAAGGAAGATGATGCGGGCGACGAGCTTGTCGGCGTGGTGCATCTCCTCGATCGATTCCGCCCGCTCCTTCTTGGCCAGCTTGGCGTATCCCCAATCCTCGAGCAGGCGGAAATGCACCCAATACTGGTTGACGGCGCCGAGCTCCAGAAAAAGAGCTTCGTTAAGCCGCTCGATGATCTGTGGTTCGCCTTTCATGGGTCCTGCTCCCGTATTGGACGCGCAGGCCTCTGACGCGATCCAGATGTGAAACGATGTCCACGCCGCTTGCCTGCGAGCGGGCGTGGTAGTTCTCGGTGACCCGAATGATCGTTTCGACCACATTTGGGAAGCAGCCGCAACAGCGACCCCGTTTGTGCATGGCGTGATAGACCTTTGCCGGCACGATGAGCTGCCAGGGATCCTGATCCAGCAGGTCGATGATCGTCTGCTCGATCTCCTTCTCGGTGATGATGTTGCAATGGCAGATCAGCATTTTCGTCGCTCTGGCTGACGGCGCTCCGATGCGCCGTTTGGCTGGGGGCTTACTTGAACACCTTGTCGGGCGCGTCGAGACTGTCGGAGCCTTCGAAGGCGATGTTGTTGAGCTTCAAGGCGCCGACGGCGCGTTCGATCGACTTGGTCTGGTCGATCAATGCGTCGATTGCCGCCTGCACGGTGGCATTGCCCGCCGTATTGCCCTCGGCGATCTGCTGGTCGTAGGCCTCGCCGGCCAATGCCCGTGCCTTGATGGCTTCCATCTTGGCGACCGAAACATCGAGCTTGTCGGACAGCTCCTTGTCGATTGCCGGATCGGCCGCCTTGACCATGTCGTGCACCGAGGCGCCCGAAATGATGGTGCCGTCCAGCCTGGTGTAACTGGCGTGATAGGCGGCGCGAATGCCGACTGCATCATAGAGATGTGAGTTGTAGGTGTTGTCGGAGAAGCAATCTTGCTCCTCTTCCGGATCATGCAGCAGCAGGCCGAGCTTCATGCGTTCGCCGGCCAGTTCACCGTAGGACAACGAGCCCATGCCAGTGAAGATGATCGAGATCGCGGTGTTCGGCTCGCCATCGACGAGGTTCTTGCGCGCGGTGCCGTCTTCCTTCCAGTCGTTGACCATCTTCTGCAGGTCGGCGACCAGAAGGTCAGTTGCCGATGTCAGGTACTGTGCGCGGCGGGCGCAATTGCCGCCGGTGCAGTTCTTGAGGTCGTAGTCCGTATAGGGACGCTCGCCGGCGCCTGGACCGGTGCCGTGCAGATCCTGGCCCCAAAGCAGGAACTCGATGGCGTGATAGCCGGTAGCGACGTTGGCTTCGATACCGCCGGCTTGCTGCAAGGTGCCGGAGAGGAATTCCGGCGAAAGCGTCGCGGCGTCGATCTTCTTGCCGTTGATCTCGATCTCCTTGTTGGCGATCACATTGGCGGTGTAGAGCGAATTCGCGTCCGATTCCGTGCCGTAGCTCTTGGCGACATAGTCGATCAGGCCTTCGTCCAGCGGCCAGGAATTCACCTCGCCCTCCCAGTCGTCGACGACCTTGTTGCCGAAGCGATAGACCTCGGTCTGCTGGTAGGGGACGCGGGCCGCCTTCCAGGCGTCGCGGGCGGCATTGAGCGTCTCCGCCGACGGGTTGGCCAGCAGCGCGTCGACCGCCTTGTCCAGCGTCCGCGCCGTGGTTAGCGAATCCTCGTACTTGGCAAGCGCGATGTCGGAATAGGTCTTGATCACCGCCTTCGCATCGGTTTGCGCCTTTGCAGGCAGCACGAACACCGCCGCCGTCAGCAGCGCCGTGGCGCCGATCGCCACAAGCCTGCTGCCATATCGTGCCGTCATTATCGCTCTCCAGTTTCTCGGGAATTCCGCAAACGGCGCGCGCGGCAACCGGCACCAGGCCGTGTGCATGCCACCGGCCGCAAGATATGCCGCGCTGCCGCGCGGCTCAGGGAAGAAAGACACCAAAATGCCTCCAATCGAACGGGTTCAAGGCCCAGACATCAAAGGGATGCGCCAATGCGCAAGCTTCCTTAAAACTTCGAGTTCGATGGAGTCAACGGAAATTGCTGAAAAACCTAATCGAAACAACAGTTTAGAATTATTCTAAACTACAACTGTCAACTTTACGCGTTCCCTTGCACCGACTTTGCGGCCGAACTGTACGATTGACAGTCGCCATCCCGGGTGCGACCCGCAGACACTCTCTTGCGGCGGTGCCAGGCAATTGCCGCTTGGCGAGACGTCCTAGGATCGAATTGGGATCGGAATGCGATGAAGAACGGCGTGGTCATTGTCGGTGCGGGTCATGCGGGCGTGCAGGCAGCCGCCAGTCTGCGCGAGGATGGCTATGATGGGCCGGTGATCCTGGTGGGCGACGAGAATGAACTGCCCTATCACAAGCCGCCGCTGTCGAAGACTTTTATCAAGGATGCCACGGCCAAACCGCAGCCCTTGCGCGGCGAAGCCTTCTACACCGGCAGCGCCATCGACTACCGGCCGGGCATCCGGATCGAGCGCATCGATGTCGGCCGCGGCAGTCTCGACATCGCCGGCGGTGGCGCACTTGTCTTCGACCATCTGATCCTGGCGACCGGATCGCGCCCGCGTGCCTTGCCATTACCCGGCGCGGAGCTGTTCGGCGTGGTGTCGCTGCGCTCGCTGGCCGATGCCCGGCTGATCCGGGACTTGAGCGCGCACAGCGAAGATGTCGTTATTCTCGGCGGCGGCTTCATCGGACTGGAAATCGCCGCGACGCTTCGGGCGGCGGGCCGCACCGTCACCGTTGTCGAGGCGGTCGACCGGCTGCTTGGCCGCGCCGTGGCGCCGGTGGTGGCTAGCCATGTCCGGCAAAGGCTGGAATCGACAGGCGTGCGCATCCTGACCGGCACCTCGATTGCAAGGCTCGAAGGCGAAGACGGCCATGTCACCGCAGCGATCACCACCTCAGGCGAAAGGCTGCCGGCGCGCATGGTCGTGGTGGGCATCGGTGCCGTGCCGAATGTCGAACTGGCGCAGGAAGCCGGCCTCACCATCGCCAACGGCATCCGCGTCGATCACCAGATGCGCAGCTCGGTACCGAACATCCTCGCCATCGGCGACGCCGCCTCGTACCGGCACTGGTTCACCGGCGGCGACGTGCGGCTGGAATCGGTGCAAAACGCCACCGACCAGGCGCGGCTCGCCGCGCGCACCATATCAGGCCACGCCGACGCTTATTCGGCGGTGCCATGGTTCTGGTCCGACATTGGCGACATGAAATTGCAGATGGTCGGGCTGACATCAGGCGGCGACAGCCATGTCGTGCTCGGTGACCTGCCCGACAACAAGTTCTCGATCTACCACTACGCGGGAGACCGGCTGCTCGGCATCGAATCCGTCAACCGCCCCGGCGACCACATGCTTGGCCGCAAGATGCTCGGTGCCGGCTTCTCGCCGACACCGCAGACGGTGGCCACGGGTCCCGAAGGGCTGAAGGCGGCTCTGGCTGCCTTTCAGCAGGATGAGCTGGCAAGAGCTGCGGGATAGCCGCCCTCCCCTTGTGGGAGGGTCGCTGCGAAGCAGCGGCGGGGTGGGTCGGCGCCAAGCCCCCCACCCGGACCTGCGGTCCGACCTCCCCACGAGGGGGAGGTAACGTGGTTCAGGCTGCGCAGACTTCGCGGATCGAGCTTTCCAGAATGTCGAGCGCTTCGTTCATGACCTCGTCCTGGATGGTGATCGGCGCCAGGAAGCGGATGACGTTGCCGTAGACGCCGCAGGTCAACAGGATCAGACCCTTGTCGAGAGCCTTCAGGCGGATCGCGTTGGCGATCTCGGCCGACGGCAGGCCTTTCTTGACGTCGTTGAACTCGACCGCGTTCATGAAGCCCAGACCCCTGATGTCGACGATCTCGGGCACGTCGTCACGGATCGACTGCAGACGCTGCTTGAGCCGCGCACCCAGCGTGTTGGCGCGGTCGCAGAGCTTTTCGTCCTCGATGACATCCAGGACGGCGTGTGCCGCGGCGACGCCGATCGGGCTGCCGCCATAGGTGCCGCCGAGCCCGCCGGGGCTGGGTGCATCCATGATCTCGGCGCGGCCGGTGACCGCCGACAGCGGGAAGCCGCCGGCCAGGCTCTTGGCCATGGTGGTGATGTCGGCCGCCACCTCGTGATGGTCCATGGCGAACATCCTGCCGGTGCGGGCAAAGCCGGTCTGCACTTCGTCGGCGATGAGCAGCATGCCGTGCTGATCGCAGAGCTTGCGCAGCGCCGTCAGGAGTTCACGCGGCGCGTCGTAGAAGCCACCCTCGCCCTGAACCGGCTCGATGATGATCGCGGCGACGCGGGCCGGATCGACATCCGCCTTGAACAGCTTGTCAAGTGCCGCCAGCGAATCGGCGACCGAGACGCCATGCAGTTGCACGGGGAACGGCACGTGGTAGACGTCGCCCGGCATGGCGCCGAAGCCAACCTTGTAGGGCACGACCTTGCCGGTCAGCGCCATGCCCATGAAGGTGCGGCCGTGGAAGCCGCCGCCGAAGGCGATGACGGCCTGGCGGCCGGTGGCGTTGCGAGCGATCTTGATGGCATTCTCCACCGCCTCGGCGCCGGTGGTGACGAAGATCGTCTTCTTCTCGAACTTGCCGGGCAGCATGGCGTTCAGCCGTTCGGCCAGCCGCACATAGCTCTCGTAAGGCACGACCTGGTGGCAGGTGTGGGTGAAGCGGTCGAGTTGCGCCTTGACCGCCTCGATCACCTTGGGATGGCGATGGCCGGTGTTGACGACGGCGATGCCCGAGGAGAAGTCGATATAGCGGCGGCCCTCGACATCCCAGATCTCCGAATTCTCGGCCCGGTCGGCGTAGATTTGCGTGGTCATGCCGACGCCGCGCGAGATCGACTGGTTCTTGCGTTCGGAAATGGCGGAGTTCTTCATCATATCCCTCACCGGGCCGGCGCCCGTTCTGTTTGATGCCGTTGAGTTCCCTTCTGGCCTTATTTCAGGTTTTCCTCAAGCCGGCACCATCGCAGGGTCGATTGGGCCTGACTTAACCAGTCCGGCGATACGTCTACGAGACCGGTTTCCTTTTTTTCGGGATCGACTATCCTCCTGTTATCCGCGAGGGACCGCGATCAGCGACCGGCGCGCGGCCGAGGGGAGCCATGAGCAGGAACGTGACATCGTCCGTCTCGCCGCCATCCGCCAAAACTCCCAGCCTTTTGTCTTTTCCAGCCGCTTCAATTCTCGCCTGCACGGCCCTGGCGCTGCTCGCCGGTTGCCAAAAGCAGGCGGCGGCGGACAAGAAGCTGCCGGTCATGGTGCGCACCGAAACGGTGGCGATGGCCGACTATGCGCCGAGAACCTCGCTGACCGGGGTGATCGCGGCGCGCACGCTGAACAATCTTTCGTTCCGGGTTGGCGGACGCGTCGCCGAGCGGCTTGTCGATGTCGGCCAGCATGTCGATCAGGGGACAGTGCTTGCCCGCATCGATCCGCAGGAGCAGGAATCCGATCTGCGATCGGCGCAGGCCGATCTCGATGCCGCGCAGGCGCAACTGACCCAGGCCGCGGCCACTTTCGAGCGGCAAAAGACGCTGCTTGCCCAGGGTTTCACCACCAGGCGCGATTATGACGCGGCCGACCAGGCACTGAAGGTGGCGCAAGGCAGCGTCGATGCCGCGCAGAGCGCGCTCGCCAATGCCCGGCAGAACCTGTCTTTCACCGAACTCAAGGCCGGTGCCGCCGGCGTGATCACCGCCCGCCAGGTCGAAGCCGGCCAGGTGGTGCAGGCGGCGCAGACCGTCTTCACCGTTGCCGAGGACGGCGACCGCGACGCCGTGTTCAACGTGCAGGAGACGCTGGTCGCCAGGACGCCGGCCTCGCCGGCGGTGACGATCACGCTGTTATCCGATCCGCAGGTCAGAGCAACGGGCAAGGTGCGCGAGATCTCACCGGCGGTCGACCCGGCTTCGGGCTCGATAAGGGTCAAGGTAGCCATTCCCGAGACGCCCGCCGGCATGCCGCTTGGGGCGGCCGTCATCGGCTCGGTCGGCGCCAAGCCGGCGAAGGCGATCCTGTTGCCCTGGCAGGCCCTGACATCCAGCTCCGGCAAGCCGGCGGTCTGGATCGTCGATCCCGCGACCAAGGCAGTCGCGACGACGCCGGTCGAGGTGCTGGCGTTCGATTCGGGTACCGTCGTCATTGCCAAGGGACTTAACGAAGGCCAGAGCGTCGTTACATCAGGCGGGCAATTGCTCAGCCCCGGCCAGACAGTCGAAATATCGGGAGCGGCGCAATGAAGCGGCTCCTGCTTGGCCTTGCCGCGCTTGGCACGCTCGCAGCCTGTTCGAAATCGGAGGAAAAACCGCCGGAGATCGTCCGGCCGGTGCTGTCGGTCGTGGTCGAGCCGCGCACCACCCAGATCTTCGGTTTCGCCGGCTCGGTCGAACCACAGGTCAGTGCCGATCTTGCCTTCCGACTGCTCGGTCGCGTCGTCTCGCGCGACGTCAAGGTCGGCGACATCGTCAGCAAGGGCACGACGATCGCGGCACTCGACCCGACCGCGCTGGAGCTGGCCGTCCAGGCGGCCAGGGCCGAACTCTCCAATGCGCAGGCGCAGTTCGCCAATGCCGCGGCCAGCGAGGAGCGCCAGCGCCAGTTGCTCACCTCGGCCAATACGTCGCAGTCCGTCTTCGATGCCGCGCAGCAGGCACGCAAAGCCGCGGAAGCCAGCGTCGAGCGGGCCAAGGCTTCGCTGGCCAAGTCCCAGGAGCAGCTCGGCTACGCCAGGCTGTTCTCGGATTTCGACGGCGTCGTCACCGCCGTCGGCGCGGAGGTCGGCCAAACCGTCTCACCGGGCCAGACGGTCGTCACCGTGGCACGCTCGGACCCGCGTGAAGCGGTTGTCGATATTCCCGACCAGTTGACCAGCGATCTCTCGGCCGGCACGCCCTTCCAGGTCATCTTGCAGTCGCTGCCGACAATCCAGACAGAGGCCAAGCTGCGCGAGATCGCGCCCCAGTCCGAGGGCTCGACCCGCACCCGGCGCGTCAAGCTGACGCTCACCAATCCGCCGCAAGCCTTCAGGCTCGGTTCGACGGTAACCGCGACCCGGATGACCAAGGTCGTACCAACGATCGAACTGCCCATCTCGGCGCTGCTCGAAAAAAACGGTTCTGAAAAAGTGTGGATCGTCGATCCAAAGACGTCGAGCGTGAGCGCGCGCGATATCAAGGTCGCTTCGAAGTCTGGAGGCACCTTCACCGTGGCGGACGGGCTCGAAGCCGGCATGCGCGTCGTCACTGCCGGCGTTCACAGCCTCGTCGACGGCCAGAAGGTCAAAGTGCCCGCGGGAGGGGCCTCATGAAGGGCTTCAACCTCTCCGACTGGGCGCTCAACCACCGCTCGCTGGTCTGGTATTTCATGCTGGTCTTCGTGGTGGCCGGCGTATTTTCCTATCTCAATCTCGGCCGCGAGGAAGATCCCAACTTCACCATCAAGACCATGATCATCCAGGCCAACTGGCCGGGTGCCTCGGTCAAGGAGACGGTGCAGCAGGTGACCGATCGCATCGAGAAAAAGCTCGAGGAGCTCGACAGTCTCGACTTCACCAGATCCGTCACCACCGCCGGCCAGACCGTCATCTTCGTCAACCTGAAGGACACCACCAAGGCGCGCGACGTCGTGCCGAACTGGCTTCAGGTGCGCAACATGGTCAACGACATCAAGGCGCAGTTTCCGCAAGGCGTGCAGGGACCGTTCTTCAACGACCGCTTCGGCGATGTCTACGGCAACATCTATGCCTTCACATCAGACGGGCTGACGCCACGCCAGTTGCGCGACTATGTGGAGGATGTCAGGACCAAGATCCTGACCGTGCCCAATGCCGGCAAGGTCGATCTGGTCGGCGCGCAGGACGAGGCCATCTATCTCGAATTCTCGACCCGCCAGATAGCGGCGCTTGGCCTCAACCAGCAGCAAATCGTCGCCAGCCTGCAGGCCCAGAATGCGATCACCCCGTCCGGCGTCATTCAGTCCGGGCCGGAGCGCATCAGCGTGCGCGTCGGCGGCCAGTTCACCTCCGAGGAGAGCCTGCGCGCGATCAACCTGCGCGTCAACGATCGGTTCTTCCGGCTGAGCGACGTGGCGACTATCACGCGCGGTTATGCCGACCCGCCGACGGCCTTGTTCCGCTTCAACGGCCAGAACGCGATCGGGCTTGCCATCGGCATGAAGCCCAACGCCAATCTGCTCAAATTCGGCGAGGCGCTTCATGAGGAGATGAACAAGGTGCTGGCCGACCTGCCGGTCGGCGTCGGCGTGCATCTGGTAGCCGACCAGCCCGTCATCGTCGAGGAGGCGGTCTCAGGGTTCACGCGTGCGCTGTTCGAGGCGGTGGCGATCGTGCTTGCCGTCTCGTTCATCAGCCTTGGCATGCGCGCCGGCTTCGTGGTGGCGCTGTCGATCCCGCTAGTGCTGGCCATCACCTTCACGGTCATGGAATATCTGGGGATATCGCTGCAGCGCATTTCGCTCGGCGCTCTGATCATCGCGCTCGGGCTGCTGGTCGACGACGCGATGATCGCGGTCGAAATGATGGTGGCGCGGCTGGAGGTCGGCGACAGCCTGCGCAAGGCGGCGACCCATGTCTACACCTCGACCGCCTTCCCGATGCTGACCGGCACGCTGGTGACGGTCGCGGGCTTCATCCCGATCGGGCTCAACTCGAGTGCTGCCGGCGAATACACCTTCACCTTGTTCGTCGTTATCGCGGTGTCGCTGCTGGTGTCATGGATCGTGGCGGTGCTGTTTGCGCCGCTGCTCGGCGTGACCATCCTGCCGGCGACAATGAAGACCAAGCATCACGACCAGCCAGGGCGCTTCACGTCACTGTTCCGGCGTGTCCTTGTCGGCTCGGTGCGCCATCACTGGCTGACGATCATCGTGACCGTGCTTCTGTTCGCCGCCTCGATCGCCGGCTTCGGCCTGGTGCAGCAGCAGTTCTTCCCACCTTCCGACCGACCGGAGCTGATCGTCGATTGGAACCTGCCACAGAACTCCTCGATTACCGAAACGCGCGACCAGATGGAGCGCTTCGAACAGCGGGCGCTGGTCGGCAATCCCGACATCGACCACTTTTCCTCCTATATCGGTCAGGGCGCCGTGCGCTTCGTACTGGCCTATGACGTGCAGCCCGCCAATCCCTATTTCGGCCAGACGGTGATCGTCACCAAGAGCATCGAGGCGCGCAACCGGGTGAAGCCGGCGCTGGAGAAACTGCTGCGCGCGGAGTTTGTCGGCACCGACGCTTTCGTCAAGCCGCTTGAACTCGGACCGCCGGTCGGGCGGCCTGTGCAGTACCGCGTCGGCGGCCCCGACATCCAGACGGTGCGAGAACTGGCGCAGCAATTCGCCGGCGTGATCTCGGTCAATCCGAAACTCGCGGCGCCGACTTTCGACTGGAATGAACCGCAGCGTGTGCTGAGGGTCCACGTGCTGCAGGACAAGGCGCGCCAACTCGGCATCACCTCGTCCGACATCGCCAGCACGCTGAACAGCACGGTGGGCGGCGCGACGATCACGCAGGTGCGTGACGCGACGTACCTGATCAACGTCGTGGCTCGCTCGCGCGAGGCCGAGCGCGGCTCGATCGAGACGCTGCAAAACATCCAGTTGCCGACCGGAAATGGCGAGGCGATCCCACTCGCCGCGGTGGCCAATTTTCGCTACGATCTGGAGCAGCCCACCGTATGGCGACGCGACCGCATCCCGACCATCACCGTGCGCGCCGGCTTGGTCGGCGACGTGCTGCCGGCGACCGTCGTCAACGAGTTGAAACCGTCGGTCGACGCCTTCATCGCCAAGCTGCCGGCCGGCTATTCGGTCGAGACCGCCGGCTCGGTCGAGGAAAGCGCCAAGAGCCAGGGGCCGATCGCGGCCGTGGTGCCGCTGATGCTGTTCGTCATGGCGACCATCCTGATGGTGCAGTTGCAGAGCTTCCAGCGCCTGTTCCTGGTGGTGGCGGTGGCGCCGCTCGGGCTGATCGGCGTGGTCGCGGCCCTGGTGCCAAGCGGGGCTCCGCTGGGCTTCGTCGCCATTCTCGGCGTCTTGGCGCTGATCGGCATCCTGATCCGCAACTCGGTCATCCTGATCGTGCAGATCGAGGACCTTGTCGCCGAGGGCAGGGATCGCTGGGCCGCGGTCATCGAGGCAACGGAGCACCGCATGCGGCCGATCGCACTGACGGCGGCCGCGGCCAGCCTGGCGCTGATCCCGATCGCGCGCGAAGTGTTCTGGGGGCCGATGGCCTATGCGATGATGGGCGGCATCATCGCGGGTACCGCGATCACGCTCTTGTTCCTGCCGGCGCTTTATGTGACGTGGTTCAGGATCAAGGAGCCGAAGCGGGAACAGGGCGGCGAGGTAGACGTCGCCGCCGTTGCGGAAACTTAAGGCGAGGTCGAGCTCCTTGGCGTGACGCGGAGAACTATCGTCAGATCTGCTCGGGAGCCGTTCTCACAAACCCGTCGCTGGCCCGCAACAGGTTGCGCGTATAATCCTTCGTCACACGGCGCTCGACGAGATCGTTGGCCACCAGATTCTCCACCGCCTCGCCCTCCTGCATCACCATCAGCCGCTCGCACATATGGGTGATGATGGCGAGGTCGTGGCTGACCATCAGGAAGGTCAGCTTGCGCCGCCGGCGGACTTCCTCCAGCAGGTTGAGGACTTCCGCCTGCACCGAGGCGTCGAGGGCCGAGGTCGGCTCGTCGAGCAGCAGGATCGAGGGCTCGAGGATAAGCGCGCGCGCGATCGCCACGCGCTGGCGCTGACCGCCGGAAAGCTGGTGCGCGTAACGGAAACGAAAGCCGTTGCCGAGGCCGACCTCGTCGAGCGCGCGTTCGATCCGCTTTTCGCCATCGGCAAAACCATGGATGGCGAGCGGCTCCTGCAGCAGGCGGTCGACGGTCTGGCGCGGGTGCAGCGAGCCGTAAGGATCCTGAAAGACCATCTGCACTTCGCGGTAAAAGGCCTTGTCGCGGCGCGCGCCGAGCGCCTTGCCATTGACTGTGATGCTGCCCGAGGCGACCGGCGCGAGGCCGGCTATGGCCCGCAGCAATGTCGATTTGCCCGAGCCGGATTCGCCGACCAGGCCGAAGGATTCGCCCTGCTGCACGTCGAGGCTGACGCCCTTCAGCGCGCGGAAGCGGTCGAAGATCACCTCCAGCCTGTCGACGGCAATCGCAGAAGTCATGCCGCCCACTCCGGCTTGCGGTCGAGCACCGGCAGCGGGTGACGGTCGGCGCCGATTTTTGGCATGCAGTTGAGCAGCCCCCGCGTGTAGGGATGCTGGGCCTGACTCAATTCCGACGCCTTGAGCTGCTCGACGACCTTGCCGGCATACATGACGATGACGCGGTCGCAGAAGGACGAGACCAGGCGCAGATCGTGCGAAATGAAGATCAGCCCCATGCCGCGCTCCGCGACCAGCCTGTCGAGGATGCCGAGCACGTCGAGCTGCACCGTGACGTCGAGCGCCGAGGTCGGCTCGTCGGCGATCATCATTTCCGGTCCGGCGATCAGCATCATGGCGATCATGGCGCGCTGGCCCATGCCGCCCGACACTTCGTGCGGATGCAGGTCGAAGACGCGTTTGGGATCGCGGATCTGCACCGCCTCGAGCATGGCCAGCGCGCGCTCGCGCGCCTCGGCCTTGCCGACCTTTTCGTGGGTGCGCAGCGTCTCGACGATCTGGCGGCCGATGCTCATCACCGGATCGAGCGAATATTTCGGGTCCTGCAGGATCATGGCGATGCGGTTGCCCCGCAGCGCCCGGCGTTGGCGCGGCGAGATGCCGAGCAGGTCGATGCCGTCGAAAGTCAATTTATTGGCCGATATGCGGGCCTGCGGCGGTGTCAGGCCCATGATGGCGCGGCCTGTCTGCGACTTGCCCGAGCCGGACTCGCCGACGATGCCGAGGCGTTCGCGGCCAAGCGAAAAGGAAACGCCGCGCACCGCCTCGATCATGCCGGTGCGGGTCGGAAAGGTGACGCGCAGATCCTCGACGTCGAGAAGCGTGCTCTTGGATCGCTGCTGATCAGGGGGGCCACTCATTGGTCACCGCTGCGGGGATCGAGTGCGTCGCGCAGGCCGTCGCCAAGCAGGTTGAAGCCGAGGCTGACGATGAGGATGGCGAAGCCCGGCGCACCAGCCACCCACCATTGGTCGAGGATGAAGCGGCGACCCGAAGCGATCATGGTGCCCCATTCCGGCAGCGGCGGCTGCGCGCCAAGGCCGAGGAAGCCGAGGCCCGCGGCCGTCAGGATGATGCCCGCCATGTCGAGCGTCACGCGGACGATCAGCGAGGAGATGCACAATGGCATGATGTGGCGAAGCACGATACGGAAAGGCGAGGCGCCCATCAATTGCACGGCCTTGATATAGTCCGAGTTGCGCACGGTGAGCGTCTCGGCGCGGGCGATGCGCGCATAGGGCGGCCAGGAGGTGATGGCGATCGCCAGCACGGCGTTCTCGATGCCGGGGCCAAGGGCGGCGACGAAGGCCAGCGCCAGCACCAGCTTGGGGAAGGCAAGGAAGATGTCGGTGATGCGCATCAGTATGGCATCGGTCCAGCCGCCGGCATAGCCGGCGACGGTGCCGACCAGGAGACCGATGGGAGCGGCGATGATGGCGACCAGGACGACGACATAAAGCGTCCAGCGGGAGCCGTAGAGGATGCGCGAATAGATGTCGCGGCCGAGGTCGTCGGTGCCGAACCAGTGCTGCGCACTTGGCGCCAGCAGCCGCGCGTTCTTCAGGTCACCGAAGGTCGGCGAATACGGCGCAAGCACACCGGCAAGGACGGCGACGAGCAGCAGGGCGATGATGATCAGCAGGCCGACAAAGGCCAACCGGTTGGCGGAAAAGCGCCGCCAAGCGACATAGGCGCGGCCGAGCCTTGCCTGCAAGCGCGATGCCGGCCGCTCGCTGAGCAGCCATTCGCGACGGGAGAAGGTGCGGGCGTCGGAGGCGGTCATGACGATGCCTCTTTAAGCTGTCGACCCCCACTCCGGTCTGCTTCGCAGACCACCTCTCCCCCGTTCGACGGGGAAGAGGAAAGGCGCCAAGCCTGCGACCGCGTTTTCCTCTCCCCCGGGCAGGGGGAGAGGTGGCCCGAAGGGCCGGAGTGGGGGTGATTAGCCGCAGCCAAGCCCGAAAGTGCAATACCTCTACTCATCCTGTCTTCGTCCTCGGGTCGAGCACACGATAAAGCAGGTCGGACAGAAGATTGATGGCGATGAACACCGAGCCGATGACGATGGTACCGCCGAGAACGGCATTCATGTCGGCGTTCTGCAGCGAGTTGGTGATGTAGAGGCCGATGCCCGGCCAGGAGAAGACGGTCTCGGTCAGCACCGAGCCCTCGAGCAGCCCGGCATAGGACAACGCGATCACGGTCACCATCGGCACGGCGGCATTGCGCAGCGCGTGGCCCCAGATGATGCGGGTTTCCGACAGGCCCTTGGCGCGCGCGGCGACGACATATTCCTGGGCGAGTTCGTTGAGCATGAACGAGCGCGTCATGCGACTGATGTAGGCCAGCGAGAAATAGCCGAGCAGCGAGGCCGGCAGGATGATGTGACGGAAGGCGTCGTAAAAGACGTCCCACTGTCCCTGCATGGCGGAGTCGAGCAGGTAGAAACCGGTGATCGGCGTGAAAGTGTATTCGTAGACGACATCGAGCCGTGCAGGGAAGGCCACCCATTGCAGTTTGGCGTAGAACAGCACCAGGGCCAGCAGACCCAGCCAGAAGATGGGTACGGAATAGCCGATCAGGCCGATGATGCGCACGACCTGGTCGACGAAGCTGCCGCGTTTGACCGCGGCCAGCACCCCGAGTGGCACACCGAACAACGCGCCGATCAGTGTCCCCAACGTCGCCAGTTCCGTGGTTGCCGGAAGAGCGCGGCGGATATCGGTCATGACAGGGTTGGTGGTCAGAACCGAGGTGCCGAAATCGCCGCCCAGCGCATGTTTCACATAGATGTAGAACTGCTCGATCAACGGCAGGTCGAGGCCCATCTCGCGGCGCGTGCGCTCCACGACATTGGCGGGTGCCCGGTCGCCGAGAACGGCCAGCACCGGGTCGATCGGGATGACACGGCCAATGAAGAAGGTGACCGCGAGAAGACCAAGATAGGTCGTCACCGCAATGACCAGGAATCGGCCAAGCGAAGATGCAAGGGCTACGGCGCGGGCGCTGCCGCGCCCGCCCTCGTTTTCAATCGCGCTCATGCGGGCGTGTCCGCGAACGCTATTCCTTGGAGACCGGCCCGACGAAGTTGGTGTCGAAGCTCGGACCAAGCGCGAAGCCCTTGAGGTTCTTGCGCAGACCGGCGACTTCCAGCTGCTGGTGGATGACGACGAAGGGGCTGGTGTCGAGGATCTTCTTTTCGAGATCCTTGTACATGTCGGCGCGCTTGCCAGAATCCTTCTCGAGCAGGGCTGCTTCCGTCTGCTTGGTCAGGTCCGGAATGTCCCAGGCATTGCGCCATGCCAGCGTCTTCGACTTGCCAGCATCCGAATTGTCCGGGTTCGAGGCAAAGGTCTGGGCATTGGAGTTCGGATCGAAATAGTCCTGGCCCCACTGGCCGATATAGATGTCGTGGTTGCGGGCACGGTATTTGGTCAGCGTCTGCTTGCCGTCGCCGGGGATGATCTCCAGCTTGATGCCGGCCTGGCCGAGCGTCTGCTGGATGGATTCCGCCATGCCGGTGGTCGGCTGGCCGGTGCGCACGTCCATGGTGACGCTGAAGCCGTCGGGCAGGCCGGCCTTGGCCAGCAGTTCCTTGGCCTTGGCGACATCGAGCTTGAACGGGTTCTCGTCCAGTTCGCCCAGAACGCCCTTGGGCAGGAAGGTCTGGTGGATCTCGCCGATGCCTTTGAGGATGGTCGTGCTCAAGGCATCATAGTCGACCAGGTATTTGAAGGCTTGGCGGACCTCGGGCTTGGCGAGGTTCGGGTTCTTCTGGTTGAGGCTGATGTAGTAGACGGTGCCTTTCGGCGCGCTGGTGGTGGTGAGGTCGGCATTCTTGGCGATGGCGTCGAGGTCGTTCGGCTCGAGGTTGCGGGCAACGTCGATGTCGCCGGCTTCGAGCGCCAGGCGCTGCGCCGAGCTTTCCTTCATGTTGCGGTAGATGACGCGGGCGAGCTTGGCCTTTTCGCCGTAATAATTGTCGTTGCGCTCCATGACGACCGCCTCGTTGGCACGCCATTCACGCAGCTTGTAGACGCCCGAGCCGGCGTAGCCCGTCTTCAGCCAGGCGTTGCCGAAGTCGTTGTCCCATTTGTAGTCGGCGCTCGGCGTCACCGCCGCGACATGTTCCTTGACCAGCTTGGCGTCGACGATGGAAGCGACGGTGGCCGACAGGCAGTTCAGCACGAAACTTGGCGCATAGGCCTTGTCGACGGTGAACTGGAAGGTTGTGTCGTCGACCGCCTTGGCCTTCTCGGTGACGTTGTCGCCGCTGATGCCGAACTGATCGATGATGAAGGCCGGGCTCTTGTCCAGCTTGACGGCGCGCTCGAACGACCAGGCGACATCGGCGGCGGTGATCGGGTTGCCGGAGGCGAATTTCAGGCCCGGCTTGAGCTTGAACGTATAGGTCAGACCATCGTCGGAGACGGTCCAGCTTTCGGCGAGATCGGGCTTGACCTTGGAAGTGTCGCTGAGGTCGAGGCGGACAAGAAGGTCATAGGTGTTGCCGGTGACTTCGGCGGTCGACAGCTCGAACGCCTCGCCCGGATCCATCGAGATGATGTCGTCGATGGCAAAACCTTCGACAAGCGTATCGGCGGGGGTGACCGCACCAGCCGGCGCTCCGGCCAGAAGCAGCGCCGACATGGCGGCGCCCGCAAGCAGGATGCGGGATCGTAGAGCAAGCTTTTCCATCATCATGATGATTGTTCCCTGTTTTGTTGTTTGTTGACCTGAGTTCCCGGCTCAGGATTGCGGTGTTCTTTCAAGGCTCGACGAGAGCCTCTGCCCCACTAACGTCGTGGTTTTTGTCCAGTTGGTCAACAGCATATCCGGCGGCCCAGCGGTGGGCAACGAGCATTTATGCGACGGTTCATTGGACCAGAATGGCGGGCGGGCGTGTCGACGCATACATCAGCCAATCGAGGCACCGATCGAGAAAAAATCTGCTAAATTCGAAGCTATTTCAGCGCCGCGACGAGGCCGGCATCGGGAAAACAGGTGGCGGCCTGGCCATTCTTTTCCTGCCATCTACCGATCGAGCGGCGGGTCTTGAAGCCAGGCAGGCCGTCGGCGCTGCCGACATCATAGCCCTTGGCTTCCAAGGCACGCTGCAGGGCGGCGATATCGGAGCGGTGGAGATCGCCGACCGGACCCCAGCCACCGGTAAAATTCTGGTCGCCATGGGCGATGCGGTCGGCGCCATGGCCGATGAACAGCGCATAGAGGTCGCTGGTGTTGTATTCCTTCAGCACGTAGAAATTGGGGGTCGCGATGAAGGTCGGACCGCTGCGCCCGGCCGGCATCAGCAGGAAACCTTCCGCCTTCAGCTCGCTTGCCGGGAACGCTTTGCCGCCGACGCGCTCGATGCCCATGGCGGCCCATTGCGCAATCTTTTTGCCCTGGTCCGGACCCTCCAGCGAACAGGAGACGCTCTGGGGCACCATCACCTCGAAACCCCAGCTGCGTCCCCTCACCCAGCCGTAGTGGACAAGATAATTGGCGATCGAAGCCAGCACATCGGGCGTCGAATTCCAGATGTCGACGCGGCCGTCGCCGTCGAAATCGACGGCATGCTTGAGGAAAGAGGTCGGCATGAATTGCGGCTGCCCGAGCGCGCCGGCCCAGGACGATTTCATCGCGCCGACCGGCGCCAGCCCACGCTCGACGATTTCCAGCGCCGCCAGCAGTTCTGTGCGGAAGAAATCCTTTTTCGTCGACATGAACGCCTTGGTGCCCAGCACCTCGAAGGCGTCGTAGGGCATCTTCGCCGCGCCGAAGCCGGTTTCGCGGCCCCAGATCGCCAGAAGGATTTCGCCCGGCACGCCATAGCGCTTCTCGATCGAGGCAAGCGTGCGGGCGTTGGCGGCTTCGCGGGCGCGTCCACCTGATGTCACCGCACGAACCGTCTTCTCGGCGAAATAGGCGCCGGGCGATCCGAACTCGGCCTGATGCTGCTTCTGCGGCGTCTTCGGCTTCTCGCCCGGCATGACAAGGTCGGGGAGTTTGAGGTTCGGCTTCACGCCGCTGAAGGCGGCGTCGAAAGTCTGCTTGGAGACGCCTTTCGCCTTGGCGTCCGGCCAGAGGTCGGTTTGAAGCCAGGCACGGAACTGGTCGTCGATCTTGGCGGCGGAAGCGGGGATGGTGAGGAAGACGGCGAGGAGTGCGGCTAGAAAGAATGCAAGACTAAATTTGCGAAGGTCGCGTTCTGTGGCAATCATCTCCAGGAACGCCTCAAAACGCCGTCCGCGAGCGCAGTGCCGCGGCCAGCGTGCCTTCGTCGAGATAGTCGAGCTCACCGCCGACCGGCACGCCGTGCGCCAGCCGCGTTATCTTGACCTCGAAACCGGAGAGCTGATCGGTGAGGTAGTGCGCGGTGGTCTGGCCCTCGACCGTCGCGTTGACGGCGAGGATGATTTCCTTGATTTCGCCGCCGGCGACGCGATCGATCAGCGAGCGGATGTTGAGCTGGTCCGGGCCGATGCCGTCGAGCGGCGACAGCGTGCCGCCGAGCACATGGTAGCGCACGTTCATCGCCGCCGCCCGCTCCAGCGCCCAGAGATCAGAGACGTCCTCGACGATGATCAGGGTGGCGGCATCGCGGCGTGGGTCCGTGCAGATCATGCAGGGGTCCGAGGTGTCGACATTGCCGCAGGTCGAGCAGATGCGCACCTTGTCGGCGGCCTCGCCCATGGCGGCGGCCAGCGGCGAAAGCAGCTGTTCCTTCTTCTTGATCAGGTGCAGCGCGGCGCGCCTGGCCGAACGGGGGCCAAGCCCCGGCACCTTGGCCAGGAGCTGGATCAGGCGTTCGATCTCGGGACCGGCGATTCGCTTGGACATCGCTCTGATCTAGGATTTTTCAGAGCGCTTTGAAACATCCCCCGTCGACGCACGGTTCGCCATGCTGCCATGCGAGAATTAGTTTGTTTCGAGCGGGCGGCCCTGGCTGACAATCATCGCGCCTATGGCATCGGTGTTTTCAGGCGTCGACTGGAATCCCATCGAGGCTTCCTGTGGAGCGTCCTGGATCGAGGAGATGACCCGTTTGTTCGAGGTTCCGCTGTTCAGGGTTCCGCCAAAACGGGCGGCATCCGGCTCTTCCATCGGCTCCTGCATGGCAACTTCCACCGGCTTCGCCGAGACCCGCGCGGATTTTGCCGTCGGCGCCGCGGCCGCGGTCAGATAGGTCTGCTGCGCGGGGGCGGTACGGACGGGCTCCGGCTTGGCCGCCGGTTCCGCCGCGGCGGTCATGTAGACTTGCTGGGCTGGAGCGTTGCGAACTGATGCCTTGGCCGGGCGCACTGTCTCGATGGATGCGACCCGTGTCGCGGGTACCCCCGGCAACGCCGCCGGCTGCTCGGCCGAGGCAATCATCGGCTCATCCGGCAGCGGCTGCCAGTTGCGGCCGCGCTTCTCGTAGAAGGCGTTGCCGCCGGCAACCATGGTGTAGTGCATGTTCTTGTAGGGGAAGCGCAGGCCGGCGGTGTGGAAATACATCGTGTTCTTGAGCTTGGTCTTGCGCTCGCCCTTGAGCACGGCGTCAGCGGCCTCTTCGACATCGGGCATTGCGCGCGAATTCATCGATCTGGTCATGACGCCCGGCGCGAATTGCCCGGGCTCACCGACCACTTGGCAGATGGTGCTGCCATGGTTGCCCGAGCGCAGCCGGTTCATCACCACCGTGCCGACCGCGATCATGCCGTCGCGGCTCGACCGGTTGGATTCGAAGAACATCGCCCGTTCCAGGCATTCCCTGTCCTTCGGCGTGTGACTGTAGGCGCGCGAACTCAGAAAGCTCGGCGTGATGGCGTCGGTCAGGCTGGCGACGGACATGCCGTGCGAGGTTGTCTGGCTGCAAGCGGCCAAGAAAAGGGGAGACGTAATGACGCCGAGCAACAGCGGCGTCTTCCATCGCATCGCGGTCAACAGGTAACCCTCTCACTTCAACGCCCGCCCCAGGCTGCGGCAAGAATGAGACACTTTCGGGCAAAATGATGGCCAAAACGTTATTAACGGCATACTGTTGCCGAATTGACACAAAATCGAGGCTTTCCAGATAGATCGAGCCATCGTTTCACATGGATGATGACCGTTCTCTCTTCGTTTTGCCGCAATTCCCTTGGGGAAACGCCAAGTGCTTTTCCCGGCAAGACCGCGCCATGCGTTCCAAAACGGCCTATTGCCCGGCGGCGATTGCTGCCGGCCGGCCGGGCTCGATCTCTTCGATCTTCTCTGAAAACAGGCCGCGCCTGAGAAACAGCGCCCGCGCCTCCCTGGCCGTCGGCGCGATCTTGCCCGGCCAGTCGCTGTCGATGAACTCGGCCTTGGTGAAATCAGGATTTGTTTCGGAGGCCGCCTCCAGGAATTCGGCGATTTCCAGCACGATCGCGCGTTCGTCCCTTGAAAGCGCCGACGTGCCGGCCTCGATCGACGGCCGATGCACGAAATCCTCGAACAGGTTGAAGTAGCCCTTGATGCCGACGAGATCGACCCCGGCGTCGCAATCGGCGAGGATTTCCAGAATCTCGTAGATCCTGTTGCGGATACGCTGCTCGATCAGTCTTTCGGACGGCTCGTCGATCATGGGCGCCGGTCTCTGCTTTCATGCATATCGTTGCCTGCCCACCCTCAGGGCCGAGCCCGTGGGCATGCTTTTGGGCTACATGCATCAGAAAGGCAGTTTCATTCCCGGGGGAATGGGCAGGCCGGCGGTCAGCGCCTTGGTCTTTTCCTGCATGATCTGCTCGACCTTGGCCTTGGCGTCATTGTGCGCGGCAAGAATCAAATCCTCGAGGATTTCGACGTCGTCCTCCTTGAACAAGGACGGGTCGATCTTCAGCGACTTGATATCGAATTTTCCGCTCAGCGTGACGCTGACCAGGCCGCCGCCGGCCTGACCGAGGGCTTCGACCGTGGCAATCTCATCCTGCATGGCCTGGAACTTGGCCTGCATTTCCTTCGCCTTGCCCATCAGGCCGAGAATATCTTTCATGGTCCGATCCTTTGCGGATTAGTGCTGGATATCAGGGTTCGTCGTCATCGGCCGGCGGCTCGACCGGCATTTCGGCCTCGCTCGCGTCGGCGTCGGGCGTGTCGGGAATGCGCACATCGATGATCTTGGCGCCGGGAAAGCGGGCCAGGATGGAGGCCACGGTCGGGTCGTTCCTGGCATCGAGGAAAGCGTTTTCACGCTTCGTCGATTCCATCTCGGCCAGCGTCTGGCCGCCCTCCTCCTTCGACAGCGACACCAGCCAGTTGCGGCCGGTCCAGGCGCGTAGCTTCGTCGTCAGGTCGTTGAGCAGCATCTTGGGCGCATCGTCGGTCAGGCTTACGTCGATGCGGCCCGGTTCGATGCGCACGAGGCGGATGCAGCTCTTGATCAGCACCTTGAAGGCAATGTCGCGTTTCGCGTCGGCAAGGGCAACGATGTCGGCCAGCGATTTCAGCGGTACGGCTTGCGTCTCCGGCGCCGGCTGCGGGGGCGCGACGAATGCAGTCGGAGTAGGCGTGGCCTCGACCAGCCGCATGGTCTGCGCGCCGCCGGAGCCGCCAGGCATGCGCGCCTGCGCCACGGCGCCGGCGCCAGTGCCGCCATTGCCGGGATTCACGGGGCCGGGGCTCATCGGCGCGCCGTTCGGGCGCGGCGCGGCGCCAGTTGCCGAGGCGCCGCTCTCCAGCGATCTCAGCGCCTCGTCCAATGTCGGGAGGTCGGCGGCATGCGCCAGCCGGATCAACACCATTTCGGCGGCACTGACCGGCCTGTTGGAGGACTGCACCTCGGGAATGCCCTTGAGCAGCATCTGCCAGGTCCGCGACAGCACCCTGACCGACAACGCCCGGGCGAAATCGGCACCGCGCTGACGCTCGTCCTGCGACAGCGAGGCATCGTCCATCGCGGTCGGCACGAAGCGCAGTCTGGTGACGAGATGGTTGAACTCGGCAAGATCGGTGAGCACGGCGGCCGGATCGGCGCCGGTATCGTATTGCGCGCGAAACTCCCCAAGGGCTGCCGCCACATCGCCCTTCATCACATGTTCGAACAGATCGACGATGCGGGCGCGGTCGGCCAGCCCCAGCATGGCGCGCACGGCCTCGGCGCTGACCGAGCCGGCGCCATGGGCGATCGCCTGGTCGAGAATGGAGAGCGAATCGCGGGCGGAACCTTCCGCAGCGCGCGCGATCATCGCCAGCGCGTCGTCGTCGACCGAAATGCCTTCCTTGCCGGCGATCGAGGAGAGATGCGAGACTAGCGCGCCAGCGTCGATGCGCCTCAGGTCGAATCGCTGGCAGCGCGACAGGACGGTGATCGGAACCTTGCGGATTTCGGTGGTGGCGAAGATGAACTTGACGTGCGGCGGCGGCTCTTCCAGCGTCTTCAGCAGGCCATTGAAGGCCTGCGTCGACAGCATGTGCACTTCGTCGATGATGTAGACCTTGTAGCGGGCCGAGACCGGCGCATAGCGCACGCGCTCGATGATGTCCCTGATGTCGTCGATGCCGGTGTGCGAGGCGGCGTCCATCTCGATGACGTCGACATGGCGGCCTTCCATGATCGCCTGGCAGTGCTCGCCAAGCACGGCGAGGTCGACCGAGGGCTGATCCGTGGTGGCGGTTTTATAGTTCAGGGCACGCGCCAAAATGCGCGCGGTGGTGGTCTTGCCGACGCCGCGCACGCCGGTCAGCATCCAGGCCTGGGCAATGCGGCCGGTGGCAAAGGCGTTGGTGAGGGTGCGCACCATCGGCTCCTGGCCGACGAGTTCGGAAAAATTCGACGGACGGTATTTGCGCGCCAGCACGCGGTAGGCAGCGGCCTTGCCCGTCGCCAGACTATCGGGGCCCGAATTTCCGGCTTCGCTCATTCGCCCGTTAAGCTCCAAAAGGCCGCGCCCACAGGCGCCGATTCCTGCGCATAGTCTCGCCCGCGCTGCAATGCGTCGTCAATGTCGCGAGGAGGGCCGATGAGGTGGGAGGCTGGAACAATGACCCGTTCCGGGCTCGTTAGGGCTGCTTCCTTCCGGACCTGACCCGGTTGGCGAGTGGATCGTCCACCACCAACCTCCCGCTGTCCATATCGGCAATTGCGCGACGAAATGCAAGTGCGCAGGCAAATCGGCACCGCGAACCACCAGATTCGCTTGCAGCACCGGTGCAGCCGCTTTAGCGTTCATGGTTTGAGGAAACCAAGAAAAGCAAGGGAAACGCCGATGCTGCCGGGCCTGAAGGCCGGATTCACGCTGGATGCCCGGCTGGAGGCCGACAGCGAGCAATTGATGTGGCTGGGGCTGTGCGAATTGCGGGTGATGAACGACCGCCGTTGGCCATGGCTGCTCCTGGTGCCGCAGCGGCCGGGCGCGGAGGAGATCCACGACATGACGCCGCTCGACCAGGCGATGCTGACCTTCGAGACCAATATGGTGGCGCAGGCGCTGAAGAAGGTGAGCGGCTGCACCAAGATCAACACCGGTGCGCTCGGCAACATCGTGCGCCAACTGCATGTCCACATCATCGCACGGTCCGAGGGCGATCCCGGCTGGCCCGGCCCGGTCTGGGGGCACGGGCTGCGCGAGCCCTATCAGCGTTCCGACCTGCGCCGGTTTGCCGAAACGATAAGGGCAGCGCTATAAGCCTTGCCGTGTTCATCCCAAGCGTGTCCATCCCAAAGCACCAGAGTCCACATGACCTTCCGCCTGTTTGACGCGCCCGTGCGCGAGCCGAGCCAGTTCGTCGGCTTTGCCGGCAACACGATCGACCGGCAATCCGAGAACCGCGCCGACGATTCGGTCGACAAGGCGCTGGCCGATCCGATGACGCGGCTGCTGTTGATGAATGGCGGCAGGCTCCTGCTGAAGCCCGGCGAGGGCGGCCGCCTCGACCCATGGTTCGGCATCGCCGAAAGCGAGCCCTTCAGCCCTTCTGTCGACCAGGGCGTGCTGCTCGGCTTTTCCGAACAGGGGCCGGTGCTGGCGGTGCTGGCAGGCGTCGATGCCGAACAGCTGCCCGAAACCGTCAAGGCGATCGATTACCGCTCGGTCTATATGCAAGGGCTGATCGACGAAGCGGCCGCCGGCGCGATGGCGCAGGGCGCCGCCCTGCTTGCCTGGCACGCCAGCCACCGCTTCTGCAGCAAATGCGGCACGCAATCGCAGATGCGGGCCGGTGGCTACAAGCGGCATTGCCCCAATTGCGGCACCGAGCATTTTCCGCGCACCGACCCGGTAGCGATCATGCTGACGACGACGCGGGAGAAATGCCTGCTCGGGCGCGGCCGGCATTTCGCGCCGGGCATGTATTCGGCGCTTGCCGGCTTCATCGAGCCGGGCGAGACGATCGAGGCGGCGGTGCGCCGCGAAACGCTGGAAGAGGCGGGCATCCGGCTCGGCCGCGTCGTCTACCACGCCAGCCAGCCTTGGCCGTTCCCCTATTCGCTGATGATCGGATGCTTCGGCGAGCCGCTCAACGAGGACATCCAGGCCGATCTCAACGAACTGGAGGACTGCCGCTGGTTTTTGCGCGACGAGGTGCGCCTGATGCTGGACCGAACGCACCCCGACAATCTGGTCACGCCGCCGAAAGGCGCCATTGCGCACCACCTCATCCGCGCCTGGGTCGACAGCGAATAACGAACATCGAAGTCATTGCAGGAGAGACAAATGATCCGTCACACCGTCGTCTTCACGCTGAAGCACCCACCGCATTCGCTGGAGGAAAAGCGGTTCCTCGTCGACGCCAGGAAAATCCTGTCGGCGATCCGGGGCGTCACGCATTTCGAGCAATTGCGGCAGGTCAGCCCGAAGAACGACTATCAGTTCGGCTTCTCGATGGAGTTCGCCGACCAGGCCGCCTACACCAGGTACAACGACCATCCCGACCATGTCGCCTTCGTGCGCGACCGCTGGGTGCCGGAGGTCGAGACCTTCATGGAGATCGACTACGTGCCGTTGGGCTGGTAGCTCAATCCGCCACCTTCCACTGCTCGCGTGACTCGCTGGCTGGATAGACACCGAGGATCCGCACTTCGCGCGAGAAGAACCGCAGCTCGTCGAGCGCCAGCTTGACCAGCGGATCGTCGGGGTGGCCCTCGATGTCGGCGTAGAACAGCGTCGCCGTGAAGGCGCCGAGCTGGTAGCTTTCGAGCTTTGTCATGTTGATGCCGTTGGTGGCGAAGCCGCCCATGGCCTTGTAGAGCGCGGCCGGCACGTTGCGGACGCGAAAGATGAAGGTCGTCATCATCTTGACGTCGGGTGACGGGCGCTCGGCCCATTGCTTGCTTTTGGTCAGGACGACGAAGCGGGTGACGTTGCTGTCGGTGTCCTCGACATTCTCCTCGATGATGTCGAGCCCGTAGAGCGTCGCTGCCAGCGCCGGCGACAGCGCGGCCATGGTGCGGTCCTTGACCTCGGAGACCATCTTGGCGGCGCCCGCCGTGTCGCCGGCGACCACTCCCTTCCACCCGTTCTTGCGGATGTATTTGCGGCATTGGCCGAGGGCGTGGATGTGGGTGTGCACGGTCTTGATCTCGTCGCGCCTGACGCCCGGCAGCACCATCAGCTGGAAATGGATCGGCAGGAAATATTCGCCGACGATGTGCAGCTTCGATTCCGGCAGAAGGTGGTGGATGTCGGCGACGCGCCCGGCGATGGTGTTCTCGATCGGGATCATGGCAAGATCGGCCTTGCCGGTCTCCACGGCATTGAACGCGTCCTCGAAGGTCGGGCACGGCAACGGCTCCATAGAGGGATAGACGTTGCGGCTGGCGGTGTCGGAATTGGCGCCGGGCTCGCCCTGGAAGGATATTCTATTGGTCTTTTCAGGCATGCTGATATCTCAGTTGGAAAGGATTTGCCTGGCACGGTCCAGGTCTTCAGGGGTGTCGACACCAAGCGGCAGCGACTGCACGATCTCGGCGTCGATGCGCATGCCGGCTTCCAGGGCCCGCAGCTGCTCCAGCCGCTCGCGGCGCTCAAGCGGCGACGGCTTCAGCGCGACGAAACGCTCGAGTGCCGCGCGTCGATAGGCGTATAGGCCGACGTGGTGATAGAGCGGCCCCTCACCCCAGGGTGCCGTGGCGCGGGTGAAGTAAAGCGCCCGCAACCGCGTGCCGGTGAGCGGCGACCCGACGATCTTGACGACGTTAGGATTGGTCTTTTCCCCCTCGCGGACGATCTCGACGCCGAGCGTGGCGATATCCACCAAGGGGTCGTCGAACGGCCTGAGCGAAGCGGCGATGATGCCGGGATCGATGGTCGGCAGGTCGCCCTGCACATTGACGATCGTTTCGACTTCGCCCCGGGGATCGAGTGCCAACAGTGCCTCGTGGATGCGATCCGAACCCGACTCATGATCCAAGCGCGTCATCACCGCCTCGAAACCATGCGCCCGCACCGCTTCGGCCACGCTTTGCGTGTCGGTCGCCACCACCACACGACCAAGCCCGGCCTCGGCGGCGCGGCGCGCTACGTGGACGATCATCGGGGCGCCGGATATGTCGGCCAGCGGCTTGCCCGGGAGCCGGGTCGAGGCCATGCGGGCGGGGATCAGGATCAAGGTTGACATCGGTCTGGCAAGGCGTTCGAAACGAGGAGGGGAAAGTGGCAAAAGGTCTCACTGGAAGCGCCCTTATAGGTGTTGCAACGCCGGAGCAAAAGACCTAGTTTCCGCCCGATTTGACCGGCTCTGGAGGGCAGGTCTCGATACCGACGGACGGAGTGGACGGATCGGTCCGCCGGAAAAGGGAGCAAGGGGCGTATGGATTCCAACGAAGTCAACAAGCTGCTCGCCGGATTGCTCGGAACCATTTTCGTGGTCTTCTCGGTCGGCATCGTGTCGGACGCGCTGTTTGCCTCGCCCGCTCCGGAAAAGCCCGGCTTCGCCATCGAGGCCGCCGAGCCCGCCGAGGGCGGCCCCGCCGGGCCGGCAGCAGCCGAAAAGCCGATCGCAGATCTTCTGGCCAGCGCAAGTGTCGAACAGGGCGCCGCCATCTTCAAGAAATGCCAGGCCTGCCACTCCGGCGAGAAGGGCGGCCCCAACAAGGTCGGCCCGGATTTGTGGGATCTCATCGACCGCCCCGTCGCCGCGCATGAGGGCTTCGCCTATTCGGCCGGCATGAAGGAGTTTTCCAAGGGCGGCGCCGAGAAGTGGACCTACGACAACATCAACCACTTCATCACCTCGCCGAAGAAATTCGTGAAAGGCACGGCGATGGGCTTCGCCGGCCTGCCCAAGGAAGAGGACCGCGCCAACGTCATCGCCTATCTGCGCACGCTGTCGGACAATCCCAAGCCGCTGCCCGCGCCGGGCGCTGCCGCCGACGCGACGGCGCCGGCCAAGCCGGCTGAAGGTGCCGCACCGGCCAAGCCGGCCGAAGGGGCTGCTCCCGCCAAGCCGGCGGCACCTGCGGCTCCCGCCGCACCAGCTCCGGCCGCCCCAGCACCGGCGCCTGCTCAATAACCCAAATATCGTCTCGACGACCTTGAAAAAGCCGGGTTCAGCCCGGCTTTTTCGTTAGGAAAATCGCATATGCGGCGACAAAGCCGCGCATGGCGGTTTTCACGCGCGACAAATCATCTAGATTGCCTTTCTGGATGATGGCACGCATCGCGAAGAGGACAGTGGATGACGCTTGGCCGGGTGCTTCTCAAATCATTGCTGGCGGCGGCCCTGCTGGCCGCGGGGTTGCAGGCGGCCCTGGCCGACGAGTGGCGCACGACATCATCGCTGATCGGCGAATCCAAATATGGCGACAACTTCCAGCACTATGATTACGTCAATCCGAACGCGCCCAAAGGCGGCACGCTGAATTCGGTGGTGCTGGGCACTTTCGACAGCTTCAATCCCTATATCGTGCAGGGTTCGCCGGCCGCCGGCCTGGTCGGCTTCGGCGGCGGCCTGCTCTATGACACGCTGATGGAGCAGGCGACCGATGAGGGCAGCGTCAGCCATCCTCTGGTCGCCGACGCCTACAAATTCCCGGCCGACTATTCCTCGGCGACTTACCGGCTCGACCCCCGCGCCAAATGGCATGACGATCAGCCGATCACCGTCGACGACGTGATCTGGTCGTTCCAGGTGCTGAAGGCGAACAGCCCGCAGTACAGCCGATATTTCGAGAACGTCACCGATGCGGTGGCGATCTCCGACCGCGAGGTCGAGTTCCATTTCAACCAGAAGGGCAACCGCGAACTGCCGAAGATCCTTGGGGATCTCGCCGTGCTGCCGAAGCATTGGTGGGAAGGCACGGACGCCAATGGCAAGAAGCGCGACGTCACCAGGCCGACGCTGGAAATTCCGCTCGGTTCGGCTGCCTACAAGATCGCCAGCTTCAAGCCGGGCTCGGAGATCGTCTGGCAGCGCGTGCCCGACTACTGGGCGGCCAAGCTGCCGGTGAAGATCGGCCGCGAGAATTTCAACACGCGCCGATACACCTACATTCTCGACGACAATGCCGCCTGGCTTGCCTTCACCAAGGGCGGGCTGGAAGACATCAACCGCGAATACAGCTCCCGCAAATGGGCTACAGCCTATAATTTTCCGGCCATTCAGGCCGGCGACGTCATCAAGAAGGACTTCCAGACCCGGTCGCCGCAGCCGATGCAGGGCTTTGTCCTAAACCAGAGGCGGCCGCTGTTCCAGGACCGACTGGTCCGCGAGGCATTGACCATACCCTTCGATTTCGAGAGCATGAATCGCACCTTGTTCTTCGGCTTCAACACACGCACATCGAGCTATTTCCAAGGTACCGAACTGGCGTCCAGCGGATTGCCACAGGGCAAGGAACTGGAAATCCTGGAAAAGTATCGCGACAAGCTGCCGCCAGAACTCTTCTCTCAGGAGTTCAAGCTGCCCGTCTACGACTCGCCGCAAGCGGAGCGAAAGTATCTGAAGCAGGCCGTCGATCTCTTCGCCAAGGCCGGATGGATCATCAAGGGCGGCAAGATGCTCAACGCCAAGACAGGCGCACCGTTCAAGTTCGAGATCCTCGGCTGGAACGACACAGACCAGGTGATCGCCAGCCCCTACATCGCCAACCTGCGCAAGATCGGCGTGGACGCTACCCTGCGCATCATCGACCAGACGCAGTATATCAACCGCGTCAACAATTTCGATTTCGATGTCGTGACGGGTCTGTTCGGCCAGTCGGAGTCGCCCGGCAACGAGCAGCGCGATTTCTGGAGTTCCAAGGCCGCCGATGCGCCTGGTTCGCGCAACCTGATGGGTATCAAGGATCCAGTCGTCGACGCGCTGGTCGATCGCATCATCTTCGCCACCGATCGCGATGATCTCGTCGCCGCCACCCACGCACTCGACCGCATCCTGCTGTGGAACTTCTACGTCGTGCCGCAATATTACCGTTCCGCAGTATGGCTGGCCTATTGGAACAAGTTCAAGTTCCCCGACAAACAGCCTGCCTATGTCGGCGCCGACATCGATTCATGGTGGATCGACCCGGACAAGGAAAAAACGCTGGCGGCCAAATACAAGGGCGGCAATTGATGGGGCGGCAATTGATGGCGGCCCTGCCCCGCCGCGATTTCCTGGCTTTGGGTGGCGCTGCCGCTGCAGCAGCGCTGATGCCGGGCAAAGCCTTTGCAAACGTTGCGACCGGCACCAAGCTGCACGGCCTTTCCGCCTTCGGCGACCTCAAATACAAGCCTGATTTCCCGCATTTCGACTATGTCAAAGTCGATGCGCCCAAGGGCGGCATCTTCAATTTCTCGCCGCCGAATTGGGGTTACAACCAGGATACGCAGACTTTCAACACGCTGAACTCCTTCGCCAACAAGGGCGATGCGCCGCCACGCATGGAGATGTGTTTCGACGCGCTGATGGTGCGGGCGCTCGATGAACCCGACGCGGTATATGGCCTGATCGCGGATGGCGTGACGCTCTCCGACGACCGCAATGGCTTCACCTTCTCGCTTCGACCCGAGGCGCGTTTCCATGACGGCACGCCGCTGACGGCGCAGGATGCTGCCTTCACCTTCAAGCTCTACAAGGAGAAGGGCCATCCCGACCTATCGCTGTCGCTGACGCACATGATCGATGCCGTTGCCGTCGATGACCGCACACTGCGGCTTACTTTTTCCGGCAAGCAATCCGCCCGGACCGTGCTCAACGTGGTGGAATTCCCGATCGTGTCCAAGGCCTTCTACACGGCAAATCCCTTCGATTCCTCGCAATTGAACCCGCCGCTCGGGTCCGGCGCCTACAAGGTCGGGCGTTTCTCGGCCGGCGCATGGATCGAGTACGATCGGGTGGCGGACTATTGGGGTCGTGACCTCGCGTTCAATCGCGGACAGAACAATTTCGATCGTATCCGCATCGAGTTCTACCAGAACCGCAACGCCGGATTCGAAGCCTTCAAGAAGGGTGAGATCGCTTATCGTGAGGAATTCGTGTCTCGCGTTTGGGCCACCGCCTATGACTTCCCTGCAATGACCGCGGGCAAAGTGGCCAAGCATGAATTCCCGGCCGAAAAGCGACCCTCGATGCAGGCCACCGCGGTCAATCAGCGGCGAGAGCAGTTTCGCGACCCTAGGGTGAGGCGGGCGCTCGCGCTATGTTTCGATTTCGAGTGGACGCGCCGCAACTTCTTCTACGGCTCGTACGAGCGTTCGCAATCCTGCTTCGAGAAATCGGACTTTCGCGCCGAAGGGACACCGTCGCCGCAAGAACTGGCTCTGCTGGAGCCGCTGCGAAGCCAGTTGCCGGCAGAGGTCTTCGGCGAGGCAGTGACCCAGCCCGCATCCGACGGCTCCGGTCGCGACCGCAAGCTGCTTGGCCAAGCGGCAAAACTTCTGTCCGCCGCCGGGTGGAAGCGATCAGGCGACTTTGTCGTTAACGACAAGGGAGGCCGGCTTTCAGCCGAGTTCATGGTCGATGACGACACCTTCGTCCAGGTCTATTCGCCCTGGGTCGCCAACATGAAGGCGATCGGCATCGACGCCACGATACGGTTGGTGGATTCGGCGCAATACCAGTCCAGGCAGGCGAGTTTCGACTTCGACCTCTTGTCTGCTGCCTTTTCGTTCAGCGCGACGCCGACTCGGGATGATCTCGAAGTCTTCTTCCATTCGAGCACCGCCGGCGTCTCCGGCTCCCGCAACTTGCCGGGTATCTCCGATCCCGCTGTCGACACGCTGATCAATGCCGTGGGCGCGGCAAAGGACCGTGAAAACCTGACCGTGGCGATGCGGGCGCTCGACCGGGTCTTGCGTGCGCGATGCGATTGGATTCCTAGTTGGTTCCTGGCGAATCATCGCGTTGCCTATTGGGACATGTTCGGCTTTCCCGAGCAAAAGCCCGATTACGGCTTTCCGGTCGAGACGCTGTGGTGGTTCGATAAAGGCAAGGCGGCAAAAATTGGCAAAGGCTGAATTCCTTGGGGGTGTTGGCGCTGCCCCTCACCTGCCTGCCGGCATCCTCTCCCCGTATAGCGACGGGGCGAGGGGCGCTCTCACCAACGGTTTCGCCAACTACGAGAGTCGCATTAAGAACGCCGAGACTGCGGCCAGCCCCTTTCTCCCCGTCACTATACGGGGAGAAATGTCCGGCAGGACAATGAGGGGCGGCGCCCGCGTCGACATTTGGCCCGGAGCGATTGCCTTGCGGGTGCCGCAAGGCGCGGTGGCTCTCCTCGAGGAGGATGACACCTGATGGGCGCCTATATACTGCGCCGCATCCTTTTGATGATCCCGACCCTGTTCGGCATCATGGCGATATCGTTCGCCGTTATCCAGTTCGCGCCTGGCGGGCCGGTCGAGCAGGTCATCGCCAAACTGACCAACCAGGGCGGCAGCGACCGCCTCGGCGGTGGTGGCGGCGATGCAGGCGGCTCCAATTTCGATGTCGCCGGCGATGTCAGCTCGAAATATCGCGGCGCCCAGGGCCTCGATCCGGAATTCATCAAGAAGCTGGAGAAGCAGTTCGGTTTCGACAAGCCGCCGCTCGAGCGCTTCGGCATGATGCTGTGGAATTATGCCAGGTTCGATTTCGGCAACAGCTATTTCCGCGATATCTCGGTGCTCGACCTGATCCTGGAAAAGATGCCCGTATCGATTTCGATCGGGCTCTGGATCACCTTGTTGTCCTATCTGATCTCGATCCCGCTCGGCATTCGCAAGGCGGTGAAGGACGGCACGCCCTTCGACGTCTGGACCAGTGGGGTCGTCATCGTCGGCTATGCCATTCCAGGCTTCCTGTTCGGCATCCTTTTGATGGTGCTGTTCGCTGGCGGCTCGTTCTGGGACTGGTTCCCGTTGCGCGGCATCGTCTCGGACAATTGGGACCAATTGTCGTGGCCGGCCAAGATCGTCGATTATTTCTGGCACATGACGCTGCCGCTGACGGCGCTGGTGTTGTCGGCCTTCGCAACGACCACGCTTTTGACCAAGAACTCCTTCCTGGAGGAAATCCGCAAGCAGTATGTGGTGACGGCGCGCGCCAAGGGCCTGTCGGAACGGCAGGTGCTTTATGGCCACGTTTTTCGCAACGCCATGCTGATCGTCATCGCCGGCTTCCCGGGTGCCTTCATCTCGGCCTTCTTCACGGGATCGCTGCTGATCGAGAACATCTTTTCGCTCGACGGGCTCGGCCTGCTCGGCTTCCGGTCCGTGGTCGAGCGCGACTATCCGGTGGTGTTCGCCAACCTTTATATCTTCTCGCTGCTTGGCCTCTTCGTCGGGCTCCTGTCCGACCTGATGTACACCTGGGTCGATCCGCGCATCGATTTCGAGCGGAGAGACATCTGATGTCGGAGGCAAGGGTAACCGCCGGTGTCTTGCCGGAGCGGCTCCCACGGCCGTTCCTGTCGCCGCTCAACAAGCGCCGCCTGCAGAATTTCAAAGCCAACCGGCGCGGCTACTGGTCGCTGTGGATTTTCCTCGTCCTGTTCGTGCTGTCGCTGTTTGCCGAATTCATCGCCAACGACAAGCCGATTATCGCTTCCTACAAGGGCGAGATCCTTTTCCCGGTGATGGTCGCTTACCCCGAGGAAAAATTCGGCGGCTTCTATGCCGTCACCGATTACCGCGACCCGGTTATCCAGGACGAGATCAACGCCCATGGCTGGATGATCTGGCCGCCGATCCGCTATTCCTACCAGACCGTCAATAACGCCATTCCGGAAGCAGCGCCGGCCAAGCCATCATGGGAATATGACGCCAAGACGCGCTGCAACCAATATCCACGAGGAGCCGATGACCCGGCCTGCAATGTCGGCAACTGGAACTGGTTCGGCACCGACGACCAGGCGCGCGACGTGCTGGCGCGCGTCATTTACGGCTTCCGCATTTCGGTGCTGTTCGGCCTGATCCTGACCGCGGGTTCGGCGCTGATCGGCGTCGGCGCCGGTGCCTTGCAGGGCTATTTCGGCGGCTGGACGGATCTGCTGTTCCAGCGCTTCATCGAGATCTGGTCGGCCATTCCCGTGCTTTATCTGCTGCTCATCGTCGCCGCCATCCTGCCGCCGGGCTTCTTCATCCTGCTCGGCCTGATGCTGCTGTTTTCCTGGGTGGCGCTGGTCGGGGTGGTGCGGGCGGAGTTCCTGCGCGCCCGCAACTTCGAATATGTCAACGCGGCGCGCGCGCTCGGCGTGCCCAACCGCACCATCATGTTCCGGCATCTGCTGCCCAACGCCATGGTGGCGACATTGACCTTCCTGCCCTTTTTGCTGAGCGGCTCGATCTCGACGCTGACCTCGCTAGACTATCTCGGCTTCGGCCTGCCGCCCGGCTCCGCCTCGCTCGGCGAACTGCTCAAGCAGGCGCAGCGCAATCTCAACGCGCCCTGGCTCGGCATTTCCGGCTTCGTCGTCATCTCGCTGATGCTGTCGCTGCTGGTTTTTGTCGGCGAGGCGACGCGCGACGCCTTCGATCCGCGCAAGACGTTCAAATGAGCGATGCTCCCTTGCTCAGCGTGCAGGACCTCAGCGTCTCCTTCAGCCAGGGTGGCGGCCAGTCTGTCGCCGTCGACCACATCTCGTTCGACATCGCCAAGGGCGAGACGGTGGCGCTGGTCGGCGAATCCGGCTCCGGCAAATCGGTCTCGGCGCTGTCGGTGCTGAAGCTGCTGCCCTATCCCAGCGCCAGCCACCCCTCAGGCAAGATCCTGTTTCAGGGTGCCGACCTGCTCGCCACGAGCGAGAAGCAATTGCGCCAGGTGCGCGGCAACAAGATCACCATGATCTTCCAGGAGCCGATGACCTCGCTCAATCCGTTGCACACGATCGAGCACCAGATCGTCGAAATCCTGAAGCTGCATCAAGGCATGGGCGACCGTCCGGCCAAGGCGCGCACGCTGGCCCTGCTCAACGAGGTCGGTATCCGCGATCCGCAGAAGCGTCTGGACGCCTATCCGCATCAGCTGTCCGGCGGCCAGCGCCAGCGCGTCATGATCGCCATGGCGCTCGCCAACGAGCCGGAACTGTTAATCGCGGACGAGCCGACGACCGCGCTCGACGTCACGGTGCAGGCACAGATCCTCGAACTGCTCGCGGGCCTCAAAAGCCGCAAGGGCATGTCGATGCTGTTCATCACCCATGACCTCGGCATCGTGCGCAAGATCGCCGACCGGGTCTGCGTGATGACCAAGGGCAAGATCGTCGAGACCGGACCGACCAAGGACATCTTCGCCAACCCGCAGCACCCCTATACACGCCATCTTCTGGCCGCCGAGCCGAAAGGCAAGCCGCCGGCCGCCAATGCCGACGCCAAGCCTGTCATGACCGGCAAGGACATCAAGGTGTGGTTTCCGATCAAGCAGGGGTTCTTCCGGCGCACGATCGATCATGTGAAGGCGGTCGACGGCATCGACGTCACCGTGCGCGCCGGCCAGACGCTGGGCGTGGTCGGCGAATCCGGTTCGGGCAAGACGACGCTCGGCCTGGCGCTGGCGCGCATGATCTCGTCGACCGGGACGATCCAGTTCAACGGCCGCGACATCAACCAGCTCACCTTCAACGCGATGCGACCGCTCAGGCGCGAATTGCAGATCGTCTTCCAGGATCCGTTCGGCTCGCTCAGCCCGCGCATGTCGATCGCCGAGATCATCGAGGAAGGCCTGAAGATCCACGAGCCGAAGCTGTCGCCCGACGAGCGCGACGACAAGGTGGCCGCCGTGCTGAAGGAGGTCGGGCTCGATCCGGCAACCCGCAACCGCTATCCGCACGAGTTTTCCGGCGGCCAGCGCCAACGTGTTGCCATCGCCCGCGCCATGGTGCTCAACCCGCGCTTCGTCATGCTGGACGAGCCGACATCGGCGCTCGACATGAGCGTGCAGGCCCAGGTCGTCGATCTGCTGCGCAATTTGCAGGCCAAGCACGACCTCGCCTATCTTTTCATCAGCCACGACCTCAAGGTCATCCGGGCGCTGGCCAATGACGTCATCGTCATGCGCAATGGCCAGATCGTCGAAGCCGGCCCTTCCGAACAAATTTTTGGAAATCCGCAAACCGACTATACTCGGGCGCTGATCTCGGCCGCCTTCAAGATCGAGACGGCGCCGACTGGCGTGGTCAGCGAGTGATCCGCACAAGGAAGGACTGAACGAACCGCGATGGAAAAAGGCCGCATCCTGCTTGCCGTCACCGGCTTTCATCCGCAGCGCTGGCGCGACCTGCTGTCGGCCGAGCGCGAGGTGGTGCTGGAACCGGACGCCCCCAAGGATCCCTCGATCACCTATGCGGTGGTGTGGAAGCAGAAGCCCAATTTGATGTCGTCGCTGCCCAATCTGCGCGCCATCTTCTCGATCGGCGCCGGCGTCGACCATATCTTCGCCGATCCCGGCCTGCCCGACGTGCCGATCGTCAAGGTCGTCGCCGACAACCTCACCCAGTACATGACCGAGTACGTCGTCTGGCGGGTGCTCGATCACCATCGCCAGGGCCTGCTCTACCGGTCGCAGCAGCCAAAGAAGATCTGGCACGAGCCACAGCAGAGGCCGGCCGGTGACATTTCCGTCGGCATCATGGGACTTGGCAGTCTCGGCCGCGCGGCAGCCTCGGCGCTGCTGTCGCTGGGCTTTGCGGTCAATGGCTGGTCGCGCACGGACCGGCCAATGGAAGGGGTGGCGACGTATGGCGGCGAAGCCGGGCTGATCCCATTCCTCAACGCCACCGACATTCTGGTCGTGCTTCTGCCGCTGACGCCGGACACGCAAGGCATCGTCAACTACGGCGTGCTGAAGGAATTGAGGAAACGCAACGGCCTCGGCGGCTCGGTGCTGATCAATGCCGGACGCGGCCGCCTGCAGAAGGACGCCGACATCGTGCGCGCGCTGGATGACGGCACGCTGAAGGAGGCGAGCCTCGACGTGTTCGAGGTGGAACCACTGCCGAAGACCAGCCCGTTGTGGAACCACCCGAAGGTGTTCGTGACGCCGCATGCCGCGGCGACTTCCGATCCAGCCCATCTGGCGCCGCTCATGCTGCGCCAGATGGACGCTTTCGAACGCGGCGAAAGGCTCGACAATCTGGTGGACCGCAAAGCAGGATACTAGAGCGGTTCAGCGTTTTATGGAATCGCCGACCCGCTCTAATTCTTTGTTTTTACGCAATTCCGGACGGAAAACCGCTACGCACTTTTCCTGGAATTGCTCTAGCCAGACGTCCTCGTCACCTGGCCAAATCCCAGTCCTGAAAACATTTCTTGATCGCCCGGACCGACGACAGTTGCAGCTTCGGCAGGTTGACTTGGTCGAACGTCGCCCGGTATCTTGAGCGGTTTTTCGGCGTGGTCACGGCAATGTGGTGGATCATGTCCCATTTGATGCTGTCGCGCCCACCCTCCAAGGCTCCGCGTCTCTCCTTCTCGAACAAGGTACGCCTGAAATAGCGCAGCAGACTTGCCGGGGTGGAAATGTCCAGCAGGATCAATCCGGTCGCGCGCTGGAAGCGTTGCGGCATGCAAACCGAGTAATTTCCGTCCATCACCCACCGTTCGCTGGCGATCGCTGCGTCATGCAAGGCAATGAATTCGTCCCTCGGACGCTGCAGCCAATCCGTGTTGGGCAGGTGAAAGAGCAGATCAAGATGAATGGGTGTCAGGCCACGCTTGCGCGCGATCGCGTCGGCAAGCGTCGACTTGCCGCTGTTCGACGGGCCCAGGATACAGATGCGGTCGCCGAAGTCCGAGAGCTTCATTTGGGCAACACGCATCAGCCAGGCAGCGCGAACTTCTTCTGCTTGTCCGGTTTGCCGCAGTCGCGGCGATCGATCGACCGGTTCATGGCATCGATTTCGCCTGACGCCTTGTCGCTGTCGCGTTGAGCCTTGGAACGCATGTCGGGCGTGAACGGGCCAAAACCCATGGCAGGATTGGAAAAAGTCGGCTTGGCGGTCGTGGGGAGACTATATTGCTGCGCCAATCCGTTGCGCCGCGACAGCAACTGATCGCATGGCACGCTGTCATATTGCAGCGAGGACTCGACGTTGGCGTCCTGCCGCTCGGACGCTGAATTGCCCACGCAGCCGGTGGTTACGAGGCAAGACGCCAAAATCATCACGTTCCAGCGCATAGAAGTGCTCCTCCTGATATCCCGCCCTGATGCGACCAGATCGCAAATATCAGTCGCGCACGCAAATCGGACTTTTTCGCAGCAGCGCAAAGAGTTGCCCTCACAGGGGACCGGCTTTCCATGCCACGACGGCCAGGCCTTTGACAGGCTCGCGGCGATCCCAGCGGATGGTTGTCGGCTCCAGCGCGAGGACCGAGAGGCCGTTGGCCTCGAGGGTCCGTACGACATAGCCATCCGAATGGGCGTAGCGCCGGGAGGGCTGCAGCGCGAACTCGCCACCGCCTTCCGCCAGGCTCTCGACTGAAAAGGCAAACAGGCCACCGTCGGCGAGCAGGCCGGCGACCACTCCCACCAGACCTTCGAGGCCGCCGATGTAGATCAGCACGTCGGCTGACGTCACCAGATCGGCCTTGTCGCCCGAATAGGAAAAATCCTGCAAATCCGCTTTCGTCAGCGCGTCGTAGATGCCTTTTGCCCGCGCCTTCTTCAGCATCCTTGCCGAGATGTCGAACCCCTCCAGCCGGTCGACGATCGGCCTCAGCTTCTCGCCCATCAGCCCAGTGCCGCAACCCAGGTCGAGCGCCAGGCGGAGGCGGCCCGGCCTTGCCTTGCGGATGGCCGCGTCGAGCACCTCGGGCAGCCGGTAGTCGAGCTTGCCTACCAGCATGTCCTCGAATGTCTCGGCATAGTGGTCGAACAGCGTTTCGACAAAGGCGCTGGGCGGCGTCATGGAGACCGGACCTTTGCCGATCAGCTGCAATTTGAGAGCCGCGCCCTGGCGATCGGCCGGATCCAGTTTCAACGCCGTCGTCCAGGCCTGCGCCGCCAGGTCGAGCCTGCCCGATGCCTCCTGCATCTCGCCCAGGCGAAACCAGCCCATTGCCCATTGCGGCGCCAGTTCCAGGCCGCCGAGCAGCAACTCGGCGGCAGCGGCATGATCGCCGGAGGCAACGAGCATTTCGGCATAGTCCGCACGGCGATCGGCGTTCGGGTCGCCCGACGAGGTCTGAAGCGGTTTCATGATGATGGTTTCCACCTGCAGGGAGCCGGCCGCCCATATCTGTAGAGCAAAGAATGCCGAAGCTGAACTGAATTGGACAGGCTTTGCCCGGGAGTCAGCAGTCTCGGCCAACAGGCTTCCCGCGGCGGAATTATATCCTATCTTGGCACCATGCGCGCCAGCGACCTGCTTCATCCCCGGCCCGAAGGCCTCTACTGCCCGCCGGGCGATTTCTTCATCGACCCGGTGCGGCCGGTGAACCGGGCGCTGATCACGCACGGCCATTCCGACCATGCGCGTTCCGGCCACGGCTCGGTGCTTGCGACACAGCAGACGCTCGACATCATGGGACTTCGCTACGGCGAGGATTTCGCGGGGACGACGCAGACAGCCAGGCTCGGCGAGACGATTGCCCTCAACGGCGTCGATGTCAGCTTTCATCCGGCCGGCCATGTGCTGGGTTCGGCGCAGATATCGGTCGAGCACCAGGGCAGGCGCATCGTCGCCTCCGGCGACTACAAGCGGCAGAAGGATGCGACCTGCGCGCCCTTCGAGCCGATCCGCTGCGACATCTTCATCACCGAGGCGACTTTCGGCCTGCCGGTGTTTCGCCATCCGCCAGACACGGAAGAGATCGCCCGGCTGCTGAAATCGGCGGCGCAATTCCCGGAGCGCTCGCACCTGGTCGGGGCTTACGCGCTGGGCAAGGCGCAACGCGTGATGCGGCTGTTGCGCGACGCCGGTTACGACAAGCCGCTCTACATCCATGGCGCGCTGGCCAAGCTCAGCGCGTATTACCAGAGCCAGGGCATCGATCTCGGCGATCTCGAGCCGGCGACCGTGGAGAGCGGGGCCAAGCAAGATTTCGCCGGCGCCATCGTGGTCGGCCCGCCATCGGCCTTCGCCGACCGCTGGGCGCGGCGCTTTCCCGATCCGATCTCGTGCTTCGCGTCGGGCTGGATGCGCATCCGCCAGCGCGCCAAGCAAGGCGGCGTCGAACTGCCGCTGATCATCTCGGATCATGCCGACTGGGACGAACTCACCGCCACCATCAAGGAGACCGGAGCCGCCGAAATCTGGGTCACGCACGGCCGCGAGGAAGCGCTGGTGCGCTGGTGCGAACTGGAAGGCATCGCCGCCCGCCCGCTGCATCTGGTGGGCTATGAGGATGAGGGCGATTGACGGCATGAACCGCTTCGCCGAGCTTCTCGACCGCCTGGTGCTGACGCCGTCGCGCAACGGCAAGCTGACCCTTTTGACCGACTATTTCCGCAGCGTCGAGGATCCCGATCGCGGCCTGGCGCTGGCGGCCATCACCGGCGATCTCAGGATTGCCGCAGTCAAGCCGGCGATGCTGCGCACGCTGGTCACCGAACGTATGGACCCGGTGCTGTTCGGCTATTCCTACGATTATGTCGGCGACCTCGCCGAGACTGTGTCGCTGGTCTGGCCGCAAACGCCTGGCAGGATCGCCAACCGCGAACCGACGCTTGGCGAGGTGGTTGCCAAGCTGCAGGCGGCAAGCCGCTCGGATGGACCGAAGGTGCTGACGGGGCTGCTCGACAGCGCCGGCATCTCGGCACGCTTTGCCATCATCAAGCTGGTCACCGGCGGCCTGCGCATCGGCGTCTCGGCGCGGCTGGCCAAGCAGGCGCTGGCCGATTTCGGCAAGGTCGACGTCGCCGAGATCGAGGAGCTCTGGCATGGGCTATCGCCGCCCTACACGGCGCTGTTCGCCTGGCTGGAAGGCAAGGACGAGAAACCGCGCAGCACCGTGATGGCGCTGTTTCGCCCGGTCATGCTGTCGAACCCGGTCGGTGACGGCGACCTCGAAAAGCTCGATCCCGCCGACTACGCGGCGGAGTGGAAATGGGACGGGATCCGCGTCCAGGCGGTGGCCGAAGGCGGCATCCGCCGGCTCTATTCGCGCACCGGCGATGATGTCTCAGGGGCCTTTCCAGACCTCGCCGACGCCATGCATTTTTCCGCCGCGCTCGATGGCGAATTGCTTGTCGGCGATCCGCGAGAAGCGACGGGAACCTTCTCGGACCTGCAGCAGCGGCTGAACCGCAAGACGGTGACGCCGAAGATGCAGCAGCAATATCCAGCCTTCATGCGCTGTTACGACGTGCTTCAAATCGGTGCCGAGGATCTGCGCGGACTGTCCTTCCGCGAGCGACGCGGCCGGCTCGAAGCCTTCATCGGGACGCTCGACCCGAGCCGCTTCGATCTTTCCCCCTTCGTCGCGTTCAGGGACTGGCAGTCGCTCGAGGACCTGCGCCGCGCGCCGCCGCATCCGATCATCGAAGGCGTGATGCTGAAGCGCTGGGATTCGCCCTATGTCGCCGGCCGGCCGAAGGGTCCATGGTTCAAATGGAAGCGCGATCCGCACACGGTGGACGCGGTGCTGATGTATGCCCAACGGGGCCACGGCAAGCGCTCGAGCTTCTATTCCGACTACACGTTCGGCGTCTGGTCCGGAGCCGAGGGCGAGGAGGAACTCGTGCCGGTCGGCAAGGCCTATTTCGGATTCACCGATGAAGAGCTGAAGCAGATCGACAAATATGTCCGTGACAACACCGTCGAGCGTTTTGGACCGGTGCGGTCGGTGCGCGCCGACCGCGACAATGGCCTGGTGCTGGAAGTCGCCTTCGAGGGACTCAATCGTTCGACCCGGCACAAATCGGGTGTGGCCATGCGTTTCCCCAGGATTTCACGATTGCGCTGGGACAAGCCGGCCAACGAGGCCGATCGCATAGAAACCCTGCAGGCGCTGCTCGACCGCTAGGGACCGTCGATGTGTCAGTCGCAACGAATTCAGTTCAGGGTTCGACCGAGACACGGATCTCGTAGACGTCGACCGCCTTGCCCTGCTTGTCGAAATCGGAATTGATGGCGATGGTTCCGGCCGAGCCCGGATGCTTGTCGGGAAACTTCACGTCGAACAGATACTCGTTCTTCTGCTGGCCGACCGCGTAACGCTTGCGGCCGCAGTCGCCGAGCTCGCCGAAATTGCAGTCGACGGATATCTGCGTGTCCTTGCCGTCCTCGGCCCTGGCGATGATGTCGAACACGGCGTGCTTGCCGGCGAGTTTTTCCAGCACGCCCTGTCCGACATCGAAGGCGATCGCCGAGCCGGAGGCGCCGGACTGGATGCGCAGGAACGGCCCGCTGTCGTCCTTCATCACCTCGGCCTTGGCGTCGGACGGAGCGGCGACATGCGTCGGGTCGGTCGGTGAAAACACATTGATCCAGTCGCGCGACTGGTCGGCGGCACCGGGCTTTGCCGGCGCGTTGGCGCCATCGGTCGGGGTGAAATCGTCGTCCTCTACGGTCGGCGGCGCTTCCGGCGGCGCGGTATTGAGCTGCGCGGCGGTCTTGAACACACCGGTTTGCATGGCAAAGTACAGTCCGATGCCTATCGCCGCGAGCAGCGTCACCGTGAAGAAAATGGCGGTCAGCGGCAGCCGCCGGCCTCTAATGCGCCGCTCATCGCGATCGGGCGCGACTTCCGTGGCGGCACCGGAAGAGGCTGGAACCGACATGTCGATGGCTGGCGCACCGGGCAGGGTCGCATCCGGCATGATGTCGGGAACCACCGGCAGCACGCGCGAGCGCGGTGCGTCGGAAGCGGGCTGCCCGGGACCGTCGACGGTCACAGCGGGCGATGACGCCCTTGGGCCCGCCTCGACCGCGGGCGCCGCGCCGGCCGCGGCCTCGACCGCCGGCGCGTCGATCTGCGGGGCAACACCGGGCACCGCCGGCAGGTACTCGGATTCGATTTCGGTGATTTTTGCCTGGATTGCCTTGCGGCGCTTGATGGCGACTTCCACGGTCACGCCGGGATTGGCCTGGAGCGCGCGGTCGAGCGCGGCGAAGGCCGAACGATAGACCTTCTCGCGGAACGCACGGTCCTCGGCATTGCCCTTTTCCAGGGCGTTCCGGATCGCTTTTTCGATCGCGTCCAAGCGAGATCCCTCTGCAAATTGTCCCAAGCTTTCATGATGGTTAGCCGCAGGCGACCAATCAATCAACGGGCGGGCAGCCGCATTCTGCCTCGACAAGCCGTCCAAAGTCTATTTTCACGATGTTCCGGCAACAAAATCGGAACATGTCGGCGATTCCGGGCATGCAGGGACGCCAGAACGCCGGTTTCGATCGGGGCGCGGCTCTTGCATGATTTGCCAAGTCGCATCTTGAATTCGCGGCCGGTTGAGTCTATCACCCTGCCCATCTTGGAGGCCTTGGCCTCCCGGGCCGCTTTAGCTCAGTTGGTAGAGCACATCATTCGTAATGATGGGGTCAGGTGTTCGAGTCACCTAAGCGGCACCAGTTTTTCAAACCGATGGTCGAAGCTGCTTGGACGCGCTGAAGAGGCTCGAATCCCGGCCGTTTGCGTTTGTTATGGATGCAAGGATCTGCCCGCCGATCGACAACAACTCGGGACCGGTGCAGATCGACCGAAGATCCGCGAGGCAAGTCGCGACTTCCTCCGGGCCTGGAAACTCGCGAAAGCACGCAATCCGGGATTTTCAAATCTCAATAACAAATGATGGGCCTCTCATTTCTATTTTTTTGGAACAGACACTTGGGTTGCACATTTCCTGCCGACAGTTCCATGACAGGAGGTTTTGAATTGCCAAGGCGTGTCGACAAGGAAAAGCTGGCAAGAGCGGACCGCGAAGCGAAGCTGGTGCTGGATGCCGAGCGTCACGCAAGGGACGCCAAGACAACCCGCCTGAGGGAGCAGAGACTGCAGCAGGAGGCATTGGCGGACAAGGCCCCGCCTGCGCGCCGACGGGAGCCGACTGGGAAGCCGGCCAGGCGTGTGATCGAGGTGGACTGACCTGTTGGGCGGTCGCCCGATTCGCCCCGATGATGCCGTCGGCGATGCCTCCGCGTTGCCGCATAAGACAGTAGCCCAGAAGACCCATATGCCATTGTCGGGACCCCCGTTTTGGTATGAAATGTCGGGTGTCAGCATGGGAGGTCCAAATGCCCAACACTTTCAAGACCGGAGACGTCGTCAAGCTGAGGTCGGGAGGCCCGAAAATGACGGTCAGCGACGGCGCCGCTTCCGGCATGTATCTGTGCCACTGGTTCAACAAAGACGGCGATGTGTGGACCCCGCAGCATGCCGGCTTCAAATCGGATCAGTTGATAGCCGCCGACCAATCGACGTAATTCCCGCCTTCGCCAACGGGCGGGCCGGCCCGGCGCAATTCAGATGCGCCGGACGAGGTGTTCTGCCGTACCCTGGGCCGCCAAAGTCCATCACCGCCGGCAAGCGGCGTGATAGGCATGGCGACCGACGGATTTCTGCGATCACGACGTTTAACGGTTGAAGCATGACCATGGCATCGGGCCATGGCAATGCGCCAACCGGAGACGTGAAGCATGATACGCCGTTCGATCCTTGCCGCTGCCCTGAGCCTGCTGACCACCGCGGCTCTGGCCCAGACAGGGACACAGCCACCGGCCGCCACACCGCCCCCCGCGACATCGTCGGCCGCCAAGTCCGACATCACGCTGGCCAAGTTCCAGAAACGGCGAGAGAAGGCGATCATGGCCGCCGACACGGACGGCGACGGCAAGATCAGCCTGCTGGAATGGGAGGCCTTTCAGGCCAAGCGCAACGTCAAGGGCGATCCCGCCAAATCCTTCGCGCGCATTGATTCCAACCATGACGGCTTCATCGACCGGGCCGAGCTCGATGCGTTATTCGCCAAGCGCTTTGCCAGGCTGGACAAGAATGGCGACGGCATTCTGACGGGCGACGAGATGCCGGGCCACAAATCCGCTCCCAAGCCGGAGCAATGACCAAGAGGCTATGACGCATGATGGACATTGGGTGTGCGCCAACCCATGAGCCCCGACCCGGACGAGGAGGTGGTTCGCCGGGTCGGCACCGGCGACCCCGCGGCGGTGCGGACGCTCGTCGCGCGCAAGCTGCCGCGCATCCTTTCGCTGGCCGCGCGCATGCTCGGCGATGCGGCGGAGGCCGAGGACGTCGCGCAGGAAACCTTTATGCGCATCTGGCGTCACGCATCGGGCTGGCGGCGCGGCAACGCACGCTTCGACAGCTGGATCCACCGGGTGACGCTAAACCTTTGTTACGACCGGCTGCGCCGGCGCCGCGAGCTGGTGACCGACGAGCTGCCGGACATTGTCGATCCCGCCCCGCTTCCCGATGCCCATCCCGGCAAGGAGGCGCATCGGGTCGAGCAGGCCTTGCAGGCAATCGCGCCGCGCCAGCGCGAGGCGATCCTCCTGGTCTACTATCAGGAGATGTCCAACATAGAGGCGGCCGCGACCCTGGAGATCAGCGTCGATGCCCTGGAAAGCCTGCTTTCGCGCGGCCGGCGGGCGCTGCAGGTGATCCTGGCCAAGGATAGTGTCGATGAATGAGAAAGCCGCGATCAAAGGACAGACCGATGTCTGATGGGTCCAGGAACGAATCGGCAATGGATGCCGAGCGCTTTGCGGCTCTGGCGGCGGCCTATGGCGGCGACTTGCGGCGGTGGCCGCAGGCCGACCGCACGGCCGGCGCGACGTTCGCAAGGACCGAGATGGGCGCGGCCATATTGGGGCAGGCAGGCAAACTAGACGCCTTGCTCGACAGCTATGACGTCATGGCGCCTGGCGCGGCACTGCACGGCGACATCCTGCGAATGGCCGACCGGCTGCTCGTCCAGCGCCGGCGCCGACGGGCCTGGTGGCTGGGTCTTGGACTCGCCGGCATCGGCCTGGCCGGCGCCATCGCCGGATTGGCCCTGGTGAGCGTCGTCACGCCAGAGTTTCAGCCCGACCGCTATGTGCTCGATGCCAATGCGACGGCGTTCGGCGATGCCGGGTCCGATGGCGAGACGATCGAGGAGGACCTATGAGCACGCGCCGCAACCTCGTGATCGCATCCGTGGCGCTGAATGTCTTCCTGGCCGGCGCGCTTGCGGGCGGAGCCGTCTGGATAAGAAGCGGCAAGCCCGGCCAGGGCTATTCGCTGGAAGCCGCCGGGAGCCGGCTTCCCCACCAGGAACGCGTGCTGTTTCGAAAGGCGCTGCGCGACGTGCGGCGCGAATCCCGCCAGGTCATCCTCGATGGCCAGCAGGCCAGGCGCGAGGCATCCGACCTGCTGCGCCAGCCGGTCCTCGACACGACGGCCCTGTCGGCCGCGCTGGAAAGGGCGCGCAATGCCGATATTGCCGTGCGCACACGGCTTGAGCAGCGCATCGTCGAGTTCGCGACGGCGGGTTCGGCCCGGGATCGCGCCGTGCTCGCGGACGGGCTGGCCAGGCGGGCCGGGCCGCAACCGACGGCAGAGCCAAAAAAATCGCCGTGACCGCCGACGGAAAACGACCGCGAGGCCGTTTAACAAGAGGAAGGGCAAGCCTGCCGGACCAATCGGGACGCACAGGTTTTCATTCTCGGAGAACATTCGGAGTAACGTCATGAACCGTCTGACACAGTATGCGGCGGCAGCCGTCCTCGCCTTCACCGGAACCGCCGCGACCGTCGCGACCTCTGCCGCCATGCCGCTGGTGGCGCAGCCGGCCGCCCCGGCGCTGATCGAGCACGTGGCCTGGGGTTGCGGGCCTGGATGGCATCCCAATCACTGGGGGCGCTGCGTTCCCAACCGTGTCGTGGTGTATCCGCGCTACCGCTATTGGCACGGCCCGGCCTACTACGGCTGGCATCCGCACCGCCACTGGCATCGCTGGCACCGCTGGTAAGCGCGCGGGGGGGCCGGGTGGCATCCGCCTGCCCGGCCGCCTATCCCCGGTTTGCGCTGGGGAAACAGCCGATCGGGCGTCGCGCGCCTCGCGTGAGATCCAACGATGGAGCGTTGACATGGCTGTCGCGACCAAAGTGCCCATGACGCCAGATCCCGCCTTGCCAGATCCCGCTTTGCCAGATCCCGCTTTGATAGTCTTCAATCGCTTCGGCCTTGGCGCCCGGCCGGGTGACCGCGAAAGACTGGGCGGCGACCCTCGCGGTTATCTCAAGGCGGAGCTGCGGCGGCCCGACGTCGCCATGATACCGCTCGACGATCCCGCCTATGCCGACCTCAAGGGGAGCACGCCGGCCATCCAGGCCAGCATGGCGGCAAATCTCCAGCGCAAGCGGGACCGGCAGCGGATGGCGACGGAGCAGCCGCCAGCGGCCACGTCGGCCGCGGCTTCGGTCATGCCTCCACCCGCCGAACCGGTCATGTCGCCGCCCGTCGCCCCGGCCGCGGCCGCGGCCAAACCGGCCGTGCCGCCTGTCGAGGTTATGTTGTTCCGGGCCGAGGCACAGGCGCGCTTCGACAAGGCAATGCAGGCAGAGGCCGGCTTCGTCGAGCGCCTGGTCTATTTCTGGTCGAACCATTTCTGCGTCTCCGTCGCCAAGGACAACATCGTGCGCGCCAGCGCCGGGGCGTTCGAACGGGAGGCCATCCGGCCTTTCGTGCTCGGGCGCTTCGCCGACATGCTCATGGCGGTGGAGCGGCATCCGGCCATGCTGTTCTATCTCGACAACCAGCAGTCGATCGGCCCGGACTCCCGCGCCGGCAAGAACCGCCAGCGCGGCCTCAACGAGAACCTCGCCCGCGAGATCCTGGAACTGCACACGCTTGGTGTCGGCAGCGGCTACAGCCAAGCCGACGTGACCAGCTTCGCGCGCATCCTGACCGGCTGGATGATGGCCGGACGGGAAGGACGGCCGGGCGAACCCGGCAGTTCCGTCTTCAACGCCAATGCGCATGAGCCGGGTGACGCGGTGCTGCTCGGCAAGACCTATCCGGCTGGCGGCATGGGCCAGGCCGAGGCGGCGCTCAATGACATCGCCCGTCATCCGGCGACCGCGCAACACATCGCCACGCAACTTGCCCGCCATTTCATAGCCGACGAGCCGCCGTCGGCGGCGGTCGCCCGCCTCGCCAAGGTGTTCACCAGGAGCGACGGCAATCTCAGGACACTGGCGGCGGCGCTCGTCGACATGCCGGAAGCGTGGTCGACGCCATTGGCCAAGATGCGCTCCCCTTTCGACTATATCGCGGCCGTCCGCCGGGCAGCCGGTCCTGGCCCGACGAACGACCCTGGCCAGTCGCTCAACTGGCTCAACGCGCTGGGCGAGCCGCTCTGGCGGCCGCCGGGACCGAACGGCTTTTCCGACCAGGCGGACAGCTGGGCATCGGCGGAAGGCATGAAGACCCGCCTCGACATCGCATGGCAGGCCGCCCGGCAAGTGAAGGACATAGGCAACCCCAACGACATGCTCGACGCGGTCGTCGGTCCCTCCGCCTCGCCCGAAACACGCCAGGCGGTCGCCCGCGCGGAGTCCAAGCAGCAAGGCCTGGCGCTGCTGCTGATGGCGCCCGAATTCCAGCGACGATAGATCGAACGATAGGTCCGGCGCCGACAACTCCCATGGAGACGAAGTCATGAGCCTGCTGTGCGAAACCCCTCACCCTTCCCGCCGCGCCGTGCTGACGAACGGCGGCGCGCTGTTTGCCTGGGCCTATCTGCCGCGCTTCGCCCGTGCCGCCGACAACCGCGACCCGCGCCTGATCGTCATCGTGCTGCGCGGTGCGCTGGACGGCCTGTCGACCGTCGGTCCGGTCGGCGATCCCGACTATGCCGGCCTGCATGGCGACATCGCCCTGTCGCTCACCGGCCCGCACGCGGCACTGCCGCTCGATGCTTTCTTCGCGGTCAATCCGGCGATGCCGGTGTTTGCGCGGCTGTTCAAGAACAAGCAGGCGGCTGTCGTGCACGCCGCTGCGACCGGCTATCGCGAGCGCTCGCATTTCGATGGCCAGGATGTGCTGGAAAGCGGCTTTGCCGGTCCCGGCCATGTCGCCACCGGCTGGCTCAATCGGGCGCTGGAGAACCTGCCGGCGGGCGACCGCGTGGCGACACTCGGCGGCCTGGCCGTCGGACCGTCGACGCCGCTGGTGATCCGTGGCGCGGCTCCCGTGCTCGGCTGGGCGCCGCAATCGCTGCCGGCACCGGCCAGCGACCTCGCGGCGCGCGTTCTCGACCTCTACCAGCATCGCGATCCGGTTCTGGCCGTCGCGCTGCAAAAAGGTCTAGACGCCGATCGCATGGCGCTTGACGACCAGATGGGCGCCAAGACGATGAAGCCGAAAGGTGGCCTCGACAGCGCCGCCGGGATGCGGCAGGCCGCGCAAGGTGCCGCCAGGCTGATCGCGGCCGATGACGGGCCGCGTGTCGCGGCACTCGCCTTCGATGGCTGGGACACGCATGTCAACGAAGGCGGCGCGACCGGCCGTCTCGCCAGCCTGCTCGGCGGCCTCGACGGCGCCTTCGAGGAATTCGAAAAAGGTCTCGGCGAGCGCTGGAAGGATACGGCGATCGTCGCCATCACCGAATTCGGCCGCACCGCGCGGGTCAACGGCACGGTCGGCACCGACCACGGCACCGGCACCGTGGTGCTGCTCGCCGGCGGCGCCATCAAGGGCGGCCGCGTCATCGCCGACTGGCCGGGGCTGAAGCCCGCGCAACTTTACCAGCAGCGCGACCTTGCGCCGACCAGCGACGTCAGGGCGGTGCTGAAAGGCCTGCTCGCCGACCAGTTCGGACTTTCGGCCTCGGTGCTCGGCGAGAAAGTGTTTCCGGACTCAGGTGCTGTGAAGCCGATGATGAACCTGATCGCCTGAAGGTCTGGCGGCGCCGCGTCTCCTGCCGCGGCGCCGTCTCGCTGTCGCCGGCGATCAGGCGGCCTCGACCTTGGCTGCCTGCAAGGCTTCGCCGCGTACCAGCCTGGTCACGCCGACGAAGTCGATCTTGCCCGAGCCAAGCACCGGCACATGCGCCACGACGCGCACTTCAGCCGGCACCATCAGGTCCATGGCGCCGTTTGCCTTGGCGAACGCCAGAAACTCGGCGCGTGTCGCTTTCTCGGCCTCGGTGACGAGCACCAGTTTTTCGCCCTTGCGCGGGTCTGGTACGGTCGCGACCGCCGAGAGCGAACCTTTCCACAGCTCGCCCGCCAGCGCTTCCACCGCAGCCAGCGAAATCATCTCGCCGCCGATCTTGGCGAAGCGTTTGGCGCGGCCGCGAATGCTGACGAAACCGGCATCGTCGATGCTGACGATGTCGCCAGTGTCGTGCCAGCCATCTTGCAGCGGTTCGAGCACACCCGGCTTTTCGGCCCTGAGATAGCCCGCCATGACGTTGGGACCGCGCACGAACAGCCGTCCACCGCCCTCGACGCCGATCACCGGTTCCAGACGATATTCCATGCCGGGCATGATTTTTCCGACCGTGCCCGATTTGTTGTACATCGGCGTGTTGATGGAGATCACCGGTGCCGTCTCGGTAACGCCGTAGCCTTCGAGAATGCGGAGGCCGAACTTCTCCATGTAGGTTTCGCGGGTCGAGGCCTTGACCGGCTCCGCACCGGAAAAGCAATAGCGCACCGAGCGGAAATCATAGGGATGCGCTGTACGCGCATAGCCGCTGAGGAAGGTGTCGGTGCCGAAGATGATCGTCGCGTTCGAGGCATAGACCAGTTCCGGCACGATGCGGTAGTGCAGCGGTGACGGATAGAAATAGACCGGAACGCCGGACACCAGCGGCAGCACCGTGCCCGCCGTCAGGCCGAAGGAATGGAAGATCGGCAGAACGTTGAACACCTTGTCGCCCGAATGGAAATCGATGCGCGAGGCGGCTTGCGCGGCGTTGGCCAGGATGTTGCGGTGGGTGAGCACGACGCCCTTCGGCGTCCCTTCGGAGCCCGAGGTGAACAGGATCACGGCCGCGTCGGTGGCCTTGCGGGCAACCCTGGGCGTGCTCTTGCGCAGCAGGCCGAGCAGCTTGTCCTTGAGGCCGATGGTCGCGCGCAGATCATCGAGCCAGACGATATCGACCGAGCGGCCGATCTCCTCGACGATCGCGCCAAGCTTGGCCTGTTCGACAAAGGCCCGCGAGGTCAGAATGGTGGTTACCTGCGCCGCCTTGCAAGCGGACAGGATGTTGGCGGCACCGGCGGTGAAGTTGATCATCGCGGGGACCTTGCCGGCGGAGATGACGCCGAGCAGCGCGGCACAGGCGCCATTGGCATTGGGCAGCATGATGCCGAGCGTGTCCTGTCCGGCATAGAGCGTCTCGAACTTCTCGCCGAGCACGGCGACAGCCGTGAGCAGCTTGCCGTAGCTCAGCGAACCGGCGACCGGATCCTGCACGGCAAGTTGCTTCATGCCGCGCTCGGTCGCCGTCTCGATGATCCTTTCGAGCACGGTCTTGTCGATATGCTGGGTGCGGAAGACGAGGTCGGACATCACCTGGTAGAGCGCGGCGCCGGCGGCGGCGCGCCGCTTGCGTCCCTTCAGCTCGTCGTCGACCTTGAGCCTGACCGGCGGCAGTATGGTCACCTTGACCTTCGGGAACAGGCGGCGGCGCACGTGCTGCGCCGTCAGCCGCGAGAAGGGGCTTTTCTCCAGCCCCTCGATGCGGATCGGCACCACCATCGAGCCGGTCTTGTCGGCCACCATGGCGGCACCGTCATAGACCTTCATCAAGCCGCCCGTGACGGTGATGCGGCCCTCGGGGAAGATGACCAGCGGGTCGCCGTTCTGCACGATCTTGATCAGCGTGCGTGTCGACATCGGCTTGGACGGATTGAGCGGCAGCGCGCGGGTCAGCTTTAAAAACGGCTTCATCCACCAGGCCTGCGCAATGGTGTAGTCGATGGCGAAGACCGGCTCCTCATTGGTCAGCGTCAGAGCCAGCGGTCCATCGAGGAAGCTGACATGGTTCAGTGCCAGGATGGGTGCCGGGCCTGCGGCCTTGAGATTGTCCAGGCCTTCGACTTCCAGCCGATGGAAGGCGCGGAAAAGAATGGAGACAAAATCGCGGAAGGCATTGGTCGGCAGGTATTTCAGCATCAGCCAGGCGGCGACGGCATTGGCCAGGGCGAGGCCGAACAGGATGCCTCCCGTCGAGACGCCGGCTGCCTGGATGATGGCGACGAGCAAGCCGCCGACGGTCATGAAGCCGGCGTTGACGATACTGACCGCGGCGACGACCCGGGCGCGGCGCGCCTCCGGCGACCAGGCCTGCACAGCGGCAAAGGTCGGCACCACAAGGAAGGCGCTGGAAATGGCCATGCCGGCGAGGTCGATCGCAACACGGATCGTGTTTGGCCCGGCGAAGAAGAGGCCAAGGGTTTCGGATCTGGGCGAAGGCTGCATGCTCCAGATGGTCCATGCGAGGTCGAGGCCGAACAGCGCCAGCAGCGCCGTGCCGACCGGTGCGGGCAAGAGCACGATGCGTCCCTGCGACATCCACGCGGCGATTGCCGAGCCAATGGCGATCGAGATAGCGAACACCGCAAGATAGGCGGTGACCGCGATCTCGCCACCGCCGAGCTGATCATTGACCAGCGTCGGCAGGATCGAAAGCACAATGGCGCCGATCAGCCAGAACCAGGACGTCATCAGGCCGGCGCGCCAGATCCGTGAGTCCGTGCGCAATTCGCTGACCTGGCGCCAGGTCGAGCGAAAGACATTCCTGTCGATGACGAGGTCGGGCGCCGCGGACCCGGTTGAAGGGATGTAGCAGCTGACGAACCAGCAGCCGACGGCGAGGATCATCATGATCGGCCCGAAGACCGAGACGCCGATGCCATCGGCCGAGACGACGCCCCCGGCGATGGTGCCGCCGAGGATGGCGGCGAAAGTCGCCGACTCGATCCAGGCGTTGGCGCCCGGCAATTCCTTGCGTTCGAGGTGATCGGGCAGGATGCCGTATTTGATCGGCCCGAACAGCGCCGAGATGATGCCGAACATCAACAGCGCGGTCATCAGCACGGGGATGGAGGACAGCGCGATGCCGACGACCGCCACGGCAGCGGCGCCGATCTCGGCAAATTTCAGCCGGCGTGCGATGAGCGCCTTGTCGAAGCGATCGGCGATCTCGCCGCCCAGCGCCGACAGGAGCAGGAATGGAGCCATGAACACGGCGCCGGCCAAAGTGACCAGCGAGGCCGCCTGATCGGCGGCAAGTGTGAAGAGGATCAGGAACACCAGCGTGTTCTTGAGGAAATTGTCGTTGAAGGCGGACAGGAACTGCGTCCAGAAAAGTGGCGCGAAGCGCCGCGAAAGCATGAGATGCGTGTTCATGGCGATTTCCATCTGGCGGAACCCTTCGACAGTGTGCCGATAGGCCCTGCGGGTTGCAGGCGCTGTTCAGTTTTAGTGATAGTCCTGAGCTGGTTAAACTTCCTTGCTGCGCTTTTGCCCATCCGCGGCTTTCGGCCGCTGCGAAATGAACGTCGTTCACAATCGCACTCTATCACGCTTTGAACATCGTTCAAGGGGAAAAATGAACAGCGTTCACCAAACCGGTTGATGGTCCGAATGTCGAAACCAGCCCTCGCAGGACCGAGGGCGCCACGGGGTGACCCTCCGAGGCTTCGAGCATACCAACGGGGCCGATGCCCGGTGAAGTCTGTCGGGACGTGCGGCTCAGTTGCCCGTTGCCCGACCCAAGGTCGCCACGGTCTTCAGCGCGCCGTCGAGCATGTCGCCCTTCTCGTCCTTCAGCGCCGCCTCGCGCAGGCGGCGGATCCAGTCGGCGGCGTCGTCCCTGCCCTCGAGCAGATCAAGCGCCGACAGCACGCGGTCGAATTTCGAGTGGGCGCGCACATGCGTGTCGCTGTAGCCCTTGATCAGCCGGCGGCAATTGAGGATTTCGACGGCAAGCGCGTAATCCGCCGGCACGTAACCAAGCGCGAGCGTGTACCATTGGTCAAGATGCGCGGTCTCGACCTTGTGGCGCAGCAGGCGGCGGCGCCAGCGGCGCAGGCCGCCGATGAACCACAAAGCGGCGAAGCCGGCAAAGCTGTCGGTGCGGATGCGGCGGCCCCGGTTGATGCGGCGGTCGAGGAAGGCTGCCAATTTCGGCCGGTCCTCGATGTAGCTGCCCAGCCTCGCCGGCAGCGTGCCGCAGAACTCCTCGATGCGCGGATGGAAGTACTCGGTCACTTGCAGGACCGAACCATCCTTGACGCCAACCTCCTTGCGCACCCGCCTGGCGCGGGTCGAGCGCGTCTTCAGATCGGCGACGCGGATCATGTCATCATAGCACATGGCGTTGGCCAGATGCTTGGCGGCCGCGATTGACAGCGCATGGGTTGGATCCAAGCTGTCAATCGCGACGGCCTTGTCCAGCCGGTCGAGATATTCGCGCCCATAGGCGATGTCCTGGTAGTCGACGACCTTTCTCAGGCCCCTGCGCGCCATGTCGCGCACGGCAACCGGCAGCAGGTCGATGCGAGCGGCAAGCGCCTGCCATCCCTGCAACAAGTTTCGCGGGCCACTCACATGTCCCGAACCCAAGGCAGATCCGACAATCGCCGGTTTCGCCGTCGGCGCCGCCGTGCCGCGCGCACGATCATACGCGGCCGCGAAAGCGGCGAGGCTGGCCTTGACGCCACGGCCGCCGGTGCCAATCGCCTGCTCGTAGCTTTCACGGGTAAACGGCAGCGCGTCGGAGCCGGCCAGCGCGCCAAGCAGGCTGGCCGAGATCATCGAGCCGTTGTCGGCGGCGATCTTTTCCATGTCGAAAGCGATGAAGCGCTTCGACGCGGCCTCCGCCGTGGCGTGGACTTTGGACGACGAAGCGCGGCCATCACCCGGTTCGATCTTTTCCGACACGGCGGCGATGCGGTGCGAGGAAGCGATCAGCGTCGTGCGGTTGGGGGTGACGAAGCCCCTGATGATGGCTCGGCCGGCTTCCATCAATTCGGCGGCGATCAGGATATCGACATCGCCCTGCGAGGGCGACAGCGCGAAGACCGGCAGGCGGCCGGTGTCGCGGGCCATTTCGATATAGTAGATGGTGGCGCCGGTGCGCTGCGCGACGCCGGCGACCGAGGTCGATTGCGCGACAAAGCCATTGCGCTCGGCGACGTCGGTGATCCAGTCGGCGAGCACGCCGCCGCCCTGGCCGCCGACGGCTAGAACGGCGAGCTTGATCACCGGCTCATCGGCAGCACCGGACCGGGGGCGCGAGGAAGGAACAGGATCAAGCATCGGCGAATATCAGGCGCCGGCCTTCGCGCCGCCTCTGCAGAAAGCCGATCGTCGCGCGACGCGCCGTCTCCAGGAAGCGGTCCCAGCGGCTTGGATTGTGCACGACGTCGGCGCGGTAGAAGGACGGGCACAGCACCGCGGCATCGGCGACCTCGCCGCAATTGCCGCAGCCGACGCAGTTCTGGTCGATCGACGCGACCGGATCGTCGCGCAACGGATCGTCGAGCGACTTGACCGACAGCGATGGGCAGCCGGAGAGCCGCATGCAAGCATGATCGCCAGTGCAGATGTCCTCGTCGACGCCAAATTTCGGCTTGACGACACGCTCGCCGCCTTTGATCGCCTTGTCGACCAGCGGCTTTTCGCGGCGCTGGCGATTGAGCATGCATTCCGACGAAGCGACGATGACTTTTGGCCCCTTCTCGTCAGTCGTCAGCGCCTCGCGCAGAGTGTCCTGCATCTTGCCGACATCGTAGGTGCGGTCGACATGGCGCAGCCATTTTACGCCCATGCCTTTCACCGCCTCGGTGATCGGATGCTTGGTCGACTTGGTCTTGTTGCCCGCGCGCGACGACAGGATGTCCTGCCCGCCAGTGGCGGCCGAGTAAAAGTTATCGACGATGACGATGACGCCATCATTCTTGTTGAACACCGCATTGCCGATCGATGAGGTCAGGCCGTTGTGCCAGAAGCCGCCGTCGCCGACGAAGGAGATAGAGCGGCGCTTGGCATCGGGCGCGTTGAACGCCGAGGCCGAGGCTGGTCCGAGCCCGTACCCCATGGTGGTGGCGCCGAGTTCGAAGGGCGGCATGATCGAGAACAGATGGCAGCCGATATCGGAAGCGATGTGATGCTTGCCGAGCTCCTGCTCGACCAGCTTGGTCGCGGCGAAGATCGGCCGCTCCGGGCAGCCGATGCAGAAACCGGGCGGTCGTCCTGGAACGACATTGATCAGGTCCGCCGTGTCGAGGCCGTCGCCGACCTTGTTGGGTGCGCGCACTTCGCCCGACAGCAGATGCGGGGCCTCGGCGCGCAGGAAGGCACCGATGCCGTCGAGCATGACCTGGCCGGTATATTCCCCAGCCATCGGCAGGTGCTCCTTGCCGACCAGCCTGGTGCCGCGCCCGGCCTTGTGCAGCATCGCGGCAAAAGCCTGCTCGATATAATTGGGCTGACCCTCCTCGACGACCAGCACGGCCTGCTTGCCTTCGCAGAAGGCGAGGAATTCGTCGTCGATCAAGGGATAGACGGCGTTCAGCACGTAGAGCGGCACGTCGGTCTCGCCATAGGTGTCGGCAAGGCCGAGCCGCTGCAGCGCACGGATGACTGAATTGTACATGCCGCCCTGCATGACGATGCCGACGGAGCCATGGTCCGAGCCGAAGAACTCGTTGATCTTGTTCCTGGCGATGAAATCCACCGCCGCCGGCCAGCGCTTTTGTACTTTCTCCTTTTCGTGCAGGAAGGAGGCGGGCGGCAGAACGATACGGCCGGTGTCGCGGCGCGGTGCTTCGAGCGCATCGGCGACCGTCATCGGCGGACGCTTGTTGTCCTTGGCGATGAAATGGCCATGCACGTGGCAGCAGCGGATGCGCACCTGCAGCATGACCGGCGTGTTGGAGATTTCCGACAGTTCGAAGCCATCCTCCACCGCCTTGACGATGGACGGCAGGTTGGGACGGGGATCGAGCAGCCAGACCTGGCTCTTCATGGCGAAGGCATGGCTGCGCTCCTGCATGATCGAGGAGCCCTCGCCATAATCCTCGCCGACGATGATCAACGCTCCGCCGGTGACGCCGCCGGAAGCGAGGTTGGCCAGCGCGTCTGAAGCCACATTGGTGCCGACGGTCGACTTGAACGTCGCCGCGCCCCGGATCGGGTAATGCACCGAAGCGGCGAGCATGGCGGTGGCGGTGGCTTCCGAGGCGCTCGCCTCGAAATGCACGCCGAGTTCGCCCAGAATGTCCTGCGCGTCGGCCAGCACGTCCATCAGATGGCTGATCGGCGCGCCCTGATAGCCGCCGACATAGCCGACCCCGCACTGCAGCAGCGCCTTGGTGATGGCGAGGATGCCCTCGCCGGCGAATTCCTCGCCGGCGCCGAGCCTCAGTTTTTCGACTTCCTTGGCAAAAGACCGTTCGGCCATCTCTGCCTCCTTCCGTTGCCGCCGACAGCTGGCGGCGCCTATCTAGATGTCGTGCTTGCGAATGTTTTTGAGCATCTTCAAAAGCGTCGCGATGAGTGCTGCATATTCGGCGTCGTCGATATCGTCGAACATCGCCTCGAAGGCGTCATGCATGGCCGGCCAGGCGCGGGTAAACTCGGCGCGGCCCTCGTCGGTCAGGAACACGTGGCGGATGCGGCTGTCGGTGACGCCCTGCTCGCGCCGCACGAAGCCCTGGCCCTCCAGCGTGTCGAGCGTGCGGCTCAGGGTCGACTGCTCGATGACCGTATAGACCGAGAGGTCGTTGACGGTGACGCCGTCGGTGACCGACAGCACCGCCAGCGTGCGCACCTGCGAAATGGTCAGGCCCTGCTTGCGGAAGTCGTCGCGCAAGGTAGCGTTGTAGCGGCCCATGATGCGGTTCATCAGATAGGGAGCGAATTGCTGCAGGCCGATCTGGCCGAGGGTGGAAATGCGCTGGCGTTTTTCGGCGACCTTCTGTTCCATCACAGCCTCCCTGCCAGCAGGAAGCCGGAGCCACCGCCGAGGCCCGCACCGGGATGGGTCGAGGCGCCGATATGATAGAGGCCCTTGACGCCGGTCTGGTGGTTGCGGCTGGTCTTGAACGGCCGCCACAGGAACGACTGGTCGACAACAGAGGAGCCGCCATAAGGGTCGCCGCCGACCAGGTTGATGTTCATCGCTTCGAGATCGGCCGGCGAATAGGCGCGGCGCGCGATCACGCTGTCCTTGAAGCCGTCGATATGGCCGGCGAGTATCGCTTCAACGCGATCGGCATAGGCCTCGCGCAGCGCCTCGGTCCATTGTCCGTCGGCAGGCGCATCGAGCTTGCCGGCGGCGTCGCCCTTGATGTAACGGGGCGCCTCGGGGAGTTGCAGCCACAGGATCGCCTGGCCTTCCGGACAGCGTGATGGGTCGAGCGCGTGCGGCTGGCCGACGCAGATGGTCGGCACCTCCGGCAGCATGCCGCGCGCCGCCTCGTTGCAGGCTTTCGAAACGCCATCCAGTCCGGGCGTCAGATGCAGCAGCGCCACCTTGTCGAGGCCCTCGCCGCGCCAGGACGGCGGCTTGGTCAGCGCGTAATGGATCTGAAAATTGCCCTTGCCATAGCGGTATTTCCTCGTCGCTTCGACGTCGTCCTTCGAAGCGTCCTTGCCGAGCAGACGGCCGTAAAGCTGCGTCGGCGTGACCGAGCAGATGACGCTCTTGTTCGCTGTGATCGTTTCGCCCGACGCCAGCCGCACACCGGCTGCGCGGCCACCCGCCTGGACGACCGAAGCGACGTCGGCGCCGGTGCGGATGTCGCCGCCGCGTTCCCTGATCAGCGCTTCGAAGGCGGCAAGCAGGTTCTTCGCCCCGCCCTTGACGATCGGCGCACCGGCAGCCTCCAGCGCGAAGGCGATCACCTTGGCGATCTGGCCGGAAAACGCATCTTCCGGGCCAAGCCCGGCATGCAGCACCCAGGGCGCCCAGAGCGCCCGAATGGTTTCGGACTGGTAGCTGCTTTCCAGCCAGCCGCGCGCCGGCACCAGCGCTTCGCCAAGAAAGGCGGCTAGGCCGCGCGGACCACGCCGCCAGGTATCGCCGGCCAGCAGCTTCGCCGTCGGGTACGACCAAAGCGCGCCGCCGAGCAGACCGAACAGCAGGCCGGCATTGCGCTCGATGCCGCCGACATCTTCCGCATGCCGGTCACCGTCGCCGGCCGCGATCGCGTTCAGCGCAGCGACATTGGCGGCGCGGCCGGTGCTGAGCACGGCATGGCTGCCGTCAGGCATGAGCACGCCGGTCGGCGTGCCGGTGTGGCAGAACTCCAGCCCGTGCCGGGCGAGGTCGCCGCCCAATGCTGCAAAGGCCGGCGAGGTGATGAACAGCACGAAGGTGGTCGCCATCACGTCGTGGACGAAGCCCGGCGCGGTGATCTCCTCGGTGCGCATGCAACCGCCGATACGGTCGTTGCGCTCCAGAACGAGCACCTTGGCGCCCTTGCCGCCGAGCATTGCGGCGCAGACCAGCGCGTTGATGCCGCTGCCGACGATGATGTGATCGGGGGCGGTCATCGAGGGGCGCTCCCCCGCTTTGGTGGATGATGTTCAATTGCGCGCGGTAGCGTTCCTTGGCGTAGAGCGGCAACCCCACGAGGTCGCCGCGCCCACTTCGTCATCGCGGTACCGTTTGCAGCCATGATCTTCTCCCGAAGACCGCCTCGCTCTATTTCCCCGGCACCAGCGCCAGCGCGCGGATCGGGCTGCCGGTGCCGTGCTCGATCTTGAGCGGCGCCGCGATCAGGATGGCGCCTTTCGGCGGCAGCTGGTCGAGATTGCAGAGGCTGGCGAGGCCATAGCGGTTAGCCTTGTGCATCAGCGTGTGCGCCGGGAATGGCGGCTCCATGCCGCCGGCCTTGCCGGCATCGGTGCCGATCGTCTCCGAGCCCCAGCCCTTGATGTCCTTGCCGATCAGGAACTGGATGGCTTCCGCCGTCGGGCCGGGTGTGTGCGGGCCGGTCTCGTTGGCGTTGAGGAACTCGGCTTCCGAGCCGTTGCGCTTGTACCAGTCGGTGCGCATCACCACCCACTCGCCGGCATTGATCGCGCCATGCTTGGCCTCCCAGGCCTTGATGTGGTCGACGGTGAGCAGGAAATCGTGATCGGCGGCGGCCTCTTTCGAACAGTCGATGACATTCACCGGCCCGATGAAATTCTGCGCCGGAATGGTATCGGTGGCGCCGTCCGGATAATCCTTGCCGCTGATCCAATGCTGTGGCGCGTCGAAATGCGTGCCAGAATGCTCGCCGAGCTTCAGCCAGTTCCACGCCCACCATGGACCGTTCTTGTCATAGCGAGAGATCGAGTGGATCTCGACCTTCGGCGTGTCGACGGCAAGCTCCGGCGGCAGCTTGATCAGCGGTGTGTCAGGCCCGAGCGGCGCCGTCAGGTCGACCACCTTGATGGCGCCGGAAAGAAGCTGGCCGGCAACTTCGCCGAGGAGTTTCTGGGTATCCATGGTCTCTGTTCCCTCTTGTCTGACATGATCAAGGCTCGTCTCGGCCCTTAATATCCTACTAGACGAAAACATATGCATCTGCAATTATCTTTAAGCATAAAGGAAATGGGAACGGGGCGTGAGCGAGTTCGACGCCATCTTTGTCGGGGCGGGCCACAACACTCTGGCATGCGCCGCGCATCTGGCGCTCAAGGGCTGGAAAACCGGGGCTTTCGAGCGTAGCGTAACAATCGGCGGAGCCGTCCAGACCCGCGAATTCACGCTTCCGGGCTTCCGCCACGATTTCGGCGCGATGAATCTGAGCCTGTTCGCCGGCTCCCCCTTCCACCGGAAATATGCAAATGAATTGAAAGCGCAGGGGCTGGAATTCGCGCCTGTCGCCGACTGTTTCGCCAGCGCCTTTCCGGATGGTCGCTGGTTCGGGGTCAGCAACGACCTGGAAAAGACCGCCAGCCGCATGGCGGCCTTCTCAGCCGCCGATGCCGCGACGTGGCGAGGGCTGGTTGCTGGCTTCCCCGCCGAAGCCGAGCATTTGTTCAAGCTGCTGGGCTCGCCGATGAGCGCCCGGGCGCTTGCAAGCACCGCCTGGAACCTGTGGCGCAAAAAAGGTGTTTCCGGCGCGCTCGACACCGGCCGGCTGTTGCTGTCGTCGCCGCGTGCCTGGCTGGAGGAAAATTTCGAGTCTCCACACATCAGGGCGACGCTCGCCACCTGGGGCATGCATCTCGACTTCGCGCCCGACATCGCCGGCGGCGCGGTGTTCCCCTATCTGGAATCGATGGCCAACCAGAGTTTTGGCATGGTGCTGGGCAAGGGTGGCGCCGACACGATCATCCGCGCGCTGGCCGGCATTGTCACATCGGCCGGCGGCAGGATCGTCACCGGCGCCGATGTCGCCGAGATAACCGTCTCCGGTGGCAAGGCGACCGGTGTGCGGCTTGCTTCCGGCGAGACGCATACGGCCACCAAGGCGGTGATTGCCGGCGTCACGCCCAAGGCGCTGGCCGGCAAGTTGCTGCCGGTCGGTTCGGGCGACGCCGGCTTCGACATGGCGATGCAAAAATTCCGCCATGCGCCGGGCACGATGATGATCCACCTGGCGCTGGACGACCTGCCGGACTGGCGCGCCGGGGCAGAGCTTCGACAGTTCGCCTATGTGCATCTGGCGCCATCGCTCGAGCAGATGTCGCGCACCTATCAGCAGGCGATGGCGGGCATGTTGCCGGACGAACCGGTGCTGGTCGTCGGCCAGCCGACGGCGGTCGATCCGTCGCGCGCGCCTCAAGGCAAACATGTTCTGTGGGTGCAGGTGCGCATGCTGCCGGCGGAAGTCCTCGGCGATGCCGCCGGCAAGATCGCGCCCGCGCATTGGGATCAGGTCAAGGATCGCTATGCCGAGCGCGTGCTCGACATCATCGAGACCTACGCACCTGGGCTGCGTGCGAAGATCCTCGGCCGCGCCGTGTTTTCGCCGATCGACCTCGAGCGCGAGAACCCGAACCTCGTCGGCGGCGACCAGGTCTGCGGCAGCCATCATCTGGCGCAGAACTTCTTGTTCCGTCCGGCGCGCGGCTATGCCGGCTGGAACACGCCGGTCAGCAATCTGCATCTCACCGGCGCCGCGACATGGCCCGGTGCCGGCACGGGTGCCGCCTCGGGGTTCATGCTCGCGCAACAGCTTGGCGGGAGGTAGGCCAGACGATTTCATGAAGGCGACGAGAGGCAAGCGCTGCTGCCGACGAAGCCCGAACCAATGACCGGACGAAGCCGCGCAAAAGACAAATAAACCAACAAGGGGAACGACCATGACAATCAACAGACGCGAATTACTGGGATACAGTGCCGCGGCACTTGGTGTGGCCGCTGTCGGCCTGCCCAAGATGGCCAATGCCGCCGCCGGCGAGCTGACCATCGCCTATAATGTCAACCTGCCGTACTGGGACCCGACCACCGGACCGTCGGCCGTCAACCCGACCATCCAGGGCCTCTACCAGTCGGTGTTCGACCAGTTCATCCCGCAGAAGCCGGACCTGTCCTTCGCGCCGGGCCTGCTCACCGAATGGGGCTGGAACGAGGACCGCACCAAGATCATGATGACGGTGCGCGAGGGTGTAACCTGGCATGACGGCTCGCCGTTCACGCCCGAGGACGTGGTCTGGTCGTTGCAGCGGGCGGGCGATGAAAAGACCGGCAACCCGATCCAGTTCGTGTGGAAGAACGTCAACAATTTCAAGATCGACGGCAACAAGATCACGGGCGATGTCGTGCAGTTCGACCCGGTCTATTTCAAATGGATGTCGTTCCTCACCGGCTACATCATGCCGAAAGCCTATTACGAGAAAGTCGGCGCCGAGGGTTTCGAGAAGGCGCCGATCGGCACCGGTCCCTACATGGTCGAAAAGTTCGAGCGCAACGCCTTCCTACGGCTGAAGGCCAATCCCACCTATTGGGGCGGCAAGCCGGCTTTCGAGAATGTGACGATCAAATTCGTCACCGACGCGGCAAGCCGCGTGGCCGAGATCGAATCCGGTTCCTCGCAGGTGACGCTCGAAATCCCCTATGAAGAGTACGACCGGCTGATCGCCAAGGATGGGCTTGCCGGGTCGATCAAGAATGTTTCCGACATCGGCATGATCTTCTTCAACGACATCGAAGCGATGCTGGACAAGAACGTGCGCCAGGCAGCCGTCATGGCGGTCGACAAGGAGCTTCTGGTCAAGCGGCTGCTGCGCGGCTACGGCCAGCCGCTCGCCACGCTGGAAACGCCGGAATACGCGGCCTACGATGCCTCGATCAAGGTCGAGCACAATCCGGAAAAGGCCAAGGAACTGCTGGCCGCGTCCGGCTACTCGCCGGAGAAGCCGGTCAAGTTCACCATCCAGACGACCAAGGGCTTCAAGCCCAAGGACTATGAAATGATCCAGGCGATCGTCGGCATGTGGCGCAAGGTCGGCATCGAGGCGACGATCGAGGTCTACGAGATCGCCAAGCACTACGAACTGCGCGCCGCCGACAAGCTCGCGCCGGCGGCCTTCTACAATTGGGGCAACGCCATTGGCGACCCGACCACGTCGACCGGCTTTGCCATGTATGGGCCGAGCCCGCATTCGGTCTGGGACAGCCAGGACCTGATCGACATGATCAACCCGCTGTGGGGAGAGAAGGACGAGACCAAGCGCATCGCCGGGTGGAAGGCGGTCGATAAATACATCGCCGAGCAGGCCTACGTGCTGCCGCTTATGCAGTATGCGCAACCGATCGTGCATGCGAAGGGCGTCAAGGTGGTGCAGCATATTTCCGGCGCGCTGCTGCCGGCCCTGATGACCCCGGCCTGATATCAGCCTGGGCTTACCGCGCGCCGTCCATAGCGACGGCGCGCATTTCTACACGCATATGAGCCTGCGGGCTCCTGCAAAGATTTACATGCTCCTGCAACGATTCCTGATCCGTCTGCTGACGATGCTGATCACGCTGTTCGGCGTGGCCGTCGTCGTATTCGTGGTCATCCGCGTCGCGCCCGGCGATCCGATCGCCATGATGTTGCCGCCCGGCGCCACCAATGACGACATCGCCCGTCTGCGTGCGCTCTATGGGCTCGACAAGACGATCGTGCAGCAGTTCTTCATCTGGCTGTCCGGTGTCGCCAGGGGCGATTTCGGCACCTCGATCTCGCTCCGGCAGGACGTGCTTGGCCTCGTCTTCAGCCGGCTGCCGGCTACGCTGGAGCTTGCCATCGTCGCGCTCATCATGGCAGTGGCGATCGGCGGCACGACGGCGATCCTGGGCGCGCGCGAGCGCGGCACGGCGGTCGAGGCCGGCATCGACATCGCCAGCGGTGCCGCGCTTTCCATCCCCGATTTTCTCTGGGGCCTGGTGCTGATCCTGCTGTTCGGCGTGCTGGTGCCGATCTTCGACATTTCCGGCCGCGTGTCGCCGCAGCTCGACCTGCCCTTCGTCACCCAGTTCTACTTCTTCGAGAGCCTGCTTCGGCTGCGCTTCGACCTCACCTGGGACCTCTTGAAGCACATGCTGATGCCAGCCGTGGCGCTGGCGCTGCCGCTCGCGGCCATCATCGCGCAGCTCCTGAAGCAGTCGCTGAAGGAGGTGCTCGACCTCGACTATGTCGTGCTGGCGCGGGTCAAGGGGTTTTCGGAAACGCAGGTCATCTTGCGCGAGGCGCTGAAGAACGCCGCGCTGCCGACGCTGACGCTCATCGGCGTGCAGTTCACCTTCCTCATCGGCGGCACCGTCATCGTCGAGCGGCTGTTCTCCTATGAGGGCCTCGGCAACATGGCGATCGACGCCGTCATCAACCGCGACCTGCCGCTGATCCAGGGCATCGTGCTGGTCTTCGCGCTGCTGTTCGTGCTGATCAACCTCGCCGTCGACATGATGTATGCGCTGCTCAATCCGAGGCTGCGCCATGGATGAGGCACGCATCATCAGGCGCGGATCGAGCCCGAGGCTGTGGCTCGCCGGCGGCTGGCTGCTGCTGGCGCTGCTGGCCGCGATCTTCGCGCCGCTGGTCGCGCCGCAGGATCCGCTGGCGCAGGATTTGATGCTGGAACGTCTGCCGCCGTTCTGGCTCGATGGCGCCGAGCCGGGCTATTGGCTCGGCACCGACAGCCTCGGCCGCGACCTCTTGTCCCGGCTGATCTTCGGCGGCCGCATCGCCCTCATCGTTGCCTTCGCGGCGGCCATCGCCGCCTGCGTGGTCGGCTCCACATTAGGGCTGGTCGCGGGCTATTTCGGCGGCTGGGCAGACCGCATCATCTCGCGCATCGTCGACATCTGGATGGCCTTCCCGCCGGTGCTGTTCGCCATCCTCCTGGTCGCCGTGCTCGGCACCGGCTTGAGCTCCGTCATCCTCGCCATCGCCATCATCGACTGGACGCGTTTCTGCCGGGTGATCCGCGCCGAGGCGATGGGCCAGTCGCGCATGGACTATGTCGAGAATGCCCGCATCGCCGGCTATGGCCGCGTCGGCATCATGCTGCGCGAAGTGCTGCCCAATGTGGTGCCGTCGATCGTGGCGCTGCTGTCGCTGGAGATGGGCATCGCCGTCATCGTCGAGGCGATCCTGTCCTTCGTCAACCTGTCGATCTCGACCGACGACCCGACCTGGGGCGGCATCATCGCCGAGGGCCGGCTGTCGATCCATCAGGCCTGGTGGGTGCTGGTGTTTCCGCTAATCACGCTCATCCTCACCGTGCTGTCATTCAGCCAGTTCGGCGAAGCGCTGAAGACGCGTTTCGATCCGGTGCTGCGATGAGCGCCTGTCTCGAGATAAACAATCTAAGCGCGGTGCTGGCCAACAGCCAGCGCGTGCTGCGCTCGGTATCGCTCTCGGTACAACCCGGCGAGGTCCGCGCGCTTGTCGGCGAAAGCGGCGCCGGCAAGACGATGATCGGCAAGGCGGTGCTTGGCGTGTTGCCATCGAGCGTGCGCATCGTCGAAGGCAATATGAGACTCGAGGGCGAAGACCTCGGCAAACTCCCGCCAAAAGCACGGCGCACGCTGATCGGCGCGCGCACGGCACTGATCCCGCAGGATCCGCTGACCGCGCTCAACCCCTCGCGCCGCATCGGCCCCCAGATGACCGACCGTCTGGTGTGCATCCTCGGCTGGAGCGGAGACAAGGCCGATCGACGTATCCGCCAGTTGCTTGATGAGGTGCAGATCCGCGACCCCGACCGTGTGCTGAAAAGCTATCCGCACGAATTGTCCGGCGGCATGCGCCAGCGCGTGCTGATTGCCGCCGCCTTTGCCGCCGAGCCACGGCTGATCGTCGCCGACGAGCCGACCACGGCCCTCGACGTGACCGTGCAGAAGCAGATCCTGCGCCTGATCGCGCAATTGCAACGCGAGCACGGCACCGCGATCCTGTTCGTCACCCACGATCTCGGCGTCGTCGCCAAGATCAGTCAGAAAGTGTCGGTGCTCTATGCCGGCAAGGTGGTGGAAGAGGCCGAAACGGCGGCGCTGTTCGCGGCACCTCGGCATCCCTACACCCGAGCACTGATGGCTGCGACGCCGCGCTATACCGATCCCTTCGCATCGCTGAAACCGGTGGACGAGACGGTACTGGCCGGGCTCGCGGCTGAGATCGCTGCCGCCGACCAGGCCTGGGGGCGCCCGCATGGCTGAGCCGCTGTTTTCCGTGCGCGGGCTGAAGGTCGCCTTGCCCGACATGACGCGCAAGCCGCTCATCGGCCGCGCACCGCTGGCCGAAATTCTCAGAGGTCTCGACTTCGATCTGTCGAGAGGTTCGGTGACCGGCATCGTCGGCGAATCCGGATCCGGCAAATCGACGCTTGGCCGTGCGCTGGTGCGGCTGCTGGAGCCGAGCGCCGGCGAGATCCGTTTCGAAGGCCGCGACATCACCCATCTGCCGGAAGCGGAACTGCGGCCACTGCGCCGCGACCTGCAGATGATCTTCCAGGATCCGACGTCGTCGCTCAATCCGCGCCGCACCATCGCCAGCATCATCGCCGCGCCGCTCAAGCAGAACGGGCTTGGCGACAATCTGAAGGATCGTATCGCCGAGGCGCTGCGGCGCGTCGGCCTGCCGCAGAGCTTCGCCGGCCGTTACCGCCACGAACTGTCGGGCGGCCAGCGCCAGCGCGTCGGCATAGCGCGCGCGCTGGCGCTATCGCCGAAATTCGTGCTGGCCGACGAGATCGTCTCCGGCCTCGACGTGTCGACGCAGGCGCAGATCCTCACCTTGCTGGAGAAGCTTGCAGCGGAGATGGGCCTGACGGTCGCCTTCATCAGCCACGATCTGTCGGTCATCCGGCGGCTGTGCCGGCAGGTGATCGTCATGCGCGAAGGCAGCATCGTGGAAGCGAGCGCCACCGACGCCTTGTTCGACAATCCGCGGCAGAGCTACACGCGCGACCTGCTCGCCGCCATTCCGCTGCCGGAAATCGATCCGGACTGGCTGAACATCCCAACGGCAAGGGTCCCGACATGAAAACAACCGCACGCCGAAAAACGGGCTTCGGACGTGCGATCGAAGGCCAACCAAGTCCCGCCAAACGGAGGAGAACAAACATGAAGACAACAATACGATTTGCGGTGCTCGCCGCCACTGTTCTGGGCAGCGCCGGCATGGCCTCGGCGAGCTCGATCCCCGGCATGCGCGGGCACGACCATACCGGCATCACGGTTCCCGACATGAAGCAGGCGGTCGACTTCTTCACCGAGGTCGTCGGCTGCAAGAAGGCGATGTCGTTCGGCCCGTTCGCCGACGACAAGGGCACCTTCATGCAGGACCTGCTCGGCGTCGATCCGAAGGCTGTCATCGAGCAGGTCACCATGGTGCGTTGCGGCTATGGATCGAACATCGAGCTGTTCAAATATACCGCGCCCGACCAGAAGGATCTGACACCGAAAAACAGCGACATTGGCGGCTTCCACATCGCCTTCTATGTCGACGATGTCGCCGCGGCCAAAGCCTATCTCGATGGCAAGGGCGTCAAGACCAGGATGGGGCCGCTGCCGGTCAAGGAAGGACCCGCCGCCGGCCAGACCATCCTCTATTTCCAGGCGCCGTGGGGACTGCAACTCGAGGCGATCAGCTATCCCTCGGGCATGGCCTATGAGAAGGATGCCGAGACCGTGCTGTGGAGCCCGAAGAATCCGGAGAAATGATCTCCCAGGGCGCGCTTGCAGGATGTCCCGGCAAGCGCGCCACCCACGCTCGCATAATCATTTCGATATAAAACTTTAAGCTTGAAATATCCTACCTCCGGCGCGATACTGAGGCATAGCAAGCGAAGAGGAGATCGCACGGATGAAGGTTGCGGTTCTCGGCGGCGGACCAGCCGGCCTCTACTTTGCCATTTCGATGAAGCTGAGGGACGCCGCGCACGACGTGACGGTTTTCGAGCGCAATCGCGCCGACGACACGTTCGGCTGGGGCGTGGTCCTGTCGGCCGAGACGCTCGACAATCTTGCTGAGAATGATCCGGTCAGCGCCGTCTGGATCAAGAAGCATTTTGCCTATTGGGACGACATCGCCGTCATCCATGACGGCGTGCGCACGGTCTCGTCGGGGCACGGCTTCTGCGGCATCGGCCGCAAGCGGCTGCTGGTCCTCTTGCAGCGCCGCGCGCGCGAACTCGGTGTCAAGCTGATGTTCGAAACCGACATCGCCGATCCCCGCCCTTATATGGAGACGCATGACCTGGTCGTCGCCGCCGACGGACTGAACTCAAGGGCGCGCAACACGTTCGTCGATATCTTCAAGCCCGACATCGACACCCGCAAATGCAAATTCGTCTGGCTCGGTACCAACCAGAAATTCGACGACGCCTTCACCTTCATCTTCGAGAAGACCGAGCATGGCTGGGTGTGGGCGCACGCCTACCAGTTCGACAGCGAGACCGCGACCTTCATCGTCGAATGCAGCGAACAGACCTGGGCCGCCTTCGGCTTCGGCGCGATGTCGCAGCAGGAGTCCATCGCGGTGTGCGAGCGCATCTTTGTCAAGCATCTTGGCGGCCACGCGCTGATGACCAACGCCAACCATATCCGTGGCTCGGCCTGGATCAACTTCCCGCGCGTGCTGTGCGAGCGCTGGTCCTACAAGAATCTGGCGCTGATGGGCGACGCGGCGGCCTCGGCGCATTTCTCGATCGGCTCCGGCACCAAACTGGCGCTGGAAAGCGCGGTGGCGCTGGCCGATTATGTCGAGACCGAACCGGACCTCGAGGCCGCCTTCAGCAAGTATGAGGACGCCCGCCGCACCGAGGTGCTGAAGCTGCAGTCGGCGGCGCGCAATTCGCTGGAATGGTTCGAGGAGGTCGAGCGCTATCTCGGCCTCGATCCGGTGCAGTTCAACTATTCGCTTTTGACCCGCTCGCAACGCATCAGCCACGAGAATCTGCGACTGCGCGATGCCGAATGGCTGGGCGGCGCCGAAGAATGGTTCCAGCGCCAGGCGGGTGCCGGTGGCAACAGGCTGCGCCGGGCGCCGATGTTCGCGCCGTTCAAGCTGCGCGACATGCGGCTGCAAAACCGCGTCGTCGTCTCGCCGATGGCGCAGTACAAGGCTGTCGACGGCTGCCCGACTGACTGGCATTTCACGCATTATGCCGAGCGCGCCAAGGGCGGCGCCGGGCTCATCTATATCGAGATGACTTGCGTCAGTCCGGAAGGGCGCATCACGCCCGGCTGCCCGGGCTTCTACGCGCCTGAACATGAGGCGGCTTGGAAACGGCTGGTCGGCTTCGTCCATACCGAGACCGAAGCGAAGATCTGCGCGCAGATCGGCCATTCCGGCGCCAAGGGTTCGACCCGGCTCGGCTGGGAAGGAACAGACGTACCGCTGGCATCAGGCAACTGGCCAGTCATGGCGGCATCCGCCGTGGCGTGGTCGCCGCAGAATCAGGTGCCGAAGGCGATGGACCGCGCCGACATGGACAGAGTGCGCGACGAGTTCGTGGCTTCGGCGCAGATGGCCGATCGCTGCGGCTTCGACATGTTGGAGATCCACGCCGCCCATGGCTATCTCCTGTCGTCCTTCATCACGCCGGTCACCAACCGCCGCACGGACGCCTATGGCGGTTCGCTGGAAAACCGTATGCGCTATCCCCTCGAGGTTTTCCACGCGGTGCGCGCCGCCTGGCCGGCGCACAAGCCGATCTCGATGCGTATTTCTGCCAATGACTGGGTCGGCATCGAAGGCGTGACACCCGCCGACGCGGTCGAGATCGCGCGGCTGTTGCATGAGGCCGGCGTCGACATTTGCGACGTCTCGGCAGGACAAACTTCGGTGCTGGCAAAGCCGGTCTATGGCCGCATGTTCCAGACGCCGTTTTCCGACCGCATCCGCAACGAAGTCGGCATGGCGACGATGGCGGTCGGCAACATCTATGAGCCGGACCATGTCAATTCGATCCTGATGGCCGGCCGCGCCGATCTGGTGGCGCTGGCACGGCCGCATCTCGCCGATCCCTACTGGACGCTGCATGCGGCGGTGTCGCTCGGCGACCGCGGCGTCAAATGGCCTGATCCCTATCTGCCCGGGCGCGACCAGATCTACCGGCTGGCCGAGCGCGATGCGGCGGCGGGGCTGAAAGTATGAGTATTTTTCGTTCGCCACGCTGCCCCTCATCCGCCTGCCGGCACCTTCCCGCAGCATGCAGGGGGGCGTCGCGCATGCATGGTCTTGCACTGCGCTGGTCGACCCCCACTCCGTCTCGGCTTCGCCGATCCACCTCTCCCCCGATCGACGGGGGAGAGGAACGGCGCGACCCCTCTGCCGCCGATGCTCGTCTCATGAGGCTCCCTTCCTTTCCCTCCGGAGGGGGGAAAGGTGGCGTTGCGAAGCAACGACGGATTGGGGGAACCACCTGGCAACCAAGCATCGGGCCAATCGCCAGTCCCAGAATGTCTGTGCATGTCATGGCTTCGATCTGGCGCAAGAGGCAGCGCCGACCTTCGAGGATTGCCACATGATCGCGGGCAAGCACGCACTGGTCACCGGCGGCGGCTCCGGCGTCGGCCGGGCAATCGCCCTGGCACTGGCCGGCGCCGGCGTTGACGTGACCATCTGCGGCCGGCGGGAAACGGAGCTCGCAAAGGTCGCGGGTCAAAGCGGCCGCATCTTCACCATTGCCGCCGATGTCACGAGCGAGACCGAAACGGCGGCGCTCTACGCGCAAGCGGAGGCCGCGCGCGGACCGTTCGACATCGTCGTCGCCAATGCCGGCATGGCCGGCAGCACGCCGGCGCATAAGACCCCGCTCGCCGACTGGCAGCGGACGCTCGACGTCAATCTGACCGGCGCCTTCCTGACGGTGAAACCGGCGCTGGCCGGCATGGCGGAGCGAAAGGCGGGCCGGATCGTCTTCATCGCCTCGACGGCGGGACTGAAGGGCTACGCTTACGTGGCGCCTTACGTGGCGGCCAAGCATGGTGTCGTCGGCCTGATGCGGGCGCTTGCCGCCGAGACGGCGAAGTCCGGCGTGACCGTCAATGCGGTGTGCCCCGGGTTTGTCGAGACGGAAATGCTGGACGAGTCCATCCAGCGGATCGTGGAAAAAACCGGCCGCTCTGCGGAGCAGGCGCGGGCGAGCCTTGCCTCGACCAATCCGCAAGGCCGTTTCGTCCAGCCGCAGGAGATTGCCGCCGCCGTGCTGTGGCTGTGCGGCGATGCGGCAGCGTCGATCACCGGACAGGCGATTTCGATCTCGGGAGGTGAAACATGGTAGCCGGCCCCCTGCCCCTGCCATCGGGACCCGGCAAGGACCGGCTGCGCCTGTGGATCAGGCTGCTGCGCGCGTCGCGCACGATCGAGGCCGAACTGCGCGAGCGCCTGAAGAAGGAATTCGACACGACGTTGCCGCGTTTCGACGTCATGGCAGCACTTTACCGCGCGCCGGAGGGCATGCTGATGAGCGACCTGTCGCGCTTCCTGCTGGTGTCCAACGGCAATGTCACCGGCATTGTCGACCGGCTGGTTTCGGAAGGACTGGTGGCGCGCGCGCGCCGCAATGGCGACCGCCGCACCTCGATGGTCCGGCTGACCGAGGAAGGTACGAAGTCCTTTGCCACCATCGCCGCCGCGCATGAGGGCTGGATCGGCGAATTGCTGGGCAAGGTCAGCGAGGAGGATGCGCGCCGGCTGACCGGCATGCTGACCTCGTTCCGCAGCAACTGGGAGGGACGCGAATGACCGCAATGGCCGGCCTCAAGCCAAAGCATTTCCTGTGGGAGGTCGAGGGCAGGATCGCCAAGGTCCGGCTCGACCGACCGGAGCGCAAGAACCCGCTGACCTTCGACAGCTATGCCGAGCTGCGCGACACGTTCCGCGATCTCGTCTATGCCGACGACGTCGACGCCGTGGTGTTCCTATCCAATGGCGGCAATTTCTGCTCCGGCGGCGATGTTCACGACATCATCGGCCCACTGGTCAAGATGGACATGAAGCAGCTCTTGGCCTTCACCCGCATGACCGGCGATTTCGTCAAGGCGATGCTGAATTGCGGCAAGCCGATCATCGCCGCGGTTGACGGCGTGGCGGTCGGCGCCGGCGCCATCATCGCCATGAGTTCGGATATCCGCATCGCCACGCCGGAAGCCAAGACGGCGTTCCTGTTCACCCGCGTCGGCCTTGCCGGCTGCGACATGGGCGCCTGCGCGATCCTGCCGCGCATCATCGGCCAGGGCCGCGCCGCCGAACTGCTCTACACCGGCCGAACCATGACAGCGACGGAAGGCGAGCGCTGGGGGTTCTATAACAGGCTGGTAGCGGCAGACGTACTTGAGGCCGACGCGCTCGACATGGCCGCCCGCATCGTCTCCGGCCCGACCTTCGCCCACGGCATCACCAAGACGCAGCTCAACCAGGAATGGTCGATGGGCCTCGACCAGGCGATCGAGGCGGAAGCACAGGCGCAGGCGATCTGCATGCAGACGCGCGATTTCGAACGGGCGTATCGGGCTTTCGTGGCCAAGGAAAAGCCGGTGTTCGAGGGGAATTGAGGATGGCTTGTTGCCTAGGCACCCCCCTCTGGCCTGCCGGCCATCTCCCCCGCAAGGGGGGAGATCAGATGTCACTCTGGCTTTCGCCAATTACCAGCTCTGAGGAAGGGGCGGCATCGGTGAAACCGCTAATCTCCCCCCTTGCGGGGGAGATGGCCGGCAGGCCAGAGGGGGGTGTGACGGAACGAGGCGTAACGGGAGATATCCATGCCTGACCGCTCCTTCCTCAACTGGCCCTTCTTCGAAAGCCGCCATCGCGAACTCGCCGGGCACCTGGACGCCTGGTGCGCGAAAAACCTGCCGGTTGACCACCACGACGTCGACGCCGCCTGCCGCGAGCTGGTCGCGAAACTGGGCAGGGACGGCTGGCTGAAGCCGACGGCGCTCGATACGGACAACCCCGCACCACTCGACGTGCGCGCCCTGTGCATCACGCGCGAGACGCTGGCCCGCCACGATGGCCTCGCCGACTTCGCTTTCGCCATGCAAGGTCTCGGCACCGGCGCGCTCAGCCTGTTCGGGACGCCGGACCAGCAGCAATGGCTTTCAAAGACACGGGACGGCAAGGCGATCTCAGCCTTCGCCCTATCGGAACCGCGTTCGGGATCTGATGTCGCCAACATGGAGATGACGGCGACCCGTGACGGCCATAGCTACGTTCTCACGGGCGAAAAAACCTGGATTTCGAATGGCGGCATTGCGGACATCTATGTCGTCTTCGCCCGCACCGGCGAGGCGCCCGGAGCCAAGGGGCTCTCTGCCTTCCTGGTGTCGGGCGACGCCAAGGGCCTCGGTATCGCCGAACGCCTCGAAGTGATCGCGCCCCATCCACTGGCGCGTCTGTCGTTCGACCAGGTCCGCGTGCCCAACTCGGCGCTGATCGGCGGGCCGGGCGACGGTTTTCGAATCGCCATGTCGGTGCTCGACGTGTTCCGCTCGACCGTGGGCGCGGCGGCGCTCGGCTTTGCCCGCCGCGCGCTCGATGAAAGCATCAAACGCGTGGCCGAGCGCAAACTGTTCGGCGCGCCGATGGCCGAACTGCAGATGGTGCAGGGGCACATCGCCGATATGGCGCTCGACGTCGATGCGGCAGCGCTTTTGGTCTATCGCGCCGCCTGGACCAAGGACATGGGTGCGGCGCGGGTGACGCGCGAGGCGGCGATGGCCAAACTGTTCGCCACCGACAAGGCGCAGGAGGTGATCGACAAGGCGGTGCAGCTGCATGGCGGCGATGGTGTCCGCAAGGGCCATATCGTCGAGAGCCTGTATCGCGAGATCCGCGCGCTGCGAATCTACGAGGGCGCATCGGACGTGCAGAAGGTTGTGATCGCACGGCAAGTAATGGGCGCGGCCTGAACAGGTCGTGACCACGGACTGAAATGTTTTCGAGACGGATATTGCGGACCCGATATTGGACAGGCGGAGAGACGACATGCACGAGATCCTGCAGCCGGAAGGCTGGGCAAAACCGGTCGGCTACGCCAACGGCGTGGCGGCGCGCGGCAGGCTCGTCTTCGTCGGCGGACAGGTCGGCTGGAACGGGCAATGCCAGTTCGAGACGGACGATTTCGCCGGCCAGGTGCGGCAGACGCTTCAGAACATCGTCGCGGTGCTGGCCGAGGCCGGCGCGGAGCCACGGCACATCACCTCGATGACCTGGTATTTTACCGACAAGGCCGAATATCTCGGCAACCTCAAGGGGATCGGCGAGGCCTATCGCGAGGTGATCGGCCGGCATTTTCCAGCGATGGCCGCCATGCAGGTGGTGGCGCTGGTCGAGGACCGCGCCAAGGTGGAGATCCAGGCGACCGCCGTTATTCCGGAATAAACGCCCATCGCTTCGTCATCCTGGGGCGAAGCAAGGAGCGCAGCGACGCGGCGCAGACCCCAGGATCCATGCCGTGAAATCAAAGCGTTGCAGCGGTCCGGAATTCTGCTCCGCCGCACTCCGTGGCTAAGATCGCGGCATGGATCCCAGGGTCTCCGCGACGGAGCTTCGCTCCTGCTCCGCCCAGGGATGACGACGTTGAAATCCTGGCTAGGCCACCGATCATCCCCTTGGCATCGCTGCTACCCGCGAAGGCCAGCCTGCCTCAGCAGCGGCAGCACGTGATTGCAGAAATAGGGCAGCTCCTGCGTGTAGTTGACGAAGGACAGGGCGATGCCTTGATAGCCGTGCTCCGCAATGGCGGCCATTTCGGCGACGATCGTCTGCGGCGTTCCAACCAGCGGATAGGTGCCGGCGCCGCCGGCGAAACGCTGCCGGTAGCGGTCATAGGCATGCGGGTCGTGCGACTGCGAGAATTCCTTCTTGCCGGCCATATGCGCATCGACCGCCTCGTGATCGGCCAGATCGACGGCATATCTGTTGTAATAGGCCTGCGCCTCTTCCATGGTCGGACGGCAGACGACATGGGCCACGGTGTAGACGCCGACCTGCCGGCCAACCTTGTCGGCTCGCTCGCTGATGTCGGCGACATGCTTGCCGGCATCGGCCATCTCGGAAAAGGTCGTGAACAGGTAGTCGCAATGGGCCGCGGCGAAATCGCGGCCGGGGCCGCCGAAAGCGGCGTTCATGGTCACGGGGCGCGGAACCTGCAGGCTGGCCGGCCGGCTGACCGCCTCCTTGAGGCGATAATAGGTGCCTTCGTAGTCCAGCGGCTCCGCCGATGCATAGAGCTTCTCGAGGATCTCGATCCATTCGGCCGCCTGGTCATACCCCTTCTCGACCAGCGGTGTGCCGAACATGCCGAATTCCTTCGGGTTCCAGCCGCAGACGATGTTCAAGCCGGCGCGGCCCTGGCTGATATGATCGACCGTCGCCAATGCCTTGGCGGCATAGAGCGGATGCACAAGCGGCACATGCACGGTCATGAACAGGCCGATCTGCTCGGTGGCCATGCTGAGCGCCGCCGCCCAGGTGAAGGTCTCGAACGACCATTCGCGCACCTTGTTGCGACCGCCAAAGCCACGCCAGCGCGCGATCGGCAGCAGGAATTCCAGCCCTGCGCGGTCGGCGATTTGGGCCGCCGTCAGATTGTCGTGCCAGCTTGCCGTCCAGCGCTCCGGCACATCGGTGATGGCGAGACCGCCATCGGCATTGGTCGAGAAGACGCCGAGCTTCAGTTTGTTGGAGCCGTGCAGGGGATGCGCTTTGATCATGTCCGGAACTCGCGGCGGAAGATCGCCACGCTAGGCTCGCGCGAAAATATTTCAAGCATGAAATAGCTTCGCCCTGCGCCTGTTTGCCGATATGAGTTTGGCGGGATGAGAAAAGGACTAGGCATGAGCGAGTTCCGCCAGAATTGCATCGGCAAGGCCAACCTCGTCGGCTCCTTCGCTGCCATTCCTCACCCCGTCGCGGTTGAAGTGATGGCGCTGTCCGGCCTCGACTTCCTCTGCATCGACTGGGAGCATGCCCAGATCTCACGCGACATCATCGAGACCATGGTGCGCGCCGCCGATGTCCACCGCGTGCCGGCGATGGTGCGCGTTCCCGGCCACGCGCCCGAAGCCATCCAGGCGGCGCTGGACAGCGGCGCGCAAGGCGTGCTGGTGCCACGCGTCTCGACATCCGCACAGGCGGCAATGGCCGTGAAAGCATCCCGCTATCCGCCACGGGGCGAGCGCGGCGTCGGACCCGGCCGCGCGGCCGGTTATGGCTATCGCATTCCCGAATATCTGGCCGGCGCCAATGACCGGATCGTCGTGGCGGTCCAGGTCGAGACTTCAGAGGGATTGGCCAACATCGAGGCGATCGCTGATGTCGACGGCGTCGACGTGATCTTCGTCGGGCCAGGCGATCTCTCCGTGTCGATCGATGCGATCGGACCGAAGGGCGCCGACAAGCTCACGGACGCGATCCGCAGGATCGTCGGCGTGACGATCGCGCACGACAAGACCTCCGGCATATTCTGCGGCAGCCCGCAGGCCATCGGCCAATGGGCGGCAATCGGCGTCAGCTTCTTCGTCCTGGCCAGCGACACGATGTACCTGGGTGCGGGCGCCGCGGCCAATTATGCCGCCGCCCGGGCCGAACTGGCGCGGGAGGACCCGCGCTAGCGCCCGGTTGCGCAAGCGATCAAGCCAGGAAACTTTTTAAGCTTAAAACTTTTGCCTTGAAAAGCGCCGCGCTTTGGATAAGCATTCAGGATGGATGGCGACTGTCGGCCTGGAGGGCTTTACGGGCAGTCATCATGGTGCTCCGGGTGGGAGGGGTTTCAGTCCTTGTCGTTTGTGCAGCCCCAATCATCGACCAGCGCGCGCTACGCTTTCGATGGTGCGCGCGCTCAGCTCCACGACCTGCGTACCGAGACCATCGCCAACCTTTCGCGCGTGAATGCGTATGCGACCGCGACAAAATCGCGGCTGCGCTCGAGCGCATGGCCGCCATCATGAATTGACGCCCCGCTGGGAGGCGGGACGGCAAGAACCGTGCGGGCCAGCCCGCCCGATCAACAACCAGAGGGAACACCCCAGAGGGACCACCAATGAAGCTCAACCGTCGCAATCTCATCCTTGTCGCCGCGGCAATCGGCATCGCGGCCGGACCGGCAACCGCCTATGCCGCCGATGTGCTCAATGTCGGCGCCTACCCGACCAATCCGCCCTTTGAATACAAGAACGAGAGCGGCACGTTCGAGGGTTTCGAAGTCGACATCGTCAACGAGGCGGCCAAGCGCGCCGGCATGACCACCGACATCGCCGATCTCGGCTTTCAGGCACTGTTCGCCGCGACCACTTCGAAGCGCATCGACGTCGCCATCTCCTCGATCACGATCACGCCGGAGCGGCTGAAGTCGCAGTCGTTCACCCAGCCCTATTATGATTCCGACATGGGTATCGCGACCAAGACCGACAGCGCGGTCAACGCCGAGGCGGACCTCAAGGGCAAGATCGTCGGCGTGCTCTCGGGCTCGACCGGCGAGACCTGGGTCAAGGCGCATCAGGAAGCCGACGGCTTCAGCGATGTGAAGGGCTATGACACGCAGCAGAACCTTTTGCTCGACCTCAGCGCCGGCCGTGTCGACGCCGCCGTCAGCGACATTCCCGGCATGGAATATTCCTTCACCAAGATGAAGGACCTGAAGGTCAAGCAGCGCATCAAGACCGGCGAGCAGTACGGCCTGATGATGACCAAGGATCATCCGCTGCTCGGCAAACTCAACGACGCGCTGACGGCGATGAAGAAGGACGGCACGTTGGCCGCGATCCACAAGAAGTGGTTCGGCAGCGACGCCCCTGCCGATTCCTCGACCGTCAAGGAAATGCCTATGCCCAAGGCCTGAGCGGCGGCCAGACGGAATGCGTGCCGGCCCCAAAGGGGTCGGCACGTCCCGTTTTTCACGCATGACTTTCCCGGGACCAGCATCCGTTCGGCACAGCCGATCTTGATGTTCCGGGTCGGGCTCTGACGTCAGATGACGCAACACCGTTCGGGAATGCCCTGATGTCGCTGATCGACACTTTCTTCAACGCCGACGTCATCGCGTCGAGCCTGCCGGCGTTGCTGCGCGGCTTCCTGAACACGCTGCTGCTCGGTCTGCTCAGCATCGGCATCGGCATTCCCATCGGCCTGGTGATCAGCCTGTTGCGGCTCTATGCGCCGAAGCCGCTGCGCTGGCTGGCGGTCGGTTACACCGACATTTTCCGCGCCTTGCCGGTCCTCGTCGTGCTGATCCTGATCTATTACGCGCTGCCTTTCCTCGGCATACGCCTGTCGTCCTGGGCGTCGGCGGTGACCGCGTTCGCCATCATCATGTCGGCCTATTCGGCCGAAGTGTTCCGCTCCGGCATAGAGAGCATTCCGCGCGGCCAGTTCGAGGCGGCGCAGGCGCTTGGCCTGCCGTTTCTTTTGACCTTGCGCAAGGTGGTGCTGCCGCAGGCGGTGCGCGTCGTCATCCCGCCGATGACCAGCAACTGCGTCTCGATGTTCAAGGACACGTCGCTGGCCTCCACCGTGGCATTGCCGGAGCTGCTCAAGGAAGCGACCAACGCGCAGTCGCTCTATGCCAACCCCTCGCCGCTGATCGGCGCGGCGCTGGTCTATCTCATCTTCCTTTGGCCGATGGTTCGTCTCGTCAGCCTCCTTGAAGCCCGCTTCAAGGACGAGAAGGCCCGCTGACCATTCACCACCCCGCAAGCACTTCGCAGGAGATATCCTTGAGCAACTCCCAGGTCACCGGCGGCTTTCCCGTCGACACCATCCGCGCCATGTTTCCTGCCCTGCAGCGGGCCGGCGATTTCATCTTCATGGACAACGCCGCCGGGGCGCAGATTCCGCAAAGCGTGCTCGACGCGGTGACCAACCACCTGGTCTCGCACAATGTGCAGCGCGGCGGCCGCTATGGCCGCAGCGTCACCGTCGACCAGTCGGTCGCCGATGCGCGGACAAGCGTCGCACTGTTGATCAATGCTTACAGCCCGGCGGAAATCTGCTTCGGCATGAACGCCACCTCCTTCATCCGCCTGGTCAGCCTCGGCATCGGCCAGATGCTTGGAGAACGCGACGAGATCGTCATCACCGACATGGACCACGACGCCAACATCGCCACCTGGCTGGCGCTGGAATCGGCCGGCGCCAAATTCAAGTGGTGGCGCATGCGTGAGGATGGCAATCTGCATGTCGACGATCTCAAGCCGCTGGTTTCGGACCGCACTCGGCTGGTCGCCTGCACGGTGACGGCGCACTCGATCGGTTCGATCGTCGATGTCGCGTCGGTGGCGCAAATCGCCCACGCCGCCGGCGCCGAAGTGTTCCTCGACTGCGTGCATTACGGGCCGCATGGGCTGATCGACGTGCAGGCCTGGGGCTGCGATTATCTCGTCTGCTCCGGCTACAAGAATTTCTCGCCGCATATGGGCTTCCTGTGGGGCCGCTTCGAGACGCTGAAGCGGCTGCCGACCTTCCGCGAGGATTTCATTCCGGACGAGCCTCCCTACAAGGTGGAAGCCGGCACCTTCATCTACGAGAACGTGTCGGGCATGGATGCCGCCGTGCAATATCTGGAACTGATCGGCCGCAATCTGGCGCCCTCCAACAACCGCTCGCGACGCGAAAACATCGTCGCCGGCATGGGCGCTATCCGCGACTACGAACTCATTCTGGCGCGCGAGATGATGGGCGTACTGAAGGATTGCGGCGCGACCATCTACGGGGTCGCCGACGAGGCGCGCATCAACGAGCGCGTGCCGACCTTCTGCTTCAATATCGGCAAGCTGTCGCCGCAGCGGATCGTCGAGGAAATGGCCGAGATGCAGATCCGGCATCCGCGACGGCCACATGTACGCGCCGCGGCTGATGAAGCGCCTCAACCTGTCGATGGACAGCGGCGCCATCCGCGCCTCGCTGGTGCACTACAATACGGTCGAGGAGGTGCAAAAATTCGGCGAGGCTTTGCGGGCTATTATCGCCAAGCTGTCGTGATGAGTCAGGCTCGCGGCAATCGTCGCGGCAATCGCACCGATCGATCCGGGCCGTCGCGCTGCCCCTCATCCGCCTGCCGGCACCTTCTCCCCCGTACAGTGACGGGGAGAAGAGGCTGGCCGCACCCTCGGCACCCTGCTTGCAATGTTGGTGGTTGGCGAAACCGGCCGTGAGAGCGTTTTTCTCCCCGTCACTGTACGGGGGAGAAATGTCCGGCAGGACAATGAGGGGCGGCGCTGACGTCCGGCCATTTGCATGGCTTGCGACTTTAGGCCGCCTTCTTCTTCGCCAGCCTCGCCTTGATGCTGGCAACGTCGGCGCGCGGTGTCGCGGCGAACAGCGTCCTGGTGTAGCTGTGCTTGGGGTCGGCGAAGACCTCGTCGCGCGGGCCGTATTCGACCGCCTCGCCGAAATACATCACCATCACATCGTCGGCGATGTAGCGCACCACCGACAAATCGTGGCTGATGAAGACATAGGTCAGCTGGAATTCGTCCTGCAGGTCGGCGAGCAGGTTGAGCACCTGCGCCTGCACCGAGAGATCGAGCGCCGAAACCGGCTCGTCGAGCACCAGCAGGCTGGGGTTGAGCATCAGCGCACGGGCAATGGCGATGCGCTGGCGCTGGCCGCCCGAGAACATGTGCGGGTAGCGGTTATAGTGCTCGTGACCGAGGCCGACCTTCTTCAGCATCTTCATGGCGAGGTCACGCCGTTCGGCGGCTGGCTTGTCGGTGTTGATGAGCAGCGGCTCGCCCAGCACATCGCCGATCTTCTGGCGGGGATTGAGCGATCCGTAAGGGTTCTGGAAGACGATCTGCACCTTGCGGCGCATCTCCTTCGTCAATCCGCCTTTGGCGATATCGACCTTGTTGCCGTCGATGAACAACTCGCCCGACGTCGCGGGATCGATCAAGGTGATGATGCGGGCGAGCGTGGACTTGCCGCAGCCGCTTTCGCCGACGATGGCCAGCGTCTTGCCCTTGTCCACCGTGAAGGAGACGCCCTTGACGGCATGCACGGTGCGCGGCCCAGTGAACAGGCCGCCGCCGATATGGTAGTCGCGAACGATGTTCTTGCCTTCGAGGACCGTGGTACTCATGCCGAAGCTCCCGCTGCCGAAGGGGCAGGCTCGAACAGCATGTCGGACACAGTCGGCAGCCGGTCGCCGACGGCGTTTTCCGGCAGCGCCGACAGCAGCGCGCGCGTGTAATTGCTTTTCGGCGATTCAAACAGCGACAGCACGTCGGCCTCCTCCATCTTGCGGCCCTTGTACTGGACGATGACGCGGTCGGCGGTCTCGGCCACCACGCCCATATTGTGGGTGATCATGATCAGGCCCATGCCGTATTTGGCCTGCAGCGAGACTAGGAGATCGAGGATCTGCTTCTGGATGGTGACGTCGAGCGCGGTGGTCGGCTCGTCGGCGATCAAGAGCTTCGGATTGCAGGCGATGGCAATCGCGATCATGACGCGCTGGCACTGGCCGCCCGACATCTGGTGCGGAAACGAGCTCAGCCGTTCTTCCGGATCGGCGATGCCGACCAGCTTCATCAACTCGATGGCGCGCGCGCGGCGCTGGGCGCGATCCATGCCCATGTGAAAGCGCAACACTTCCTCGATCTGGAAGCCGACGGTGAAGCATGGATTGAGGCTGGCGATCGGCTCCTGGAAGATCATCGAGATGTCCTTGCCGACGATCTTGCGGCGTTCGGACGGGCTGAGCTTCAACAGGTCGACGCCATCGAAAGCCATGCGGTCGGCCTTGACCGTCGCGGTGTTGGGCAACAGCCCCATCACCGCCAGCATCGAGACCGACTTGCCGGAGCCGGACTCGCCGACGATCGCCAGCACCTCGCGCGGTTCGACCGAAAGGTCGATGCCTTGCACGGCCATGAACGGTCCGGCGGCGGTGTCAAAGGAAACGGTGAGATTCTTGATCTCGAGCAGGGACATGCTCACGACCTCTTCAGCTTGGGGTCGAGCGCGTCGCGCAGGCCGTCGCCGATCAGGTTGATGGCAAAGACGGTGATCAGGATGGCGAGGCCGGGAAAGGTCACCACCCACCAGGCGCGCAGGATGAACTCGCGTGCTTCGGCAAGCATGGTGCCCCATTCCGGCGTCGGCGGCTGCGCGCCCATGCCGAGGAAGCCGAGGGCGGCCGCCTCGAGGATGGCGTTGGAGAAGGACAGCGTCGCCTGCACGATCAGCGGGGCGATGCAGTTGGGCAGGATGGTGACCAGCATCAGCCTGAGATGGCTGGCCCCGGCGACCTTGGCCGAGACTACATATTCGCGGGTCTTCTCCGCCATCACGGCGGCGCGGGTGAGCCGGGCGAAGTGCGGCTGCAGCACGAAGGCGATGGCGATCATGGCATTGACGAGGCCAGGGCCGAGCACCGCGACCAGCACCAGGGCCAGCAGCAGCGACGGGAAAGCCAGGATGATGTCCATGATGCGCATGATCAGCGTGTCGACCCAGCCACGGCAGTAGCCGGCGAGCAGGCCGAGGATGACGCCGGAGATCAGTGCCGTGGTGACGACGACGAAGCCGATGGCGAGCGAGAATCGCGAGCCGTAAATCAGGCGCGAAAGCATATCGCGGCCGACGGCGTCGGTGCCGAGCAGGAACTGTGCGTTGCCGCCCGCCTGCCAGGCCGGCGGCGTCAGGAAGAAGTCACGGAACTGGTCATCAGGCGAATGCGGGGCGAGCAACGGCGCGAAGATGGCGATCAGGATCAGCAGGGCGAAGACGAAGAGGCCGATCACCGCGCCCTTGTTGATCGAGAAATAGTGCCAGAATTCGGCGAACATCTGCAGCCGCGCATCCTGCGGCTTGACGACGGTTGCGGCTTCGATGGTGGCTGGGCCTTCATTGGTCATGTCAATTCGCCCGGATGCGCGGGTTGATGACGGCATAGAGCACGTCGACGATAAGGTTCACCGACATGACGATCAGCGCGATCAAAAGCAACCCGCCCTGCACGGTGAAATAGTCGCGCTTGGAAATGGCATCAATCATCCACTTGCCGATGCCCGGCCACGAAAAGATGCTCTCGGTCAGGATGGCGCCGGTCAACAGCGTGCCGACCTGCAGGCCGATCGTGGTGACGACCGGGATCAGCGCGTTGCGGAAGGCATGCAGGCCGATGACGCGCCGCGGCGCCAGGCCCTTGGCGCGCGCGGTGCGCACATAATCCTCTCCCAGCACTTCGAGCATGGCCGAGCGGGTCTGCCTGGCGATGACCGCCAGCGGAATGGTGCCGAGCACGATGGTGGGCAAGATGAGGTGCGACACCGCCGAGCGGAAGGCGCCCTTCTGGCCCGAGATGAGGGAATCGATGGTCATGAAGCCGGTCACCGGCTTGAAGAAATAGAGAAGGTCGATGCGGCCCGAGACCGGCGTCCAGTGCAGCGTGCCGGAAAACACGATGATCAGCAGCAGCCCCCACCAGAAGATTGGCATGGAATAGCCGGCGAGCGCGGTGCCCATGGTCAGCTGGTCGAACCAGGAGCCGCGGCGGATGGCGGCGAAAATGCCGAAGGCGACACCGAAGATGACGGCGAAGATCATGGCGAAGATGGCGAGTTCGACCGTGGCCGGGAACCGCACCAGGAAATCCTTGAGCACCGGCGTCTTGGTTGAAAACGAGGTGCCGAAATCGCCGCCGAGGATATTGGTCAGATAGGTCAGATACTGTTGCCAGATCGGCAGGTCGAACCCGAACTGGTGCATCAGCGCCGTATGGCGTTCGGGCGACAGGCCACGTTCGCCCGCAAGCACCAGCACCGGATCGCCGGGCAGGATGCGCACGAAGCCGAAAGCGAGGATGGTTATCCCGATGAAGGTCGGGATGATGAGGGCGAGCTTGCCGAGGATATAACGCAGCATGGCGGGCGAGGTGGGGCGGCGCCTTGTGGCGCCGCCCCGTTTCGCGAACCTTATTCGGCGATATCGACGCCGTCAAAGCGATGGATACCGAGCGGATCCATCGCAAAGCCGGAGACGGTCTTCTGCATCGGCATGAACACCTTGGAGTGGGCGAGCGTTGCCCACGGTGCCTGCTCCTTGAAGATGACCTGGGCCTGTTCGTAGAGCTTGGTGCGCTCGGCCTGGTCGGAAACCGTCTTGGCCTTGTTGATGAGCGCATCGAAGTCCTTGTTGCACCATTCCGCGCGGTTGTTCGAACCGACGGAAGCGCAGCTCAGGAGCACGCCGAGGAAGTTGTCCGGATCGCCATTGTCGCCGGTCCAGCCGACGATGACGGCACCGTCGTGATCGACCGCGGAAGCGCGCTTGAGGTATTCACCCCAATCGTAGCTGACGATGTTGACGGTGACGCCGACCTTTGCGAAGTCCGCCTGAATCAGCTCGGCGGTGCGGCGCGCGTTCGGCATGTACGGGCGCGAGACGGGCATCGCCCAGACGTTCATCTTGAGGTCCTTCACGCCGGCCTCTTCAAGCATCTTCTTGGCGGCATCCGGATCGTACGGGTCGTCCTTCACGTCCTTGTTGTAGGACCACATGGTCGGCGGGATCGGGTTGATCGCCACCTGGCCGGCGCCCTGGAACACCGCGTCGATGATGGCCTTCTTGTTGATGGCCATGTTGAGCGCCTTGCGGACACGCACGTCGTCGAACGGTTTCTGCTGGGTGTTGTACATCAGCGCGCCGACGTTGAGGCCTTCCTGCTCCGCGACCGTCAGGTTCGCATCAGCCTGCAGGCCGGCAATGTCGGCCGGTGCCGGGTAGGACATGATGTTGCATTCGCCGGCCTTCAGCTTCTGCGCGCGCACCGCCGGATCGGTGGTGATGGCGAAGACCAGATCGTCGATCTTCTGCTTGCCGCCCCAATAGTCCGGGTTGGCCTTGTAGCGGATGGCGGCGTCAGTCTGGTAGTCGACGAAGATGAACGGCCCAGTGCCGACCGGCTTCTGGTTGAACAGTTCAGGCGTCTTGTCGGCCTGCAGCTTGTCGGCATATTCCTTCGAGACGATCGAGGCGAAATCCATGCCCAGGGTCGGAATGAAGGTGATTGCCGGTTCCTTGAGGGTGAACTTCACCGTCAGGTCGTCGACCTTCTCGACCTTGGTGATGTTGTCGCCGAACTGGTCATTGTAATACTGGTAGGCGATGCCCGGTATGTACTGGAACCAGGGGCCATTCTTGTCGACCTGGCGCTCGAAAGAGAACACCACGTCGTCGGCGTTCAGGTCGCGGGTCGGGGTGAAGTAGTCGGTGGGCGCGAACTTGACGCCCTTGCGCAGCTTGAAGGTATATTCCTTGCCGTCGTCGGAAATGGTCCAGCTGTCCGCCAGGCCGGGCGAGACCGAGGTCTTGCCGTGATCGAATTCGACAAGGCGATTGAACACGGTGCGCGAGGACGCGTCGAATGTCTGGCCCGCGGTATACGGCGCCGGGTCGAAACCCTCCGGCGACGCTTCAGCGCAATAGACCAGAGTTTTCGCGTTGGCCACGCCGCCCAGGACGCTTGCAGCCAGCAACGCGGCTGCAAAAGTCAATTTCTTCTTCATTGAGCACTCCCTGATGTTCTTCCAAGCCCCTCTATCAGGCTCGCGAAGCGCGCATATAAGCACCGTTTTTCCGGGTTTGGAACACCCCGTTTGCTTACCCCGCGGGAAGCAGGAAAAAAATCCGCAATTTTGCTAAATGGCAGAAAAAATTAGCACTTTTTTCTATTCACGATATTATTAACGACCGCATTTTTTTATTGATCAGACGTCCGGCGACAAGGGTGCCGCGCCCTGTATTCATCCGCCGCCGGTGCGGAAAGATGCCGTTCCAGCCGTGGCCGGCGGGAAAGGTTTTCGGCGGCAAATCTTTCGGCATCCTGCCGCTAGGGCAAGACTTGCACCGCCGCCGATAGAGGCAATACATAGATAGACAGCTGGCGGCAGCGGAGGGACGTCTCCATCAATCTGGAGGCGGCGCGGTAGGGCCCAGCGAGAACAGGCGACCAGGGTTGTCGAGGAGGAACGGGTGGCAAAAGCATCGAAGGCCCCGGTGAAAGCGTCCGTTAAGGCGAGGCCTAGACCAGCCGCAGGCGACGACGGGCAAGGCAAGGCCGCGGGCAAGGCCGCGACCGCGAAGGCGGCGGCCGGCAAGAAAGCACCCGCGGCAAAAACCGTGGCCACCGCCAGGACCGCCGCGAAGCCGGCGTCGAAGGCCGCGCCGACAAAGGCACCCGCGACCAAGCCCGGATCGGGCAAGGCCGGAACGGGCAAAACCGCGACGACGAAGAGTTCGCCACCGGCGAAGACTGCACCGGTCTCCAAGCCAGCGACAGCGGCCAGCCAACGGCTGCCGAAGGCGCTCACCGAACTCGCCGCCGGCCTGCCGCAAAAGCCATGGCTCAACAGCTATCCCAAGAACATGCCGGCCGAGATCGGCGCCCTTCCCTACGGTTCCATCGGCGACTTCCTCGTTGGCGCCTGCAAGCAGTTCGCCGGCCAGCCGGCTTTCACGTGCATGGGCAAGTCCATCACCTACGCGCAGCTCGAACAGTCTTCGGCGGCCTTCGGAGCCTACCTGCAGTCCACAGGATTGCAGAAGGGCGCGCGTGTCGCCCTGATGATGCCGAACGTGCTGCAGTATCCCATAGCGATGATGGCGGTCGCCCGCGCCGGCTTTACGGTGGTGAACGTCAATCCGCTCTACACGCCGCGCGAACTGGAGCATCAGCTCAAGGATTCCGGGGCGCAGGCCATCGTCATCCTCGAAAACTTCGCCAACACCCTGCAGGCGGTCGTCGCCAGGACCTCGGTCAAGCACATCGTCGTCGCGGCCATGGGCGACCTGCTCGGCGGCCTGAAGGGCTCGATCGTCAATCTGGTCGTGCGCCGCGTCAAGAAGATGGTGCCGGCCTGGTCATTGCCTGGCCATGTCAAGTTCAACGCGGCCCTCAAGGCTGGCCGCGGCATGGCTTTCAAGCCGGCCACGGTGGCCGCCAGCGATGTCGCCTTTCTGCAATATACCGGCGGCACCACCGGAATCTCGAAAGGCGCGACCCTCTCGCACAGCAATGTGCTGGCCAATGTCGCGCAGAATGCGCTGTGGCTGCAGGACGCCTACACCGTCAAGCCAAAGCCGGCGCATCTCAACCTCGTCTGCGCACTGCCGCTCTACCATATCTTCGCGCTGACGGTGAATGCGCTGATGGGCATGCAGATGGGCGGCCAGAACATACTGATCCCCAATCCGCGCGACATTCCCGGCTTCGTCAAGGAAATGGGCAAGTATCCGATCCATATCTTTCCGGGCCTCAACACGCTGTTCAACGCGCTGCTCAACAATGAGGACTTTCGCAAGCTCGACTTCAAGCCGCTGCTCTTGACGCTTGGCGGCGGCATGGCGGTACAGAAGGGTGTCGCCGAGCGCTGGAAGGCGCTGACCGGTTGCCCCATCAGCGAAGGCTACGGTCTTTCGGAGACCTCGCCGGTGGCGACGGCCAACAAGTTCAGCTCCGGCGAATTCACCGGCACCATCGGCCTGCCGCTGCCCTCGACCGAAATCGCCATTCGCGACGACGACGGCAACAACGTACCGCTTGGCGAGGTCGGTGAGATCTGCATCAGAGGACCGCAGGTGATGGCCGGTTACTGGAACCGGTCGGACGAGACCGCCAGGGTGATGACCAAGGACGGCTTCTTCAAGTCCGGCGACATGGGCTTCATGGACGATCGCGGCTACACCAAAATCGTCGACCGCAAGAAGGACATGATCCTCGTCTCCGGCTTCAACGTCTATCCGACCGAACTCGAGGAGGTCGTGGCGGCGCATCCCGGCGTGCTCGAAGTGGCGGCGATCGGCGTGCCGGACGAGCATTCGGGCGAAGTGCCGAAACTGTTCATCGTCAAGAAAGACCCGGCCCTGACCGCCGAGGCCATCACCGCCTTTTGCCGCGAGAACCTGACCGGCTACAAGCGGCCCAGATACATCGAGTTCAGGACCGAATTGCCGAAGACGCCGGTCGGCAAGATCCTGCGGCGGGCGCTGCGCGAATAGTGGGTCTCGTCAACGACGATGCGCCGGACCGGCGCCCGCGCCTCGACCCGGCGGAATTCATCAAGGCGAACATGCGCCTGGCATCGGTGCCGGCGCTTCCCGAAATCTGGCTTTATAGCGCCCACCCGAGCAGCGGGCTGAGGCGCCTTGTCGAAGGCCATGACGCCGATTCGCAGGAGCCGCAACCGCCCTATTGGGCCTATGCGTGGGCAGGCGGTGCCGTGCTGGCGCGCTATGTGCTGGACCATCCGGAGATCGTGGCGGGCCGCCGCGTGCTCGACCTTGGAGCCGGCTCCGGCCTTGTCGGCATTGCCGCCGCGAAGGCCAGCGCGTGTGAGGTGATGGCCGCCGAAGTCGATCGGAACGGCGTTGCCGCGCTGGCGCTGAATGCAGCGGCCAATGGCGTCACGATCACGATAATGGGGAACGACATCACCACGGGGCAGCCGCCCGCCGTGGACCTGGTGCTCGCCGGCGACGTCTTCTACGGGCAAGGTGTCGCCTTGGGGATGATGCCTTTCCTCGACCGCTGCCTCGCCGCCGGCATCGAGGTGCTGGTCGGCGACCCGGGCCGGGCCTATCTGCCGCGCTCGCGGCTGCGGCTGCTTGCCGAATACAAGGTGCCGGATTTCGGCGAGGCGAAAGACGGTGCGCTGAAGCCGAGCGCTGTCTTTCGCCTCGAGACCGAACCGTCCCTGGCCCTGCCGATCAGACCGTCTCCTTGACCCGCGCCGAAAGGAAATCCGGCAGATCGGCAACCGAATCCAGGATGACATCGGCGATCTCGGCCAGCGTTTCGCGCGTGCCTGTGCCGGAGAGCACGCCGACCGCCAGGCCGCAGCCGCCGGCACGCGCCATTTCGAGATCGTGCCTGTTATCGCCGACCATGGCGATCTCCGATGGCTTGAGCCCCGTAAGATCGCAAAAGGCCTGGATGGTGTCGGGGGCGGGCTTGGGGTTGGCCACCGCGTCGTAGCCATAGGCGGCGTCGAACAGTTGCGCGACGCCCAGCGTAACAAGCGTCTTTTCCGCGCCGCTGGTCGAATCGTTGGTGGCGACGCCAAGCCGGTAGGACCGCCTGTGCAGCAGAGCCAGCGTGTCGGCGATGCCTGGCAGCGCCACCGCCATCGTCGAGCCCTGCACCGAGGTGATCTCGTTGAAACGGGCAACGGCCAGCATCTGGTCTTCGTTGGACAGGCGCGGAAACCACAGTTCGACAACGTCGAGATTGGTGCCGGAGGCAAAGATGGAGTCGGGCTTGAAGCGCCGGTTGGCGAAATCGAAGCCCGCGGCCGCGAGCAGCCTGTCGGCTTTCCAGCGGTCGCCGTCGGCCGCGTCCATGGCCATGAAGTCGGCGACGCCGAGCCAGGTCGCGTTGAAGTCGACAAGCGTTCCATCCTTGTCGAACAATATCCCCTTGATGTCAGCCAAGCGCTTCACTCCGAACCACGCAATTGGTGGATGCGTTCCACAAGGCCCCTGGTCGAGGCATCCCGGTTTGCGGCGCTTTCCTTGCCTTCCACGACAGGCAGGAGGCCGGTGGCCAATTCCTTGCCGAGTTCGACGCCCCACTGGTCGAAGGAATTGATGTTGAACAGCGTGCCCTCGACGAAAACGCGGTGCTCGTAAAGCGCGATCAGCCGACCGAAGGTGCGCGGGTCGAGCTTGCGGTAGAGGATGGTCACCGAGGGCCGGTTGCCGGAGAAGACACGATGCGGCGCGATACGGTCGACATCGGCCGGCTTCATGCCCTTGGCCAGCATCTGCGCGCGCGCCTCTTCCAGCGTACGGCCCTTCATCAGCGCTTCCGACTGCGCCAGGCAGTTGGCGAGCAGCAGGTCATGCTGATGCTTGAGATCAGGCTCGTGGCCGACGGCGGCGGCCAGGAACTCGACGGGGATCAAATCGGTGCCCTGGTGCAGCAGCTGGAAGAAGGCGTGCTGGCCGTTGGTGCCTGGCTCGCCCCAGACCAGCGGCCCGGTCGGCGTCGTCACCGGAGTACCGTCAAGGGTAACGCTCTTGCCGTTCGATTCCATGTCGAGCTGCTGCAGATAGGCCGGCAGCCTGGACAGGCGCTGATCGTAGGGGATGGCCGCACGGGCCGGATAGCCGCAGACCACGCGATGCCACCAGCCGACCAGCCCGAGGAGCGCCGGCAGGTTTTTCTGGAGCGGCGCGGTGCGGAAGTGTTCGTCCATTTCGTGCGCGCCGTCGAGGAAAGCGCGAAAGTTCCTTGGGCCGACGGCGATCATGACCGGCAGGCCGATCGCGCCCCACAGCGAATAGCGGCCGCCGACCCAGTCCCAGAAGCCGAAGACGCGATCCGGCTCGATGCCGAACTTGGCCACCAGGTCGAGCGCGGTCGAGACGGCGGCGAAATGCTTGCCCACGGCCTCCTTGCCGAGCGCCTTCTGCACCCAGTCGCGCGCCGTCTGCGCATTGGTCATCGTCTCGACCGTGGTGAAAGTCTTGGAGGCAATGATGAACAGCGTGGTTTCGGCGGACAGCCCCTTCAGCGTGTCGTGGATGTGAGCGCCGTCAATGTTGGAGACATAGTGGGCGCGCGGGCCGTCATGATAGGGGGCGAGCGCCAGCGTCGCCATGGCCGGACCAAGGTCGGAGCCGCCAATGCCGATGTTGACGATATCGGTGATCTTCTTGCCGGTGGCGCCTGTTGCCTTGCCGGAGCGTATGGCATCGGCGAAGGCGCCCATGGCATCGAGCACGGATATGACATCCGCCTTGACGTCCTGGCCGTCAACCGTGACGCCCTTGCCGCTCAGGTTGCGCAGCGCCGTGTGCAGAACGGCGCGGTCTTCGGTGATGTTGATCTTCTTGCCGGCGAACATGGCGGCGCGACGGCCTTCCAGATCGGCTGCGGCGGCGAGCTTCTCAAGGAAGTCCATGGTCGTCGCATCGACGGCGCATTTCGACCAGTCGAGCAGGAGGTCGCCGTCAGCGGCGGAGAATGTCTTGAAGCGCTGCGGATCGGCGGCAAAGGCCTGGCGCATGTCGCCCGGGGCCGCGGCGCGATGGTCGCGCAGGGCGGCAAGCTGTTTCTGGAAGGCTGACTGATCCACTGGCGGGGACTCCTGGCTTTTTCGACGCACCATATCAGACCGGATGTTTCCGGCGCATGTCGTCGCGCCCCAACTATTGAGCCGAAATCCATCCGGTCAATACGCGGCGATGACGCAGCACAGCACGATGCGATGACACAATGTATCGAGCAAGGAGGTGGGTATCGAGGAGCGAGGTGGTGTCGAGAGCGAGGGGCCGCGCCTTATTTCGAGCTTGAAGGATCACTGGCATAAATCCCAAAGATCAGAAAAATTGATTGGCGCAACCCCTTGTGCCACGGTTACGTTCGGCTGGTCCAGCCAAGCGAAAAAAGCTGGCCATCGAGGAACATCTTCCATGCCACAGAGAAACGACACGGCGATATGGTCCGGCCTGTTCCGGATTTCGGCCGAATCCGGCCAGACCCTGCAGGCGCAGATCCGCCAAGCCATCGTGGCCGCGATTCTCGACCGCCAGATCGCCGCTTCGATGCCGCTGCCTTCCTGCCGTATCCTGGCCGAAAAACTCGGCGTCGCACGCGGAACGGTGGTGCTGGCATTCCAGCAGCTCGTCGACCAGGGTTTCCTGGTGGCGCGCGAGCGGCGCGGCCATTTCGTCAATCCGGACGTGCTGGCGACACCCGCCAAGCCGCACCAGAAAGCACCCGACCAGGCCAACGAGATCGACTGGAAGGCGCGCCGGCAGATCGCGGCAAGCGACATGCCGCCGCCCGCCAAGCACGAGAACTGGATCAAGTCCTCCTACCCCTTCGTGTACGGCCAGTTCGACCCGGCGCTGTTCCCGACCGCCGAGTGGCGCGAGTGCAACCGCATGGCGCTGGCCGTGCTGGAGATCCGCAACTGGGCGTCCGACATGGTCGACCGCGACGATCCGCTGCTGATCGAGCAAATCCAGGCACGGCTGCTGCCCCGGCGCGGCATCTTCGCCAATCCCGACGAGATCATCGTCACGCTGGGCGCCCAGAACGCGCTCTATATGCTGGCCTCGCTGCTGATGACCAAGGGCTCGAAAGTGGCGATGGAGGATCCAGGCTATCCCGACGCACGCTCGATCTTCCGGCTCGCGGGCGCCGACATCGAGCCGGTGCCAGTGGACCAGTCCGGTATCGTAACCTCTTCTATTCCCAATGATTCCGGCTTCGTCTTCGTCACCCCCAGTCATCATTGCCCGACCATGGTGCCGTTGTCGGCGGAGCGGCGGCAGGATCTTCTGGCGCGCGCCAACCGGCACAACCAGATCATCATCGAAGACGGCTACGACAGCCAGCTTCTCGACGAGGCGCCGCAGCAGGCATTGAAGAGCCTCGACCGTTCCGGCCGCGTCGTCTATGTCGGCTCGATGTCGAAGACGCTGGCCCCGGGGCTGCGGCTTGGCTACATCGTGGCTTCCGCTGGACTGATCGCCGAACTCAGGGCGCTGCGCCGCTTCATGCTGCGCCATCCGCCGGCCAACAATCAGCGCGCCGTGGCGCTCTTCCTGTCGCTCGGCCATCACGAAGCGCTGGTGCGGCGGCTGTCGAGCGCCTTCGACGAGCGGCGCAAGCGGCTGGTCCATGCGATTTCGGCCTTCCTGCCGGAATGGCGCTCGACCGACTCGGCCGGCGGCACGTCGCTGTGGCTGGAAGGGCCCCGCGGCACCGATTCCCGCGGTTTGGCCGAAGCCGCGGCCTCGCGCAGCGTCATCATCGAGCCCGGCGACCGCTTCTTCGACCGCACCGAGAAGCCTTCGCGTTTCATGCGGTTGGGCATTTCCTCTATCGCTCTGCAGCACATCGAGCCCGGCATCCGGGAACTCGCCACCGCAGCCGGACGCAGGCCGGCCGCCGCCTGATCCATCAAGCCGATTTCTCGACCGGAGCCGCTTCTCAGCGGCTCCGGTTTGTTTTAGGTCTGGCACATGTAGCTGGGCCAGCTGGCTCATAGGATGGGCCAGTGCCGGCGGCATAGTCGGCGTCAGAGAAGAAGCAGGTTGATGGTGGACCAACCGCCACGAACTCCTGCCGGTAGAGGTGGAGTGCTTCCATGCCAGTGGCTGTCGAAAAGCAGGACATGCCGGCGAACCGTCGTCCACAACGCTCCGGCGACCGCGAAACGGGACGTGCGGTGAAATCAGCCATTCCACCAAACGGGCCACTACACCAAGCCATGGAAGGCGGCAGTTACGGGCCATTGCGCGGAAACGACTGCGAGCGCATTCATGAGGGCGTGCTGACGCTTCTGGAAACGGTCGGCTTCGCCAACGCCATCCCGTCCTGCATAAAAGTCCTGACCAAGGCTGGCGCCATCCATGGCGACGATGGCCGCATCCGTTTCCCCCGTGCGCTCATACTCGACACCATCAAGCGAGCCGCGCGGCATTTCACATTGCATGGCCAGGACCCCAAGCACGACATGGTGATCCAAGGCAAGCGTGTCCACTACGGCACGGCGGGTATCGCCGTGCATCTGGTGGATCTCGAAAAGCGCGAGTATCGCGAATCCAAGCTGCAGGACATCTATGACGCCGCCCGCATCGTCGATGGACTGAGCAACATCCATTTTTTCCAGCGGCCGATGGTGGCGCGCGACATCGCCGACCCGCTCGATATGGATTTCAACACGCTCTACGCCTGCGTGATGGGGACATCGAAGCATGTCGGCACGTCCTTCACCGTGCGCGAGAATGTGAAGCCGGCGCTCGAAATGCTCTATGCCATCGCCGGTGGCGAGGAGAATTTCCGCGCCCGGCCATTCGTTTCCAACTCCAACTCCTTCGTCGTGCCACCGATGAAGTTCGCCGAGGATGCCTGCGGCGTGCTCGAGGCCTGTGTCGAAGGCGGCATCCCCATCCTGCTCCTCTCCACCGGCCAGTCCGGAACAACCGCTCCGGCGGCGATGGCCGGCGCGGTCGCGCAGGCAGTGGCCGAAGTGCTGGCTGGCCTGGTGTATGTCAACGCACTCAAGCCGGGACATCCGGCGATCTTCGGCGCCTGGCCGTTCATGTCGGACCTGCGCACCAACACCATGGCCGGGGGCTCGGCCGAACAGGCGGTGGTAACGGCGGCCTGCGCGCAGATGGCGCAATTCTACGACCTGCCCGGCGGCTCGGCCGCCGGCATGACAGACTCGAAACTGCCCGATATCCAGTCCGGCTACGAGAAAGGCATCACCAATGTGATGGCCGGCCTCTCGGGCCTCAACCTCGTCTACGAATCGGCCGGCATGCATGCCTCGCTGCTCGGCTTCTGCCTGGAAAGCCTGATCATCGACAATGACATGCTTGGCCATTGCTTGCGCTGCGCACGCGGCATCGAAGTGACGGACGAAGCGCTGTCGATCGACACCATCGCCGATGTCTGCCTCAAGGGTCCGGGCCATTATCTTGACAACGAGCAAACGCTCAAGTCGGCCCGGGCAGAGCGTTTTTATCCCGCCTTCGGCGACCGTTCCTCACCGAAGGAATGGAACGAAAAAGGCCGCCCTGATATATTGGCCCGGGCGATCGACGAAAAGAAGCGCATCCTTGCGGAACGATTTCCGCGGCACGTGCCCAAGCTGGTCGACGACAGATTGCGCGCCCGCTTCGGCAACCTGATCCACCTGCCGCGCGCGAGCATGGGCGGCTAGCCAGAAGACCGACATACAGATAGCCACCGACAGAACCAACCATTGGGCAGAACGACAAATGAGCGTCTATCCTATCCAGCAAGCCGCAAATACCGAAGATGCCATCGATCGGCTGGTGGCCTCGCACCGGCCAGGCTACGGCCTGACGCGCCCATTCTACCACGACCAGGATATTTTCGAGCGGGACATGGAACGTCTGTTCCGCCGCCATTGGCACTGCCTGGCGCATGCCAGCGTCATTCCCAATCCCGGCGACTTCGAACTGTTCAAGCTCGGTGACGAGGCGGTCATCCTGTCGCGTGGCATGGATGGCACCGTGCATGCCATGCTCAATGTCTGCCGCCATCGCGGCGCCGAGGTCTGCACCAAAGAGAAGGGCAACGCGAAAGTGTTCGTCTGCCCGTATCATGCATGGACCTATTCCAATGACGGCTCGCTGCGCGCCGCCAGGCTGATGCCGAAGGATTTCGACCGCACCGCGCACGGGCTGAAGAAGCTCCATGTCCGCGTCGCGACCGGCCTTGTCTTCATCTCCTTCGCCGAGACGCCACTCGATTTTGATCCGATCGAGCAATCTTTGCGCACGAGTTGCGGACAATATGGTTGGGGCGATGCCAAGGTGGCCTATCGCCAAAGCTATCCGCTCGACGCGAACTGGAAGCTCGCCGTCGAAAATTACGTCGAATGCTACCATTGCGGACCGGCGCATCCCGAATATTCGCAGACGCACGCGCTGGAAAAGCCCGCGGAAATGATCGAGCAGCTCAATGCCGCGATGGAACAGCGGACCTGCGCTCTCGGCATCGAGATCGGCAGCGGCGATCGCTGGCAGAATTCGGCCGCCGGCCAGGAGGCGATCCACACCTTCCGCTATGCGCTCTATGACGGCGTTTCGAGCGGCAGCCGGGACGGCTCCCCCGTCGCGCCACTGATGGGCCGCTTCACCGACTATGACGGCGGCGTCACCTCCATCCATCTTGGCGGCACGACTTTCCTCGTCTGCTACCCCGACCACGGGATGATCTACCGATTCATCCCGAAAACGGCTCAGACCTGCGAGATGGAACTGATCTGGCTGGTGCGCGGCGACGCTGTGGAAGGCCAGGACTACGATCTGGAGAAACTGACCTGGTTGTGGAAGGTCACCACGGACGAGGACAAGAAGATCATCGAGCATACGGCGCGCGGCGTACGCTCGCACTATTTCGTGCCCGGACCGATCGCGCCGATGGAGTACAACGAGCTGCGTTATATCGGCTGGTATCTCCAGGAGATAAGCCGGGCTTAGAGCGTTTTCAGCGTTTCACGAAAGCACTCAGCCAGCGCTCAGTCGGCGCCCAGCCCGAAGCGCTCAACCACCTCGGCGTTGATCAGCTTGGCGTGCAGTGCCATCAGCACGATCTGCGCATCGAGATCGTCGCCGGTTTCGAGGGCGGCCCCGATCCGGCGCTCCGCGTCGAGCCGCTGCTGTGGACCTTGCGCACGCTCGAAGGTTTCCGGTCCGGCGATGCAGTAGCTGAACAGGTTCGCTACCCGCGGATAGGCCTGCGGCGGCTCCTCGGGCCAGTGGTCCTTCATCAGATTGACGATGGTTAGTTTCACCCCTTCGGGCACGAGGGCGGGATGCAGGTCGGCGCCACGCAAGGCGGCATCGAGCTGCCGCAAATCATCCGAGCGGCCGAACATGCCGAGAAAGCCGAGGGAAGAGCGTCGTCCCGCCATTGCTGGTCCAATCCGTTTTCCACCAGTTAGGGGGTTCGGAAGCGGAATACAAAGGAGCCGGAAAATCTAAAGCGCGTCGCGTCGAAACGGATTCATGCGACGCGCCTTAGATCTTGTTTCGATGCATGTCGTTTTCCCGAACCGAAGACACTTCCGGGCGACATCCACTAGCCGCCCGTGGCGAGCAGCAACACGCCGGCAAGAGCGCATCCCGCAAGCGTCGGCAGCACACCGGTTTTCCACTTCAGGATGGCGACCATGGCGGCGACCGAAAGCAGCGCGGCTCGCCAGTCGATCGACGAAAGCACCGGCACGTTCATGCCAAGGCCCGTCATGCGTACTTCGCGGAAGACGACGTGCAAGGCGAACCACAGAGCAAGGTTCATGACGACGCCGACCACGGCGGCGGTGATCGCGCCCAGCGCGGCCGACAGGGCCTTGTTGCCGCGCAGGGCCTCGATGTAGGGCGCGCCGAGGAATATCCAGAAGAAGCAGGGTGTGAACGTAACCCACAGCGTCAGCAGCGCTCCAAGCGATCCGCCAAGCAGCGGATCCAGCGAGCCGGCGTGGCGAAACGCGGCGATGAAGCCGACGAATTGCAACACCAGGATGAGTGGACCCGGCGTGGTCTCGGCAAGGCCGAGGCCATCGACCATTTCACCAGGGGCGAGCCAGCCGAAGGACTGCACGGCTGCCTGCGCGACATAGGCAAGAACCGCGTAGGCGCCGCCAAAGGTGACCACCGCCATGAGGCTGAAGAAGCCGCCAATCTGCGTCCACACGCTGTTCGTCCCGGTGAGCGCCCAGAGCAACAGAACCGGCCCGAGCCAGATCGGCAGCCAGATCGCGATGGTGCGCGGCGCATGCCATCGTGTCGGCCTGGTATGGGCCAGTTCGCCGCGTTCGAACATCAGGTCGACCGCGCCCCTGATATCGGGAGCGTCGTTCTTGCCGTGCGCCGCGCCGGAAAACAGGGCTGGCGCGACACGGTTTCCCACCCATCCCACCGATCCCGCAATCAGGACGATGAGCGGGAACGGGATGGCGAGCACATAGATGCCGAGAAAAGCGCAAAGCGCGATCGCCACCATCAACCGGTTCTTCAAGGCGCGGCGGCCGATGCGGATCACCGCCTCGACCACGACCGCGAGCACGGCGGCCTTGACCCCGAAGAACAGCGCCGCGACCAGCGGGACATCACCATAGAGCACATAGAGAATGCTCAGGGTGAGCATGACCAGTGCGCCGGGCACCACGAACAGGACACCGGCGACAAGGCCGCCGATCGTCCTGTGCAGCAGCCAGCCGATATAGATGGCGAGTTGCTGGGCCTCGGGACCGGGCAGCAGCATGCAGTAGTTCAGCGCATGCAGGAAACGCTGTTCGCCGATCCAGCGCCGGTCCTCGACCAATTCCTTGTGCATGAGCGCGATCTGCCCCGCCGGCCCGCCGAAGCTCAGCAATCCGATCTTCGCCCAGAGTTTCGTGGCTTCGCGGAAGCTCGGGACCGCCGGCGCCTCGACGAGGTCGGCATCATTGCCCGAAATGAGGCTGCTCATGACGGCTTTGCCCCGCCCGGCCAGTTGTGCGTCTCGTCAGTGGCGTCGCGACACCAGCGGAAGAACGCGTCATAGAGTATCGTGCCGGCCTCCAGCTGCTCCAGATCGTCGCGGAACATGCGTGACAGGCCAAGCGAGGCGGCCAGAAATCCGGCTGCCTGAGGAACCAGATCCAGGCGTGCGGTGTCGGCCGCGCGCACGATCGTGGCAAGCCGATCGAGTGCCTGGGATTCCAGCCCGAACTCCTCGATCATCATGTCGAAGGTGCAGCGCTCGCCGCGATGACTCCAGAACACATTGTCGATGTCGAAAGGCACGGCCTGAAAGCGGTCTGCGACAGCCGGAACTTCAGCGGGTTCGACGAAGAGAAACACCGCGTCGGGATCGATGAAGCGCCGGATCAGCCATGGGCAAGCGATGCGATCGACCTTGGGGCGAGCCCGCGTCACCCAGACGGTGCGGCCCTTTTCATCGCGGGAAGGTATCTTGTCGGCGCGGACCAGAAGCCCGCCGGCATCGCGCCAGGCTTCGAAGCCGCCTTCGAGGGATTCGGCGGCAATGCCTTCATGCCGCAGCCACGCGGCAACCCCTTGCGAAAGCTTTTGCCCCTTCTGGCAAACGACGGCCACTTGGCTGCCGGCAAGGTCGTTTGCCCAAGCCGAGACCGTTTTGAAATTGCGCCGGTGAGAGGCCGGCAGCAGGCGCGGGTCGGCGTCGTAGTCTTCATCGATACGGACATCGACGATCACAGGCGCGCCCGGCAGACCAATCAGACGGGATAGTTGCTGTACGGTGATAGCGGTTGTTGACGGCATGGCGTCCACCTCCTGAAGAAGCCTGGACGCGAACATTGGGCTGACGCCTCACGGGGTCGTCGCGATACACCCCTTGCGATGATGGTGGAATTGTTGGGCTGGCTTGTCAAGGACAGAGCGTTTCCCGGCCCGTGGCTGTGACACGGCGGCCTGATCGAAGGCCGCCGGTCGTCGTCATCCATCATCGCTGATCAGCCAGGAATAATCGATGACTATTCCCGGGGATAATCAATGATTGTCGCGAGGCACCCCCATCGTGTGGGCGACATCCTGATATTTCACCGCCGGCTTCAGCACCATGCCGGCCGAGAACTGGTCGACCATGCCGCGCTGGATCTCCTGCCACGGCGTCTGGTGCTGGGGATAATGATAGCCGCCATCCTTCTGCAGCTCGGCGCGCCGCCGCGTGATCTCGTCATCGCTGACGAGGATGTTCGCCGTGCCCTTCCGCAGGTCGATGCGGACGCGGTCGCCGGTCTTGAGCAGCGCCAGGCCGCCGCCGACCGCGGCTTCCGGCGAGGCGTTCAGGATCGACGGTGAGCCCGACGTGCCGGACTGGCGGCCATCGCCGATGCAGGCCAGCGCGTGGATACCCTTCTTGATGAGGTAGGCCGGCGGCTGCATGTTGACGACCTCGGCGCCGCCGGGATAGCCGACGGGACCGGCGCCGCGCATGAACAGGATGGTATGCTCGTCGATGCCTTGCGCCGGATCGTCAATGCGGGCGTGGTAATCCTCGGGGCCGTCGAACACCATGGCGTTGCCCTCGAAGGCTTCCGGGTCGTTCGGGTTCGACAGATAGCGCTCGCGGAATTCCGGCGAAATGCCGCTCATCTTCATGATCGCCGAATCGAACAGATTGCCCTTGAAGTTGATAAAGCCTGCATTGGCCTTCAGCGGCTCGGCCACTGTGCGGATGACATCGGTATTCTCGTTGGCGACGCCCTCGCAGTTAGCGCCGATCGACTTGCCATTGACCGTCAAGGCATCGGGATGCGGCAGCATTCCGGCCTTCATCAGTTCGGCGACCACGGCAGGCACGCCACCGGCGTGGTGATAGTCCTCGCCCAGATATTCACCTGACGGCTGCAGATTGACGATGAGCGGCACTTTGAGGCCGATGGTCTGCCAGTCGTCATTGTCGAGCGGCACGCCGAGATGGCGGGCGATGGCGTTGAGATGGATCGGCGCGTTGGTCGAGCCGCCGATCGCCGAATTGACGACGATAGCGTTTTCGAAGGCCGCGCGGGTCATGATATCGGACGGTTTCAGGTCTTCGTGCACCATGTCGACGATGCGCTTGCCCGTTTCGTAGGCGATCTGGCCGCGCTCGCGGTAGGGCGCGGGAATGGCGGCCGAACCGGGCAGTTGCATGCCGAGCGCCTCGGCCAGCGAATTCATCGTGGTGGCCGTGCCCATCGTGTTGCAGTAGCCGGTGGACGGCGCCGAGGACGCGACGATGTCCATGAACTCGTCATAGCCGATCTCGCCGGCCGACAGGCGCTGGCGCGATTCCCAGACGATGGTGCCCGAGCCGGTGCGCTTGCCCTTATGCCAGCCATTGAGCATCGGGCCGACCGACAGCGCGATGGCCGGGATGTTGACGGTAGCCGCCGCCATCAGCAAGGCAGGCGTGGTCTTGTCGCAGCCGATGGTGAGCACGACGCCGTCGAGCGGATAGCCGTAGAGCACCTCGACAAGGCTGAGATAGGCGAGGTTGCGGTCGAGGGCCGCGGTCGGCCTCTTGCCGGTCTCCTGGATCGGGTGACAGGGGAATTCGAAAGGAATGCCGCCCATCGAGACGATGCCTTCGCGCACGCGCTTGGCGAGTTCGATATGGTGCCGGTTGCAAGGCGAAAGGTCAGAGCCCGTCTGCGCGATGCCGATCAGCGGTTTGCCCGACATCAGCTCGGCGCGAGTCAGCCCGTAATTAAGGTAGCGCTCGAGATAAAGCGCCGTCATTCCCGGATTGTCGGGATTGTCGAACCACTCCTGCGAGCGGAACTTTTTCTTTTTCGTGGGGGCGCCGGCCATCATGGTCTCCGTATTTGTATGACAAATCGATATGACAACGCGCGGATGCAGGCAAGGGGCACGCGTGACACGCGTGATCTGAATCCGGACTTTGGTGCGATAGACAGCTATCGAGCCGCACGCTACGACCAATCCGACATAGGCGATGCGGGAGGTTTAGATGGCTTTGGTGATCGAGGGCGAGGAACGTATCGCCGCACCCGTGCAGAAAGTGTGGGAAGCGCTGAACGACCCAACCGTCCTGAGGGGCGCCATTCCAGGCTGCCAGAGCCTGGAAATGAAATCGGCGACCGAGATGGCGGCAACGGTGGTGCTGAAGATCGGGCCGATCAAGGCCACCTTCAACGGCGAAGTGACGCTCAGGAATCTCAAGCCGCCGCATGCCTACACCATCCAGGGCGAAGGCAAGGGCGGCATTGCCGGCTTCGCCAAGGGCGGCGCCGACGTCACGCTCACCGCCGACGGGCCGGACGCCACGGTCCTCAAATATGCGGCCAAGGCAGAAGTCGGCGGCAAGATCGCGCAACTCGGCAGCCGGCTGATCGAATCGACGTCGAAGAAATTGGCCGGACAGTTCTTTTCGGCTTTCGGCGAGAAAATAGGAAAGTAGCTAACTGTTAAATTTGCTAAGCTCTTGCTGCTCGGACGTTAAAATGTCTAGGTTGCGTGATGGGTTTTGTGATTTTTCGAATTATATCTATTTCATTGAAGAAATAGAGAACACTAACCATTTTCGTATAAGGCTTGACAAAAGAGTTCAAGATAGAAGCCAAATTAGATATCTAAACAATTTTGTTAGAGCATATCGAGCCGAGCAGTTACATCGCGCACTTGATGAGATTTGCGAAACCGGTGCAACGTGGTTTTATGAAGAAAATAACACGTATTTAAACTCGTCTGAGCATCCCAGTACAGCCGTTCCACCGCTCCCTTTTGTAAAAACCTGGGAGCCACCTTTTGGTCCGTATCGCTAAGAGCGCCAACTCTTTTATATAGTTATAATTTTCAATTGAGTCATTCGAACACGATGCTCGGCACAGCCGCTTCGGCCGCGCCGCGTTCCTCGTTGACCCTGTCCCAGACCTTGGAGGCGATATCGCGATAGATTTTCGCCTCGGCGCCATCCGGCTTCGAGACGACCACCGGCGTGCCGGCGTCAGAGCTCTCGCGGATCCCCATTTCAAGCGGCACCTCGCCGAGGAAGGTGACGCCCAGCCTCTCCGCCTCGCGGCGCGCGCCGCCATGGCCGAAGATGTCGTATCGCTTGCCGGTATCCGGGGCGATGAAGTAGCTCATGTTCTCGACGATGCCGAGCAGCGGCACATCGACTTTCCTAAACATATTGAGGCCCTTGCGGGCGTCGATCAGTGCCAGGTCCTGCGGCGTCGAGACGATGACGGCACCGGCCAACGGCACCTGCTGGGCCATGGTCAGTTGCGCATCGCCGGTGCCGGGCGGCATGTCGACGACGAGCACGTCGAGCCGCCCCCATTCAACCTCGCGCAGCATCTGCGTCAGCGCCGACATCACCATCGGCCCGCGCCAGATCATCGGCGTCTCCTCATCGACGAGGAAACCCATCGACATCACCTTGAGGCCGTAATTCTCCATCGGTTTCAGGATCTTGCCGTCGACCGTCTGCGGCCGGCCATGGATGTTGAGCAGCCTGGGCATCGACGGGCCATAGATGTCGGCATCCAGCACGCCGACCCGCAAGCCATTGGCGGCAAGGCCGAGCGCCAGGTTGACGGCCGTGGTCGACTTGCCGACGCCACCCTTGCCGGAAGCAACCGCTATGATCGCCTCGATGCCGGGCACGCCGCGCTTGCCCTGGCTCTGCGAAGCGGGAGCATGCGGAGCCGCCCGTGGTGCCGCAGCAACCGGAGCCGTCGGCGCCGGCCTGGGTTCGGGACGCGATGGAACCGACGCCTCCATGCCGCCGCCTTTCTTTTCAGCCGTCAGCGCGACGACCGCACCGGCGACGCCGGGAATGGCCTTCACCACCCGCTCGGCGGCGGCGCGCAACGGCTCCATCTCCTGAGCGCGCGCGGCGGGAACGGTGATCGAGAAGAACACTTTCGAATCGGCGATGAAAATCTCCGAAACCATGCCGAGGTCGACGATGTTTCCGGTAAAATCCGGCCCGTTCACCGTCTTCAGGCGCTCGGTGACGATTTCCTTGGTGATGGACATGGCTGTTGTTCCCTGGCGTTCGGCTGCAGCTCACATAGTGCAGATCGCGGACCGCTCCAAGCGCCAGGCATGGTGGCGCTCGTCAAGCGGCCTGGATGACCTATTTCCGTGACCAGAGGGAATGACAACCAGGGAAGGAGACGATCATGCTTGCAAACAGCAACGCATCGGCAAACCTCGCCGTGAAGGATCTGGCAAGGGCCAAGGCCTTCTATGAGAGAACACTCGGCCTGGAACAGGTGCACGATGAGGGCGGCGAATTGATCGTCTACAAAAGCGGCGATACCACGATCAATGTCTATCGCTCCGAATTCGCAGGGACCAACAAGGCGACGGCGGTAACCTGGATGGTCGGCGACACCATCGCCGATGTCGTCAACGCCCTCAAGTCGAAGGGTGTCGCCTTCGAGCATTACGAGATGCCCGGCCTAACGATGGAGGGTGACCTGCATGTCGGCGGCGGCATGAAAGTCGCATGGTTCAAGGATCCGGACGGCAACATCCTCAATCTCGTGGATCGGTAGATCCCGGCGATCGAGGCAGCGCTGCGCGATCGCTTTTTTATGCATGTCGTTGTCCCAAAACCGAAGTCACTTTCGGGCGACATGCATTGGAGGATTGAGCGCGACACCATCTGGCGCGACGCCAACGCGCCGGATAGCTTCCCCCAATGATCGACAAGCTGGAATTCTTCATCGCGCTGGCCAAGGAAGAGCACTTCGGCCGGGCGGCCGAGGCGTGCGGGGTCACGCAGCCGACCTTGTCGGCCGGCATCAAGCAGCTCGAGGGCCAGCTCGGCGTCATGTTGGTCAATCGCGGGTCGCGGTTCCAGGGGCTGACCCCGGAGGGCAAGCAAGTGTTGGTCTGGGCGCGCCGCATCGTCGGCGACTCCAGGACCATGCGCGAGGAGATGCGCGCCGCCCGGTATGGCCTTTCCGGCCGCATCCGGATTGCGGCAATCCCGACGGCATTGGCGATGGTCGCGAGATTAACGACGCCCTTTCGAGACAAGCACCCAGGCGTCACCTTTTCGGTGCTGTCGCGGACCTCGATCGAAGTGCTGTCGCTGCTTGGCAATTTCGATGTCGATGCGGGCATCACCTATCTCGACAACGAACCGCTGGGACGGGTGACCAGCGTGCCCCTCTATGACGAGCGCTACCAATTGATCACCGCAATCGGCAATCCCTATTCCGACCGCGACAAAGTGACATGGTCCGAGATCAGCCAGTTGCCGCTGTGCCTTCTGACGCCGGACATGCAGAACCGCCGCATCATCGACCAGCACCTGGCGGAAGCCGGCGTGCAGGTGCGGCCGACGCTGGAATCGAATTCGATGATCGTGCTGTTCTCGCACATCCGGACCGGCAAATGGTCATCGATCATGCCACTCAACCTTGCGGAAACATTCGGTTTTTCCGAACCGATCCGGGCCATTCCGATCGTCGAGCCCGATGCCAGCCACACAGTCGGGCTGGTCGCCGCGCCGCGCGAGCCGCACACGCCGCTGGTGCAGGCGCTGCTGGACGAGGCGATGGCGCTGGCAGACGATTTCCGCGCCCACCGCTAGGCTAGACAATGCTGAGCGCAGCTCGTCGATAGAAGATTTCTATCGAGCAACGAAACAGCTTTATTGATTTCGCGGGTTTCCTCTGATTTTGTAAAGACTTAGCGATAAAAGCTATCGACCAGGGAGGGCGCTGCATGACGATGCAGCCTGCAAGTACCGAGATCGCATCGCGCACGGCGGCGATTATCCAGGAGTTGAAGGACCTCGAGGGTCCGCTGCTGCCGATCCTCCACGGCATCCAGGAAGAATTCGGCCACGTCCCGCAGGATGCCGTGCCCATTATTGCCGACGGGCTGAACCTGTCCAGGGCCGAGGTGCATGGTGTCGTGACTTTCTATCATGATTTCCGTGCGCGCCCGGCCGGACGGCACGTGCTCAAGCTCTGCCAGGCGGAAGCCTGCCAGTCGATGGGTTCGGACGCGGTCGCCGCCAAGGTCAAGCAGTTGCTCGGCATCGACTTCCATGAGACCACGCGTGACGGATCGGTTACGCTGGAACCGGTCTATTGCCTCGGGCTGTGCGCCTGCTCGCCATCTGCGATGCTGGATGGCGAGGTGATCGGTCGGTTGGATGACGACAAGATCGACGAGATCGTCGCCGAGGTGCGCTCATGACCCCCCGTATCTATATTCCCGGCGATTCCGGCGCACTGGCGCTGGGCGCGGAAAAGGTCGCGAAGGCCGTCGCCAAGGAACTCGCGGAGCGCGGCATCGAGGCCAAGATTGTGCGCAACGGCTCGCGCGGCGCCTATTTCCTCGAACCGATGGTCGAAGTGGCGACGGCCAATGGCCGTGTCGCCTACGGGCCGGTGAAACCGTCGGACGTGAAGAGCCTGTTCGACAGCGGTTTTCTCACCGGCGGCCATCACAAGCGCTGGCTCGGCGCACCGGACAAGATTCCGTTCCTGGCCAAACAAACTCGCTTGACGTTTGCACGTTGTGGCATCAACGACCCGCTGTCGCTCGATGCCTACAAATCGCTCGGCGGACTGAGCGGCCTGCGGAACGCGGTGGCCATGACGCCCGCCGACGTCGTCAAGCAGGTCACCGACTCCGGCCTGCGCGGCCGCGGCGGCGCAGGCTTCCCGACCGGCATCAAATGGAAGACGGTGCTCGATACGACATCGGAGCGCAAATACATCGTCTGCAACGCCGATGAAGGCGACAGCGCCACCTTCGCCGATCGCATGATCATGGAGGGCGACCCCTTCGTGCTCATCGAAGGCATGACCATCGCCGGCATCGCCACCGGCGCGACCAAGGGTTTCGTCTATATCCGCTCGGAATATCCGCACGCGGTGGCTGTCATGAACAAGGCCGTCGAGATCGCCCGCAAGGCCGGTGTGCTCGGCGTCAATGTGCTGGGTTCGCCTAACGCCTTCGACATGGAAATCCGCGTCGGTGCCGGCGCCTATGTCTGCGGCGAGGAAACCTCGCTCTTGAACAGCCTGGAAGGCAGGCGCGGCGTGGTGCGCGCCAAGCCGCCGCTGCCCGCGATACAGGGTTTGTTCGGCAAGCCGACGGTGATCAACAACGTCATTTCGCTCGCTTCCGTACCCATCATCATGGACAAGGGCGCCACCTTCTACAAGGATTTCGGCATGGGCCGCTCGCGCGGCACGATCCCGATCCAGATCGCCGGCAACGTCAAGCAAGGCGGCCTGTTCGAAACCGCTTTCGGCCTGACGCTGGGCGAGATCGTCGACGAGATCGGTGGCGGCACGTCCACCGGGCGTCCGGTGAAGGCAGTGCAGGTCGGCGGCCCGCTCGGCGCCTACTTCCCGCGCGCACTGTTCGACACGCCGTTCGACTACGAGGAATTCGCCAAGCGCGATGGACTGATCGGCCACGCCGGCATCACGGTTTTCGACGATACCGCCGACATGCTGAAGCAGGCACGCTTCGCCATGGAATTCTGCGCCATCGAAAGCTGCGGCAAGTGCACGCCTTGCCGCATCGGCTCGACGCGGGGCGTGGAAACCATCGACAGGCTCGCCGCCGGAATCGAGCCGGAAAAGAACCTCGCTTTGGTCACCGACCTCTGCAACACGATGAAGTTCGGTTCGCTCTGCGCGCTGGGCGGCTTCACGCCCTACCCGGTGATGAGCTCGATCACGCATTTCCCCGAGGATTTCAAGCCCGCGCCAGCGCGCGTGGCTGCTGAATAGGAGCTGGCAGATGAACATCAAGGCCGACTTCCCAATACTGATCGAAGAGATTGACTACGGAACTCCGGAGTCGAAGGCGCAAAAACAGGTCACGCTGACCGTCGATGGCCGCAGCATCAGCGTGCCGGAAGGCACCTCGATCATGCGGGCGGCGATGGAAGGCGGGGTGGAGATCCCCAAACTCTGCGCCACAGACATGCTGGACTCCTTCGGTTCCTGCCGCGTCTGCCTCGTCGAAATCGACGGGCGCGGCGGTACGCCGGCTTCCTGCACGACGCCTGTCGGCGAAGGCATGGTGGTGCGCACGCAGTCGGACAGGCTCGACGCCATCCGCCGGGGCGTCATGGAACTCTACGTCTCCGACCATCCGACCGGCTGGCACGAGAAGGCCGGAACTGGCGCCAGCGAGTTCGATGTGGTGGCGAAGTCTGTCGGCCTGACCGAAAATCGCTACGGCGTTGAGGGCCGCAACCACGTCAAGGAAGAAAATGGCGTCGCGCCGGGCCATGGCTCGCTCGCGGTCGACTACATCGCCCGTGATGAGTCCAACCCCTATTTCACCTATGATCCGGCGCAGTGCATCGTCTGCTCGCGCTGCGTGCGCGCCTGCGAGGAGGTGCAAGGCACTTTCGCGCTGACCATCGAGGGCCGCGGCTTCGAATCGCGCATGGTCGCCGGCATGCACGAGGATTTCATTGCCTCCGAATGCGTGTCCTGCGGCGCCTGCGTGCAGGCCTGTCCGACCGATGCGCTGCGCGAGAAGACCGTGCTCGAAAAGGGCCTGCCGGAGCGCTCGGCCGTGACCACCTGCGCCTATTGCGGCGTCGGCTGCTCGTTCAAGGCCGAAGTGAAGGGCGACGAAGTCATCCGCATGATGCCCTACAAGGAGGGCATGGCCAACCATGGCCATTCCTGCGTGAAGGGCCGCTTCGCTTACGGTTATGCCACCCACAAGGACCGCATCCTGTCGCCGATGATCCGCGAAAAGGTCAGTGATCCCTGGCGCGAAGTGAGCTGGGAAGAGGCGATCGCCCATACGGCCAAGGAATTCCGCCGCATCCAGTACCAGTACGGCCGCACCGCGATCGGCGGCATCACCTCCTCGCGCTGCACGAATGAGGAGACCTACCTCGTCCAGAAGCTGGTTCGCCAAGGCTTCCGCAACAACAATGTCGACACCTGCGCGCGTGTCTGCCATTCGCCGACCGGCTATGGGCTCGGCCAGACCTACGGCACCTCGGCCGGCACGCAGGACTTCGATTCCGTCGAATTCACCGACGTCGCCGTCATCATCGGCGCCAATCCGGCTTCCGCGCACCCGGTGTTCGCCTCGCGGCTGAAGAAGCGGCTGCGCCAGGGCGCCAAGCTGATCGTGCTCGATCCGCGCCGCACCGAAATGGTCAAGTCGGCCCACGTCGAAGCCGACTACCATTTGCCGCTGAAGCCCGGCACCAATGTCGCCGTGCTGACCTCGCTGGCGCACGTCATCGTCACCGAGGGCCTTTTCGACGAAGCCTTCATCCGCGAGCGCTGCGACTGGGCGGAATTCCAGGACTGGGCGTCCTTCGTCGCCCTGCCGGAAAACAGCCCCGAAATCGTCGGCAAGCTGTCCGGCGTCGATCCGGAGTTGATCCGCGGTGCCGCCCGTCTCTACGCCAAGGGCGGCAATGGCGCGATCTATTACGGCCTCGGCGTCACCGAGCACAGCCAGGGCTCGACCACGGTGATGGCGATCGCCAATCTCGCCATGGCCACCGGCAATATCGGCCGGCCTGGCGTCGGCGTGAACCCGCTGCGCGGCCAGAACAATGTGCAGGGCTCCTGCGACATGGGCTCGTTCCCGCATGAGCTGCCGGGCTACCGGCACATTTCGGGTGACGCGGTGCGCGACATCTACGAAAGCCTCTGGGGCGTGAAGCTCGACGACGAACCCGGCCTGCGCATTCCCAACATGCTGGATGCCGCCGTCGACGGCTCGTTCAAGGGCATCTACATCCAGGGCGAGGACATCCTGCAGTCCGATCCCGACACCAAGCATGTCGCCGCCGGCTTGGCCGCGATGGAATGCGTAGTGGTGCACGACCTCTTCCTCAACGAGACGGCGAACTACGCGCATGTCTTCCTGCCGGGCTCGACCTTCCTCGAGAAGGACGGCACCTTCACCAATGCCGAACGCCGCATCAATATGGTGCGCAAGGTGCTGGAACCGAAGGCGCGCTACGCCGATTGGGAGGCGACGCAGGAACTCGCCCGTGCGATCGGCCTCGACTGGAACTATACCCATCCGTCCGAAATCATGGACGAGATCGCCAAGACGACGCCAAGCTTCGCCAACGTCTCCTTCGACCTGCTCGACCGGGTCGGCTCCGTGCAATGGCCCTGCAACGACAAGGCGCCGCTTGGCACGCCGATCATGCATGTCGACGGCTTCGTGCGCGGCAAGGGCAAGTTCATCCGCACCGAATATGTGGCGACGGACGAAAGAACCGGACCGCGCTTCCCGCTGCTGCTGACCACCGGCCGTATACTGTCGCAGTACAATGTCGGCGCGCAGACGCGGCGCACCGAAAATGTCATGTGGCACTCCGAGGACAGGCTGGAAATCCATCCGCACGACGCAGAAAACCGCGGCTTGCGCGATGGCGACTGGGTCCGGCTGACCAGCCGTTCGGGCGAGACGACGCTGCGCGCGCTGATCACCGACCGGGTATCGCCGGGCGTGGTCTACACCACCTTCCATCATCCCGACACGCAGGCCAACGTCATTACCACCGACTTCTCCGACTGGGCGACCAATTGTCCCGAATACAAGGTGACCGCGGTGCAGGTCGGCGCTTCCAACGGCCCGTCGGAATGGCAACGCGACTATGACGAGCAGGCCAAGCAGAGCCGTCGCATCGCACCGCTGCAGGCGGCGGAGTAGTCTTGGCCGCGCGCCGCAAAGCGACGACGCAGATATCGCGACTGGCGCACCGCGCCAGCGGCACGGCTGCGGCCAACCGCATGGTGCCGGAAGAGACGCCGGTGGCGTTCTCCTTCGCCGGCACCACGCATGCGGTGATGATGGCGAGCCCCGCCGATTTCGAGGACTTCGCGCTCGGCTTCTCGCTCACCGAAGGCATCATCGCTGCGCCTGATGAGATCGAAGCCATCGAGGTCGAGGATCATGGCGCCGGCATCGACATCCAGATCCGGCTGAAGGACCAGGCCAATACGCGCTTCGAGGCGCGGCGGCGGCGGCTTGCCGGACCGGTGGGCTGCGGGCTGTGCGGCATCGAATCCATCGAGGAAGCGATGCGCTCGGTCGATCCGGTGGGTGCGTCGAAACTTACGCTTGAGGCCGACGATATCACCCGCTCGGTCAAGCTGCTGTCGAAGGTGCAGCCGCTGCATACCGAGACAGGCGCCGTGCATGCAGCCGGCTTCTACGTCCCTGGCAAGGGCGTCGTCATGGCGCGCGAGGATGTCGGCCGCCACAATGCGCTGGACAAGCTAGCCGGCGCGCTGGCCAAGGCCAATATCGATGGCGCATCGGGCGCCGTCGTAGTGACCAGCCGTGTTTCGGTCGAAATGGTGCAGAAGACGGCGGCGATCGGTTCAGCCTTCATCATCGCCGTCTCGGCGCCGACGGCCCTTGCCATCCGCACCGCGGAAGAGGCCGGCATGACGCTGGTGGCGCTGGTGCGTGGCGACGATTTCGATGTCTTTACCCACCCCGACCGGGTGATTTCGGGAGTTGCCCAGCATGTCGCATGACGAAGAGCACATCATGAGCACGGGGGAAAAGCTGGTGCGCATGGCCAACCAGATCGCCGCCTTTTTCCACTCCAGGCCACGCGAGGAAGGCGTTGCGGGCGTCGCCGAGCATATCAACAAGTTCTGGGAGCCGAGAATGCGGCGCCAGTTCTTCGAGATGCTGGACAGCGGCGGTGAAGGCTTCGACGAACTGGTCGTGGTCGCTTCGGCCAGGATCAAACGGCCGATCACGCCGGCGGAGGCCGATCTCAAGCTCGGCCTCGCGGCCTCGCCTGGCGACGTCGCCGCGTCGCAAAAGTAACCGCGTCGGCCGCCGGCTACATTCATTTCCGCTAAAATATAAGCTGCCGCAACCGGCGCGGCTCTGCTATGGTTGGCGATCAGAAATCGTCAGGCCGGGCGGACACCCTCGTGAGGCCGATCGAGACCCGATACGCCCTTAGCGGCGAGGTGCGGATCGCCTATCAGGTGGTCGGCCAGGGGTCGTTCGACCTCGTCTTCGTCCCCGGCTTCATCTCCAACCTCGACCTGCACTGGGAAGACGAGGGCTATACCAGGCTCCTGAGGCGGCTTTCGGCCTTCTCGCGGCTGATCCTGTTCGACAAGCGCGGCACGGGTCTTTCCGACCGCGTCGATGTCCATCACCTGCCCAGCCTCGAGACCCGCATGGATGATGTGCGCGCGGTGATGGATGCGGTCGGCAGCGGCCGCGCGTCGATCCTTGGGGCTTCGGAAGGCGCGCCGCTGGCGATGCTGTTCGCCGCCACCTATCCAGAGCGGACGCGGGCACTGGCGCTCTATGGCGGCTACGCGCATTTCCACAAATGGGTGATGCCGCCGGAGCGTCTGGAAGCCTTCATCGCGACGGCCGAGACGGCCTGGGGCACAGGCGCCACCTTGCCCAATTTCGCACCGGGCAGGGTCGACGATACCCGCTTTTCAACCTGGTGGGCGCGCTTCGAGCGGCTGTCGGCAAGCCCTACCGCGGCGGCGACGCTGGCGCGGATGAACGCGGGGATCGATGTGCGCGGCATCCTGGCGGCAATCGGCGCGCCGACGCTGCTGATCCATCGCCGCAACGATGTGCGGGTCGACCCCGACGCCAGCCGCTTTCTGGCCAGGAAAATCCCCAACGCGCGGCTGGTCGAAATCCCTGGACGCGACCACCCGATCTGGACCGGTGATGTCGACCGGGTCGCCGACCTGATCGAGGAGTTCCTGACCGGCGAGCGCGCCGTGGTGGAAGCCGAACGCGTTCTGGCTGCGCTTCTCGTGACCCGGATCTACGACACGGCCCGCCTCGGAGACCGGATGTGGAGCGAACGCAGCCAGCATTTCCATGAGACGTGGCGGACCCTTGTGACGCGCCATGGCGGGCGCTGCACGGACATGCACTCCGAGATGATGATTTCGCGCTTCGACGGCCCTGGGCGTGCCTTGCGTTGCGCGGCGGCGTTGCGGGACGCGGCGCAGCAAATCGGGGTGGCAAGCGCGCAAGGGGCGCATGTCGGCGAGATCGAGTCGCGCGGCCCTCCTGCAGGATTGACGGGCCGCGTGACGATACAACTCGCCGCTCACGCCGGGCGCGGCGAGATATTGGCGTCGAGGCTGGTCGCCGATCTGGCCGTCGGCTCGGGGCTTCATTTCGTCGATCGCGGGCGTGTGGGCATCGACGAGCTGGACGAGCCGCTGGCGTTTGTGCTTGCGATGTCCGAACAGCACCTGGAGCCGGCCTGCCGGCCCAAGACCAAAGCGGCCGAACCGGCTTGCCTGACCGCGCGCGAGAGCGAAGTCGTGAATTTGATCGCCGACGGCAAGAGCAATGCGGCGATCGCCGCCGAACTCAGGCTGAGCGAGCACACGGTCAAGCGCCACGTCGCCAACATACTGCTGAAGCTCGACCTGCCGTCGCGAGCGGCCGCGGCGGCATTTTCCGCCAGGCAGACTGGCCCGGACGGGCCATGAGAGCCATGGCGCTTTCGGGCGAAGCAGGCACACTGCCATAGGCGCTATCAATTCCCCCATGCAGGCCAAGGCGGATATCGCCGGAAAGGCGCTGCGAACGGAGGATGAAATGCCCAAGTCAAAACTGAATGTCAGGTCACTGGTGATCGCGGCGGGCATTGGCGCGCTGTTCACGATCACCCCGGCGAAAGCCGAGGATGCGTCGGCGGCGACAGCCTACAAGGACATCGAGGCGACGCTCGGCTCGGTGCCGGATATGTTCAAGACACTGCCTGACGTCGCCATCGCCGGCGCCTGGGCCGAGATCAAGGGCGTCCAGCTCAATCCCAAGACCGCGCTCGACGGCAAGACCAAGGAGCTGATGGGGCTGGCGGTCGCGTCGCAGATCCCGTGCCAGTATTGCATCTATTTCCACACCGAGGCGGCCAAGCTCAACGGCGCATCGGACGAAGAGATCAAGGAGACGATCGCGATGGCCGCGATCGTGCGCCACTGGTCGACGATCCTCAACGGCAGCCAGGTCGATCTGGCCACCTTCAAGAAGCAGACCGACGGCGTGTTTGCGGCAGTTAAGGCCAAGTCACAGTGAAAGACACCGCCCGTCGGCGAGCGCCGGGCGACACCTCAAACGTCAAACGCCCGATCGTGAAGACGGGCATAGGGAGGATAAAATGCTGACCAAGACCCAAGCCGTGGATGGCGCGGCGATCAAGAAAGCGATCGAAGGCCGTGACGGCAAGATGCTGTCGAGCTTCTATGCCGATGATGCGCTGGTGCGGGTGATCGACCGCAACAACCCGCCGAGCAAGCCGCGCGAAATCCGCGGGCGCGCGGCGATCACGACGTTCTGGGACGACATCTGCAGCCGGGCGATGACCCACAAGGTCGACACCACCATCGCCCACGGCGATAGCCTGGCATTCACTCAGGCATGCGCCTACCCGGACGGCACCAAGGTGTTCTGCGCGGCGATGCTGGAGCTGAAGAACGGCCTGATCGCGCGCCAAACCGTCGTGCAGGCCTGGGACGAGTAGATCAACCCGCGGCCTGAGCCGCAAGTGATGGAGGAGAACCAACATGTTCAGCGCCAGATGGCAGATCGACGCCAAGTTCGGGCACAAGCAGACGGTGCTCGAGCTGATGCGGAAATGGGAACGCGAGATCGGCTCGCAGGTCGGCCTCACCGAGCTCAAATTCCAGATCATGACCGGATCGATCGGCGCCCGCGAAGCGACGGTCGAGTCGCATCACCAGGTCGAAAGCCTGACCCAGTTGGAGGCGATGTTCGCCAAGATCGGCAAGATCGACGCGCACGCCAAATGGGGCAAGGAGATGGAGCCCTATGTCGTATCGGGCACCAGCCTGTGGAACATCTATCGCATCGTGGAGTAGCGGCCGGAGTTCTTCTCCCCTTCACGCGGGAAAGATGCCGCAGGCAGATGAGGGGCAGCGCCGGCATCGCAGAAGCTTGCGCTGCCCCTCATCCTGCGCCCGGCCCTTCGCTAATGGCTCCGGGCGTTCGTCGCTTCAATCGACAAATCGTTGTCGATCGATCGCCAGCCGCGACCGCTTCTCACCCATGCGCAACCATCACATGGCGCACGGCGGTATAATCCTCCAGCGCATAGAGGGACATGTCCTTGCCGTAGCCGGATTGTTTCAGGCCGCCATGCGGCATCTCGTTGGTCAGCATGAAATGGGTGTTGATCCAGGTGCAGCCATATTGCAGCCGCGCGGCGGTCGCCATGGCGCGCGAAACATCCTTGGTCCACACGGATGACGCCAGGCCGTAATCGCTGTCGTTGGCCCAGGTCACCGCCTCGTCCACTTCCGTGAAGCGGGTTATTGAAACGACGGGGCCGAACACTTCGCGGCGCACGATCTCATCCTCCTGCAGCGCGCCGGCGACGACGGTCGGCTGGTAGTAGAAGCCGGTGCCCTCGCCCGGCTTGCCGCCGGTGGTGATCTCGATGTGCTTCAGCTCCGAAGCACGTTCCACGAAGCTCGAGACGCGGTCGCGCTGGCGCCGCGAGATCAGCGGCCCGATTTCGTTCTCGGCGTCGTCTGATAGATTGTATTTGATGGTCGAGACGGCGGTGGAGAGATCGGCGACAAGCTTGTCGTAGATCTTCTTGCCGGCATAGATGCGGCAGGCGGCGGTGCAGTCCTGGCCGGCATTGTAGTAGCCGAAGGCGCGCAGGCCTTTGACGACGGCGCCAAGGTCGGCGTCGTCAAAGACGATGACCGGCGCTTTGCCGCCGAGTTCCAGATGCGTGCGCTTGACCGATTTGGCGGCGGCCTGCAGCACCTTCTTGCCGGTGGCGACGTCGCCGGTGATCGAGATCATGTTGACCTTGGGGTGGTTGATCAGCGTGTTGCCGACGCTGTCGCCCCGGCCAAGCACGACATTGACGACGCCCTCGGGCAGGACATCGGCCAGGATCGTCGCCAGCTTCAGCGCCGTCAACGGCGTCTGCTCCGACGGCTTGAAAACCACCGTGTTGCCGCCAGCGATAGCCGGCGCCAGTTTCCAGGCCATCATCATCAGCGGATAGTTCCATGGCGCGATCGAGGCGACGATGCCGATCGGGTCGCGCCGGACCATCGAAGTGTGGCCGGGCAGGTATTCGCCCGCGACCACACCTGGCATAGAGCGCACCGCCCCGGCGAAGAAGCGGTAGCAGTCGACGATGGCCGGGATTTCGTCATTGAGCACCGCATTGATCGGCTTGCCGCAATTCAACGCCTCCAGCGTCGCGAACTCCTGCGCCTCGGTCTCGATGCGGTCGGCGATCTTCAGGAGGTAGCCGGAGCGCTGTGCCGGCGTGGTGCGCGACCACAAGGCGAACGCCTTTTCGGCGGCGCTCACCGCCGCCTCGATCTGTGCCTGGCTGACCTCGGGCAGATTGAGGATGGTCGCCCCGGTCTTCGGGTTGAGGATCGGCTCCTCGGTCTCGGTGCCCTTCTCGAATTTCGAGCCGATCAGCATCTGGGTGTCCATTGGTGTCTCCTTGGGCAGAAACGAATGGTAATTAGTGAGTAGTGAGTAGTGAGTAGTGAGTAGTGAGTAGTGGGTAGTTAAAGAGCGGACCAAATCTACTCACTACTCACTACTCACTACTCACTACTTTCATTTGCCCGAACCGGCGATCTGGTCACCGTCGCGGGTCAGGTAATAGGCAAACAGGATGGGCAGCAGCGTCACCAGCACGACCACCATGGCCACGACATTGGTGACCGGGCGCTGGCGCGGGCGGATCAGTTCCTCCAGCATCCAGATCGGCACGGTCTGCTGCTGGCCGGCGGTGAAGGTGGTGACGATGACCTCATCGAACGAGAGGGCGAAGGCCAGCATGCCGCCTGCGAGCAGTGCGGTGGCGATGTTGGGCAGCACGACATGGCGAAAGGTCTGGAAGCCATCGGCGCCGAGATCCATCGAGGCCTCGATCATCGAACCGGAGGTGCGGCGGAAACGAGCGACCGCGTTGTTGTAGACGACGACCACGCAGAAAGTGGCGTGGCCGAGCACGATCGTCCAGAACGAGAACGGGATTTCGGCCAGCGAAAAGGCCGAGCGCAGCGCGATGCCGGTGATGATCCCGGGCAGCGCGATGGGCAGGATGACCAGCAGCGAGATGGTCTCGCGGCCGAAGAATTTCGTCCGCGAGACAGCTGCGGCGCAGAGCGTGCCGAGCAGCAGCGCGATCGCGGTCGAGATGGCGGCGACGCGCACCGACAGCGACAGCGCTTCCCAGACATCGGGCCGGTTCCAGGTGACGGCGAACCATTGCGTGGTCAGCCCGGGCGGCGGCCAGACGAAGCTCTTCTCCTCGGTGGTGAAGGCATAGACGAAGATCAGCAGGATCGGCAGATGCAGGAACAGCAGGCCGCTGGCGGCGGCGATCTTCAGGCCGAGGGGAGCGGATTGACCACGGTCAGAGCGCATCGAAAGCCCCCATTCGCTTGGCGCCCCAGAGATAGAAGCCCATGATGACGATGGGCACCACGGTGAAGGCGGCGGCGAGCGGTATGTTGCCGGCGGTGCCTTGCTGCGAGTAGACGGCCTGGCCGATGAAGAGGCGCGAGGTGCCGATGATCTGCGGGATGATGTAGTCGCCCAATGTCAGCGAGAAGGTGAAGATCGAACCGGCGACGATGCCGGGCAGCGCCAGCGGGAACAAGACGTTGCGGAATGTCTGCCCCGGCGAAGCACCGAGATCGGACGAGGCCTCGACCAGATTGCCAGGCACCCGCTCGAGGGCTGCCTGAACGGGGAGGATCATGAACGGCAGCCAGACATAGACGAACACGATGAAAGTGCCGGTGAACGACACCGACAGCGAATTGCCGCCGACGACCGGCAGTGACAGCCAGGCGTCGAGCAGCCACAACAAATGCAGCTTGGCGAGCAGCCAGGTTAAAATACCTTCCTTGGCCAGGATCAGCTTCCAGGCATAGATCTTGACCAGATAGCTCGACCACAGCGGCAGCATGACGCCGAGATAGAACAGCGCCTTCCAGCGGCCGCGCGCATAGCGCGCCGCATAGTAGGCGATCGGGAAAGCGATCATGGCGGAGGCAAGCGTGACCAATGCGGCCATCGTCACCGTGCGCAAGATGATGTCGAGATTGGCGGCCTGCAACAGGTCGCCATAGGTCTTCAGCGTGAACTGGCGATTGATGAGGCCGGAGAACTCGTCGATGGAGAAAAAACTCTGCGCCAAAAGCGCGAACAACGAGCCGATATAGACGATGCCGAGCCAAAGCACTGGCGGCAGCAGCATCAGCAGCAGCAGGACTTTTGGCCGGCGCCAGAAGAGGTCGGAGAGCGCACCGCGCATGCCGCCGCTGCCGGGCAAGATGGCGGGCGCCGTGGCACGCGGCATGGTAGCGTCGAGGCTCATACCGGCTCGTCCATCAGGTGCAGATGCTCGCGGTTGAAGGTGAGCATGACCGCCTCACCTTCCGCCGGCAGGGGCGTTCCCGCAGGCACCACGGCGTGCAGTTTCAACCCGTCGGCATCGAGCGCCAGCCTTGTCGTGGCGCCGAGATAGTTGGTCGAGACGAGGCGCGCGGCGACGCCTTCGCCGCTCGCCGCGCGGCCGACACGAATGGATTCAGGGCGCAGGCTGCCCCAGCGGTGCTGGCCGGAATAACGCTGGACGAAATCCGGCGGCAGCACGTTGGAGGAGCCGACGAAATCGGCGACGAAACGCGTGCTCGGCCGCTGATAAATATCCTCGGGCGTGCCGATCTGCATGATCCTGCCATCGTTGAAGACGGCGACGCGATCGGCCATCGACAGCGCCTCGCCCTGATCGTGAGTGACGAAGACGAAGGTGATGCCGAGCGCCTTCTGCAGCGATTTCAGCTCTTCCTGCATGTTTTCGCGCAGCTTGAGGTCGAGCGCGCCGAGCGGCTCGTCGAGCAGCAGCACCTTGGGCTGGTTGACCAGGGCACGGGCGAGCGCGACACGCTGGCGCTGACCCCCGGAAAGCTGGCCGGGCCGGCGCGCGCCATAGCCAGGCAGCCGCACCAGCGACAGCGCTTCTTCCGCCGCCTTGTGCCGCTCGGCCTTGCCGACACGCTTGACCATCAGCCCGTAGGCGACGTTGTCGAGCACGTTGAGATGCGGGAACAGCGCGTAGTCCTGGAACACGGTGTTGACGTTGCGGCGGTAGGGCGGCACGCCCTCGGCCCGCTCGCCGAAGATCGAGATCGAACCCGCCGTCGGCTGCTCGAAGCCGGCGATGAGACGCAGGCACGTGGTCTTGCCTGAACCGGACGGCCCGAGCATGGCGAAGAATTCGCCCGGCGCGATGTCGAGATCGACAGCGTCGACAGCGCGAACGCTGCCGAAATGGCGCGAGGCTTTTTGAAAGGAAACGGCTGATGTCATGGGGTGTCCTGATCTTTCAGGCTCATCAAATTTCAGGCGATCGCGCCGCCCCTCATTCGCCTGCCGGCACCTTCTCCCCGTATAGCGACGAGGAGAAGGGACAAGCTCCAACGCTGGCAACTGCCTCTCCCTGTTCTTCACGGGGAGAGGCAGGGGTGAGAGGCAGCGCCTACCTCTCTAGCGAAGCGAACTCACCGGCCGCCTATGACGCCGATGTAATCCGAGACCCAGCGATAATAGGGCACGCACTGGTCGTTCTGGGTGGCGCATTTGGAAACCGGCGTCTTCCAGAACTTGATCTTGTCGAAATTGTCGTAGCCGTTGGTCTTGCAGCCTTCCTCGCCGAGCAGCTCGTTGCCCTTGCAGGCGGCCGGCACGACCGGCAGCGAGCCGAACCAGGCGGAGACATCGCCCTGCACCTTCGGCGCCAGCGAATGCTCGAGCCACATATAGGCGCAGTTCGGGTGAGCGGCGTCGGCTTCCATCATGGTGGTGTCGGCCCAGCCGGTGACGCCTTCTTCCGGCACGGTCGAGGCGACCGGCTTCTTGGCGGCGACCAGCGTGTTGACCTGGTACGGCCACGAGCCTGATGCAACGACGCCTTCGTTCTGGAAATCGTCGACCTGGATGGCGGCGTCGTGCCAGTAGCGGCCAACCAGCGTGCGCTGGACGCGCAGCAATTCGAGCGCCGCCTTGTACTGGTCCTCGTTCAATTCGTAGGGATCCTTGATGCCGAGTTCCGGCTTGTGGAACATCAAATAATTGGCGGCGTCCGCTATATGGATCGGTCCGTCATAGGCCTGGACGCGGCCTTTGTTGGACTTGCCATCCGGCAGCTTCATCTCCTCGAAGACGACGTTCCAGCTCTTCGGTGCTTCCTTGAAGACCTCGGTGTTGTACATCAGGATGTTGGGACCCCACTGATAGGGGACGCCGTAATGCACCTTGTCGACGGTAAACCAGGGCGCGTCCTTCAGCCGGTCGTCCACCGTCTTCCAACTCGGGATGAGATCGGTGTTGATCGGCTGCACGCGCTTGCCGGCGACGAGCCGCAGCGAGGCATCGCCCGAAGCTGTGACGAGGTCGAAGCCGCCCTCGTTCATCAGCGAGACCATTTCATCCGAGGTGTTGGCGGTCTTGACGTTGACCTTGCAACCGCTCTCCTTCTCGAAGGCGCTCACCCAGTCATAGCCCTTGTCGGTCTCGCCGCGCTCGATGTAGCCCGGCCAGGCGACGATGTTGACCTGACCTTCGCCCTTGCCGAGTTCCTTCACCTGGGCGATGGCCTGACCGGAGAAGGTCAGCGCGACCGTCAAGGCAGTGCACGACTTCAGGAATGAATGCATATCGATCTCCCATTTTGGCACGTGATCCTGAAACCGCTCCGGTTGTCGCCAGATCACGCGCGGACTGAAAAACTTGTCAGCTCGTCCGTTGGACTTGACGCCACTCTGATGGCAGCTTTGGTCCTTCCAACGGAAGGTGCTTTGAAAATCCCGGTTTCGCAAATTCATTTATCAGAAGGCCGATATCGGTTTTTCCGATATACTCCCTCAGGCCAGCGCCGTCACCCGCCAGCAGGCGGCGTTGAAACGAGCCTGACCACCCTTTACGAAAGGGGCGAAGGCAGCAGGCAACACCGTGATAATTTTTTCGGCCGTCGCCTGGTCGACCTCGCGCAGCGCGGCGGCGAGCCGCCCTAGCCGGGTGGCATACATCATCAGATCCCCTTCGGCGATCTTACATGGTAAGTTCGCCTGTCTGACGTCGATTGACGACCAGCCGCTCGCTTCAAGTATCCGCTTCACCTTGGCGCCGTCGGCAAAGGCAAACTGCCCCGGCGCATCGGGGTCTGGCGCGGGTGCGGTCGGCAGGAAAGGCGCAGCCGCTCGCGCGGCGGTCGTCATGAAATCATTCTCCGCCGGACTGCGCCAGGCAACAAAGGCGAGTTTGCCACCGCGCCTCGCTGCCTGTCTTATGTTGGAGAACGCGGCCACGGGATCATCGAAGAACATGATACCAAAGCGCGAGACAACAGCGTCGAAGCGACCTGGTTCGAACGCATACGTCTGGGCATCGCCCACTTCAAAACTTGCGTTTGCCACCTCTTCCGCCTGCGTGCGTTCTGTCGCCAGAGCGACAAGCGGCTGCGAAATGTCCAGCCCAACACAACGTCCGTTGTTGCCGACGCGGCGCGCCATCGCCAGAGTTGTCGCGCCGGCGCCGCAGCCGATGTCCAGGACGTTGCCCCCTTCCCCGGGATAGCCGGCATCGACTACCAGCCGCTCGAACGGCGCCAGAATCTCGTCAAGGATCGGCTGCATTTCGACCCAGGCCTTTCCGCTGGCGTCGTTCCAGAGCGCGGCTTGCCGTGTGTTTGGCTGTGCGGATCGCGACATAACGGACCTCACTTTTCTGTTGCTCTCACCAATCGTCGCCATCACTTTACGAGTTCAAGCCGACTTGAGGTCAAGCATGAAAGATATGGACATTGCCGAAGTGTCGCGCCGCACCGGCGTACCCGCATCGACACTTCGTTACTACGAGGAGAAGGGCCTAATTGCTTCGATCGGCCGTCGCGGCCTGCGCCGCTTGTTCGATCCGGCTGTCCTGGAACGGCTCGCCTTGATTGGGCTTGGACGCGCCGGCGGATTCGCACTGGACGAGATTTCCGCGATGCTGACGCCCGACGGCCTGCCGAAAATGGATCGGGCGCGCCTGGATGCGAAGGCCAACGAACTGGACCACACCATCCAGCGCCTGACCGCGATCCGGGAGGCTTTGCGTCACGCCGCCCGATGCCCCGCCGCTCGGCCGATGGAGTGTCCGACGTTTCGCCGCGCCGTCAGGCTTGCCGGCGCCGGCCGCTTCGAGGTTGCTCCGCTCGGGCCTTTCAAAGCGGAGCCGGTTCCCGCCACAAAGCGCAAGCGCAAGACTGGCGGCGTCGCCGGGAGCAGACCACACTAGCGGCGCACCGTCCGCTGCGACTGGGCAAGACCCACAAAATCGCGCGCCGCGGCGGCCAAGCCAGATCCCCGCCGCCAGACCATGCCAACCTGCACCACCGGCAAGGAACCGGAAATGTCGCGCGATTCGATGCGGTCGCCCTCCAGCGACCAGGGTCGATAGACGAGGTCAGGCAGCAGCGCCACGCCGGCCCCGGTGGCGACGAGGCTGCGAACGGCCTCCACGGAACGGGTGCGGAAGGCGACATGCGGCCTGGCGCCGATCGCCGTCAGCAGCTTGCCGGTGTTTTCCTCGATCTCGTCAACGGTCAGCATGATCAGCGGTTCGGAGGCGATATCGCCGATGCCGATAATGTCGGCGCCAGCCAGAGGATGGCCGAGCGGCAGCCACAGCCGGTAAGCCGAGACTTCGAGGATTTCCGATTGCAGTGCGGTGCGGTCGCGCAAATTGGAGGTGACCATGACGGCAATGTCCAGCTTGCCGCCGATCAGGAGATGTTCGAGGTAGTCGCCATTGTCCTCGATGGCCGAGACCTCGACGCCGGGATAGGCGCGGCGGTAGCGTGAGAGCAGATCCGACAGCACATAGCCGGCGACCAGCGAGGTGACGCCGAGTTGCAGCCGCCCGCCCGCCACGGCCTGCTCGCCGGAAAAAGAGCGGCGGGCGTCGGACACGTCGGCGAGAATCTTTGTCGCGTGACGCAGGAACTGGTGACCCTTGTGGGTGATGTTGAGGCCGCGCGGATGGCGCTCGAACAGTTCGACGCCAAGATCGCTTTCAAGTTCCTTGATCGCCTCGGTGACCGACGATTGCGAGATGGAGAGGTTTTGCGCCGCGCGCGATACCGTGCCTTGCTCGGCGACGGCGATGAAGAACTGCAACTGCCGGATGGTGAAGGCCATGGCCGGACTAAACACCGCCGCAACCGCGAAGAAAAGCCGATGGCGACGCTTATCCCATGGCTGGATGCGTGGCCCTGGCTCAGCCCGGCATCGGTCGGATGCGCCGCCAGCATGCCGGGCCGTAGCGCAAGGCAAGCATGAACGCCGTTTCCAGCGCCACGACAATAGCGATGATGCGAAAGCCGACGGCGAGCGGCTCTGGCCGCTGCCATGCAGCGCATAGCCTGTAAGCAGAAAGCCGGCATTCCAGAGCGTGGCTCCGGCTACCGTCGCGACCACGAAAGGTAAGGCTGGCAGGCAGAGCGCGCCGGCCGCGATCGGCAAATAGTTGCGCACCGTCGGAATGAACTGCGCCAGCAGGGAAACCCTGACATGGTTGCGGCGATAGGCCTGGCCAAGCTTGCGGTAGGTCTCGGGGCGCAAGAAGACATATCTGCCGAACCGCTCGACCAGCCTGTCGGCGCGATCGATTCCGATCCGGCGGCCGACAGTGTACCAGACGAGACAGCCTGTCGTTGAGGCCAGCGTGGTCACGCCAAGCAGGATTGCCAGCGTCGCATCGTCAGGCGCCGCCGTCATGCCGAGGAACAGCAGCAGCACATGCGAGGGCGGGATCGGCAGAATCTTCTCGGTAAAGGCGAGGCAGAAGACGCCGAACAGGCCGAAGCCAAGAATGGCCGACAATGGTCCCGTCATGCGAAGCGCCAGTCGTAGGTTCCTGACGTCTTGAGCCTGGCGATGCGATAGACCGTCGCCGGCGGGAAGTTGCGAAAGGTGTGGCCAACCCGCATAACCCCGAGATCGAGCCTGTCGAGCAGCGACTGGTCGAATGGGCAGTTCCGTCCGAGCGTGAACTGGTAGAGCGCTCCGCCGGGGCGAAGGTTGGCGAAAACACCTTCGAGAATCGCAAATGTCCTGCGCGGCGAAATCAGCCGGAAAGGCAAGCCGCTGACGGCGGCGCCAATCGCAGGCCGGTGGAAGAGCGAGAGATGGCGCAGACCGACGGCGTCCATTTCGAAAATCCGGGCAGCAGGAAAACGACGCATGAGCAGTGCGGCGAAATCCGGATCGGATTCGATCAGCGTCAAATCTTCCTCCTTCACCCCGCACGACAGCAGCGCCCTCGTGAACGGCCCGGTTCCTGGGCCGAGTTCCAGCACGGGTCCGGTCTCGGTCCAATGTCACGGGTCATCAATGCCGCCAAGCTGGAACTGGACGGCGTGACGGAGCCGACCCTGAACGGCGCGACGGTCCACGCCATGAGAAAAGACAGAGCATCATTTGCGGGCATGGTAACCTCAATCCCGGACAACATCACGCCAACCAGTTTGGTGTGGCCACGTGGTTTCGTTTCAGCGTCATTGGTTTCGAGCGTCAGGCCCGACCTGTTGCATATTCGGGCCTGACGCCTTCACGTCGGCGCGAGCGATTCGTGCCGACCCGGGTTGTTTGCCGCGATTGGGTTGCATAGACATTGCGCAATTTCGCTGAGGCCAAGAAAGTGCCTGTCGACCGCAGTCCTTCGGCTTTGCCATGTTTACGCAATGTTGGCACGGTAGCGCCCGGCGCAATGTTCTGAGGGATTGTCGATGCGTATCTTGCTGGTCGAAGACGAACCCGAGATGGTTTCGGCCCTGCGTGCCGCGCTGAAGCGCCACGATATGGTGGTCGATCACGCCGGCACATTGCTGGAGGCGGAGGGGTTCGTTGCCGTCGACAGCTATGACGCCATCCTGCTCGACCGCCAGTTGCCGGATGGCGACGGGCTGTCGCTGGTGCCGAGACTGCGTTCGGCCAGGAACACCTCGCCCGTGCTGGTGCTGACGGCGAGAGGCGACACGTCGGACAAGGTCGATGGGCTGGACATGGGCGCGGACGATTATCTGGCAAAGCCATTCGCGTTCGAGGAACTGCTTGCCCGGTTGCGCGCGCTGCTCAGGCGCCCGGCGCCGCTGCAGTCGCAGTTCATCCGCGCCGGCGATCTGGTGCTCGACGTCGGACATCGCGAAGCCTCTATCCGCGCCGAACCGCTCAGCCTGCCGCGCCGCGAGCTCCTTGTGCTGGAGGCTCTGATGCGCCGCACCGGCCGCATGGTGCAGCGCGAGGCGCTGATGGAGGCGGTGTTCGGCCTCGACGACGAGATCCAGTCCAACGCGCTCGACACGCACGTCTCGCGCCTGCGCCGCAAGCTCGCCGATGCCAATGCCGGGGTGACGATCAACGGCATTCGCGGCGTCGGCTATCTCCTGCGCGAGACGACATGAGCGCCAAGCGATGAGCCTCAAGCGCCCGCATTCGCTGAAATGGAGCTTGGTGCTGCGCATCGCCTTGCTGCAATGCGCCATGCTGACCCTGATCATCGTCGGCATTCTCGGCGCCATGCTGGCCACCGGCCTTATCCCGCACGATTACGAGGACGGCACGATGGACGTGCTGGCGGATGCGGTGACACGCGATGCCGGCGGCAAGTTGGTTCTGCGCGAGACCTCGGACCTGACGAAGCTGCGGTCGGGTGTTCCCGACCTCTGGTTCATTGTTCGAGACAAGCAGGGGCAAAGGCTGCAGGAGGGGACCGTGCCGCCCACCTTCCAGCCTTTCACCGGACTGCTGGACACGATCAGCGACGCCCGTATCGACCATGCAATCGGACAAGCCGCGCCGCCGGAGGGAAAGATCCGCTGGACCGACACGATGGCCGGCAACGTCCAGATTTTCAGCGGCACCAAGGGCGGGCTTTCGCTGCTGCGTCTGCTCGGCCAGGCGCCGCAATTCTTCCTGCAGGGCATATTGCCGCTCGCCGGGCTGATGGCGCTGGCCACGCTGTTCGCGACGCCATGGGTGGTGCGTGGCGCTCTGTCGGGCCTTGGCCATGCGGCGGCCGAGGCTGAGCGCATCGACATCGACCAGCGCGGCGTGCAGCTGCCGCTCAAGGACGTGCCGGCGGAAGTGACGCCGCTGGTCAAGGCCGTGAATGCCGCCCTTGCGCGCCTGGACAAGGGCTATGAGCGCCACAAACGCTTCCTCACCGACGCCGCCCATGAGCTCAGGACACCGGTAGCCATCCTCAACACGCGCCTCGCCTCGCTGCCGCCGACACCGGGGCGGGCACGGCTGCTGCAGGACGCGGCCAGGCTTTCAACGCTGACCGACCAGTTGCTCGACCTGCAGCGCCTCGACCGGCAGACGTCGGCGTTCGAAGCGGTCGATCTCGTGGCGACCGCGCGCGGCGTTATCGTCGACCTCGCGCCGATGGCGTTTTCTGCCGGTTACGAAATGTCGTTCGAGCCGGAACGGGACACGATTTTCGCCACCGGAGACCGCACCGCCATCGAGCGCGCGGTGACCAACATCGTCCAGAACGCCATCGAGCATGGCGGCCGCGCTGGCAAGATCACCGTCGGCGTCACAACGCCCGCCATCATCGAGGTCCGGGACGAAGGCGACGGCGTCCCGCCGGGCGAGCGGGAGCGCATCTTCGAGCCCTTCTACCGGCTGCGCCCGCAGGATCATGGCGCCGGCCTCGGCCTCAATCTCGTGCAGGAAATCGTGTATCTCCATGGCGGCCGCATCGATATCCTCGATGGCAAGCCCAGCGGCGCCTGCTTCAGGATGAGTTTTCGCGCTTTACCCGTTTAGCCTTGCCGCCAACCAACGCCGCCGGCGCGTTTGACATTGCGATAAATCGTAACTAATTAGGTTACATGAAACGCAATAGCCGACTGTCCTCCACTCTGCACATCCTCGTTCACATGGCCGAGAAGCCCGAGCAGGCTCTGACCTCCGAGCAGCTTGCCACCTTCATCCATACCAATCCGGTGGTGGTGCGCCGGACCATCGCAGGCTTGCGCGACGCCGGCATCGTCACCTCGTCACGCGGACATGGCGGCGGCTGGCTGCTCGGGCGCGCGCCCGAGAACATTTCACTGGCCGAGATCAGCCTTGCCCTGGGCGAGACGCTGCTGCCGTTCAGCACCGAGCCGGAAAGCCCGGGCTGTCTCGTCGAGCAAGCGGTGATCGCCGTGCTCGACGATTTTCGCATCGCGGCCGAGAAGCTGCTGGCGGAGAAGCTCAGCCGCATCACGCTGGCCGACCTGACAGCCGATTTTCACCGTCGTTTCGACCTCGTTGGAGTTTCCAGCCATGCAGTATGATCTTGCCGTTATCGGCGGCAGCTTCGCCGGCCTGTCCGCCGCCATGCAGGCGGCGCGGGCGCGGCGCACCGTGCTGGTGATCGACGCCGGCCAGCCGCGCAACCGCTTTGCCGCGCATTCGCACGGCTTTCTCGGCCAGGACGGACGCACGCCTGGAGCGATCCTGGACGATGCAAGGCGGCAATTGCTTGCCTACCCGACGGCCAGGCTTGTGACCGCACTTGCGGACAAAGCCATTGCCAACAGCAGCAGCGATTTCGAAATCACCACCGATGGCGGCGAGACATTCGGCGCCGCACGACTGGTGCTGGCAACCGGCGTGCGCGACATCCTGCCGGAGGTTCCCGGGCTTGCCCAGCAATGGGGCAGAACCGTGCTGCATTGCCCCTATTGCCACGGCTACGAGGTTTCCACCGGGCCGCTCGGCGTGCTCGCGACCGGCCCGATGTCCATGCATCAGGCGCAACTGATTTCCGATTGGGGCGACGTCACGCTGTTCGGCAACGGACTGATCAAGCCCGATGCCGACGAGATGCATGCGCTTGAGAGCAGGAATGTAAGGTTCGAGCCCGCGACGGTCAACGAACTGAGCGATGATGGCTCCGGGGGATTGGTTGTCCATCTCGTCGATGGCCGGAAGGCTGGCGTCAAGGCGATATTCACCGCGCCACGCAACACGATGGCGAGCCCGCTGGCCGAACAGCTCGGCTGCGGCCTCAAGGACGGCCTGCTCGGCCCGATGATATCAGTCGATGACCGGCAGCAAACGACGGTTCCCGGCGTCTATGCCGCCGGTGACGCGGCACGCGCGATGCACAACATCGCCTTCGCCGTCTCGGGCGGCACCTTCGCGGGCGTGTGCGCCCACCAGTCGCTGGTCTTCGGCTAAATTCCGCCGGCGACGCTGAGGCGCGCCCCGGCCTGCGCCAGTGCCGCGGCAATGTCGTGCGGCGGCGCGCGGTCGGTCGCGAGTTCGGAAAAGCCGTCAAAGCCGCAGACCTGGACCAGGCCCTGGCGGCCGAACTTCGTGTGGTCAGTGACGACCAGCGAGCGCTGGCCCCGCGACAGCACCATGCGGGCAAATTCCGCCTCGTCCAGATCAAAGTCCATGACACCCGTCACCGCATCCACGGCGCCGGTGGAGATGATGGCGTGGCTGACCGAGAAGCGGCTGACGAACTCGATGGCCGACGTCCCGAACGCGGCGCCTGAATCGCTGCGCAGCTCGCCGCCGGCCATATAGACCTTGTTGCCGTTGATGGTGGCCAGGGTGCGGGCGATGTCGGACGAATTGGTGACGACCGTCAGGCGCCGGTGGCCGAGCAGTTCGCGCGCCAGGAACGAGGTCGTGGTGCCGGTGTCGAGCATGATCGATTCGCCGTCGCGGATGGTGGCCGCGACCGCGCGGGCAATGCTTCGCTTGGCGTCGGCATGCTCGCGCATGCGCCGTTCGAACGGCGCTTCGCCGACCATCGACGGCAGGCCGACGGCGCCATGCATCTTCAGAACCGAGCCGTCGCCGGTGAGCGGCTTGACGTCGCGGCGTACGGTCTCGAGCGAAACGCCCAACCGGTCGGCCAGGCTGGCGATAGTGACGGTTCCCTCTTCCTGCAGCAGCCGCAGGATCTCGCCATGTCGTTTCGAGTGGTTCATATGGGCATCCCGAAAATGACCGATTCTAAGGCATTCCTAGCGCTTTTAAAGAAATTGCCCATGCTTTCGGACAAAACACCCAAAAAAAGTCACATCTTTTTATTGACAGAAGAGCAACCCCGGCGTGAAATCCATCTTCAACAGGGTTCGGAACTGCAGCGGGATGGTATTGGCAGAGCTGCAATTCACTGACCCCAGGCAGCCTGTAACGTGTCTGGCGCAAGGAATTTTCAGATCCGCGGGGGCGGATGCCGGGCTCATAAACCTGGCCAAGGGGCTCGTCGGTGCGGTGCGGGATACCGATCCTGGCATCCCGCACCGACGAGATTGTTTGCGTTTCACCACGCCGCCGTTGCGCGGCCCATGGCGCCATACCGAAGCCCAGCAAACCAGGCCTGCCAACCAGGGATGATCCCGTGATTGCCGAAGACCGCATCCACGCCCTGCCGTGCTGGACGGGCGCCATCGAGATCGCGCCGCTGCCCGGCGGCCTGAGCAACGCCAATTATGTGGTCACCGATGCGGCCGGCAAACATGTGGTGCGTTTCGGCCAGGATTATCCGTTCCACCATGTCTTCCGCGAACGGGAGGTGATGACCGCGCGGGCGGCTCACGCGGCGGGCTTCGCACCGGCGGTCCGTTATGCCGAACCGGGGATCATGGTGACGGCGTTTCTTGGCGCCAGAACCTATCTGGCCGAGGACGTGCGCGCCAATCTCCGCCGCGTCGCGACGCTGATGCGCGGCTTTCACCGCGAGATGCCCAACCATATCTCCGGCGCCGGCTTCATGTTCTGGGTGTTCCACGTCATCCGCGACTATGCGCGCACGCTCGACGAGGGCAACAGCCGCAAGCGCGGTGACCTGCCGCGCTTTCTGGCGTTGGCCGACGAACTGGAGCGCGCCCAGAAATTGCTGCCGATCGTCTTTGGCCACAATGATCTTTTGCCGGCCAACATTCTGGACGACGGCGGCAGGCTTTGGCTGATCGATTTCGAATATGCCGGCTTCAATACGGCGATGTTCGACCTTGCCGGCGTCGCCTCGAACGCGGGCATGAGCGACGAGGAATCCTTCACCTTCCTGACCGCCTATTTCATGAAGGAACCGGACGAGGCGATCCGCCGCTCGCACGCCGCCATGCAATGTGCCTCGCTGCTGCGCGAGGCGATGTGGAGCATGGTGTCGGAGCTCTATCTCGACGCCCCCGGCATCGACTACGTCGCCTACACCGAGGAAAACCTAGCGCGGCTCGATGCGGCGCTGGAAAACTACCGGATAAAATACGGGATCCTGAAACCATGACCTTGCCTAGCCAGACCGAGATCGTCGTCATCGGCGGCGGCATCATCGGCTGTTCGACGGCCTATCATCTGGCGCGTGACCACAAGGCCGACGTGGTGCTGCTCGAACAGGGCAAGCTGACCTCGGGCTCGACCTGGCATGCAGCCGGCCTGGTCGGCCAATTGCGCTCGTCGGCCTCGATCACGCGAGTACTGAAATACTCGGTCGACCTCTACAAGGGGCTGGAAGCCGAAACCGGTCTTGCCACCGGCTGGAAGATGACGGGGTGCCTCAGGCTCGCCACCAATGCCGACCGCTGGACCGAATACAAACGGCTGGCGACCACGGCGAAAAGCTTCGGCATGGACATGCAGCTGCTGTCTCCGGCGGAGGTGAAGGCGATGTGGCCCTTGATGGAGACCGGCGATCTCGTCGGCGCCTCCTGGCTGCCGACCGACGGCCAGGCGAGCCCTTCCGACATCACGCAGTCGCTGGCCAAGGGCGCGCGCATGCACGGCGCCAATCTCTACGAGGACGTGCGCGTCACGGGTTTCGAGATGAAGGGCGACCGCATCACGGCGGTGAAGACCAATCAAGGCGACATCGCTTGCGACAAGGTGGTGAACTGCGCCGGGCAATGGGCGCGGCAGGTCGGCGCGATGGCCGGCATCAACGTGCCGCTGCAGCCGGTCAAGCACCAGTATATCATCACCGAGAAAATCGCGGGGCTGGCAACCGACGCGCCGACGCTGCGCGACCCCGATCGGCGCACCTATTTCAAGGAGGAGGTCGGCGGGCTGGTGATGGGCGGCTATGAGCCGAACCCGCAAGCCTGGACGACCAATCTTCCCGGGGGCGACGTGCCCAATGATTGGGAGTTCCGGCTGTTCGACGACGACTACGATCATTTCGAGCAGCACATGGCGCAGGCGATCGCGCGGGTGCCGGCGCTGGAGACGGTCGGTGTCAAGCAGATGATCAACGGATCGGAAAGCTTCACGCCGGACGGCAATTTCATCCTCGGTGTGGCGCCCGAATGCGCCAACATGTTCGTCGGCGCCGGCTTCAACGCCTTCGGCATCGCCTCGGGCGGCGGCGCCGGCTGGGTGCTGGCGCAATGGGTGGTCGACGGCGAGGCGCCGCTCGACCTTTGGGTGGTCGACATCAGGCGTTTTTCCAACCTGCACCGCGACCGGCAATGGGTGAGCGAACGTACGCTGGAAGCCTATGGCAAACATTACGCGATCGGCTTCCCGCATGAGGAATACACCAGCGGCCGGCCGCGCATCGTCTCCCCGCTCTACGACAGACTGAAAGACCATCGCGCCGTGTTCGGCTCCAAGCTCGGCTGGGAACGGCCGAACTGGTTCGCGCCGGAGGGCGTCGAGCCGAAGGACATCTATTCGATGGGCCGGCAGAACTGGTTCGCCGCCGTCGGCGACGAACATCGGCACGTGCGCGAGCATGTCGGTATCTTCGACCAGTCGTCCTTCGCCAAGTGCGAGCTGAGCGGGCCCGACGCGGCGAGGGCCCTGGACTGGATCTGCGCCAACGATGTCGGCAAGCCGGTCGGCCGGCTGACCTACACGCAACTCCTCAACACGCGCGGCGGCATCGAGGCCGACCTAACCGTGTCGCGGCTGGCCGAGGAAAAATTCTATATCGTCACCGGCACCGGTTTCCGCACCCATGATGCCTCGTGGATCAGCGACCATATTGGCCACGGCCTCGATGCACAGCTCGCCGATGTCACCGAGGACTTCGGCACGCTGTCGCTGATGGGACCGCGCGCCCGCGACGTACTTTCGGCGGTGACCGATGCGGATGTGTCGAATGCCGGCTTCCCGTTCGGCCATGTGCGCGAGATCACAATAGCCGGTCACACGGTCCGGGCGCTGCGCGTCACCTATGTCGGCGAACTCGGCTGGGAACTGCATGTGCCGATCGCCGCCACCGGCGAAGTCTTCGACGTGCTGATGGCGGCCGGCGGGAAGCACGACATCCGGCCGGTCGGTTACCGCGCGCTGGAATCGCTGCGGCTGGAAAAGGGTTATCGCGCCTGGGGCTCCGACATCACGCCCAACGACACACCGCTGGAGGCTGGGCTCGGCTGGGCGGTCAAGCTGCGCAAGAACACCGACTTCGTCGGACGGCGCGCACTCGAGAAGGTTGGCGGCGAGTCCCTGAAGAAGTGCTTTGCCGGTTTCACGGTCTATGATCCGGAGATCGTGCTCGTCGGACGCGAGACCATCCTGCGCGATGGCCAGCCGGTCGGCTATCTCACCAGCGGCGGCTATGGCTACACGGTGGAAAAGAACATCGGCTACGGTTATGTGCGCAACGCTGACGGAGCAAGCGATGATTTTCTCGCCTCGGGCAGCTATGAACTTGTGGTGGCGATGGAGCGGACGCCGGCTCAAATCCATCTTGAGCCGCTATACGACCCGGCAATGGAGCGCGTAAAGGCTTAACTCACGCGCAAGGCGAGGCCACGGCTGGGGACGGTATCGGCCTCGCCTGGCATTGAGACATATGGTCGTGTTTCCTCGACCCGCGTGACCAGGCCTTGTGCCTCGAGTTCGGCGATGCGCGCGGCAAAACCGTGATCCCACAACGTGTTCTTGACCGTCAGCACGATCACCCCACCCGGCCGGCAGATGCGGATCAGTTCGTCCAGTCCCTCGGCGCCGACATGGCCGGAGGTAAAGACGCCGGCCGAGATGATGCCGGCATAAGTGCTGTCGGCAAATGGCAAGGCGCCGCCGAGCGCCAGACAATGCAGCGCCGAATAGACGCCCTTGCGCGCGGCTTGATCCAGCATGCCTTGCGAGATATCCAGCGCCTCGACCTGGGGATAGCCGGCAATATCGAGCCACTCGCCGATCAGCCCGGTACCGGCCCCGGCGTCGAGCAGCGGGGCTGACCCGCGCGGCAGATGGCGGGCGAGCAAAGCAAGGCAGATGGTCGGGTGGCGGTAGCCGGCTGCCGACATGTCGGCGTCGTAGGTTTGCGACCAGCGGTCGTACAGTGCGGCCACCTCTTCCGGGCGCTTGGCCGCGTAGACCTCGCCGAGCGCGCCTTGATGTTTGCTGTCCGCCACTGTCCACCATCCCTCGTCTCGCCGCGATGATAGCCAAACGGCGAAAATTGTGGAACCGTGCAGCCGAGAAATAACGCGTGGGGACGCAGGCATGGGGACAGACGAGGCGCGGGCAAAACTTGCCGTCATTCCGGTACTGGCCGGCTATACTGGGCCGCTGGAACGGCTCGGCGGCTTGACCAACCTCGTCTTCAAGGCCGGCGATTACTGCCTGCGTATTCCAGGCAAAGGCACCGAGGAATACATCAACCGCGCCAACGAGGCGATTGCCGCGCGTGAGGCGGCAATCGCGGGGGTAAGTCCTGAAGTGCTGCATGCCGACGCCGCCAGCGGCCTGATGGTGACGCGCTACATTGCCGGTGCGGAGACGATGTCGCCGGAGAAGTTCAGGGAGCGGCAGGGCAGCCCGGCCCGAGCGGCCGAGGCCTTCCGCAAGCTGCACGCGTCCGGCGCGGTGTTCCCCTTCCGCTTCGAACTGTTTTGGATGATCGACGACTATCTCAAGGTGCTGTCGACCAGGGATGTCGCCCTGCCCGCCGGCTATCATGACGTGGTGCGCGAGGCCGAGAGCGTACGCTCGGCCTTGGCCGTCCGCCCCTTGCCTCTCGTCGCCTGCCATTGCGACCCGCTGTGCGAGAATTTCCTCGACACGGGCGAGCGGATGTGGATCGTCGACTGGGAATATTCGGGGATGAACGACCCGCTCTGGGACCTCGGCGACCTCAGCGTCGAAGGCAAGTTCGAAGCCGCCCAGGACGAGGAGCTGATGCGCGCCTATTTCGGCGGCGAGGCGAAGCCGGCGGAGCGCGGCCGCGTCGTCATCTACAAGGCGATGTGCGATCTGCTCTGGACGCTGTGGGGGCTGATCCAGCTTGCCAACGAAAATCCCGTCGACGATTTCCGCGCCTATGCCGACGGCCGCTTCGCCCGCTGCAAGGCGCTGATGGAGACAGAGGAGTTTTCGCGGCACCTGGCGGCGGTACGCAAGGGCTAGGCACCAGAAATCTGGCCCTAGTTCACACCTTTCGGCACGTTCTCCGGCGGCACCGTGGTGTCGACCACCTTCTGGCGATGGAAGATGAACAGGCCGGCCAGGACGATGATGCCCGAGCCGATCAGAATGCGCGGACCGGGAACGTCGCCGAAGAACACCAGCCCGAACACCACCGCCCACAAGAGCAGCGTGTAGTGCAGCGGCGCCAGCGTCGAGGCCGGCGCCAGTTTCAGCGCCCTGGTGATCATCAGATGCGCCCCGCAGGAGACGATGCCGAGCAGCAGCATGGCGCCGAAATCAAGTGCAGACGGCGTCTTCCAGGCGCCGATGGTGAGGGCGCCGCCAACCGCCAGCGTGCCGATCGTCTGCCATGTCACCAGATTGGTGTCGCTGGTGCCACGCAGGCGCCGGTTGAGAATGATGGCGAAGGCGAAGGCAAGGCTGCCGACAAGTGCGAAACTGGATGACAGCGAAAACGCGGCAGAGGAGGGTTTCAGCATGATGACCACACCGCAGAAGCCGAGCAGGATCGCCACCCAGCGGCGCCAGCCGACCTTTTCGCCAAGCAGGAAATGCGACAGCGCCGCCACATAGATCGGCCCGGCCATGTAGAAGCTCATCACATCGGCAAGCGGCAGGTAGACGACGGCGGCGTAGAACAAAGCGGTGTCCAGCGTCGTCGCCACCACGCGCAGGATCTGCAACCCTGGCCGCTCCAGCTGGAACAGTCTGCCGGCGCCCTGGTTGGCGATCATCGGGCCGAGCACGATAAAGGCGCCGATCGAGCGGATCAGCACGACCTGGCCGACGGAGAAACTGGCGACCAGCCACTTGCCCATCGCATCGTTGAGCGCAAACAGGAAGTCGCCGGCCAGCATCAGCAGGATGCCGGCCAGGAGGACATTCTTGATTGTGGAATTCCGCGCCACGGGTTGCGCCATGCCGACCCCGATTCTTCCCTCGCCCGAGCCGCGTCGTAGACGGAAGCGGCGGCTTTGACGAGGAGAAATCGGGAAATAGGTAAGACCAGCGTCGGGAATCGGCTGTATCTAGGTGGATATGTGCCTGCGATTCACCTGCGACGGCCTGCCGGAGATCGAAAGCCTGGTATCCTGCCTCGTCCGCTCCGCCACGACCTTACCCCTGGCGATGACGCAGATGCGCTCGGCGCGCAGGCGTAGAGCCTCGATCGGATTGCCGGCATCGAGGATCACCAGGCTGGCGCGCTTGCCAACGCCGAGGCCGAGATGGTCGAGGCCCATGATCGCGGCATTGACGTTGGTGACCATATCGAAACAGCGCGCCATGTCGGCGGGGCTCGACATCTGAGCTACATGCAGGCCCATGAAGGCGACGTCGAGCATGTCGGCGGTGCCCAGCGAATACCAGGGATCGAGCACGCAATCCTGACCCCAGCCGACACGGATGCCCAGCGCCAGCATCTCCTTGACCCGCGTCATGCCACGCCGCTTCGGGAATGTGTCGTGGCGGCCCTGCAGCATGATGTTGATCAGCGGATTGGGGATCGCGGAAACGCCGGCTTCGGCGATCAGCGGCAGAAGCTTCGAGACGTAGTAATTGTCCATCGAATGCATCGAGGTGAGGTGCGAACCGGCCACCCTGCCCTGCAGGCCGAGGCGCTGCGCTTCATAGGCGAGCTGTTCGATGTGGCGCGACAGCGGGTCGTCGGTCTCGTCGCAATGCAGGTCGACCATGAGCCCGCGTTTTGCCGCGATCTCGCACAGTTCGGTAACCGAGCGCGTGCCGTCGGCCATGGTGCGCTCGAAATGCGGAATGCCGCCGACGATGTCGACGCCAATGTCCAGCGCGCGAATGGTGTTTTTTCGTGCCGTCGGCGAGCGATAGAAGCCGTCCTGCGGGAAGGCCACCAATTGCAGATCGATATAGGGTGCGACGGTTTTCTTGACCTCCAGCAGCGCCTCGACGGCCAGCAGCCGGTCGTCGCAGACGTCGACATGGGTGCGGATGGCGAGCAGCCCCATCGACACCGCCCAGTCGCAATAGGCGAGCGCCCGATCACGCACGGCCTCGTGCATCAGGAGCGGCTTCAGTTCGCCCCATAGCGCTATGCCTTCGAGCAGCGTGCCCGACGCGTTGATGCGCGGAAGGCCGTAGGACAGCGTTGCATCCATGTGGAAATGCGGATCGACGAAGGGCGGCGACACCAGACTGCCATGGGCGTCGACCTCGGTCCGCGCGGAACCGTCGAGCTTCGGCTCGATCGCAGCGATCGTGTCGCCGGTGATGCCGATGTCGGCGATGCCGCCATCCGGAAGCGTGCCGCCGCGCACAATAAGATCGAAATCCATCTGTCATCATCCTGCTTGAAGAATCACTGCCGCATCGTGTCTCAAAAGACACCCCGCCGCAGCGGTTTCTTTCCATGGCGGCGAAAGGTTCCCTCCGGCGGCATCTCCCTCTATAAGCCGCCTTCGTCATCCCGGCATCAAGGATCAGCCGTTGTTTCGCTTCTTCCGCTCGACGGAGAACCAGCGCCTCGTCGCAAGGCTGCTCCGGGAATCGTTCCGGCAACACAGGGCCGGCTACGCCGCCGCCATCCTGTCGATGCTCGTGGTGGCCGGCATGACGGCCGCCAGTGCCTGGATCCTGCGTGAAATCACCAATGAATTCGTGATCGATAAACGGGTCGACCGGGTCAATATGATCGCCGTGGCGGTCGCCGGGATCTTCATCGTCAAGGGCATCGCCAATTTCGTCCAGGCCTACTTCATGAGCCGCGTCGGCAACGCCATCATCGCCGAACGGCAGCGCAAGATCTATGACCGCATCCTGGCGCAAGGCATCGAATTCTACCATTCGACCTCGTCGTCCGACCTGATCACCCGCATGACCAACAATGCCCAGGCGGCGCGCAACGTGCTCGACCTCATCGTCACTTCCTACGTGCGCGATCTGGTGACCCTGGCTGCCCTGATTGGGGTCATGGTCTGGCAGCAGCCGGCGCTGTCGCTGATCTGCTTCGTCGTCGGTCCGTTGGCCATTTATGGCGTCAACCGCATCCTGAAGCGCGTGCGCAAGTTCGCCGCCATGGAGTTCCGCTCGGTCGGCCAGATCGTGCAGGTGATGCAGGAAACCGCGATCGGCGTGCGCGTGGTCAAATCCTTCAACCTCGAGGGCCTTATGCGCAAACGCATGTACAGGGCGGTGGCGGACGTCGAGGATCGGGCCAACAACATCGCCGCGCTGGAAGCGGTGACCAATCCGGTGATGGAAACGCTGGCCGGCCTGGCGATCGCCGGCGCGGTCATGGTCAGCGGCTTGCTGGTCCTGCAGGGCGGCCAGATGCCTGGCAATATCATGGCCTTCATCGCCGCGCTGCTGCTTGCCTATGAGCCGGCAAAGCGCCTCGCGCGGGTGCGCATATCGCTGGAAAGCGGCATTGTCGGCGTGCGCATGATGTTCGAGCTCGCCGACCAGCCGCTGACATTAGCCGAGAAGCCGGATGCAAAGCCGCTTCGGGCCGGACCGGGCGAGATCCGGTTCGATGCCGTCGGCTTCGCCTACCAGAATGGCCCGCCAGTGCTGGACCGGTTCGACCTGACCCTGGCGCCCGGCAAGATGACGGCGCTGGTCGGCCCCTCCGGCGGCGGCAAGTCGACGATCCTGAACCTCATCATGCGCATGTATGACCCGAAGAGCGGCAGGGTGCTGCTTGACGGCCAGGATATTTCCCATGCCACGCTCGCCTCGCTCAGGGAAAAGATCGCCTATGTCAGCCAGGATACGTTCCTGTTTGCCGGCACGATCATGCACAACATCCGGCTTGGGCGCGAGGACGCGACCGACGACGAGGTGATCGCCGCGGCCAGGGCTGCCAACGCCCATGACTTCATCGTCGCGCAGGCGAAAGGCTATGAGACGGATGTCGGTGAGAATGGCGGCCTCTTGTCGGGCGGCCAGCGCCAGCGCATCTCGATCGCGCGCGCCATGCTGCGCAATGCCGAAATCCTGCTGCTGGACGAGGCAACCAGTGCGCTCGACGCCGAGTCGGAAGCGCTGTTCCGCGACGCGCTGCAACAGCTGACGGAAGGGCGCACCACGATCGTCATCGCACACCGCCTCTCGACCGTGCACCAGGCCGACACGATCGTGGTGCTGGAAGCCGGCAAGGTGGTGGAAAGCGGGCCGCACAAGATGCTGCTCGGGCAAGGCGGGCTTTACCAGAAGCTGTATGAATATCAGCTGATGCCTTAATGTGGAGCGGCGCAAGTCGAGGACAGGTAGTCCTGCGGAGTTTGTGCCGCAGCGCCTGCCTGACGAGATTCGAACTTTACTCCGGCACGTGCCTTACCGCCCCCTTGTCGGCGCTGGTGGCGAAGGCGGCGTAGGCGCGCAGCGCGGTCGTCACCTTGCGCTTGCGCATTTCCCGCGGCTTCCAGGCGTCCGCGCCCCTGGCCTCCATCGCCGCGCGGCGCGCGTCGAGTTCGGCGTCATCGACGGCAAGGCGAATGGTGCGGTTCGGGATATCGATCTCGATCGTATCGCCCTCCTGCACCAGCCCGATCAGCCCGCCTTCCGCCGCTTCCGGCGAAGCATGGCCGATGGACAGGCCCGAGGTGCCGCCGGAGAAGCGCCCATCGGTGACCAGCGCGCAGGCCTTGCCCAGGCCTTTCGACTTCAGATAACTGGTCGGATAGAGCATCTCCTGCATGCCGGGGCCGCCGCGCGGACCCTCATAGCGGATGACGACGACGTCACCAGCCTTGATCTCATTGCCAAGGATCGCCTTGACCGAAGCGTCCTGGCTTTCGAAGACGCGAGCCGGTCCGGTGAATTTCAGGATCGACTCGTCGACGCCGGCTGTCTTCACGATACAGCCGTCGAGCGCCAGATTGCCTTTCAGGACGGCAAGGCCGCCGTCTTTCGAGAATGGCGTCTCGGCCGAGCGGATAACGCCCGTCTCACGGTTCGTGTCGAGATCGTCCCAGCGGCGGTCCTGGCTGAAGGCGACCTGCGTCGGCACGCCGCCGGGCGCGGCGAGGAAGAAGTCGCGCACATTCTGGCTCGAGGTGCGCGAAATATCCCAATGGTCGAGCGCTTCGCCGAGGCTCGCCGTATGCACGGTCGGCAGGTCGCGGTTGAGCAACCCGGCATTGTCGAGCTGGCCAAGGATGGCCATGATGCCGCCGGCGCGGTGGACGTCTTCCATGTGCACGTCGGACTTGGCCGGCGCCACCTTGCATAGCACCGGCACCCGCCGCGACAGCCGGTCGATGTCTTCCATGGTGAAATCGACCTCGCCCTCATGCGCGGCCGCCAGAATGTGCAGCACGGTGTTGGTGGAGCCGCCCATGGCGATATCGAGCGTCATGGCGTTCTCGAAGGCGCCCTTCGATGCAATGCTGCGCGGCAATGCACTCTCGTCATCCTGCTCGTAGTAGCGCTGGGCGAGATCGACGATGAGATGGCCGGCCTCGACGAACAGGCGCTTGCGATCTGCATGCGTGGCCAGCGTCGAGCCGTTGCCGGGCAGCGACAGGCCCAACGCCTCGGTCAGGCAGTTCATGGAATTGGCAGTGAACATGCCCGAACAGGAACCGCAGGTCGGGCAGGCCGAGCGCTCGATGACCTTGACGTCCTCGTCGGAGATCTTGTCGTCGGCGGCCGCAACCATGGCATCGACGAGGTCGAGCGCCTGCGTCTTGCCGGCCTGCACAACCTTGCCGGCTTCCATCGGGCCGCCGGAGACGAAGACGGTCGGGATGTTGAGGCGCAATGAGGCCATCAGCATGCCGGGCGTGATCTTGTCGCAATTGGAGATGCAGACCATGGCGTCGGCACAGTGCGCATTGACCATGTATTCGACGGAATCGGCGATCAGCTCGCGCGACGGCAGCGAATAGAGCATACCGTCATGGCCCATGGCGATGCCGTCGTCGACGGCGATGGTGTTGAATTCCTTGGCGACACCGCCGGCCTTCTCGATCTCGCGTGCCACCAGTTGGCCAAGGTCCTTCAGATGGACATGGCCCGGCACGAACTGGGTGAAGGAGTTGACCACCGCAATGATCGGCTTGCCGAAATCGCTGTCCTTCATGCCAGTGGCGCGCCACAGGCCGCGGGCGCCGGCCATGTTACGGCCATGGGTGGTGGTGCGGGAGCGATAGGCGGGCATGAATTTTCCCTAGCTGGCTGGCTGCGCTCGACGGGAGCGTGGCGGCGCTGAATTTTGATCGCAGGGTTTATAGACCGCCAAGTATGGTCTGGCCACATTTTTGCAATGCGCCAGGTTCTCCTGAAAAAACGAGCGTCTCAGAAAAATTCGATGTCTATGTCGGGTCGGGCGTATCAGGGCCGTCCTTGGGCAGACGGCAAGAAATGGCACCATTCTCGGAGTCAGCCGTTTCATTGTAACAGCAGGAAGCAACCTAGGAGCACGACATGCAAAAGATCACCACCTGCCTGTGGTTCGACGGCCGGGCAGAAGAGGCGATGAATTTCTACGTCTCCATCTTCAAGAATTCGAAGGTTACGAGCGTTCTGCGTTGGCCCGAGGGTCACGCAGATGCGGGCAAAGTGCTGATGACCACGTTCGAGCTCGACGGCGTGCCGTTCCAGGCGCTCAATGGCGGACCGCAATTCAAGTTTAACGAGGCGATGTCACAGTCGATCGACTGCAAGACGCAGGAAGAGGTCGATTACTTCTGGGAGAAGCTTATCGAAGGTGGCGGCGAACCTTCGCAATGCAGCTGGCTAAAGGACAAATTCGGTGTGTCTTGGCAGGTCGTGCCGGAGCAGCTGCCGCGCCTGCTTCTGGATCCGGACAGGGCCAAGGCCGGCCGGGTGATGTCGGCAATGATGCAGATGAGCAAGATCGATATCGCTGAGATCGAAGCGGCGGCCAAGGGGTGATCATAAGAGTAGAGTAGTGAGTAGTTGCTAGTGAGTAGTGCGATGGGAGAACGAGGCGTACCTACTCACTACTCACTAGAATCACGCCGCCTTGTCTCGCACCTGATAATCCTTGATCGTGGCGAAGCGGATCGCCTTCCAGCGTTCGGCTTCGTAGTTCAGCGAGAAGGCGTGCTGGGCCAGGAAGACCGGGTCGTTGTCGAGGTCGCGGGCGATGTCGCCGCGATGCGCCTCGATGAAGCGAAGCACCTCGGCCTTGTCGTCGGCCGATATCCAGCGGCAGATGGAAAAGCGCGACATCTCGAATTCGACCGGCAGCGTGTATTCGAAGTTCAGCCGCTCTTTCAGCACATCGAGCTGCAGCGCGCCGACGACACCGACGATGGCCGGCGAGCCGTCTTCCGGCGAGAACAGCTGGACGACGCCCTCCTCTGCCATCTGGTGCAGCGCTTCCTTGAGCTTTTTCGCCTTCATCGCGTCGCCGAGACGGACGCGACGCAGGATTTCCGGGGCGAAGTTGGGCACGCCGCGAAACAGAATTTCCTCGCCTTCGGTCAACGTGTCGCCGATGCGCAGCGTGCCGTGGTTCGGGATCCCAACGACATCGCCGGCAAACGCCTCGTCGGCGGTGACGCGGGTGCGGGCAAAGAAGAATTGCGGCGCCGAGAGTGACATCGGCTTGCCGGTGCGCACCAGCTTGGCCTTCATGCCGCGCTCGAGCTTGCCCGAGCAGACGCGCACGAACGCGATGCGGTCGCGGTGATTGGGATCCATGTTGGCCTGGATCTTGAAGACGAAGGAGGTCATCTTTTCCTCCGTCGCCTCGATAGTGCGGGTGTCGGCCTCCTGGGCGCGCGGCGGCGGGCCAAAGGCGCCAAGCGCCTCGATCAGGTCGCGCACGCCATAATTGCGCAGCGCCGAGCCGAAATAGACCGGCGTCAGATGGCCCTCGCGAAAGGCCTCGATGTCGAGCGGACGGCAGGCTTCTCGCGCGAGCTCGAGTTCCTCGATGAAGGCCTCGCGCTCGTTTTCCGGCAGAAGGCCGGCAACGCGGTTGGAATCGGGACCGTTGACGGGGGTGCGTTCCTTCTCGTCATCGCCCTTGCGCACGGCGTTCAGCGCCAGGTGATAGGTACCGGAGAAGGTCTTGCCACGGCCGATCGGCCAGGTGATGGGCGCGGTGTCCAGCGCCAGCTTCTGCTCGATCTCGTCCAAAATCTCGAACGGATCGCGGCTTTCACGGTCCATCTTGTTGACGAAGGTGATGATCGGGATGTCGCGCAGCCGGCAGACCTCGAACAGTTTCAGCGTGCGCGGCTCGATGCCCTTGGCGGCGTCGATGACCATGACGGCCGAGTCGACCGCCGACAGCGTGCGATAGGTATCGTCGGCGAAATCCTCGTGGCCCGGCGTGTCGAGCAGGTTGAAGACGTTGTCCTCATATTCGAAGGTCATCACCGAGGTGACGACCGAAATGCCACGCTCGCGCTCGATCTTCATCCAGTCGGACCGGGTCTGGATACGGTCCTTCTTGGCCTTCACCTCGCCGGCAAGCTGGATGGCGCCGCCAAACAAAAGCAGCTTTTCGGTCAGCGTCGTCTTGCCGGCGTCCGGGTGGGCGATGATCGCGAAGGTGCGGCGGCGCGATACCGCCTGTTCGATGTCTTCAGCCAATTTTTCGGATCCTGTCTGTGGCGCGGGCTTCTAGCAGCGCTTTCCCGGCCTGTCGACGGTTTTAGCCTGACCGGCCCTGTCCGCACTTGAGCTCCGGCAGCGGCAATGGCATCAGGGATGCCAGTCCGACGGAGATCAAGCATGAGCGAAACCAAGCAAATCATCGTCATCGGCGCCGGCATCATCGGTGCCTCCATCGCATGGCATCTGACCAAGGCCGGGGCGCGGGTGACGGTGATTGCCGACAGCAAAATCGGTGGTGTCGCAACGCCGAACTCGTTTGCCTGGATCAATGCAAGCTGGGGTAACCCGGAGCCGTATTTCCGGCTGCGCACCCGCGCCATGGCTGAGTGGGCTCGCCTAGCGCGGGACCTGCCCGGCCTGCCGCTCAATTGGTGCGGCGGCCTGTGCTGGGATCTGCCGCCGGCCGACATGGAGAACTATGCAGCGGAGCATTCTGAGTGGGGCTACGGAATCGAGCGCGTCGACCGCGGCGAGGTGGCGCTCATCGAACCCAATCTCACCGAGCTTCCCGATTTCGCCCTGCATGTCGCAGAAGAGGGTGTCGCCGAGCCTGTCGCGGCCACCAAGGCACTGCTGGCCGATGCCGAACGGCGCGGCGCGCGAATCCTCTTCAGCACGGTGACGGCGCTTGTCCAAAGCGTCGGCAAGGTCACCGGCGTGGACACATCGCATGGACTGTTTGCCGCCGACGAGGTGGTGATCGCGGCCGGCGTGGGTTCGCCAGACATTGCCGCGACCGCTGGCATCAACCTGCCGATCGAGACACCGCCCGGGTTGATCGTCCACTCGCGGCCTTACAAGAAACTGCTCAACGGGCTGGTGCTGGCCGAGCGCCTGCACATGCGTCAGACCGCCGAGGGTCGAATCATCGCCGGCTCGGATTTCGGCGGCGCCGATCCCGGCATGGACGCCGAAGCCACGGCGCGTGAATTGTTCGCGGCCATGAAGGCCATGCTGCGCGACAGCGACGGGCTGGAGCTGGATTTCCACACCGTTGGCTACCGGCCGACACCGATCGACGGCTTTCCGATCATCGGCCGCGCCAAAGGCAAGGAGGGTGTCTATATCGCGGTCATGCATTCCGGCATCACTCTGGCGCCAGCCATCGGCCTGTTCGCCACGCGCGAAATTCTTGATGGCAAGCGCGACACGCTGCTGGCGCCCTATGGATTGGATCGCTTCGCTCAATAGCCGGGCGGACGGCGAAAGCCGCTGGTCAAGGGCATCATCGCCCTGGCGATGCCGAGCAGCCGCGCCTCCGACCAGCGTTTGCCGACCATTGCAAGCCGATCATCACGCTGCACGCCATGATTGAGGTCGTCACTCTACGGCGCCCCCTTTGTCCTGCCAATCTCCCCCACGGGTGGGGAGATTGGCAGTTTTCGGCGCTTCGCTCTGTCCTGCAACGCTGGGGATTGGCGAAAGCCATTGAGGCATCCGATCTCCCCCTTGTCGGACCCTTATGGGGGAGATGTCCGGCAGGACAGAGTGGGGCGCTGTCCCGCGACGTTACTCAATGCGGCGAAAGCCTATCCAACCAGCGCCAGTTTCGCCGCGACCGGAGCGAATGGATGTATGTCGATGCCATCCCTGGTCATGGTGACGAAGCTCGATGGCGGAATCGCCTGCCAGTCGCCGCCCTCGCGATCGAAGGGTTCGGAGACGATGCAGCGGCCGGCCCCTTTGCGGAAAATGGACGTGTAAAGCGTCGGAGCCTGGCCATCGGTGGCATAGCGCACCGCATACAATGCCTGTCCGTCGCAGAAGGCGGCGGTCAGTTTCAGCGCCGGCTCGAAACCGGCACGACGCGAGGCTTCCAGCACGCGGCTGGTGGCGCGCGAGACGGCGCCTTGCGGGTCGGCCGAAAGGCCCTCGTCGATCATGAGCAGAAAAAAGAGTTCGGAATCGGTGGTGCCTTCGCGCTGGTCGAAAACGGCGTCGGACAGCGAGTTCTCCAGCGCGCGGCGGATTTTTTCGAAACCGCCGATCTGGCCGTTATGCATGAACGACCAGCGTTCTGAGATGAACGGATGGCAGTTCATGCGGCTGGTGGCGCTGCCGGTCGAGGCCCTGACATGGGCGAGGAACAGGCTGGACTTGATCTGCCGGCACAGGCTTTTCAGATTGGGATCGGACCAGGCCGGCAGGATATCGCGGTAGAGGCCGGGTTCTGGCCTCTCGCCATACCAGGCAAGGCCGAAGCCGTCGCCATTGGTGGGCGACTTCGCTTCCTGGGCGCAATGGCTCTGGGCGATCAGCGAGTGACAGGGCGCCGTTAGGATGTCCTCGAGAAAGACCGCTTCACCGAGATAGGCCGCCCACCGGCACATCGCTTCTGTCTTCCTCTAGGCGCGATCCGAAAGAGCAGCGGGCTCGTTGATCGCGTGCGTGCCTCTGTTGTGCGTCCGCTCGTAGAGCTCGCGAATGATTCGGCTGGCGGTAGTCTCGAAGAGAAATGGCAAGAAAGCGTGAACAAAAGCTGCTCCCGCCGCCATCAGAAGGCGCGAGGAAAACCAGGCGGCGAAGGCCATATGGCTGAAATAGGTTTCGCCGACCTTGGCCGGATGAGAGGTGAAGATCCTTGCTACCGACATGCTGGTTCCCCTTCAGCGCTTTTCGTTTCGATATGAGTATCCTGACACGCCTCACGGGTTCATTGGTCCCAAAATATCTTGTATTTTGCTATTCCATGGGACAAATATCCCATATGAGCTTTGGCATCGACGAAATTGATCGAAAACTGCTCGCCGAATTGCAACGTGACGGCACGCTGTCGGTCGACCAGCTGTCGGAGCGGGTGGCCTTGTCGCGCAATGCCTGCTGGCGTCGCGTCAAGCGGCTGGAGGAAGATGGCGTCATCACCGGCCGCGTGGCGCTGGTCGATGCCGAGAAGCTCGGGCTGGGCCTTTCGGTGTTCATCCTGATCCGCACATCCAATCACGACCCCGACTGGCTGCAGAAATTCCGGGCGGCGGTGACCGGTCTTTCCGAGATCATCGGGGTCTACCGGATGTCCGGTGATCTCGACTATGTGCTGCGCGCCCGCGTCGCCGACGTGAAAGCCTATGACCGGCTCTACCAGCGGCTCATCGCCAAGGTGGCTTTATCCGATGTCTCCGCCTCCTTCGTCATGGAGGAGATCAAGGAGACGACGGTGGTTCCTATGGAACTCCGCTAGGCCACAGTAATGCCTGAAAGAAAGCCGTTGATAGCGCCGCGGTCGAGTTGACCGAATCGACATTCGCGCCGATAGGATCGATTTTATGCGCGCAGCCCTTCAAACACCTTCCGTCATCGGTCTCACCGTCGGCTTCGTCAGGTTGCCGCATGGCGAGGGACTTCCGCTTCCCGCCTATGAAAGCGCCGGCGCCGCCGGCATGGATTTGCGCGCGGCGGTGCCTGAAGACCGGCCGCTTCTGATCCTGCCGGGCAAGCGCGCCTTGGTAGCGACGGGGCTGATCCTGGAAATTCCCGAAGGCATGGAAGGCCAGGTGCGGCCCCGCTCGGGCCTTGCCTTCAAACACGGCCTTACCGTCCTCAATTCACCGGGCACGGTCGACAGCGATTATCGCGGCGAGGTGAAGGTGCTGCTGGTCAATCTCGGCGACGAGGATTTCGCGGTGACGCGCGGGATGCGCATTGCCCAGATCGTTTTCGCCGCGGTGACGCAGGTGGCGGTTGAAGAGCGTTCGCTGGCCGGCGGCACGGCGCGTGGCTCGGGCGGATTCGGATCGACCGGCACCGCCTGATGCCTGGCTGTGTTTCGGCACAGTGAACCGTTTTGCCGGGCAGACTGATCCAACATGATTGAAACACGCCCCCTGCCAAAGCTCGTCATCTTCGACTGCGACGGGATCCTGGTCGATACCGAGAACCTCGCCAACCGGCGCCTGGCCGAATGGCTGAGCGACGCCGGTTTTCCAACGACCTTCGAATATTGCCGCAAGAACTTCTCCGGCCGCAGCATGGTCTCGGTGCAGAAGGAGATCGAAGAGACGACCAGCGTCAGGCTCGGCGCCGATTTCGTCGAGCGCTGGAATGCCGGCCTGCCGGATCTGTTCGCTCACGGTGTCGAGGCGATCCCTCATGTCCGGGAGTTCATCGAGGCGGTCCGCGCGGCCGGCATCGCTTATTGCGTCGCCACCTCGGCCAGGATCTCCAAGATGCACATAACGCTTGGCCAGACCGGTCTGTTGCCGCTGTTCGAACATGCCATGTTCAGCGCCACCATGGTGTCGCGCGGCAAGCCGTTCCCCGACCTGTTCCTGCATGCGGCCAGAACCATGGGCTTCGCGCCCGCCGACTGCATCGTCATCGAAGACAGCGTCGCCGGCACGCAGGCTGGCATCGCCGCCGGCATGCGGGTGTTCTCCTATCATGGCGACCCCTATTCCGACCGCGACGGCTTGATCCAGGCCGGCGGCATCCTGTTCGACGACATGCGCGAACTCGCCGGGCTGGTGCCGATCCACTGATCCGCTGCACTGGACGCCACGAAGCGCTGTGCTACCTTCCGCGCGCCCGACAATGGGGCGCCGCCATGCCAACGTACCTGCTTCGCTTCATCCTCACCTGGGGTGCTGCTGCGGCTTTTGGGGATGGCGGCCTCTGCACAAGCCGTCAGCTTCCCTGACCTCGGCAGCGCGCTGCCCGTCACAAGGATGCCACCTCCGTGCCTGTCGAGATGCGCCACATCGACGCTTTCGAGAAATTGGCAGCAGAGAACGAGAAACGCTTCTGAACCAACCGCATTCGTTTGCCCGGCCGCAAACAGCGCGGTAGCATCCGCCCCAATACTCGTTATGGGGGAGCCTTCATGGACAAGGGCAAGATTTTTCGCGACCTGCATGCCTCGACCTTCGTCATGCCCAATCCCTGGGATCCGGGCACGACGAAGCTGCTCGGATCCTTCGGCTTCAAGGCACTGGCCACCACCAGCGCCGGCTTTGCCTTTTCGCGCGGCCTGCCGGATGGGGCCGTGACCTTCGACCAGATGATCCATCATTGCCGCGAGGTGACGGGCGCGACCGACCTGCCGGTCTCGGCCGATCTCGAGAAGGGCAAGGGGGACAGCGCCGAGCAGGCCGCCGAAACCATTTTCGCGGCGGAAGCGGCCGGGCTTGCCGGCTGCTCGATCGAGGACCACACCGGCGATCCTGAAAAGCCCATTTACGAGTTTTCGCACGCGGTAGAGCGCGTCGCCGCAGCGGTGGAGGCGGCGCGGGCGCTGAAGCGCGACTTTGTCTTCACGGCGCGGGCCGAGAATTTCCTCTGGGGCAAGTCGGACCTCGACGACACGATCAAGCGGCTGCAGGCTTTCGAAAAGGCCGGCGCCGACGTGCTCTATGCACCTGGTATCGGCGATGTCGAGATGGTGCGCACGTTGTGCTCTGCGGTCGGCAAGCCGGTCAATGTCATGGCGAGGCCCGGCTTCACCATCGCCGACCTCGCCATGGCCGGTGCCAAGCGGATTTCGCTTGGGCCATGGCTGACCAATTTCGCTTACGGCATGCTGGAGACGGCGGCGCGCGAGATCCAGCAGGACGGCACGTTCGGCTTCACCCGCGCCGCCATGCCGTTCGGCAAGCTGCAGGCGCTGTTCGGCAAATCCCAGGGTTAGGATGGGTTCGGCCGCATGAACCTTACCGTCGTCGACATGCATACGGGTGGCGAGCCACTACGGATCGTCACGAGCGGTTATCCCGCTATCCCCAAGGGCACCATCCTGGAGAAGCGCGCCTATGTGCGGGACCATCTCGACCATTTGCGCAAGTTGCTGATCTTCGAGCCGCGCGGCCACTATGACATGTATGGCGCTTTGCTGGTCGAGCCCGATTTGCCCGGCGCCGACCTCGCGGTGCTGTTCATGCACAATGAGGGCTATTCGACCATGTGCGGCCACGCCATCGTCGCGCTCGGCCGCTACGCCGTCGATCAGGGGCTGGTGGCGAAGCAGGAGCCGTTCACCACCGTGAACATCGAGGCGCCGTGCGGCCTGGTCGTCGCCTCGGTCGCGGTCAGCGATGGCAAGGCCGGCGCGGTGTCGTTCGAGAGCGTGCCGGCGTTCCTGTTCGCCGGCGATCGACAGATCGAGCTGACAGGCTATGGCAAGATCGGTTTCGACATCGCCTATGGTGGCGCCTTTTACGCGCTGGCCGACTGTCATCAATTCGGCTTGGAGTTCGGCCGCGACCGCGTGCGCGATTTCGTCGATGCGGCAACCACGCTGACGAACCGGCTGAAGGCCGAGTTTCCGCTGTCGCATCCCGATCATGATGACCTCGCCTTCCTCTATGGCACCATCCTGACCGATGGAAAGGACGCCTTTTCCGGAGAGGCCACCAGGAATGTCTGCGTCTTCGCCGAGGCGGAGGTCGACCGCTCGCCGACCGGTTCCGGAGTCACCGCCCGGCTGGCGGCCATGCATGCCAAGGGCGAGATCGCCGTCGGGCAGACGCGAACGTTCGAGAGCATCGCCGGCTCGCGCTTTTCCGGGGCGGTGGCGCGAGCAGCGCGAGCCGGCCCGCATGAAGCGATCGTCGCCCGCGTCGGCGGCCGTGCCTATTATTCCGGACGAGCCGAATTCATTGTCGAGCCGGACGACGAGTTGGGGCGGGGATTTCTGCTACGCTGAAGAGATCTAGCGCCGCGACGCGCGTGCGACTTCCCGCGCCGAGATCGCCTTGTGCAGATGCACCATCATGGCGGCGGCGAAGAGCGGCGTCAGCAGGTTGAGCAGCGGCACGGCGAGGAAGGCCGCGACAACCAGCCCGGAGAGAAACACCGTACCGGCATACTGCCTGCGCAGGGCCCGGGCCTCTTCTTCCCCGCGAAAGCGCATGGCGGCGAATTCGAAGAATTCGCGTCCGAGCAAATAGCCGTTGACGATGAAGAAGGCGGCGATGTTGATACCCGGCACCAGCAGAAGCAGCAAGGCGACGATGTTGCCCAGGATGACGATGCCGAAGAATTTTATCGCCGGCACCAGCGAGCGCAATACCGGCATGGCGCGTCCGGCTGGGTCGCCGGGATAATCGGTGCGCTCGACCACTTCGGCCACATCGTCGAGGAACAGGCCGGCGATTACCGCCGTGACTGGCGCGATCAGAAGCGCCATGCCGAAGGCCAGCGCGATGGCCGCGACGATGCCGCCCAACCAGCCGGCCCAGGACGGCATGCCGGGCAACAATGTGTGCAGCCACGGCAGGGCAAGCCATTCGACAAGGCTGGTCAAGCCGAACCACAGGGCGACCAACGCCAGCAGGGTCAGGCCGAGCGTCTTGATGAACACGGCGCGAAACGGAGGCGAGAGCAGCTCAAGGGCCGCGGTGCGGGCAGCGTCGAAAATCACCGTGCTTCACCCCCAGGTCAGCGGACACAGCCACAAGGCAGGACGCCTCCGAGATAGGCGGTGCGGCCCGCGAGCACAAGCGCGGGCCGTTGCTTGCCTTCGTATGTTCCCCAGATCTGCCTATCGGGCTAAGCCCGGCTTATGAACCGGTATGGTCATGGCCGCCACGCCGGCGACGACAAACCCCATGCCGAGCCAGGCCGTGGGCCCCAGGCTTTCGCCGAGGAAGACGGCGCCGATGCCGACGCCGATCGGCACCCGCAGATAGGCCTGAGACGTGGTGCCGACCGAACCCAGCGTGTGGATCAGGCGGAAATAGATGACGAAAGCCAGTGCCGTCGAAAACACGGACAGGCCGAGCAGGGCAAGGATGGAAGCCGTCGAAGGCGCCAGCGTCCATGGCTGGTCGACCGCCAGGCTGAGCGGTCCCAGCATGACAGCGCCGCACAGCATCGAACCGGCGGCGGGAAGCATCGGATCGAGGCCCTTGAAGCCTCGGCCGAAAATGGCGGCGCCCGCATAGCACACGGTTGCCGCGACGATGGCGATCTGTGCCCAGAGCTGGTGGCCGATGCCGCCAAGCGCCTGCGTGCCGACGATGAGGCAGATGCCGGCGATGCCGGCGCCAACGCCGACCAGCTTGCGCACGGTCACCGGCTCATGACGGGTGATAACCGCCGTCAGCAGGAAGGTGAAGATCGGCGAGGTGGCGTTGAGGATGGTAGCAAGGCCGGCGTCGACCGAACGCTCGGCCGCGGCGATCAGCGTGAACGGGACGACGCTGTTGAGGCAGGCCTGGAAGGCGAAGCGGCGCCAGCTTGCCGCATCGCCCGGCATGGCAAGCCCGCGCCAGCGGATAATGGCGAACAGGATGGCGCCGGCGATCAGGGTGCGGGCCGCGATGAAGGTGATGGGCGGGATGGTCTCTACGCCGATCTTGATGAAGGTATAGGAGGCTCCCCAAAGCACCGCCAGCACGCCGAGCAATGCCAGGTCGATGGTCGTGTTGCTTTTGGCAGGCATGGGCTCGCGCCTTCGGACCGTGATTGAACAGGTGCAGATGTAGGCGACATAGCGACGAAATGTTTCGGCCACGGTTGAATTGTCGTAGCGCCTGGCTGGCGCGGCAAGGACAGAAAATCGGTTGCCAGTTTTCAGGGTCATGCTGTAGACCCGCGCGGGCATGGCAAGAAGCCGGCCCGGGTTTTTGGCGGAGACATTGATGCCGGATTATGACGTGCTTTGCATCGGCAATGCGATTGTCGACATCATCGCCCAGTGCGAGGAGGAATTCCTCGAAACCAACGGCATCATCAAGGGCGCGATGAATCTCATCGACACGCAGCGCGCCGAATTGCTCTACAGCCGCATGGGCCCGGCTATCGAGGCCTCCGGCGGCAGCGCCGGCAACACGGCGGCCGGTGTTGCCTCGTTTGGCGGACGCGCCGCCTTCTTCGGCAAGGTCTCCAGCGATGCGCTGGGCGAAATCTACGCGCACGACATCCACGCGCAGGGTGTCGCCTTCGACACCAAGCCGCTCGAGGGCGAGCCGCCGACGGCGCGCTCGATGATCTTCGTCACGCCCGATGGCGAGCGTTCGATGAACACCTATCTCGGCGCCTGCGTCGAACTCGGGCCGGAAGATGTCGAAGCCGACAAGGCGTCCGGCGCCAAGGTGACCTATTTCGAGGGTTATCTGTGGGACCCGCCGCGCGCCAAGGAAGCCATCCGGCAGACGGCGAAACTGGCGCACGCGGCCGGCCGCGAAGTATCGATGACCTTGTCGGATTCGTTCTGCGTCGACCGTTACCGCGACGAGTTCCTAGACCTGATGCGTTCGGGCACGGTCGATATCGTTTTTGCCAACAGCCACGAGATCAAGTCGCTTTACCAGACGTCATCGTTCGAGGAAGCGCTGGCGCGGATCCGCAAGGATTGCAAGCTCGCGGCGGTTACCCGCTCCGAAAAGGGCTCGGTTATCGTGCGTGGCGACGAGACCGTGATCATCCAGGCGACCGCCATCAAGGAACTGGTCGACACGACGGGCGCCGGCGATCTCTACGCCGCCGGTTTCCTGCATGGCTACACACAAGGACGCGACCTCCAGACCTGCGGCGATCTTGGCTCACTGGCGGCCGGATTGGTGATCCAGCAGATCGGCCCCAGGCCAAGGCAGAACCTGCGCAAAGAGGCCGAGCAGGCGGGGTTGCTGTAACAACGCCCTTTCTCTTCGCTCGCTGTTGGGGAAAGGAGGCAAGCGCGGACAGCTTCTCATCGTCGCGCAGTTGTCACATACCGCTCCTACACGCAAATGCGAGCGTGCCGTGACTGACATTTCGACATGCTAATCGGGGTGTGAAGCAATGCAGGACAGCAACCTGTCGGGTCGCTGCATCCGTTGCCGTCGCACTTTCCACTTTCCGCCGTAACCGTTCAACAACCGGCCGCGGCCAAGGGAGGAGAGCGCGCGGCCCAGAAAACAGATGCATGACAAGATTTCAGACCAAGACGACATTTCAGACCAAGACAACCGGCATCACGCAGGACGATTTCGCCGACATGGTGGCGGAAAGGGTCGAGCGTGCGCTTGCCCACTATGACGAAGCCATCAACGGCCCCACAATGGTCTCGGTCGGCAAGATCGCCGGCTCTATAGCGTCCGCCGTCACCTTGCTGTCGCCCAAGCACCAGCGCGCCATCGACGCCATCCATGCCGACCTTCCGGGCCTGGCCCAGAAATTCGTGCGGGCGCTGGCGGCGGAAGCCGCACGCCGCGGCGAAGCCGGCGCCATGACCGCCACGACGCTGTCGGCAGAGGCTGAAACAGTTGCCGCGCTCCCCCAGTCCGACGACCTCGAATCGATGCTGATCGAGGACTGGGCCGGACGCGTCGCCGGCTCGACCTATCTGGAAGAGAACCTGCGCATCGCCCGCTCCACCCTGCACCGCTGGCAGAGGCGCGGCGACGTCATCGCTCTGCGCAAGGGTGGCCGCAAGCACGTCTTCCCGCTGGCGCAGTTCGTCGATGGCAGGCCGGTCGCGGGCATAAGCGACGTGCTGGAGCTGATCGGCAATCCGAGACTCGCATGGCTGTGGCTGACCCGTCCAGCGGCGCACCTTGATGGGCGTATTCCCATCGACCTGCTGCGGCAGGACCAGGCGGAGGAAGTCGTGGAGGCGGCGCGGGCGTTCGCGCCGGGGTGAAGTCGGCGCGCTGTCAGCCCTTTCGTTCCGCGAGCAGGCCGAGATAGTGCTGCAGCACCGCCGCCCCGGCAAGCGACGTGACATCGGCGTGGTCATAGGCGGGCGCCACCTCCACAACGTCGGCGCCGACAATGAGTGCCCGTGCCGGGAGATAGGCCGGGTCGAGGCAATCGATGTCGAAGGTCAGACGCGAGCCCGATCTTCCACGACCCGGCGCTTGCCGTCCGTGAGGCCGTGAATGGCGGCGGCGTGGCGCTGGCCGACAACATCATGGTCGAGGACCTGCTGGCCAGCGGCCAGCTGGTCGCGCCCTTCACGATCCGCCACGCAATTCCACAGAGCTACTGCCTGTGGCAGAAGCCGGGCAACCGCATTTCAATCAGCGTCAGGCTGTTCCGGGATTGGCTGCTGTCGGAGATCGCCAGCCACAAGCAGGTGATGCGGCTGGCGTGAGGCGTCCAACACGGGGGAAGCCCCTCAAGCCCCCGCCGTATAGGCGGCGATCGCCGCCATGTTGACGATATCGCTGTCCTTGGCGTTCAGCGACACGATCTGCACCGGCTTGTTCAGCCCGACCAGCAGCGGGCCGATCACAGTCGAGCCGCCGAGTTCCTGCAGCATCTTGGTCGAGATGGAGGCCGAGTGGAAAGCCGGCATGACCAGGACGTTGGCCGGACCGGTCAGCCTTATGAACGGGTATTGCGCCATGGCGCGGGCGTTGAGCGCGACGTCGGCGGCCATCTCGCCGTCATACTCGAAATCGACGCGGCGTTTGTCGAGGATGCGGACGGCTTCCTGGACGCGCTCGGAACGTTCGCCCTGCGGATGGCCGAAAGTGGAATAGGCGAGCATGGCGAGCCTTGGCTCGTAGCCCATGCGGCGGGCGAAGCCCGCCGCTTCCTCGGCGATGTCGGCGATCTGCTCGGCGTTGGGCATGTCGTGCACGGCGGTGTCGGCGACGAGCACCGTCTTGCCGCGCGCGAGCACGATCGAGACGCCGATGACGCGGTGGCCGGGCTTGGCATCGATGACGCGCCTGATGTCGTCGAGCGCGGTCGAATAGTTGCGGGTCACGCCGGTGACGATGCCGTCGGCATCACCCAGCGCCACCATGCAGGCGGCGAAATGGTTGCGGTCGTTGTTGATCAGCCGCTGGCAGTCGCGGAACAGGAAGCCTTTGCGCTGCATGCGCTCGTAGAGATAGTCGGTGTAGATCGAATTGCGGCGCGACAGGCGCGCATTGATGATCTCGATGCCTTGCTTGTTCAGGTCGATGCCAGCGTGCCTGGCGTTCTCCTTGATGACGTCGTCGCGACCGAGCAGGATGGCGGTGCCGAGCCGCTGATTCACGTAGGAGACGGCGGCGCGCATCACCTGCTCCTCCTCGCCCTCGGCGAAGACGATGCGCTTGGGCTGGCGGCGCACGCGGTCGTAGATGCGCTGCAGCGTCGAGGCGATCGGGTCGCGGCGGGCGGAAAGCTCCTGCGCGTAACGGTCGAGATCGAGGATCGGCTTGCGGGCGACGCCAGAATCCATTGCAGCCTTGGCCACGGCGATCGGGATGGCCGAGATCAGGCGTGGATCGAACGGCACCGGGATGATGTAGTTGGGGCCGAATTTCGGCCGGTTGCCCTGATAGGCCGCGGCGACGTCGTCGGGCACGTCCTGGCGCGCCAGTTCGGCCAGCGCGCGGGCGGCGGCGATCTTCATGTCGTCATTGATGGTGGTGGCCCTGACATCCAGCGCACCGCGGAAGATGTAGGGAAAGCCGAGCACGTTGTTGACCTGGTTGGCGTAATCCGACCGCCCGGTGGCCATGATGGCGTCGGTGCGGATCTCGGCCACTTCCTCCGGGGTGATCTCGGGATCGGGGTTAGCCATGGCGAAGATGATCGGGTTCTTGGCCATCGACTGCACCATGGCGGTGGTCAGCGCCCCCTTGGCCGAAAGGCCGAGGAAGACGTCGGCGCCGTCCAGCGCTTCGGCCAGGGAACGCGCCTCCGTCTTCACCGCATGCGCCGATTTCCACTGGTTCATGCCCTCGGTGCGGCCCTGGAAGACAACCCCCTTGGTGTCGCATAAGATGATGTTTTCTGGCGAAAAACCCATCGCCTTCATCAGCTCGATACAGGCGATGCCGGCCGCGCCCGCACCGTTGCAGACCAGCTTCGTGGTCTTCATGTCGCGGCCGGTTATTTCCAGCGCGTTGATCAGACCGGCGGCCGAGATGATGGCGGTGCCGTGCTGGTCGTCATGGAAGACCGGAATGTCCATCAGTTCGCGCAGGCGCTGTTCGATGATGAAGCACTCCGGCGCCTTGATGTCCTCCAGGTTGATGCCGCCGAAGGACGGACCGAGGAAGCGCACGCAGTTGATGAACTCGTCGGCATCCTCGGTGTCGACCTCGAGGTCGATGGAATCGACATCGGCGAAGCGCTTGAACAGCACCGCCTTGCCTTCCATCACCGGCTTGGAGGCCAGCGCGCCGAGATTGCCGAGGCCAAGAATGGCGGTGCCGTTTGAGATGACGGCGACCATGTTGCCGCGCGTCGTGTAATCGAAGGCCCTGGATGGGTCCTCGGCGATGGCGCGCACGGGCACTGCCACGCCTGGCGAATAGGCGAGGCTGAGATCGCGCTGCGTCGTCATCGGCTTGGTGGCGACGATCTCCAGCTTGCCGGGCCGGCCCATGGCGTGGAATTCGAGCGCTTCCTGCGCGCTGACGGACGGACCGTTGTTCTCGGTTTTCCTGGCCATGGTGCTTTTGATTTCCTCGCCGGTGCGGCACCTCCTTGAAGCGGGTACCTGTGTGCTTGCGAATTAAGACCACGGGCCGCCGCGTGTAAACCACGAAGCTGGGCAAGGCTGCTTCAAAGCGGATACGGCCGGTCAGAAGCCTTTCCGCGCCGTTCCCAATGTCGTGATTTCATCCGCATGCTGGCGGGCCGTTGCCCAGCGCCGCAGCGTCCTGGTTCCGGGAAACGGCCATTGCGTCAGCGGCGGTTGGCTGCTTCCCATCCTCTTCAACAGGTCGGACAGGAACACTGTGAGTTCCTCCCGTTGAGCCCGCACCTTGGCCAGCGTGCGGTTGCGAATCTCATCGCGGGGAATGGCGCGGTCGCGCAACGTCTCGACCGCGCGCCGGATCGCCGCCGGATCGGGCTCGGCGATGATGCAATAGTCCGGATCGAAAAAGACGTCCCGGCCGCCAAGACTGGGCGTGCTCACCACCGGCAACCCCGCCATCAGATATTCCATGCTGGAGCACATCGCCCCTTCCGCCGCCGACAGACAGAGCCCAACCGCGGCCTGGTTGTAGACGCGGTTGACCTCCTGCGGCGCCAGCCAGCCAGTCAGGCCATTGACGATCGGGTTGGCGATACGATGCAGCGGCGATTGCGCCTGCAAGCGACGGATGAAGGCACGGTCGCCGGCCCGCGGCAGCTCGCCGATCGAAAAGGTAATGTGGGCGAGCCTTTCGATATCGAAGGCGAGGTGGTGGCGCTTGGTGTGCGAAATGCGGCCGTTATAGACCGCATCAAACTCGACAGAAATGTCCGGCAGTGGTCGAAATATGTCCTCGCTGACCATCAGATTGTGGTTCGAGAAGATCGCGGTTCCTCCGGCAGCAGTGACCAGACGACGCTCCTCTTGCGTGTTGCAAAGAAAAATCAGTTCGTGAAGCGAGAAGCTCTCACGGTACCAGGCGAGATCCCTGCCAAGCTTCGCGACGACATGGGGCCGCTCAAGCGTCCAACTCGGCATCAGCAGGAACACGGCGCGGCGCGAGGCCAGGCGACGACCGATTGCCACCACTGAGTTGAGGGGGCGCTCGCCGCCGATCGGCGTGTAGATCAGCAGCGGATCGTGGCTGAGCACGTAAGCTGCAAGCCTAATGCCGCTATCCAGGTGGGACAACGGACCGCTGAGCGGCAGCGCGAAAGGAAGGCGCTTGGCTGCTACAAACTTAAGCCTGCCCAACCGTTGGCTGGCGTGCCGAGCTGTCATGAGCCAGAAGCGCTCGAGCGCCGAGTCGATCGGTCCCACCATCTCCTCGAACGTTTCGTGCCCGTCTTTGTCCATGACGTCCCCGCCATTATTGCCCAAGATGACAGATATTCGCGATCGCCGCGTCGGGCAATGCAGCTGAACAGCCGTTCCATGAAGACGGCTCGCGGTCTTCCCCTGCTTTTCGATGGCCTGGCATTAAACCCCGCCATCACATCTGCTAGCGTGCCGCGCCATGAACATGCACAGCCCAAACGAGCCCGACGCCGCCCCCGAGGCGATGACGCCGCCGCAGCCCGGCGTTGCCGCCGTCACGCCGATGATGGAGCAGTTCATCGAGATCAAGGCGGCTAACCCGGATTCGTTGCTGTTCTACCGCATGGGCGATTTCTACGAGCTGTTCTTCGACGATGCCGAGAAGGCGAGCCGGGCGCTGGGCATCGTGCTCACCAAACGCGGCAAGCATCAGGGCCACGACATTCCAATGTGCGGCGTGCCGGTGCATGCGGCCGACGACTATTTGCAGAAGCTGATCAGCCAGGGCTTCCGCGTTGCCGTCTGCGAGCAGATCGAGGATCCGGCCGAGGCCAAGAAGCGCGGCTCCAAATCGGTCGTGCGCCGCGACGTGGTGCGGCTGGTGACGCCGGGAACCATCACCGAGGACAAACTGCTGGCGCCGTCGGAATCGAGTTATCTGATGGCGTTGGGTCGGGTGAAGGGCGGCAGCGAGCACAGCTTTGCAATTGCCTGGATCGACATCTCGACTGGTGCTTTCCGCGTCGCCGAGACCACCGCCGACCGGCTGCTGGCCGACACCTTCCGTGTCGATCCGCGCGAACTCATCGTCGCCGAGCCGGTGTTCCATGATCCCGACCTGAAGCCGGTGTTCGACGTGCTCGGCCGTGTCGCCAGCCCACAGCCGCCGAGCCTGTTCGATTCGGCCTCGGCCACGGGGCGGATTGCGCGTTTCTTCGAGGTGGCGACACCGGACAGTTTCGGCACGTTTTCGCGCGCCGAATTGTCGGCGATCTCGGGCGCCATCGCCTACGTCGAGAAAACGCAAAAGGCCGAGCGGCCGCCGCTGTCGCGGCCCGAGCGCGAGGAGCAGGGTTCGACCCTGTTCATCGATCCGGCGACGCGCGGCAATCTCGAACTGTTGCGTACGCTGTCCGGCAGCCGCGAGGGTTCGCTGTTCAAGGCGATCGACCGCACGGTGACCGGTGGCGGCGCGAGGTTGCTCGCCGACCGGCTGATGGCGCCGCTGACCGACCCGGCGGCCATCGGCGCGCGGCTGGACTCCGTCTCGTTCTTCCGCTCCGAGGTCAGGCTTTGCCAGGCCGTGCGGATGAGCCTGAAGAGCGTCGCCGACATGCCGCGCGCCCTGTCCAGGCTGGCGCTCAACCGGGGCGGGCCACGCGATCTCGGCGCGCTTCGCGCTGGTTTCGAGGCGGCCGGTGCCATCGCCGGAACCTTTGCCGCGATCGCCCTGCCCCAGGAGTTGGCCGGCGCGATGGCCGCGATCAAGGCGCTGCCCAAGGCGCTTGCCCAACATCTCACCCAGGCGCTCGGCGACGAGCTGCCGCTGCTCAAACGCGACGGCGGCTTCGTTCGCGGCGGCTACCACCCGGACCTCGACGAGATGCGGGCGTTGCGCGACGAGTCGCGAAAAGTGATTGCCGGACTGGAGCGCTCGCTGATCGAGGAAACCGGCATCCGCTCCCTGAAGATCCGGCACAACAATGTGCTGGGTTACTACATCGAGGTGACGGCCAATCATCACGCCGTCATGACTGGCAGCGATGGCGCCAAGGCGCGCTTTATTCACCGCCAGACTATGGCCAACGCCATGCGTTTCACCACGACCGAACTCGCCGAGCTCGAGACCAAGATCGCCAATGCCGCCGACCGGGCACTGAGCATCGAACTGGCCGCCTTCGATGCGCTGACGGCGGAAGCGGTCGACGCGGCCGAGGCGATCCGCGCCGGCGCCGACGCGCTCGCCGTGCTCGACGTGTCGGCAGCGCTTGCGCTTCTGTCGGAAAGCGAGGCCTGGTGCCGGCCGGTGGTGGATTCCAGCCTTGCCTTCGAGATTTCAGGCGGGCGGCATCCGGTGGTCGAACAGGCGCTGCGCCGTTCGGGCGAAGGCCCATTCGTCGCCAACGATTGCGACCTCTCGCCGGAGGGCAATGCCAAGAACGGCGCGATCTGGCTGCTGACCGGCCCCAACATGGGTGGCAAGTCGACGTTCCTGCGGCAGAACGCGCTGATCGCGATCCTGGCCCAAACCGGCTCCTTCGTGCCGGCGACATCGGCCCATATCGGCGTCGTCGACCGGCTGTTCTCACGCGTCGGCGCCTCGGACGACCTGGCGCGCGGCCGCTCGACCTTCATGGTCGAGATGGTGGAGACGGCGGCGATCCTCAACCAGGCCGGCGAACGGGCGCTGGTGATCCTCGACGAGATCGGCCGCGGCACCGCCACCTTCGACGGGCTGTCGATTGCCTGGGCGGCGGTGGAGTATCTGCACGAGAAGAATCGCTGCCGGGCGATCTTCGCCACCCACTTCCACGAAATGACGTCGCTCGCCGGCAAGCTGGCGCGGCTTTCCAATGTCACCATGCGGGTCAAGGAGTGGGAGGGCGACGTCGTTTTCCTGCACGAGGTCGGCAAGGGTGCCGCCGACCGCTCCTACGGCGTCCAGGTAGCCCGCCTTGCGGGCCTGCCGGAAGCGGTGGTCGACCGCGCCAAGGCGGTGCTGCACCAATTGGAGGAAGGCGAGGTCTCCGGCAAGACCAACCGGCTGGTCGATGACCTGCCGCTGTTTTCGGTGGCGATGAAGCGGGAAGCGCCAAAGCTGGTGAAGAGCGACGCTGTGGGCGCGGCACTCGGTGAGATCAATCCCGACGAGATGACCCCCAAGGAAGCGCTGGAGGCGCTTTACCGGCTGAAGGGGCTGGCGGAGAAATAGTCAGATCATTTCCAGTCCGCGCTTGCGCGTCGGTGGGGGGAATGCACGGTCGAGATCGGCGAGGTCATCGGCCGTAAGCTTTATGTCGAGCGCCGCCACATTCTGGCGGACGTGCTCCTGGCTGCTGGCCTTGGGAATGGCGATAACGCCGTCCTGATGCATCACCCAGGCCAAGGCGATTTGCGCAGGGGTCGCATTGTGACGGGTGGCGATGGCCTCCAGCCTGGCATTGCGCGCCAACGCGCCCTGCTCGACCGGCGAATAGGCCATCAGAGGAATGCCGCGCTGGCGACTCCATGGTGCAAGGTCGAATTCGGGGCCGCGCCGCGACAGATTGTAGAGCACCTGATTGGTCTGGACATTGCCGCCCGAGCGCAAACCGGTGAGCTCTTCCATTTCATCGGTATCGAAATTGCTGACGCCCCAGTGGCGGATCTTGCCGGCCTTCTTCAGAGCCTCGAAAGCGTCGACGGTCTCGGCCAAAGGCACGCTGCCCCGCCAGTGCAGAAGATAAAGATCGATGCGGTCGGTGCGCAAGCGCTTCAGGCTTTTCTCGCAAGCCGCCGGCACGCCGGTGCGCGAAGCATTGGACGGCAGCACCTTGGAGACGAGAAAGAGTTCTTCGCGCCGGCCGGCGATGGCTTCGGCCACCACCTCCTCGGCGCCGCCGCTGGCATACATTTCGGCGGTGTCGATCAGCGTCATGCCGAGGTCCAGCCCAAGCTTCAAGGCATTGACCTCCCCGGCTCGACGGCGGGCATCCTCGCCCATTTTCCAGGTGCCCTGTCCCAGCACCTGGACGGCTTCGCCCGAAGGCAGCTTGGTGGTTCTTGTCGTCGTGGGCATGGGGGCTCCTGGGTAAGCGATCGAGGCGCATGGCATCACAAGCATACGGAGAAATCCAGGATGGAGCTCGGGTTCTCCGGTCGCCGCCGTTGATACCTTACTTCACCGGATGGGCAGCGAGCCAGTCCTGCATCTGCTTGATTTCGGCTTCCTGCGCGGCGATGACGTTTTCGGCGAGTTTGCGGATTTCCGGATCCTTGCCGTTGGCAAGCTCCACCTTGGCCATGTCGATCGCCCCCTGATGATGCGGGATCATGCCGCGGACGAAATCGACATCGGCGTTGCCGGTATATTGGGAGGCCATCATGTCGGTATGCATCTTGTCCATCGCCGCCTTGTAGCCCGCCGTGGAAGGGCTTTCCGCCCCCATGGCCATGGCACCCATGTCGTGCTTCATCTCCTCGCTCTGCGCCGGCACGCTTTCGAGGAAAACGGCAAGCAGCATTCCGGCGGCCATCAGCAGCAGCACGAGTTTTTTAGCCAAGGTCATTCATGGTCTCCTGTCGGTTGGGTTTCGTATCTGGGGGTTAATCTCAGAGTTTCAACGTTCTCAGGCGCAATGCGTTTGCGATCACCGAGACCGAGGACAGGCTCATCGCCGCCGCCGCCAGCATCGGCGACAGTAGCGTGCCGGTGAGCGGATAAAGCACGCCGGCCGCGACCGGCACACCAAGCACATTGTAGAGGAAGGCGAAGAACAGGTTCTGCCGGATATTACCGATGGTCGCCTGGGCCAGGGTTCGGGCGCGGACGATGCCGTTGAGGTCGCCCTTGACCAAGGTGATGCCGGCGCTTTCGACCGCGACATCGGCGCCCGTTCCCATGGCGATGCCGACATCGGCGGCGGCAAGCGCGGGCGCATCGTTGACGCCGTCGCCGGCCATGGCGACGGCGGCACCCTTGCCGCGCAGTTCCTCGACCAGCGCTGCCTTCTGTTCCGGCAACAGACCTGCCCGAACCTCGTCTATGCCGAGATGTCCAGCGATCGCCCTGGCCGTGCGCTCATTGTCGCCGGTCGCCATGATGATCCGCAGCCCGCTGCCATGCAGTGCCTTGATCGCCTCGGCCGTGGTCGCCTTGACCGGATCGGCGACGGCGACGATGCCGGCCAGCTTGCCGTCGACAGCGACGAACATCACCGTCTTGCCATCGCCCTGCAAGGCTTCCACGCTGGCCAGGACCCCGGAAACGTCGATGGCGAGATCGGCCATCATCGCGGTATTGCCGAGCGCGACCTTCTTGTCCGACACCGTGCCGGAAACGCCTTTGCCGGTAACCGCCTCGAAGCTGCCGGCCTCGGCGATCTTCACGCCGCGCTGGCCGGCTCCGTCGACGATGGCCTCGGCCAGCGGATGCTCCGACCCTTTTTCCAGGGTCGCGGCGCATCTCAGCAATTCGTCCTCGGAAAAGCCGCTGACAGCCACGACATCGGTCAATTTCGGCCGGCCCTCGGTCAGCGTGCCGGTCTTGTCGACGATCAGCGTGTCGACGGAGGCGAAGCGCTCGAGCGCGGCGGCTTCCTTGATCAGCACGCCGGCATGCGCGCCGCGCCCGGTGGCGGTCATGATGGACATCGGTGTGGCGAGACCCAGCGCACAGGGACAGGCGATGATCAGCACCGAAACCGCCGAGACGATGGCGAAGATCAGGCTGGGCTCGGGGCCGAAGATCGCCCAGGCGACGAATGCGGCGATCGCGACCAGGACGACGGTCGGGACAAAATAGAAGGAAACGCGGTCGGCCAGGCCTTGGATCGGGGCGCGCGAGCGCTGTGCCTTGGCGACGAGTTCGACGATGCGCGACAGCGTCGTCTCGGCGCCGATCCGTTCGGCGCGCATGATCAGCGAGCCATTTTTGTTGAGCGTGCCGCCGGTCAAGGCGTCGCCTTCGGCCTTCTCGACCGGCAAGGGCTCGCCCGTGATCATCGATTCATCGATGGAGGAGCGGCCTTCGAGCACCGTGCCGTCGACCGGGACGGCATCGCCGGGACGGATGCGCAGGCGATCGCCGGTCTTGACCTCGTCCAGCCCGACATCGATCTCGGCGCCGTCCTCGGCGACCCGCCGCGCGGTCTTCGGCGCGAGGTCGAGCAAAGCTCGGATCGCCGATCCGGTCTTCTCGCGGGCGCGCAGTTCCAGCACCTGGCCGAGGAAGACCAGCGCGACGATGACGGCGGCCGCCTCGAAATAAACCGGCACCGCACCGCCATGGCCGCGAAACTGATGCGGAAAGATGTCCGGGAAGAACGTGGCGACGACGCTGTAGAGATAGGCGGCGGCGACACCCAGCGAAATCAGCGTCCACATGTTGGGGCTGCGGTTGAGGATCGAGTCCCAGCCGCGATGGAAAAACGGGAAAGCGGCCCACAGCACCACCGGGCTCGCCAGGACCAGTTCGATCCAGACCTTCGCGCGATCCTCGACCAGGCCCTCAAGCGACAGGCCTATCATCGGCGCCATGGCGACGATCAGCAGCGGGACCGACAGCACCGCGCTCACCCAGAGGCGTCTGGTGAAGTCGACCAGTTCGGGATTCGGCCCTTCATCGCCCGTCGGCACGCCCATGGGCTCGAGCGCCATGCCGCAGATCGGGCAGGAGCCGGGCTTGTCGCGGATGATCTGCGGATGCATGGGGCAAGTGTATTGCGTGCCCTTGGGCATCGGCGCCGGCGCCGGCCTGTCGCCGAGATAGGTTTGCGGCGCTGCCTCGAACTTCGCCTTGCAGCCGGCGGAACAGAAATAGAAGCCCTGGCCTTCATGGCGGACGAAATACCTGGCGTCGGCGCGGTCGACGATCATGCCGCAGACAGGGTCGACGGCGGTCAGGTAGCGGTCCGGCTCGGCCTGGAACTTCGAATGGCAGCGCTCGCTGCAAAAATGATAGAGGCGGCCGCCATGCTCGAATGTCGGCTTGCCGGCGGGCGGCTCCACCGTCATGCCGCAGACCGGATCGCGCAGAACCGCATCCGAATCTCCGCCCGTGCCCTTTGCCGCGCAGCAGCCGCCATGAGCGCCATGCGTGTGATGATCGTGATCTGAATGCGTCATTTCTAATGCCTCAATGGACCTGCTTCGAGGCAGAGGTAGTGCTTCCAGTAACTGGAAGGTCAAGGGCTGTTTTGAATTCGGTTCTCCGAACCCAGCGGATTGACCAAATGGCGAAAACTGTACACAACCGCGCGCCCACACTAAAAAGCGCGCCGCTTCTAATATATCGTTCGCCGCCCATCGCGCTGGACCTTTGTCGACAATGAAGTGCCTGGTCATAAACCTAGATCGGTCCCCGGACCGACTTGCACACATAAGTGCAGAGTTCGCCCGGATCGGCGTCGCGTTCCAACGCGTTGCGGCGGTCGATGCACGTAGCCACCCTGAACTCGGGCAGCAACCGCAACATCCGATTTATGCGTCCCGGCGTTTGTTGGGCAGCGAAGTCGCCTGCCTGCACAGCCACCGCGTCTGCTGGACGATGCTGGCGCAGGACGAGGCTCGCTACGGCGCCATCTTCGAGGACGACGTGGTTTTTTCAGCAAAGGCCGGTCCGTTGCTTGCTGACGACGGCTGGATTCCGCCAGATGCCGACATTGTCAAATTGGAAACGTACTTCAAGAAGACCCTCATTCACCGACGAAGGATCGCCACCGGTCATGGTTTTTCCGCGTTCAGGCTCTACAAGAACCATCCGGGGACCGGGGGTTACATCATCTCCAGACAGGCCGCGCGCGATCTCCTCGAAGCGACCGAAACGATCAATATCACCGCCGACGATCTACTTTTCACCCCGGCGTTCGGAGTCTCGTCCAGCAAGACGATCTACCAGCTCGTCCCTGCGCTGTGTGTGCAGGACCAGTTCGTCAGCGACCGACTGCCAAGCCTGCTTGGGGAGGAGCGGGATGCCGCAAGAACCGGCAATGAGCTTGTCGCGAAACGCAGAAGGCCGGCGGCTGAAAGAATTATGAGCGAAGGCGGACGGACAGTGCGGTGGGTTCTCGGCTTCTGCAGAGGCCGGCGACACATCGTTGTCCCCTTCGAGACGACTGGGAAGCCGACTAATCTTGCCTGACGGCCGCCAAGTCCATATCCGGCGCCGCAGGAATGCGCTTGAGCTCCGCCCGAAGGCAAGCCCGACCGACATCTATGGCAGGAAGCTCCAAAGCCTGCCAAGATAAATATAGAGCTCCGCGTTGCTTCCACCTTGCCGTGTGGCGAGCGGACACAGAAATTGAATCCTGTTCTATCCAAAATATCGATAGTGATTCCAGCCAGGAGATGGTAAACATCCGTGTTTCCCTGTTTATTTACAAAAACCAAGTCCTTATCATAAATAAAAACTCTGGTTCCGCATGTGCTATAGAGCGCCATAAGAAAAAAGTTTTGTTAAAGAAATGAAGTGTCTGGTCATCAACCTCGATAGATCCCCCGACCGGCTCGCCCATATGACGGCGGAGTTTGCGCGCATCGGCCTCGGATTCGAGCGGGTTGCCGCAATCGATGCAAGGGACCGGCCAGACCTCGCGCTGCAGCGCCAGCATGCACGATATGCGGTGCGACGTCTGTCCGGCAGCGAGATCGCGTGCTTGCACAGCCATCGCGCCTGCTGGGCCATCATCGCGCAAGATGAAGCGCCCTACGGCGCCATCTTCGAGGACGACATGGTGTTTTCCGCGAAAGCCGGTACGTTGCTTGCCGATACGAGCTGGATTCCCGCCGACGCAGATGTCGTCAAGCTCGAGACATTCTTCCACACAACCGTGATCCAGCGGGAGAGGTTTCCCGTCGGCGGCGGGTTTTCCCTGTTCAGGCTCCGCAAGAACCATATAGGGACGGGCGGATACCTGCTCTCCCGGCAGATGGCACGCGCCCTTCTCGAGACAACCGCCGATGTCAATGTGGCGGTGGACAATCTCATCTTCGATCCCACATTCGCGATCTCGACCGGCAAGACGATCTACCAGCTTGTTCCGGCGCTCTGTGCGCAGGACCAGTTCGTGGGCAACAGGTTACCGAGCCTGCTCGAACAGGGTCGGGAGGCCGAGTGGGTCGCGAGCGGGCTCGCCAATGGACACAGGATACGGGCACTCGCGCGTATCCGCAGGGAGGCCAGCCGGGCAGCGCGGCAGATCACCGATCTCTGCAGGCTACGGCGGCAGATTGTCGTCCCGCTCGCTCCAGTCGAGGCAAACGACTAGAGCGTTTGCGGGATTGACAGCAGGCCCATACCCAGCGCCGCGAAAACACGCTATAGACGCCGCCCAAAAGGCAAGGCCAACCGATATCTATGGCGAAAATCTCCCTGAAGCTCGATGAACTGATCGACGGCGAAGCCTTGCGCCGCGAGATGACCGCGCTGACCACGGCCAGCGCCGGCGACGGTTCCAGCAAGGCCATCCGCTCGGCCGTCCTTCAGCTTCTCAAGGGGCGTCTCGCCGAGGGCCGCAAGACAGCCGAGGCCATGCTGAGACAAGATGGCGGCGGCAATGCCTGCGCCGAACGGCTGTCGCACCTGATGGACGAGCTGATCCGCTCGCTCTACGATTTTGCCGCAACCCATGTCTACCGGGTGAAGAACCGATCCTCGGCCGAACGCATGGCGGTCGTTGCCGTCGGCGGCTATGGCCGCGGCACGCTGGCGCCGGGATCCGACATCGACCTTCTGTTCCTGCTGCCTTACAAGCAGACGCCGTGGGGCGAACAGACGGTCGAATATATGCTCTACATGCTGTGGGACATGGGGCTGAAGGTCGGCCATGCCACCCGCAACATCGATGAGTGCCTCAGGCTGTCGCGCACCGACATCACCATCCGCACCTCGATCCTGGAAGCCCGTTTCCTGTGGGGCGAACGCAAGCTCTATGACGAGTTGATGCTGCGCTTCGACCATGAGGTGGTGCGCACGACCGGCCCGGAATATGTGCAGGCCAAGCTTGCCGAACGCGACGAGCGCCATGCCAAGGCCGGCGAAAGCCGCTATCTGGTCGAGCCCAACGTCAAGGACGGCAAGGGCGGCCTGCGCGACCTGCAGACGCTGTTCTGGATCGGCAAATATTTTTACCGGGTGCGCACCGGCGAGGAACTGGTCGAAAAAGGCGTCTTCACCGAAGCCGAGTACCGCGAGTTCCAGAAGGCCGAGGATTTCCTGTGGGCGGTGCGCTGCCACATGCACTTCCTCACCGGCAAGGCCGAGGAGCGGCTGCATTTCGACATTCAGCGCGAGATCGCCGAACGGCTCGGCTATACGACCCATCCCGGCCTGTCGGCGGTCGAACGCTTCATGAAGCACTATTTCCTCGTCGCCAAGGATGTCGGCGACCTGACCCGCATCTTCTGCGCCGCGCTGGAGGAGGAGCAGGCCAAGCATGTTCCCGGCTTCAACCGCATCTTCCTCACCTTCCAGCGCCGCAAGCGCAAGCTTGCCGGCACGTCGGACTTCATCGTCGACAACCATCGCATCAACATCGCCGACGACGGCGTCTTCGAGCGCGACCCGGTCAATCTTCTCAGGCTGTTCTGGTTTGCCGACAAGCACGGGCTGGAATTCCATCCCGATGCGCTGAAACTCCTCACCCGTTCGCTCGGCCTGGTCAACAAGTCGCTCAGGCGCGACGAGGAAGCCAACCGGCTGTTCCTCGACATATTGACCTCGGATCGCAACGCCGAGCTCAACCTGCGGCGGATGAACGAGGCGGGATTGCTGGGCCGGCTGATCCCCGATTTCGGCAAGATCGTCGCCATGATGCAGTTCTCGATGTACCACCACTACACGGTCGACGAGCACCTGATCCGCTGCATCGGCGTGCTGGCCGAGATCGAGCGCGGCGACGGCGAGAAGGTGCATCCGCTGTCGCATGCGCTGATGCCCGGGCTGAAGAAAAGCCGCGAGGCGCTCTATGTCGCCGTCCTGCTGCACGACATCGCCAAGGGCAGACCAGAGGACCATTCCGAGGCCGGCGCCAGGATCGCAAGGCGGATCTGCCCGCATATGGGGCTTTCGCCGGCCGATACGGAAACTGTCGCCTGGCTGGTCGAGAACCACCTCGTCATGTCTATGACGGCGCAGACCCGCGACCTCAACGACCGCAAGACGATCGAGGACTTCGCCTCGATCGTGCAATCGGTCGAGCGGTTGAAGATGCTGTTGATCCTCACCGTTTGCGACATCAGGGGCGTCGGACCGGGCGTGTGGAACGGCTGGAAGGGCCAGTTGCTGCGTACGCTCTACTACGAAACCGAACTGCTGCTGACCGGCGGCTTTTCGGAAGTCTCGCGCGCCCAACGCACGGCGGCGGCGCGCGAACGCCTGGCCGAGGCGCTCGCCGACTGGCCCGACAAGGCGCGCAAGCGCTATGTCGGGCTGCATTATGAAAACTACCTCCTGACCGTGGACCTGCCGGACCAGCTTCGCCACGCCGAGTTCATCCGTGAGGCGGACGCGGCGGGCAACAAGCTCGCCACCATGGTCAAGACCCACCAATTCGAGGCGGTGACCGAAATCACCGTGCTGGCGCAGGACCACCCCCGTCTTCTCTCGGTCATCGCCGGGGCATGCGCCGGCGCCGGCGGCAACATCGTCGACGCGCAGATCTTCACCACGTCGGACGGCCGCGCGCTGGACACGATCCTGATCTCGAGGGAATTCGACCGCGACGAGGACGAACGCCGGCGCGCCGAGCGTGTCGGCCGGCTGATTGAGGACGTGCTGTCGGGCAAGAGCTGGCTGCCGGAGATGATCGAGAAACGCACCAAGCCAAGGCGCGGATCCAAGGTCTTCAAGATCCCGCCACGCGCCGAAATCCGCAACGCGCTATCGAACCGGTTTTCGGTGATCGAGGTCGAGGGGCTCGACCGCCCCGGCCTGCTGTCGGAAATCACCGGAACACTGTCCGACCTGTCGCTCGACATCGCATCGGCGCATATCACCACCTTCGGCGAGAAGGTCATCGACACTTTCTATGTCACCGACCTGACCGGCCAGAAGATCGACAACCCGGCCCGCATCGCCACCATCCGCAACCGGCTGATTGCGACGCTCGAGGGTGTAGCGCTCGAACGCGGCGGCAAGGCCAAGGCAGCCGCCGAGTGACGGCAATCATCCCCTTCTTCCGATCCCACAAGCAGTTTGCGAACGCATGAGTCTCGTCAAGAAATTCGCTACCGTCGCGTCCGGCACGCTGATGAGCCGTGCGCTCGGTTTCGGCCGCGAGATGCTGATGGCGGCCGCACTCGGCACCGGACCGGTCGCGGACGCCTTCAATGCCGCCTTCCAGTTCCCCAACACCTTTCGCCGGCTGTTCGCCGAGGGCGCGTTCAATGCCGCCTTCGTGCCGCTGTTCGCCAAGGAGATCGAGACGCACGGCACCGATGGCGCCAAGCGTTTTTCCGAAGAGGTGTTCGGGGTGCTGTTCACCGCGCTCCTGGCGCTGACCATCGCTATGGAACTGGCGATGCCGCTGATCGTGCGCTACCTGGTGGCGCCGGGCTTTGCCGACACGCCGGGCAAGTTCGAGACGACCGTCACGCTTGCGACGATTATGTTCCCTTATCTGATCTGCATGTCCCTCGCCGCCATGATGGCGGGCATGCTGAACTCCTTGCGGCGCTATTTCGCCGCGGCAATCGCGCCGGCGTTCCTCAACATCATCCTCATCAGCGTGCTTGGCTATGCCTGGTACCACGGACTGGATGCACACGCTGTCGGCTTCGGCCTGTCCTGGGGCGTGCTGGCGGCCGGCGTCGTGCAGCTCGCCATCGTCTGGGTGGCGGTGCGCAATGCGGGCATCTCGATCGGCTTCCGCCGGCCTCGGATGACGCCGAACGTGAAGCGGCTCCTGATCCTGGCGCTGCCGGCGGCGATCACCGGTGGCATCACCCAGATCAACCAGCTGATCGGAACGGCCATCGCCTCGGCGCAGGACAGTGCCGTGTCCTCGCTGGCTTATGCCGACCGCGTCTACCAGTTGCCGCTCGGTGTCGTCGGCGTCGCGGTGGCGATCGTGCTGTTGCCCGAACTGTCGCGGGCGCTGAAGTCAGGCAATCTGATCGAGGCAGCCAATCTGCAGAACCGCTCCGTCGAATTCACCCTGTTCATGACCTTGCCGGCGGCGGCGGCGCTCTGGGTGATGGCGGAGCCGATCGTGCGGCTGGTCTATGAGCGCGGCGCGTTCGCCGCCAACCATTCGACACCTGTCGTGGCGGCGATCCTGGCGATCTTCGGTCTCGGCCTGCCGGCCTTCGTGCTGATCAAGGCCTTCACCCCAGGCTATTTCGCCCGCGAGGATACGCGCACGCCGATGATCTTCGCCGCAATCTCCGTGGCGGTGAACGTCGCCACCGCGCTGACGCTGTTCCCGAGGATGGGTGCACCCGGCATCGCCGTGGCCTCCGCCGTCGCCGGCTGGGTCAACGCGCTGATGCTGCTTGCCGTGCTGATCCGGCGCGGCCATTGGGGCCGCGACGTGCCGCTGTTGAGGCGCATCCCACGGCTGGTGCTGTCGGCGGTGGTCATGGGTGTCGCCCTCTATTTCGCCGAACATTTGTTGGCCACAAGGATCGGCCCCGGCTCGCCGCTGGTCGTCAAGGCGACGACGGTGCTGGCACTGGTGGCCGGCGGGGCGCTGCTCTATTTCGTCACCGCTTTCGCCACCGGCGGCGCCGATTTCGGCATGATCCGGCGCAATGTGGGGCGCCGGAGGACAGAAGCCGGCCCGTCCGTGGCAAAATCAGAACTCGACGAATAGATCGGCCGAGCATCCCGCTTGGCCGGTCTTGATCCCGCCCGCGCTCTCGTCCATAAGCGCGCCGTCGCAGACTTTCGCCGCGCGCGGTTTCCAGCCGCATGATTGGCTCCGAAAAGTCCGCAACTTTTCGGAATCACGCTTATACGGCCCTCCACAAGCCATGAGGAAAACCATGTCCGCCTTCAAGCCACTCGTCTTCTCCGGTGTTCAGCCGACCGGCAATCTGCATCTCGGCAACTATCTCGGCGCTATCAAGAAATTCGTCGCCCTGCAGGATACGTCCGACTGCATCTATTGCGTTGTCGACCTGCATTCGCTGACCGCCCAGCTTGTCCATGACGACCTTGCCGACCAGACGCGGTCGATCACCGCGGCGTTCCTCGCCTCCGGCATCGACCCGAAGAAGCACATCGTCTTCAACCAGTCGCGGGTGATGCAGCACGCGGAGCTCGCCTGGATCTTCAATTGCGTGGCGCGCATAGGCTGGATGAACAAGATGACGCAGTTCAAGGACAAGGCCGGCAAGGACCGCGAGAACGCCTCGCTGGGCCTGCTTGCCTATCCCTCGCTGATGGCGGCCGACATCCTGCTTTATCGCGCCACCCATGTGCCGGTGGGCGAGGACCAGAAGCAGCACCTGGAACTGACACGCGACATCGCGCAGAAATTCAACAACGATTTCTCCGACCGCATCGCCGGTCTTGGCGTCGGCGTCGAGATGAGGATAGGCGAGGAGATGGTGAACGGCTATTTCCCGTTGACCGAGCCGGTCATCGGCGGGCCGGCAGCGCGCATCATGTCGCTGCGTGACGGCTCCAAGAAGATGTCGAAGTCGGACCCGTCGGACCTGTCGCGCATCAACCTGACCGACGATGCCGACGCCATCTCGAAGAAGATCCGGAAGGCCAAGACCGACCCGGAGGCCTTGCCGAGCGAGGTCGACGGGCTGGAAAGCCGGCCCGAGGCGGAGAACCTGGTCGGCATCTATGCCGGTCTCGCCGAGATGTCGAAGGCCGATGTGCTCAAGGAATTCGGCGGCCAGCAGTTCTCTGTGTTCAAGCCGGCGCTGGCCGATCTCGCGGTGGAGAGGCTGGCGCCGATCGCCACCGAGATGCGCCGCATCCAGGGCGACCGCGCCTATGTCGACGCCGTGCTGCGGGATGGCGGCGAACGCGCCGGCGTACTCGCCGAAACGACGATGAAGACGGTGCGCGACATTATCGGGCTGCTGCAGGGCTGATCGCGGCGCACAACACTCGCACAAAGCCGGCGGCTTGCCGCCGGTCAGCGGCGGTGGCAGATTGCGGCCGAAAAGACACCGAGTAGATAGACATGGTCTCCAAACGCCTCAGCCGCGAAGCCGGTCACCGCAGGAAATTCCTGACGATCATCGACGACACGCCGGAATGCGAGCGCGCCGTCGCCTACGCCTCCAAGCGGGCGCAGAGCACCAGCGGCACGCTGGTGCTGCTCTATGTCATCGTACCGGACGACTTCCAGCACTGGCTGGGCGTCGAGAAGATCATGCGCGAGGAGGCGAACGCCACGGCGCGCGCCGCACTGGACGGCTACGCCAACAAGGTGCGGCAGAAGCTCGGCATCGAACCGGAGATGGTGGTGCGTGAGGGCAAGCCGACGGAAGAGATCCACAAGCTGATCGAGGAAGACCAGGACATCGCCATCCTCGTGCTGGCGGCCGGCGCCGGCAAGGAAGGTCCGGGACCGCTGGTCGGTGCCGTGGCAGGCAAAGGTGCTGCCTTTCCGATCCCGGTGACCGTGGTGCCGCAGAATTTGTCGGATGAGGAGATCGACAGCCTCGCCTGAAGTGTATCGACATTCGGGTGATGCCGGCCTGCAAATGGCGGCTTCCTGCGCTTCCGGTGCTCACGTGCTTAAGTACGCTCCGCTCCGGTTCTCGGAAACCATCATTTTCGATTCGGCCTGACCCGAATCTCGACACACTTCACAGTGCTTGGCATGAGTCGCAAAAACATTCCGCCAGCCAGCCGTTCCGGCGATGCGTTTCGCTTGAATGTCCAGCCGATAGAGCCTATTTAGAACTATTCCAAACTAGTTGCCCAAAACGGGCATGGAGACGGCCATGTTCATCCAGACCGAGTCGACGCCCAATCCGGCGACGCTGAAATTCCTGCCCGGCAAGGAAGTGCTCCTAGAAGGCACCGCCGATTTCCGCGATGCCGACAGTGCGGCCATTGCCTCGCCGCTGGCTGGGCGGCTGTTCGAAATTCCCGGCGTCACCGGCGTGTTCTTCGGCTACGATTTCATCACCGTGTCCAAGGACGGCCCGGACTGGCAGCATCTGAAGCCGGCGATCCTCGGTGCGATCATGGAGCATTTCATGTCCGGTGCGCCTGTCATGGCCAAGGCCGGCCCCGCCGCCGAGACCAGCCAGACCGGCGAATTCTACGACAAGGCCGACGAGGAACTCGTCATCACCATCAAGGAGCTGCTCGACACGCGGGTGCGCCCGGCGGTGGCGCAGGACGGCGGCGACATCACCTTCCGCGGCTTCGAGAACGGCACCGTGTTCCTGCACATGAAAGGCGCCTGCGCCGGTTGCCCGTCTTCGACGGCGACGCTGAAGCACGGCATCCAGAACCTGCTTCGCCATTTCGTGCCGGAAGTGCAGCAGGTCGAGCAGGTCTCTTAGACGGCAATTTCCTACCCACGGACAACAAAAAACCGGGCCGAATTGCCCGGTTTTCTGTTTGGGACGTCCGTTGTTGCCTAGACGGTCCGCGTATGAAAGGCGACTTCCAGTTTAACCACGATCTGCCGGAAAAGCGGACAGGCTTTCCGGGATCATGGTCTAAAGAACGATGACCTTGGCGCCGACCTCGGCGCGATTGTAGAGGTCGATGACGTCCTGGTTCATCAGCCGGATGCAGCCCGACGACATGGCCTTGCCGATCGAGTTCCATTCCGGGCTGCCGTGCAGGCGGTAGCCCATGTCACCGCCCTTGTTGAACAGGTACATGGCGCGCGCGCCGAGCGGGTTCTTCAGGCCCGGATCCATGCCGCCGGCGAACTTGGCGAGTTCGGGCTGGCGCTTGATCATCTGCGAAGGCGGCGTCCAGGTCGGCCATTCGCGCTTGATGGCGATATGGGCGGTGCCGTGCCATTCGAAGCCCTCGCGGCCGACGCCGATACCGTAGCGGATTGCCCGGCCATCGCCCTCGACGAAGTACAGGAACTTGTTCTGCGTATCGACGATGATGGTGCCGGGCTTTTCCTTGGAGTCGTAACTCACTTCCTGGCGATGGTACTTCGAGGGGACCTTCTCGATCGGGATACGTGGCAGCTGGTAACCGGCATCGGTCACCGCGCCATAGTCGTTGGAGAACATCTGCCCGCCGATGGTGCTGCAACCGGCAATAGCAGTCGACAGCGCCAATGCGGCGATTATTGCAAGCGACTTCATGCGCATGTGGTGATCCGGTGCCCCGCCCAAACTAGAGCGGCACGAGTCGGCCGCTTTCTCGCCATCATTCATGCTGGCATTTGCTTTGCTTGCCAAGCACACGATGCCTATATGCGGGGACTTACGTGCTGGTATGCGTATCACTATGGCATTTCGGCAACATACTTCACCGGATTGTGAAGGAAATTCAATGGGCCTGCATCGCAGGCCTGCGAAAATCGAGGACCCGCCATGAATGTCGGCGACGCCGCCCACCGATCAGGCCTGCCGGCCAAGACCATCCGCTACTATGAGGAGATCGGCCTGATCGCGCCCGCGCGCGCCGCCAATGGCTATCGCGATTATACGAGTGACGATATCCACCGGCTGGCCTTCCTGCGCCGCGCGCGCAATCTCGGCTTTTCGATAGACGATTGTCGCCAGCTGATGGCGCTCTACAAGGATCGCGGCCGCGCCAGCCACGACGTGCGCGCAATCGCCGCCGCCCACGTCATTGCCATCGAGGAGAAGGTGCGCGAGCTGCAATCGATGCGCTCGACGCTGCAGAAGCTCGTTCACGCCTGCCATGGCGACGAGCGGCCGGACTGCCCGATTCTGGATGACATGGCGGGGGCGGCGTTGGCCGGCGGCAAACCCAACCGCGGGAGCGATAGACCACCTGTTGAAGACGGTGGCCTGGGCGAAGGCGGCGTTAGCCGCCTTGCCACGCGCTCGTGAAGCCGCCAGCATGGGTTCGTGTGGTATATTGCGCGCTCTGATATCAGCGTAGGGTAAAAGCACTGCCGCTGGTCGCCGGCCGGTGACCCCAATGACCGGAGAGAGCGCATGACCCGCGACCAGATGCTCGCCCACCTTCGCGCCGCCGATGCGGTCGCCCGCGAGGCTGCCGCGCACGGCCACCATCCGTTCGGCGCGGTGCTGGTCGGCCCCGACGACGCAATCCTCATGCGCCAAGGCAATATCGACACCGTGCATCACGCCGAGACCGAACTTGCGCGGCGCGCGGCGGCAGCCTATCCGCCGGAGTTTCTCTGGACATGCACTCTGGTCTCGACCGGCGAGCCCTGCGCGATGTGCACCGGAACGCTCTACTGGGCGAATATCGGCCGACTGGTCTATGGCTTCGAGGAGACCGAGCTTCTCGCGCTGACCGGCGACCATCCCGAAAATCCGACGATGAGCCTGTCCGCGCGAATTGTGCTCGGCTCTGGACAGAAGAAGATCGAGGTCCATGGCCCCTTCCCCGAAATTGAGGATGAACTTGTATCGGTGCACCGTGGCTTCTGGCAGCGGTAGTGGTTCTTCGGCCCACGTCCCGCGAAAGGGCAGAAAGAGCGGACCGAACATAGGCGCAATGTGGACCACTGCTACATGGACTCGAGCGGAAACGCCGCCCTTCGTTCGAATGACGCCAACCGGTCAACCCTGCGATATCCTGGTCAAAGCTGACGGCGAACTCCCAAATCCCCAAATTTGCCGCCGCCAGTCAGGCTCGGCGGTTTTGCCCGTATTGATGTCCCCCCAAACCGCCGAGCCGCCCCGGTCAGCCGGCAAACTCCCTCCAGGTCTGTCAAATACATAATCGCCGTTAAAAACCGGGTTCAAACCGTGAACAAACTCTGGCATGGTGCCTGCCATGCCAATCATCTCGCCGATTCTCCTGAACCCTCTGATCGACGGTCGCCAGTCCGAGCGCGCCATGCTGGTGCGGCGGGGTGTGCAGCGGTTGCTGATGCAGATGGGCGCGCATGTGCTGCCCGAGTTGTCGTTGGCCACCGGCCGGCGCGCCGATCTCGTGGCGCTGACGCGGCAGGGCGATATCTGGATCATCGAGATCAAATCCTCGATCGAGGATTTTCGCGTCGACCGCAAATGGCCTGATTACCGGCTGCATTCCGATCGCTTTTTTTTCGCCACACATCCCGGCGTGCCGGCCGAAATCTTTCCCGAGGAATGCGGCTTCATTCTCTCCGACGGCTATGGCGCCGAGATTTTACGAGATGCGCCCGAGCACCGCATGGCGGCGGCGACGCGCAAGGCGCTGATGCTGCGCATCGCGCGCGCCGGCGCGGCGCGGCTGCTGGCGGCGGAACTGGCGGGTGTCGCGGTGCCGGTGCTGGAGGGGGAGAGCGAGTAATCGCGGCCCTGAAATTGACGCCCGCCAGATGCTCCAGCCCGGAACGGCTACTCCGTCTCTTCCTCGCCACCCACGGCCGGGGCCATCAGCAGCACCGCGGCACCAAGAAGCGCGGCGATGAAGGAACCGGCAAGGATGCCGACCTTGACCGCGTCCTGCAGCGCCACGTCGTTGGCGAAGGCGAGCAGGCCGATGAACAGGCTCATGGTGAAGCCGATGCCGCACAGGAGCGAAATGCCGATCATGTGCGACCAGCCGGCGTTGGCCGGCAGGTCGGCGAGGCCGAAGCGGATGGCGAGCGCGGAGGAGCCGAAGACGCCGACCAGCTTGCCGACGACGAGACCGGCTGCGACGCCCAGCGTGAGCGGCTCGATCAGGGCGCTAAAACTCAGGCCGGCGAGCGAAACGCCGGCATTGGCAAAGCCGAAGATAGGGATGACGATAAACGCCACCAGCTTGTGCAGGCCGTGCTCGAGCCGGTGCAGCGGCGAATGGTCAAGGTCGTGGCCGATGCCGGCCGAGCGTTCGAGCGGAATGGTGAGCGCAAGTGCCACGCCGGCCAGCGTGGCATGGACGCCGGACTTCAGCACCAGTACCCACAGGATGGCGCCAAGCACGAGATAGGGCACAAGGTTCATCACCCGCACACGGTTGAGCAGGACGAGCACGGCAATCACGGCGAAGGCCGCGCCGAGATAGGCCAGCGACAGGCCGCTGGTGTAGAATATGGCGATGATGATGACGGCGCCGAGGTCGTCGATGATGGCAAGCGCGGTCAGGAAGACCTTCAGCGAGGCCGGCACGCGGCTGCCGAGCAGCGACAGGACGCCGAGCGCGAAGGCGATGTCGGTGGCGGTCGGGATCGCCCAGCCGGACAGTGCGGCCGAATTGTTGCTGTTGACGGCGACATAAACCAGCGCCGGCACCACCATGCCGCCGGCCGCCGCGATGCCGGGCAGCACCCGGCGTGGCCAGGTCGAGAGCTGGCCGTCCAGCATCTCGCGCTTGATCTCCAGCCCGACGAGCAGGAAGAACACCGCCATCAGCCCGTCATTGACCCAGTGCGAGACGCTGAGCGGGCCGAGATAGGCGTGGAGAACCGAGAAGTAGGTCCCGGCGAGCGGCGAATTGGCGACGATCAGGGCAAGGGCGGCGGCCACCATCAGGATGATGCCGCCGGCCGCCTCACTGTCGAGGAACTCGCGGAAGACGGAAACCGGCCGTCGCTTCAAATCCTGCATGTCGCCTCCGTCATGCCGCCTGCCGGCGTGCGTCATTTGCAATGATGCGCAAAGTCCGGCCGCCGGGCAAGCATGGGACCCTTTTCAGCGCCTCGGAGACTGTTTCGAATTCGCTCTGACTGGTCATATGGTGGTTGAGAACCGCAGCGCAGCGGACATTCGTCCGTGAGCAAGGGAAGCGCAGAAAACGCCGCCAGATGGCCGCCAGAGCAGAATTTCCAAACAGTCTCTCAGCGCGGCGCGCGCTTGGCCAGGATCCGCTGCAGCGTGCGGCGATGCATGTTGAGCCGGCGTGCGGTCTCTGAAACGTTGCGCTCGCACATTTCGTAGACGCGCTGGATATGCTCCCAGCGCACGCGGTCGGCCGACATCGGGTTTTCCGGCGGCGCGGCGCGCTCGCCGGTGGTGCGGGTCAATGCCGCAAAGACATCGTCGGCGTCGGCGGGTTTCGACAGATAGTCGACGGCGCCGAGCTTCACCGCCGTCACCGCGGTGGCGATGTTGCCGTAACCGGTCAGGATGATGGTGCGGGAGTCCTCACGCTTCTCGCGGATGGCGGCGACGACATCGAGGCCGTTGCCGTCGCCCAGCCGCATGTCGACCACCGCATAGGCGGGCGGATTGGCGCGCGCCTTGCCCACGGCCTCCTCGACGCTCTCCGCCGTCTCGACCACGAAACCCCTGGTTTCCATGGCACGGGCCAGACGGGTCAGGAACGGCTTGTCGTCATCGACGATCAGAAGCGAGGTGTCCTCGCCTTCAACCATAGGCCCACTGTTCTCATCGCCTGTCATCGTCTCGAAAATTCCTGCTGCCTTATTTTTACGCAGATATAGTTTTGCGGGGCCATTGTCCAATTTACGCAGTGTCAAACATGGTGGCTGGGGCCGATTCCGGGTTCAGGAAGACGCTTCTCGGCCACGAAATCCGCACCACGGCCCCTTCGCCGAGGCCGCTCGAATTGCGAAAGTCGAGCGTGGCGCCCGAACGTTCGAGCAATGTCTTGGCGATAAACAGGCCGAGCCCGAGGCCGCCTCCGGCTTCCGTGCCCTGGCGTGTCGACATGTAGGGTTCGCCGATGCGGTCGATGATCTCGGGCGGGAAACCCGGGCCGTCATCGGTGATCGAGAAGGAGACCGTCGCCTCGTCCCAGCTCCAGCGCACGGTGACGCTCTTGCGGGCGAAATCGACCGCGTTCTCGACCAGATTGCCGAGGCCGTAGATGACGCCGGGATTGCGGCGCCCGACCGGCTCCGGCCCGGTCCGCTCGCCAGGGCGAAGCTTGATCGAGATGCCGAAGTCGCGATGTGGCGCCGTCACCTCCTCGACCAGCGAGGTCAGTGGCAGGCGGGACAGATGTGCCTCGCCCTCCGACGACAGGCTGGTCAGGCGCTTGAGGATTTCACGGCAACGCTCGCTCTGAGAGCGCAGCAGCTTCACGTCTTCCCCGTATTTCGGATCGCTGCCGAGCGCCTTTTCCATCTCCTTGGCGACGAGCGTGATCGTGGCGAGCGGGGTGCCGAGTTCGTGCGCCGCCGCCGCCGCCAGCCCGTCGAGCGCGGAAAGGTGCTGCTCGCGCTGCAGCACCAGTTCCGTGGCGGCGAGCGCGTTGGCCAATAGCCGCGCTTCGGCGGCCACCCGGAAGGCGTACATGGCGGTGAAGGCGATGGAGGACAGCACCGCCATCCACATGCCTGCGACATAGATGAAGGGCATCACCAGGGGCGAGCCTTCGTACCAGGGCAGCGGCAGATGGCGAAAAACCAGCAAGGTCGCCGCGATCATCACCAGCCCGCCGAGGATGGCGGTGAGGCGAAGGGGCAGCGATGTCGCCGAAATGACGACGGGCACGGTCATCAGCAGCGAGAACGGATTGGTCAGGCCGCCGGTCATGTAGAGCAGGCCGGCAAGCTGCAGGCTATCGAAGACCAGGATGCCGAAGGCGGCGAACGGGGTGAGCCGGTGCGCGGCCGGAAAGCGAAAGGCCAGAAACAGGTTCATCCAGGCCGAACAGGCGATGAGGGCAAAACACAGACTGACCGGCAGCGGGAATTTCAGGCCGTAGGCGACGACGAGCACGGTCACGCTCTGGCCGACAATGGCCAGCCAGCGCAGCCGGATCAGCGTGTTGAGGCGCAGTCGCTGGCTTTGCTGGAAGTCGGGCGTGTTCAGGATGTTGATCATGGCCATGGATTACAGCCGCAAACCAGCAAAGGCTAGGTCCCGCGCGGCTTGGCGCGGGCGGTGGCGGCGGCGAGCAATGGGTTTTCCGGCCAGACATGCTTGGGATAGCGGCCGCGCATGTCGGCGCGCACATCGGTCCAGGAGCCGCGCCAGAAGCCAGGCAGGTCTCGCGTCGTCTGTATCGGCCGGTGCGCCGGCGACAACAGTTCAAGCGTCAAGGGGACGGTGCCGTTGGCGATCGACGGATGGCGGTCGAGGCCGAACAATTCTTGCACGCGCACCGCCAGGACCGGCCATTCGCCGTCATAGCGGATCGGTACATGGCTGCCCGACGGGGCGTCGAAATGAGTCGGCGCCAGCGCTTCGATCTTGCGTTGCAGGTCATGCGGCACGAGCGACGCCAGCCCGGCCGGGACAGTTCCGGGATCGATGGCGGCCAGGGAGGCCGCACCGGACAGGAAAGGCAGCAGCCAGTCCTCGAGGCGCGCGATGAGTGCTTCATCCGACATGTCGGGCCAGGGCGCGCCTAAGCCCTTGTGCAGCCAGGACAGCCGGTGTCGCAGCGTCTGCGCCTCCTTGCTCCACGTCAGAAGGGAAAGCCCATGCTCGCGCAAGGCCTCGATGATGGCGCGGTCGGCATCGGCGCCGGCCGGCGGCGGCAGCATGCGTTCGGCGAGCGTGATGGCGCCAAGGCGCACGGTTTCGCGCACCCGCACGGCGCGCCTATCGCGATCGAAACTCGTCTGCCGGCGCGTTTCGATCCTGCCGCCAAGAGCTGCCCGGATGTCCTCCTCACTGCTTGCCGCCGCCGCCGTAATGCGGGCATTCTGCGCCTTTCCCTGCAAGTCCGCGACGACCAGAAACGGCTCGCCCGCCAGCGGGTCGCCGGCGTCGAGCATGGCGCCGGAACCGTTGGCCAGCACGAAACGGCCGCGCTCGCCGCGCGCCTTGGCGACGCGGTCCGGCCAGGCGTGGATGAGCAGGGTTCCGGCTGGAACAACTCCGCTGGTCTTCGCACCGCCTACCTGCCTGGCCAGGCGCTCGGCAAGCTGGCGCGCCGACGTGGCACGCGGCGATCTTTCCGTGCGAAAGCGCATCAGTCGCCGTTCGAGGTCGGCACCGTCACCGCCAAGGCCACGCTCGGTCAGCAGCACGGCAAGCATGGCCGCCTCACCACCATGACCGCTGCTGGCCGCCTCGGCGACCATATGCGCCAGCCGGACCGGCAGAGCGAGCTTGCGCATCGCAGCGCCGGCGTCCGTCAGCCGCCCTGCTTCATCGATGGCCCCAAGCGCCCGCAACAGCGCCCGTGCTTCATTGAGCGCGGGAGCCGGCGGCGGATCGAGGAAAGCAAGACTGGCTGGATCAGCGACACCGAAGGCGGCGCAGTCGAGCAGCAGACCCGACAGGTCCGCCTCGAGGATTTCCGGGGGTGTGAAGGCGGGAAGTGCCGCCGTCTGCTCGGCACGCCATAGCCGGATGGCGACGCCCGCCTGCGTGCGGCCGGCGCGGCCGGCGCGCTGATCGGCGGAGGCCTTGCTGACGCGCACGGTTTCCAATCTGGTCAGTCCGCTGGCCGGCTCATAGCGCGGCAGCCGCGACAGGCCGGAATCGATGACGACGCGCACGCCGTCGATGGTGATGGAGGTCTCGGCGATGGAGGTCGCCAGCACCACCTTGCGGCGGCCTGGCGGCGCCGGCTTGATCGCCGCGTCCTGCGCCTTGCCGTCGAGCTGACCATAGAGCGGCACGATATCGGTGTCGGCGCCGACCTTGCCGGCCAGCCGCTCGGCGGTGCGCTCGATCTCGCGCTGGCCGGGCAGGAAAGCAAGCACGCTGCCGCTCTCGTCGGCAAGGGCGGCGCGGATCGCCTTGGCCATGGCGTCCTCGACCGGCACACCGGCCGGCCGCTCGTCGTATCTGACATCGACGGGGAAGGCGCGGCCCTCGCTTTCGATCACCGGCGCACCCGACAGGAGTTTCGCGACCCGTGCGCCGTCGAGCGTTGCCGACATCACCAGCAGACGCAGATCCGGCCGCAGCGCGCCTTGCACATCGAGGGCAAGAGCGAGACCGAAATCGCCGTCGAGCGAGCGCTCGTGGAATTCGTCGAAGATGACCGCCGAAACGCCGGGCAGTTCAGGGTCGTCGAGAATCATGCGCGCCAGCACGCCCTCGGTGACGACCAGGATTTTCGTCCGCGCCGAGGTGCGGTTTTCCATGCGCATGGCGTAGCCGATGGTGGCGCCGGGCTCTTCCCCCAGCAACTCGGCCATGCGGCGCGCGGCGGCGCGGGCGGCGAGCCGTCGCGGTTCGAGCAAGACGATCTTGCTCGTGCCCAGCCAGGGCGCATCGAGCAGCGCCAACGGCACCAGCGTGGTCTTGCCGGCACCGGGCGGCGCGACCAGCACGGCGCTGTTGCCAGAGCCGAGCGCCTCGCTCAGCGCCGGCAGCACGGCGGATACCGGAAGTTCCGGCAAGGGTTTGGTCGTCATTACGCCCGCATATCAGCGGTCGCAGGCGCCGTGCAACTTTATCGCACCAGGGCCCGGTTAGAGCCGTGTGCGGGAAAACGGATTCCAGCGCACCGTGCCCAGCCGCACTTCCTCGCGCACCATGGTCAGCAGGCCCGATCCGCCGACGACGGCGAGGCCGACAAGCGACAGCCAGTCCGGATATTCCCGGAAGAACAGCGCGCCGAGGATGACCGCCCAGACGATCTGCGAATAATGCGTCGGCGCAATCCGGTTGGCCGGAGCGTATTTGGCGGCCAGCAACTGCAGCAATTGTCCACAGGCGGTGAAGGCGCCCGCCATCACCAGCCATGCCAGCTGTTTTCCATCCGGGACGGTGAAGGAGGTCGCGGCGGCACCGATGCCGTTGAACAGCAGCCCATAGCCGATCAGCACGCCGAGCATGGTCGTGCGTTTTTCCTGCTGCGCCAGCGACCGCATCAGGATGACGTTGGTGGCGGCGAGGAAAGCGATGGTGAAAGCGGCAAGGTGACCAAGGTGCAGCTCGCGAAAGCCCGGCCTGACAACCAGCATGACGCCGGCAAAGCCGGCGACCACCGCCAGCCAGCGCCAGGGCCCGACCTTTTCCTTGAGGATCACCGTGGATAGAATGGTGACGCAGAGCGGCGCCAGAAAGATGAGCGCATAGGTCTCGGCCAGCGGAATGGTGGTGAAAGCATAGACGCTGAGCACGCCCGACGCGATGCCGGCCCAGGCCCGCGCCTGCACCGCCCAGGGACGTTTGGCACGCCAGAAATCACGCCAGCGCTCGTTGGCCGGCCGGCTGAAGAAGAGGAAGCAGCCAGCAAACAAAGTCGAGAAGAAGCCGATCTCGAACACCGTGAATTGGCCGCCCAGGCTCTTGATAACGGCATCGCTGCCCGAATAGCTTGCATAGGCGATCAGGGCGAGCAGGATTCCGTTCGGCACGTTTTTCATTTCCGGGAGAGAAAGTTGAAAATACTGGCGCTCGGTGCCCATCCAGACGACATCGAGATCTTCATGTTCGGTACGATGGCCGCCTATGCCGCGCAAGGCGCAGAACTCACTTTTGCCGTGGCTACCGATGGTGCCAGGGGCGGCAACAGCGATCCCGCTGTGCTGGCTCGTGTCCGGCGCGAGGAGGCAATGGCCGCGGCCGCGCTGCTCGGGGCGGCAGCCCGCTTCCTCGACTTTCCCGATGGCGGGCTGGTGGCCGACGCCGCGCTGATCGATGCACTGAAAACACTGATCAGCGAGATCGGGCCGGACCTGGCGATCACGCACGCGCCCAACGACTATCATGCCGACCACCGCGCGCTGTCGGACGGCGTGCGCATCGCTGCTTCGTTCGGGGTTCCGGTGCTGCATGCCGATACGATGGGCGGCACCGGATTCTCGCCGACGCACTATGTCGATATTTCCGCCCATGCCGACATCAAGACCGAAGCGATCCGCATGCACCAGTCGCAGGACCCGGACCGCTTCGTTGACATTGCACTGACGCAGAACCTTTTTCGCTCGGGCCAGTGCAACGGCGCGCAAGGTTCGCTGGCCGAAGCCTTCCGCTTCGAGCCGACATTTCCCTTCGGCGACATCCGCGCGCTGCTGCCGCCGGCGCCACCGATCCGGACGGTGATGGTGAGCACCAAACGGGTCGACTGAACCCGCGGACGATCGGCCAGGGGTATCGCATTCCGCGCTCGTCCGCCTGATGCCCGGCGCTTTTCCCAACATTTTCAGAGACCGGCTTCAGCATGTTGCGGCGCAGCAACGAATTCGCTTGCCTTGTTTAGTAAAAATTGCATCACTAAACAAATTACTAAACATCCGCGACGCGACGACGCCGCCATGTTTGGGCCTCTGAGGAGAGAGGTTGAGGGATCTTGAGACCGTCATCCGGACGTGTTTCGCAAATGGGAGGAAGGCATGAAATCGAGCTTGAAACTGGCGTTGGGACTGACCTCGGCGATCGCAGCGTCGACAGCCGCCTCGAACGCCGCGCACGCTGAAGACCTGACGCTGTGCTGGGCCGCCTGGGACCCGGCCAACGCGCTGGTCGAACTGTCCAAGGATTTCACCAAGGAAACCGGCATCGGCATGAAATTCGAGTTCGTGCCGTGGACCAACTACGCCGATCGTTTCCTCAATGAGTTGAACTCGCATGGCAAGCTCTGCGACCTGATCATCGGCGACAGCCAATGGATCGGCGGCGCGGCCGAGAATGGCCATTACGTCAAGCTGAACGACTTCTTCGACAAGGAGAAGATCAGCATGGACGACTTCGTGCCGGCGACCGTCGTCGGCTATTCGGAATGGCCGAAGAACACGCCCAACTACTGGGCGCTGCCGGCCATGGGCGACGTCGTCGGCTGGACCTATCGCAAGGACTGGTTCTCCAAGCCCGAACTGCAGAAGGAATTCAAGGAGAAGTATGGCTGGGACCTCGGTCCGCCGGCCACTTTTGACCAGTTGAAGCAGATCGCCGAATTCTTCCAGAAGCGGCAGGTCGACGGCAAGACGGTCTATGGCGCCTCGATCTACACCGAGCGCGGCTCGGAAGGCATCACAATGGGCGCCATGGACGTGCTCTACAGCTACGGCTTCCAATACGAGAACCCGAAGAAGCCCTACGAGATGGAAGGCTTCGTCAATTCGCCCGACGCGGTCAAGGGCCTGGAATTCTACAAGGCGCTCTACGATTGCTGCACCCCTCCGGGCGCCTCGAACAGCTACATGGGCGAAGGCGTCGATGCCTTCAAATCCGGCCAGGTGGCGATGCACATGAACTTCGCCTTCACATGGCCGGGCCTGCAGAAGGACGAGAATGTCGGCGGCGACAAGATCGGCTATTTCGTCAATCCCAAGGGTCCCGGCGGCGCCCAGTTCGCCCAGCTCGGCGGCCAGGGTATTTCGGTGGTCTCCTATTCCGACAAGCAGGAATCGGCGCTGAAATACATCAAGTGGTTCGCCAACAAGGACGTCCAGGCCAAATGGTGGTCGCTCGGCGGTTATTCCTGCCTCAACGCGGTGGTCAAGGACCCGAAATTCCCGGCCAGCCAGCCCTATGCGCAGACCTTCCTCGACTCGATGGCGATCGTGAAGGACTTCTGGGCCGAGCCGAGCTACGCACCGCTGCTGCAAGCCTCGCAGAAGCGCTTCCATGACTATGTCGTCGCCGGCCAGGGTTCGGCCAAGGATGCGCTCGACGGCCTAGTCAAGGACTGGACGCAGGTCTTCCAGGACGACGGCAAGATGTAGCCGCGACACCACAAGGCTCCTCCCGAGCCATGACCCCGCGTCCCGTGCCGCCCTTGGCACGGGACGCGGTTCAGATAAATTCCATGACAGAGACGAACGAAGTGACCGAAGCAGGACTGACCATGCTCAATCGGACCGCGGACACCGTTGCCCGGGCGACTCCGGAACCGTTGGCCCGCAAGGTCCGGGGCATCAGCGACAAGGGCCTCGCCTGGCTGTTCATCTCGCCGACGATCCTGTTGCTGCTCGCCATCAACATCTTCCCGCTGTTCTGGGCGATCTACCTGTCGTTCACCAATTTTCGCGCCAACCGGCCAAACGAGGTGGTGAAGAACCTCGGCTTCGCCAATTACCAGCGCATCCTTGGCGACCAGGACATCTGGATCGCCATGCAGACGACGGCGCATTTCGTGTTCTGGACCATCCTCTTGCAGACGCTGATCGGCTTCACGCTGGCCTGGCTGATCGACCGCAAGTTTCGCGGCCACGCTTTCTGGACGACGCTGATCCTGGTGCCGATGATGCTGTCGCCGGCGGTGGTCGGTAATTTCTGGCGCTTCCTCTACGAGCCGCAGATCGGCCTGTTTTCCTATGTCATCTCGTTCGTGTCGGGCATTCCGCCGACAAGCATCCAGATGCTTTCCAACGTCTCGCTGGCGCCGTGGTCGATCATCATCGTCGATACCTGGATGTGGACGCCCTACGTGATGCTGATCTGCCTCGCGGGCCTGCGCTCGATCCCCGAATATATTTATGAAGCGGCCGAGGTCGACCGCGCCTCCAACTGGCGGCAGTTCTGGTCGATCACCCTGCCGATGGCGCTGCCCTTCATCATGCTGGCGGTGCTGTTTCGCGGCATCGAGAACTTCAAGATGTTCGACATGGTCAACCTGCTCACCGGCGGCGGGCCGGGCTCGACCACCGAAGTCGCCTCGATCACGCTGAAACGGCAGGCCTTCGAGAGCTGGCGTACCGGCTATTCCTCTGCCTTCGCCATCATCCTGTTCGTCGCCGTGTTCGGTCTCGCCAACATCTACGTCAAGGCGCTCAACAAGGTGAAGCAGAGATGAGCCTGACCACAGCCCATTCGGTCGTCGCGCCCTCGTCGAATTCGAAGCGCATCGCCGGCGCCATCATCATCGCCTACGCGCTGATCTCGATCGTGCCGCTCTTGTGGATCTTCGCCACCAGCTTCAAGACGCCGCCGGATTCGATCGCCTATCCGCCCAAGATCGTGTTCCAGCCGAGCATCGAGGGCTACTGCAACCTGTTCACGACGCGCACCAGGCAGACGCCTGAATATATCAACTCGCTCGGACCGGCGACGGGCTTCTGCGACGAGACCGTGCGCAAGCGCAACATGGTGATCGCCGGACCATCCAACTTCCTGCCGCGCTTCGTCAATTCGCTGATCATCGCCTTCGGCTCGACCTTCTGCGCCGTCTTTCTCGGCACATTGTCGGCCTACGGCTTCTCGCGCTTCAAGGTGCCGCTCGCCGACGACCTTCTGTTCTTCATCCTGTCGACACGCTTCATGCCGCCGATCGCGGTCGCCATTCCCATCTACCTGATGTACCGCGAGCTTGGCCTGTCGGACACCGCCCTCGGCATGATCCTGCTCTACACGGCGGTCAACGTGTCGCTCGCGGTGTGGCTGCTCAAGGGCTTCATCGACGAGATTCCGCGCGAATATGAGGAGGCGGCGATGATCGACGGCTACACGCGGCTGCAGGCCTTCTGGCGCACCGTGCTGCCGCAGGCGACCACCGGCATTGCCGCGACGGCCATTTTCTGCCTGATCTTCGCCTGGAACGAATATGCCTTCGCCGCACTGCTGACTTCCGGCACGGCACAAACAGCGCCGCCCTTCATCCCGACCATCATAGGCGAAGGCGGCCAGGACTGGCCGGCCGTGGCGGCCGGCACGACGATCTTCCTGGTTCCAATCCTGGTCTTCACCATCCTGCTCCGCAAGCAATTGCTGCGCGGCATCACCTTCGGTGCGGTGCGCAAATGATTAGTGTGGGAATAAGTCGCCCCCCACTCCGTCGAGCTTCGCTCGACACCTCTCCCCCGATCGACGGGGTAGAGGAAGGGCGCGAACTTGATTCAGCCAGGCTCCCTTCCTCTCCCTCCGGAGGGGCGAGAGGTGGCGCTGCGGAGCAGCGACGGAGTGGGGGAACCACCTGGCAACCATCTCTCCCTTTGAACGGGGAAAAGGGAGGAAGCTACGCATGAGGCGCCCCGCCATCTCCAGGAAATCGCGCTGGCCCCGCTGGGCCAGGCGCGGGTTGATGGAAAACATTGCCACGGCGCTGATCGCCATCGGCTTCCTGATGCTGTTCCAGCCCTTCGCGCTGTCGCTCTATACCTATTCCTTCATCACCATGCTCGCCGGCACGGTGATGTTCATCATCGTCTCGAAGTTCCCGGAATAATCATGGCCGAAATTCGCGTCCAACATCTGAGAAAGGCCTTCGGCGATTTCGTCGCCGTCCAGGGTTCCAACTTCGTCGTCGAGGACGGCGAGTTCTTCGTCATGCTGGGGCCATCGGGCTGCGGCAAGACGACGACACTGAGAATGATCGCCGGGCTCGAACTGCCGACCGGCGGCCAGATCCTGCTCGGCGGCGACGACGTCACCATGCTCAGGGCCCGCGAGCGCGACATCGCATTCGTCTTCCAGCTGTTCGCGCTCTATCCGCACATGAATGTGCGCAAGAACATCGGTTTTCCGCTCTTGGCGCAAGGCATGCCCTCGGCCGAGATCCGCACCCGCGTCGAGGAGACGGCGAAGCTTCTGCGCATCGACCATCTGCTCAACAAATCCGTATCCGGTCTTGCCGGCGGCGACCGCCAGCGCGTCGCGCTCGGCCGCGCCATCGTGAGGCGGCCGAAATGCTTCCTGATGGACGAGCCACTCGGCACGCTCGACACTGAATTCCGTGACCTAATGGTCCATGAGCTGCGCGAACTGCACAACCGCATCCACGCGACGACCGTGTACGTCACGCATGACCAAATGGAAGCCATGTCGATGGCCGACAAGATCGCAGTGATGAACCATGGCGTCATCGAGCAGTTCGGCAGCCCCCGCGAAATCTACGACCGCCCCGCTACCATGTTCGTGGCCGACTTCATCGGCTCGCCGCCGATGAATTTTTTGAAGTTTGGCGGCGGACTCACAAAAGGCGCGAAGGAGGTGGTCGTCCAGGGGGCGACAGTGGCAGTGCCAGAGGTGCGCGAGGACGTAGCGCCTGCCGACATGGCTCTCGGCATTCGCCCCGAACATATCCGCTTCGACGATGCATCCAAGCTGCGCGGCGCCATATACGGCACCGAATATCTCGGCACCACCCAGATCGTCGCGGTGGAAACGGCGGACGGCATCATCAAGGCTCGGGTGCCGGCCGAAATCCGGCTCAATGCTGGCGACCATGTCGGCCTCACACTGAACGGCGCGCGGCTGTCGCTGTTCGAAAAAGGCTCCGGGCGCGCGGTGAGAACGGCGATCCACGACACCGCCTCTCAGGGGAGAGCGCAGCATGGCTGACGTGCACATCAAAGGCGTGACCAAAAGCTTCGGCGACCATGTCGCCGTCAGCGGGCTCGACCTGCATATATCGGACGGCGAATTCGTCGTGCTCTTGGGGCCGACCGGCGCCGGCAAGACGACCACACTGCGGCTGATTGCAGGGCTGGAACGGCCGGATGCAGGCACGATCGAGATCGGCGGCCACAATGCCACGACCCTGTCACCGGCCGAGCGCGACACAGCCTTCGTCTTCCAGCAATATTCGCTCTATCCGCATCTGTCGGTGTTCGACAATCTCGCCTTCCCACTGCGCTCGCCGGCGCGGAAAATACCGGAAGACCAAATCCGCCGCCGGGTCGAGGAGGTCGCGAAGATGGTGCGCATCCATCACAAGCTTTCCAACCGTTCGACCAAATTGTCGGGCGGCGAAATGCAGCGTGTCGCCATCGGCCGCGCGCTGGTGCGCAAGCCTTCCATCTACCTGATGGACGAGCCGCTGTCGTCGCTCGACGCCAAGCTGCGCGCGGATCTCAGGCTCGAATTGAAGCGCATCCAGTCCGAGCTCGGTGCCACCATGCTCTACGTCACGCACGACCAGATCGAGGCGATGACCATGGCCGATCGCATCGGCATCCTCGCCGACGGCGTGCTGGTACAGATCGGTTCACCACGAACCATTTATTCGGAACCGGCAAATCTGCATGTCGCGGCAAGGCTCGGCCAGCCGGCGATCAATCTTTTACCGACGGGGCTACTTCCCGATGGCGGCGCGCCGGCCGGCACCAGGACAATCGGCGCGCGCACCGAGCACCTGGCGATCGAGAAGGCCGTGAATGGCCATGCTGATGGCGTCGTCGACTGGGTCGAGCATCTCGGCGATCAGAACCATCTGCACGTGACGGTGGGGCCGAAGAAGCTGGTGACGCTGACCGATCCCGACACCGATCTGGCGCAAGGCGACAAGGTGGTGATCCGCTACCGCTCGCCGCTCTATTTCGGCGCCGACGGACAACGATTGATGTGAGCGGCTTCGGCGCCCGCCAAGGCGACGCCGGCTTCCGATTGAGATTGCGAATACGGGACGAATTCGATGAAGCACTTTTTCAACCGCAGGGAAACGATCGTCACCGAGGCCCTGGACGGCCTGTTGCGCACCATTGGCTCAGGCGACCTCGCGCGCCTCGACGGGTATCCCGAGATCAAGGTCGTGCTGCGCGCCGATTGGGACAAGTCCAAGGTTGCCGTCGTCTCCGGCGGCGGCGCCGGGCACGAGCCGTCGCATGCCGGCTTCGTCGGCAAAGGCATGCTGACGGCGGCGGTCTCGGGCGAGATATTCGCCTCGCCGAGCGTCGAAGCGGTTATGGCGGCCATTCGCGCGGTCACCGGACCAGCCGGTTGCCTGCTGATCGTCAAGAACTACACCGGCGACCGGCTCAATTTCGGCCTCGCTGCCGAGAAGGCGCGCGCCGAAGGTTTTGCCGTCGAGATGGTGATCGTCGCCGACGACATCGCGCTGCCCGACATCGCCCAGCCGCGCGGCGTTGCCGGCACATTATTCGTGCACAAGATATCAGGCCACCTGTCGGAAGCCGGCAAGGACCTGGTATCCGTCGCGGCGGCCGCGCGTGCTGCGGCAAAGGACATCATCTCGCTCGGAATGTCGTTGTCGTCCTGCTCCATTCCCGGCCAGCCGCACGAGGACAGGTTTGGCGAAAACGATGGCGAGCTCGGCCTCGGCATCCACGGTGAGCCGGGGGTCGAGCGCATCGCGGTGCAGAGTGCCGACAAGCTGGTGGCTGTCATGGCGGAGCGACTCGCGGGGCGGCTCGACGCGAAGGCCGGCCATGCCTTGCTGATCAACAATCTCGGTTCCGTGCCGCCGCTCGAAATGTCGCTGGTTGCCAATGCGGTGCTTGCCTCACCGCTGGCAAAGACAGTGAAGTTCACAATTGGCCCCGGACCGTTGATGACGGCACTCAACATGAACGGGTTCTCGCTGTCGCTGATCCGGCTCGATGCGGCACGCGAGGCCGCGTTGCTGGCGCCGGTCGGCCCGCACGCCTGGATGCCGGCCAAGCCGCTCGTTGCGCCCGCTGTCGTACCGATGGCAAAAGCAGCCGGACAAAGCACGGCACACAGGGCTAGCCAGGATGCCGGGACGAGGCGCCTGATCGTCACCGTCTGCGAGAAGCTGATTTCGCTCGAAGCGGCATTGAACGGACTGGACGCCAAGGCGGGCGACGGCGACACCGGCTCGACGGTGGCGACCGGCGCACGAAGCGTTCTTGATCGGCTCGACACGCTGCCGCTTGCCGACCCCGCGGCGACCCTAGGTGCAGTGGGCGACATATTGAGCGCATCGATGGGCGGCTCCAGCGGGGTGCTGCTGTCGATCTTTTTCACGGCGGCCGGACGGGCCCTGGACGGTGGCGCCGGTGTGCCCAAGGCCCTGCTCGCCGGGCTTGAACGCATGACCTTCTACGGTGGCGCCAAACCCGGCGATCGCACCATGGTCGATGCGCTGGAGCCGGCCTTGAAGGCCCTCGACGGCAACGGCCTTGGCGACGCGGCGACAGCAGCCCGGCGCGGTGCGGAGGCCACCGCGGCCATGGAGAAGGCAAAAGCCGGGCGGTCCGCCTATGTCGGTGCCGGATTGCAGGGCGTGGTCGATCCGGGTGCTCATGCCGTGGCAGAGGTGTTCGCGGCCGCCGCCACACTGCTTGTCACGGCCTGACGCATGCATCAGTTGTCGAACGACCGTTCTTTCGCTACTGCCGGCAAGGTGCAAACCGGGAATTCGGGCGACATGACGGCGCTGGACCTTTCGAGGCTTATCACGGCCGCCGCGGATGCGATTGCCGCGCACGCCGAGGAATTGACCGCGCTCGACCAGGCGATCGGCGACGGCGACCACGGGCTGAACATGAAGCGCGGCTTCGACGCCGTACGGGCCGAGGCCGACGTGTTCGCCGCGAAGCCGCTGCCGGACGCCCTGAAGGCAATTGGCACCAAGCTGGTGATGACGGTGGGCGGCGCTTCCGGCCCGCTGTTCGGCACGCTGTTCATGGCGCTCGGCAAGGAGATTTCGGCGGAACCCGACCGCGCCAATCTGACGGCTGCCTTCCGCAAGGCGATCGAAGCGGTGGCCGCGCGCGGCAAGTCGCAGGTAGGGCAAAAAACCATGCTCGATGTGCTGCGGCCGGTGCATGACGCCTTGGCCGGGGAAAGGACGGCGGCTGAAATAGCCGACGTCGCCGACGCTGCCGCCGACGCGACGGTGCCTATGAAGGCACTGCGCGGCCGCGCCTCGTTCCTCGGAGACCGCTCGATCGGCCATATGGATGCCGGCGCGCGCTCGACCGCGCTGCTGGTGCGCACGCTGGCGCAAATCATTGGGGGCAAGGCATGAGCAATGTCGGGATCGTGATCGTCTCGCATTCGCCGCTGGTCGCGGAGGGCACGGCCGACATGGTACGCCAAATGGTCGGCGACGAGGTGCCGCTTGCGTGGTGCGGCGGAAACGGCCATGGCGGGCTCGGCACCAATGTCGAGGCGATCATGGGCGCCATTGACAAGGCCTGGTCGGACGCCGGCGTCGCCATTCTTGTCGATCTCGGCGGCGCCGAGACCAATTCGGAAATGGCGGTGGAATTGATCGGCGAACCGCGTGCGCACAAAATCATCGTCTGCAACGCGCCGATCGTCGAGGGCGCGGTGATGGCGGCGACCGAGGCATCCGGCGGCGCCTCGCTCCGGGAAGTGGTGGCGACGGCGCACGAATTGTCGCCGTCGTGAGCGAACGGGATTTTTGAACACATGTCCGCAACCGCCGAAGCGACCATCCTGATCACGCACGATGTGGGCCTGCATGCGCGTCCTTCGGTGAAGTTCACCAAGCTGGCCAAGAGCTTTGCCGCCGAGGTGGAGATTGCACTCGCCGCCAACGGCCCATGGTTCGATGCAAAAAGCATCGTCAAGGTGATGGCGGCCAAGGCGCCGAAGGGCACGGTGCTGCACATCAGGGCCAACGGCGATGGTGCCGATGATGCTATCCGCGCGCTGGTCGAACTGGTGCAGCGCGATTTCGACGAGGACGCCGGCCATGTCCGCTCGGCTTGAGGCCGATCCGCGCCTGCGCTCACCCGCTGGGAACGCGTGCCATGCGCATTGAGGGTGTTCCTGCCTCGGTCGGCTATGCCGAGGGACCTCTGTTCGACCTCGGCCGGCCCGCAGGCGTTTACGTTAGCAAGGCAAGCTCCGTCGAGGAGAGGGCGTCGCTGCAAGCCGCGATCGGCAAGGCGGTGAACCGGCTCGTGGCCATGGTCGGGACCGCCGAGAAAGATGCCGCCGACATACTCGAATTCCACATCGCCATGCTGGAAGACGACGCGCTGAGCGGGCCGGCCTTCTCATCGATCGCTTCCGGAACACCCGCCGACACGGCCTGGCGGCAGGCGCTCGATGCCGAGATCGCCGGCTACGAGGCTTCGGACCAGGATTATTTCCGCGCCCGCGCCACGGACCTTCGGGATATCAGGGACCAGGTGCTGCGTGCCCTGACCGAGGACAGTGACCAAGCCGCGCCGTCCGGCGCCATCCTCTATGGCGAGGACATCGCGCCGACGCGCTTTCTCGAAACCGACTGGAGCCATGGCGGCGGCATCGCGCTGAAGGCAGGCAGCACCGCCAGCCATGTCGCCATGCTGGCACGCTCGCGTGGCGTGCCGATGGTCGTGGGCCTGCGCGAGCCGCTTGCCGCTGTTGCCGACATGGCACTGCTCGACGCGGAGCACGGCAATATCGTCCTGGCGCCCTCGCCCGCCGAGATCGGCTCGTTCCGGCAGTCATCCTCCTCCTTCACCGCCGGCCAGGGTAAGGCACGGACTTTTCTGGCGCGGCCGGCCGTGACAAAAACCGGCACGACGGTGCGCGTACAGGTCAACATCGCCGACCCTAGGGATGTCGATGCCATCGACATCGCGACCTGCGACGGTGTCGGCCTGATGCGCACCGAATTCCTGTTCGGCAAGACGCTGCCGGATGAGGAGACGCAGTATCGTGCCTATCGCAAGGTGCTGGAATGGGCCGGCGAAAAGCCGGTGACGATCCGTACCGTCGATGCCGGTGGCGACAAGCCGGTGCCGGGCTTCACCGTCGAGGAAGGCAATCCATTCCTTGGCCTGCGCGGCATCAGGCTGTCGCTGGCCAGGCCCGACATATTCCGGATTCAAATCAGGGCATTGCTGCGCGCCGCGCTACACGGCAATCTCAAAATCATGTTTCCGATGATCGCCACATCAGCAGAGTATGAGAGCGCCGCCGCCCTGTTCGCCGAGGAGCGGGTAGCCCTTGCCGCGCGCGGCATCGCGCACAAGATGCCGCCGCTCGGCATCATGGTCGAAGTGCCTTCGGTGGCCATCGCGCCGGAGGCGTTTACCGGCGTCGCCTTCCTGTCGATCGGTTCCAACGATCTGACGCAATATGTGATGGCGGCCGCCCGCGACAATGCCGCTGTGGCACACCTGAATTCAGTCCGCCATCCTGCGGTGTTGAGGCTGATCGCCTCGGTCGCGGCCTTTGGACGGGAGACCGGGATCGCCGTCAGCCTGTGCGGCGATGCCGGCGGCGACCCCGCCTCGATTCCCTCTCTGCTGGAAGCCGGTCTGCGCGATCTTTCCGTGGCGCCGGCGCAACTCGCCATGGCCAAGGCGGCCATAGCCGACGTTCCGGTCTAGGCATGGCCGACATCAAACCCGAACCCGGTTCCGAAGAAGCGATCCGCGCCTACAAGACGATCCTGTCGCAGGTTATCGACCAGCGGCCGTCCGGCATGCGCCAGCGGCTCGCCGATGCGCTTGGCAAGCACCGCAGCTTCGTCACGCAGATTTCGAGCCCGAGCTACTCGATTCCCATTCCGTCGAAACATCTGCCGGCCATCTTTTCCGTCTGCCATTTCAGCCAGGCCGAGCGGGACCAGTTTCTTGCCGCCTATCACCAGGCACATCCCGGGAAGATCTCGGTCGCCTCGGGCGCGCGCAAGACAAGGCACGTTTCGCTCATCGTGCCGGATTTCGGCGACGACAAGCAGAATGCGGCGCTCGACCGAGCGATCAACGAATTCATCCAGAAGGTCACCAGCATCACCGGCAAGAGCGGCTGAACGACCCTTGATGCAGGCTATTTCGGGAGGAGACGGCCGTGAAGAAATTCATGAACTCGGTGGACACGGTACTGACCGAGAGCCTCGACGGTTTCGCGGCCGCCCATGCCGACATCCTTGTGCTTGGCGAGGAGCACAAATTCATCCGCCGCAAGATGCTCAAGCCGGGCAAGGTGGCGCTGATCTCCGGCGGCGGCTCCGGCCACGAGCCGCTGCATGGCGGCTTTGTCGGCCGTGGCATGCTGGACGCCGCCTGTCCTGGCCAGGTGTTCACCTCGCCGACACCGGATCAGATGCTGGCGGCCGCGCAAGCCGTCGACACCGGCGCCGGCTGCCTGTTCATCGTCAAGAACTACGAAGGCGACGTGATGAACTTCGAGATGGCTGCGGAGATGTCCGATGGCGTGCTGCAGGTCGTCACCAATGACGACGTCGCCGTCGAGAATTCGTCCTACACAACCGGGCGGCGCGGCGTGGCGGGCACGCTGGTGGTGGAAAAGATCGTTGGCGCCGCCGCCGAGCACGGGGTGGCGTTGCCTGCGTTGAAGACGCTGGGTGACCGCGTCAACGACGCCACCCGCTCGATGGGCGTGGCATTGACCAGCGGCACCGTGCCGGCTGCCGGCAAACCGACCTTCGACATCGGCGAAGGCGAGATGGAATTCGGCGTCGGCATCCATGGCGAGCCCGGCCGCCGGCGCGACAGGCTGAAAAGCGCCGATGCAATTGTCGAAGAAATCTGCGCTGCGATCCTGGGCGATCTCGACGACAGGGCGAAAGGACCCGCGCTGCTGTTCGTCAACGGCTTCGGCGGCACGCCGCTGATGGAGCTCTATCTGATGTACAACAGCGCCCGCCGGATTTTCGAGCAACATGGCGTGACGGTTACCCGGTCGCTGGTCGGCACCTATGTCACCTCGCTCGACATGGCCGGCTGCTCGATCACGCTGAGCCTGCTCGACGACGAACTGACGGAATGGTGGGACGCACCTGTCCGCACCGCCGCGCTGCGCTGGGGCGTGTAAGGCTGGCTTCAGCCGTGCTTTTCTGCGACCATTCCGGACAATCCACATAACGATGGATTTGTCCGGATCGATGCTGCCGTCTCTTACTCCAGCTGAAGAAAAACTGCTGCTGCGCTTCGCCGATCCGGAGGCTGTGGCGGTCGGGGAGAATTTATCGGCGAAGGCCCTGTCTGCCCTGCTCGACAATGTCGAATTCCACGGCGTCCTCCCGATCATGCTGCGCAAGCTCGGGGAGCGTGGCGATGCGCACCTGCCGTCGGATACTGGTTTGCGAGACAAACTCGACGACCTGCGCCAGAGGGCGACGATCGCCACCGGCCAGTCGATGCTGCTTCAGTACCATGGCGACCGCATCATGAAGGGAATGGCGGCGGAAGGCATTCCGGCGCGGATCGTCAAGGGGCCGGTCTTCGCACGAAAACTCTACCGCAATGTATCCGACCGGCCTTTCACCGACATCGACATCCTGGTCGAGCCCGCCGACCTTGCGCGGGCAAACCGGGTGATTGCGGCATGCGGCTTCGAGCTTGCCAGCAACGAGGCCGAATCTTACCGGCTGCAGGAATTCAAATGGCTGGAAAAGGAGAATTCCAGCCTGCTGGTCGAGTTGCATGGCGACCTTGTGCACGACACCGGCATGCGGCGGCGCCTGTCGCTGGGTTTTCGCGAGCTTGGCATCATCGATGGCGGCGCGACGGATACGCCGGCCGCCCTTCTGACGATCGCCATCGTGCATGCCGCCGGCGGCCACAAATTCCACCGTCTGCAGCTTTGCGTCGACGTGCTGCAAGGTGTGAGGGCGCTGCAATCCCCGGTTTCGGAAACCCGCCTGCTCGACGCCGCGCGCATGACCGGCATCGAACTCGAACTTGCGATCGTGCTCAACGTAACCGGGCGGCTGTTCGACGAACCGCATGCGCTGGCACTCGCCGGGCGAATAAAGCCCGACCTGTCGATCCGACTGGCCAAGAAGCTGATCACGACCAACACGCTGCTCAGGGTCAATTCCCGGGAGAAGATCGGCTCGCGGCTACGCCGCGATGCCTTTCGCTGGATCCAGCGGCTGGCCAAGGCCAGGCCATACGCCGCTTGAGGGAACCGTCAGTCCAGTGATGCCAACCTAGCGCTTATCAGCGCCGCCGCATCGGCCGGACGCACGCCTACTTCCAGGGTAAAGGTCGGCACCGACGACACCAGTCCGCGGATCGCCGCCAACCTGCGCTTCTGCAGCGGCAGCAGACCGGTCGCGCCGGTGCGGACATTGTCCATCGCCAGCGCCACCATCGCGTCGGTCCGGGCCATGGGCGCGAGCCGGGTCTCTTCGTCGCCGGATCGCGCAAGATGCAGGAGCGCTGCGACCGGACGGGCGGTCGGACTTTCGATTTTTACGATCCCACTCAGCTTTTCCAGCGAAACAGCCTGTTCGCCATTGCGGTCCCATGACAGACCGAGGCATGGCGCCACAAGCGGGATCATCCGCGCGGTCTTCTCATGGATCTTGACATGGCGCGGCAAACCCCAGGCGGCAGGCGTGGGGGAAGCGAGATTCAGGATCATGGCGTCGTCGGAGCACAGGCCGAATCCTTGCGTTGCCAAGGCCAGCGATGTGGTAGTCTTGCCGGTGCCGCTCGGGGCATGGACCAGCACGACGGCGTCGCGGCCCGGCAGCGTCAGCCCGGCCGTGTGCAGCATATGCTGGCCGCCTGCGTCGAGTGCTGCGTCCAACACCAGCATCGATGGCGTCCAGGCGGCCTTCGCACCGGGGCGAACCCGGAGTTCGGCCCAACCCTCCTCGTCATTGACGACAACGGCTTGGCGTTCGGGAAAGACGAGATGGACCGTGCCGCCATCCGCGATCATCCGGCAGTAGCCGTCCTCCGGTATCTCGCCCTCGAAGACGAGCGATCCGCCGGGCGCTTCGTCCAGAACGTCCGCCTCTGTGATCTCGAGACGAAAATCCGGCTCGACGGGACCTGTGACACGCAAGGTGCCCAGCATCCCGTCGAAATCCTGCCACAGGCCGGGGCGCTCGGCCGATATGCCGAGGATCTGGCCATTGAGGTCATAGAATACTGAAGGTCTGGTCAAGCGGAACGCACCTTCGTGGCGGCGGTGGCGGGGTGACGGTAGATCTCGACCATGCCGGGAAGGCTGTCACTGACCACCGGCTTGCCGTCCAGGCACACCCAGCAATGCGCCGCCAGCCGCGACGCTTGCAGCGACTTCGGATCGACGCCGAAACGCAGCTGCGGATCGAAACCGGCAAGGCGCAGGAAGCGATGGCCGAGCAAGCCCTCCCGCAAGCATCTGCGGTCACGCATCAGCCAGGGATGACGCACGGCACGGTTGACGCGGGCGACAATGTAGGGGGCAGGCAGGCCGCGATAGGGCGCCGGCGAGGCGAGCGGCGCCCATTTCAGCACGTCCTCGAAGCTGCGATTGGCAATGAGAATTGGCATCAGCCGCGCGCTTGCCCAGAGATGACAGCGGAACAAGGCGCGCAGGAGAGGACCGTCCACCATCAAGCGGTGCCTTCAGCCATCAAGCCTGGAGCAGCGAGAATGCCTTCCGAGACCAGATCGCTGGCCAGCGCCGCCATGTCCTCGTCAAGCGTGCCCTTGTCGATTTCGAACTCCTCGCAAAGCAGGCCGACGATCTGGCCGAGGCTGCGCACGCCATCCACCTTGTCGAGAAAGGCTTCGGTCGTCCCGTTGCAGGTATAAAGCTGGCCGCTGCGCGCCAAAAGCACCACCGCGCCGTCGCCGACATGCTGAACCGAGGCATCGTCCGCCAGTCGCAGAACCGTTCCAGAGGCAATTTCCATAACGAACCCCAAAAGCCATGCAAAACCCGGAAATGAGATAGCGCGGTGGTGGGGCGCTGTCTATTGGTCGGCCGGGATGGCTCGCGTGGCTTTATTTTGCGGACATACTCTCGTGAGGCCGCAACATCCATCCAGAGTCGAAAATCGTCCCAGAAATAGTCGCCGGAAAGGCGCGCCAGGCAAGCATGCTGACCGGCGGCACCGTTGCTTTTCTTCCCTGAGATAAGGTAAGAACTCCCCGGGTCTTGGGGAGATAGCGTATGCGTTACAATTGGGAGCGAGCTCCGACTTTCGAACGTCATCGAAAAGCTCTGGCGACAGCCATTTTGATCTTCGGCGGCGTCGGTCTCATGCTGGTGGCCTTGCCGATCTAGCGCCGTCGACATTCGCCCAACGAATCCGGCTTGTTAGACGGCAATCGACGAATTGTTCAGCGGGTTGTTCGGTCACCGCTATGAAGCGGCGATCGCACCCTTAAAAAAGCCCTGGCTGAAGCGCTGCACCAGCACGACGATCACCGCCGGCTTGCCGGCCGGTGTTCACAGGATCCGACAGGCTGTAGGAGGTCGGACGGTTCCTCGAGCCTGGCCTCGATCGACCATTGATGGCGCATGCGCTCACATCCTCTCGCTCGATATCGTCGGACAGCGGGCATCCCGGTCAGGACAAGACCGGTTCAAACGAAAATCAGGGAAGACAGCGCCGGAAAAAACAGCATAGGCTGTTTGCAAAGACGGCAAATGGTTTCCGGGAGGGTACGGATGGCTTCACGCTATCACGAGATCTATGACGGCTGGAAACGCGACCCGGAAAAATTCTGGGCCGACGCGGCCGGCGCCATCGACTGGTATTCGCCCTGGAACAGGGTGTTCGATGCCACCGCCGGCGTCTACGGCCGCTGGTTCACTGGCGCGACCTGCAACACCTGCTACAATGCCCTTGACCGGCATGTCGCCGGCGGGCGGGCCGACCAGATCGCGCTGATATACGACAGCGCCATCACCGGCACGGTGAAAAAGTTCACCTATGCCGAACTGAAGCGCGAGGTGGTGGCGCTGACCTCGGTGTTAAAGAACCGCGGCGTCGGCAAGGGTGACCGCGTCATCATCTACATGCCGATGGTGGCGGAAGCGGCCATCGCCATGCTCGCCTGCGCCCGCATCGGCGCCGTGCATTCGGTCGTCTTCGGTGGTTTTGCCTCGCATGAGCTCGCCACCCGCATCGACGACGCCAGGCCGAAGCTGATCATCTCGGCGTCCTGCGGCCTGGAACCCGGCCGCGTCGTCGCCTACAAGCCGCTGCTCGACAAGGCGATAGAGATATCCCGCCACAAGCCGGACGCCTGCCTGATCCTGCAGCGCGACCAGTTGCGCTGCGAGCTCAGGGAAAACTACGACATCGACTATGCGGACGCGGTCGCGCGGGAGCGGGCGGCCGGCGCCAATGTCGACTGCGTTCCGGTGCTTGCCACCGATCCACTCTACATCATCTACACATCAGGCACGACCGGCCAGCCCAAGGGCATCGTTCGCGACAATGGCGGCCACATGGTGGCGCTGAAATGGACGATGGAAAACGAGTTCGGCGTGAAGCCCGGGGAAGTGTTCTGGGCGGCGTCCGATGTCGGTTGGGTGGTCGGCCATTCCTACATCGTCTACGGCCCGCTGCTGCATGGCTGCACCAGCATCCTGTTCGAAGGCAAGCCGATCGGCACGCCCGACGCCGGCACCTACTGGCGCGTTATCGCGGAACATGGCGTGGTTGCGTTGTTCACCGCGCCGACTGCCTTCCGCGCCATCAAGGGGCAGGATCCCAAAGGCGAGTTCGTGCCGAAATATGATCTGTCGAAATTCCGCACCCTGTTTCTGGCCGGCGAACGCGCCGACCCCGAAACCATCAAATGGGCGGAGCAGAAGCTGAACGTGCCGGTGGTCGATCATTGGTGGCAGACCGAGACCGGATCGCCGATGACCATCAACCCCGCCGGGCTCGGCCTGTTGCCGGTGAAGTACGGCTCGCCCGGGGTACCGATGCCCGGCTACGATATCCGCGTGCTCGACGATGCCGGCCATGAGGTGCCGCGCGGCACGCTCGGCAATGTCGTGGTCAAGCTGCCGCTGCCCGCGGGCTGCCTGCCGACCCTGTGGAACGCCGATGCCCGCTTCCGCCAGGCCTATCTCGATGAGTTCCCCGGCTTCTACAAGACGGCCGATGCCGGCATGATCGACGAGGACGGGTATCTCTACGTGATGGCCCGCACCGACGATATCATCAACGTTGCCGGCCACCGATTGTCGACGGGCGCCATGGAAGAGGTGCTGGCCGCCCATCCCGATGTCGCCGAATGCGCCGTCGTCGGCATCGCCGATGCGATGAAGGGCCAGATTCCGCTCGGCTTCGTGGTGCTGAACGCCGGTGTCGCGCGCGACGGCGCCGCCATCGAGAAGGAGGTCGTCGCGCTGGTGCGCGAGCGCATCGGCCCGGTGGCCGCCTTCAAGACCGTGGTGACGATTAAGCGCCTGCCCAAGACGCGCTCGGGCAAGATCCTGCGCGGCACCATGCAGAAGATCGCCGACAAGGAAGCGTGGATGATGCCTGCAACCATCGACGACCCCGCCATCCTCGATGAGATCACCGCTGCCCTGACGGAGCGCGGAATCGGCGTCTAAGGAGCACTGCCGGGACCTGACTGGAGCTACCGTTGCGCGATGTTGCGACGCGGCGAACTTTGTGATGACCGCTGGGCGCAATCGTAGATTGTGCGATGCAACATTCCGCCCTACAGTTCCCGCGGGGGGCCATTCGATTGGATCGCATGGCTCAGAAAAAAATAACCTTTGGCGGTATCGACATCCTGCGGTTTCTCGCCGCCGTGCTGGTCATGGTCTATCACTACGGCTTCTGGGTCTGGGCCTATCCCGACGGCATCTCGGCGCAAGCGACTGGTGGCGTTCCGGCGCAGCCTGGGATCGGCGCCTGGGTCGGGTCCGGCTGGGTCGGCGTCGAGATCTTCTTCGTCATCAGCGGTTTCGTCATTGCCTTCAGCGCCGAGAATTCGACGCCGCTGCGGTTTTTCGAGGCAAGGGTCAAAAGGCTGGCGCCGGCGGTCTGGATTTGTGCCCCGATCACCACGGCGCTGTTGCTGCTGATCGGCTTGAGCTGGCCGACCGATGCGGTGGTTCGGCTCGTGCGCACCGGCCTGTTCGCGCCTTATGGTCCCTGGGTGGACAGCGTCTACTGGACGCTCGGCATCGAAATCGCCTTCTACGCCATCGTCTGGATCCTGCTGCGGCTCGGCCGTTTCAACCTGATGGAAAGGGTTGCCATCGTCATCGGCATGGTCAGCACGCTGTTCTGGTGCCTTTATTATCCGCTCGGCTGGTCCGCCTTCGCCGAGACGCGGTGGCTGCAGCTCGTGCTGGTGCATCATGGCTCATTCTTCGCGGTCGGCGTGCTCATCTGGCTGATGCGGTTCAAGGCGGTGACGGCGTCTCGCCTTGGCTTCTGCCTGCTGTTCCTCGGCGGTGGGGTGCTGCAGATCGCCAGCTCCGTCGACGTCCATAGCATCAAAGTCGGAGCCGTGATGCCGTACGGGCCGCCAATCTTGATCTTCCTCGCGGCCATCGCGCTGATGGCGTGGTCGCTCACGCTTGATCTCAGATGGAGCGGCTGGCGCCGGATCGGCCTGATGACCTATCCGCTCTATCTGATCCACGACGTCATCGGCGCGGCGATGCTCGGCGCCATGGTGCGCTCCGGGCTGCCTTATCTCCTGTCGATGGCAATGGTCGGCGCGACCATGATCGCGGCAAGCTGGCTGGTGGCAACCGAGGCCGAACCGCGCATCCGGCTGCTGCTCGACCACACGCTTTTCCGTTACCGGCTGAAGGCGGCATAGCCTCGAGCTATACGCCGCTCCGCCTCATGTCCGGCCGCATGAACGGCGGCCGGACGGTGCGCAGGTTCAAGACATGATGGCAACGGCCTTATCTCAGACCGCCGCCTTCGAACGCACTTCCGACTTGTCGAGATAATAGCTCGAGTACTTGTCGAAGAATTTCTCCGACGCGCCGAACGACCCGTATTTGGCGAGCTTCTTCAGATCGACCTTGTTCAGCACCGCGCCGACGATCTTGTTGGCGACATAGGGTTCGGATTCCAGCATCGAACGCACCATGGCGCGCGGCGTGCGGCCCCATTCGGTGACGAGCACGAAGCCGTCGACCAGCGGCGCGAAGGCCTTGGCGTCGACCACCGGGCCAAGCGGCGGGAGATCGACGACGATGTATTCGAAGGTCTCCTTGGCGTTCTCGATGAAACGCCGCATGCCGGCCGAGGAGAGAAGCTCGCTGGTGTGCGAGAAATGCCCGCGCAGCACAGCCGGAATGATCGCCAGCTTGGTCTGCCTGTCGATCTTGCCGACGGACTGCCAAGTCTGGCCGCTCACCACCGCTTCCATCAAGCCTTGCTCGGCTTCCATGCCGAGGCTGCGGCTAAGGCCCGGATTGCGCAGATCGCCGTCGATGAGCAGCGTCCTGGAGCCATTGGCGGCGAGCAGCCCGGCGAGATTGGCCGCGACCGTCGACTTGCCTTCGCCGGGCAGGACCGAGATCACGCCGATGACGCGGCTGCCTTGCCCTTCCATCACCACATCGAAGGCGATCTTGGCGCTGCGCAGCGTTTCGGAGAACATCGATGCCGGAGCGTCGATGCTCACCCGCATCCGTGCGCGCCTTTCGATCGCGGCCGGCGATCTGGCGACCTTGAGATCGGGTTCGGCTGGCTTGTCTTCCTTGCTCGGTTTGCTGCCGATGGTCGGCAGGTACCCGAGGAATTTGAGGCCGACGCGGTCGCGGACCTCCTCGCCGGTCCTGAAGAACCGCTCGTTGAACTCGTTGAGGCCGCCGAAGCCGGCGCCCATCAGAACCCCGAGCACCAGCGAAAGGCCGAGCACGATGACGGTGCGCGGGCTCGAGGCGGCAAGCGGCGTCGACGCATCCGAGATGATGCGGATCTTGCCGACCGGGAAGGATTGCTGCTGCGCGGCTTCCTCGTAGCGTCCGAGGAACGTCTGGTAGAGCGTGGAGAGTGCCGTCGCCTTCTGGTCGAGATCACGCAATTGGACCTGCGACTGGTTGTCGATCGAACTCTTGCCCTGCGCGGCGGCGACATTGGCCCTGAGCGCGGTCTCGCGCGCCAACGCCACCTCATACTCGTTGCGGTAGCTTTCGGTGAGCTGCTTCAGTTCGCCGAAGATCTGCGTCGAGATATCGGCCTTCTCCTTGGCGAGCGCCACCGCCTGCGGATGCTGCGGGCCGAAATTCGCCTCGACATCCTGCTGCCGTTTGGCGACCGTGAGGTAGCGGGTCTTCAACGCCGCAATGACCGAGCTGGCTGGCTGGTCGCTGGATATGGCGGCATCCTTGAAAGCGTTGTCCGAGCCGCTGTCGACGATCGACTTGTATTGCTGGTAACGGGCGCTGGCACGCGCGGTGTCGGCCTGCGCCACGATGAGCTGGGCGTTCAGGTCGGCGAGCTGCTTGTCGCTCATCAGCTGGCCGTCGCTGTTGGCGGACAGGCCGTGTTCGGCCCTGAATTTCTCGACCGCCAGCGATGCCTGCTGCGAGCTCTCGCGCAGTTCGGTTAGCCGGCCCTGCAGCCAGACCGCCGCGCGCTCGGTGGCGTCGAAGCTGGCATCGAGCTGGTCGGCGAGATAAGCGTCTGCATAGGCCTTGGTGATGGCCTTCGCCAATGCCGGATCCGTCGCCTGGTAGCCAAGCGCGATAACGTAGCTTCGCCCGACGCGATCCGCCCTGATCTCGTTCTGCAGCTTGAGGATCGCGTAGTCGCGGCGCGACGTGGCGATCAGCGCATCGCGCGCGGCGGGGTCGAGCTTGGTGATATCGCCGACGCCCGGCATGACCGGGCTGCTCGGACGAACATACTGGATCAGACCACGGATCAGGCCGACGCCCTGGGCAAGGGCCGACTGGGGCGGGTTCATGAACGTGTCGTTCTGGTCGAGCTTGAGCTTGTCGACGACCACGGCGGCAAGCCGCGTCGAGGTCAGGATCTCGATCTGGCTCAGAATCGCGGAATCGGTCTGCATCGTCGTCGATGCCGCCGAGATGTCGTCGACGATCTTGTTCAGACCTTCATCGATCAACACGCTGGAAACCGACACGAATTTTGGCGGCGTGGTCTGCAGATAGAGCATGCCCAGGAAGAGGCCGATGACGGCGCACACGCCAACCACCTTGGCCTGCCGTGCGGCCATGCCAAGCAGCCGCTCGATGTCGATGAAGTCGTCGCCGTCTCCTGCTTCCGAATTCGGCAATGGCATCCTCTTGTCGAGAGGAAAATTGGCATAGTTCATCTTCGGTCCAATTCTGGCTTGTCTCGCTCGCAGGCCCCGGAGAGATCGGGAGCATTGGCAGGCGCGACACACGCTTGGTGCCGGACAGCGCGGAGCCGGCCGGCCCCTGCGCCGTCAGCCACCCGACAATACTCCCGAAAGATGGGCATTATGCGGCTTCTTCCTGGCGTTCATGCGTCCGGACGAACTCCCGGAGCATCTCGAAAACCGGGCCCTTCATGTCGTCGCGCGCCAACGCGAAGGCGATATTGGCCTGGATGAACCCTTCCTTGGAACCGCAGTCGAACATGCGCCCCTTGAAAGGCTGGGCAAAGAATGGCTGCTCCTGCGACAGGCGAACCATGGCGTCGGTCAGCTGGATCTCGT